>SFAQ01000099.1:0-6849 GCA_007096525.1 Microcystis wesenbergii Mw_QC_B_20070930_S4 | reverse complement strand
CTGGTAATGTACCGCAAGTCCTTCGTCATCGCTCTGCCTATCTAAATGGTTGCCTTTTTTAACTTTTTTATTGAGTTCATTAAGCATTTCTACTTATTACAAAGGTGAGATGCTCCCAACCGAGCAATGTCAAGCACCCCCTCATGTCTTGTTTCCCCAATTAAGAAAAATCTGCGATCGCTACCTAACGGAAAAGGTTAAAGTAGTAGAACCCGCTCACATTCTTGATCTGTTTCTTTCCCCCTATTACGGTTGGGTAATTGAAAAACTCTCGGAGTCCATTTATCCCGACACCGGCGCTGGAGAAGCTCCCGAAATCCCCAAATATGAGGCACATCTAGGCAACGGTTCAACCGATGATATTAACTTCTTCACCGGCAAACCAGTGAGAGAGGTGGTCAAGTCTCACCTTAACTGTGTGGTGGCTGATACTGAGCAATGGGAACAGGCAGCCGCCTATATTATTGACAATCATCCCGCCACTGCAGCCTTTGTTAAAAATGAACGCTTAGGGTTTACTATTCCCTATTTTCATAATGGGGAATACCACGATTATATCCCAGACTTTATTATCCGTCTGAAGACAGCTAAATCTAACTATTTAATCCTAGAAACTAAAGGATGGGACGAACTGAGGGAAGTGAAGGAAGCAGCGGCCAAACGCTGGTGTAATGCCATTAATACCGACGGCAAACACGGTCATTGGCAATACTTTTTGACTGGATTGAGCAAAGTTAAAGAAGGAATTGATCAAGCAATGAGAGAAATCGAAGCATGAACCAATCAATCAATAAATGAATGATGATATAATTTCCTCTCTTGCTGCCATTGCCATAACCACTCTATTCCTTTGGCTGCCATTTGGCTAGGGTCTTTGTCCTGCTTACCTATGAATGAAAGAAGATTAGTTAGGGTTGGCTGAATAATGGTAAAACCCTTTTAAAATAAGGCTTTTGACCTGTTAAAATCCGATGTTCATGCTGCGAATATCGGATTGGGACTCTCAAAAACCTTGCATTATCCTTTTTGTAGTATAAAAATGGTACGAAAAGAGAGGGCAACAAAGCCTGAAACGACCGACGACCGACGACCGACTCCTAACCCCACCAACAAACTTTTTGCCGCAAACCCTAGTTAACATTCTGACGGAACTCCGGAACCCGTTGCCATAATTCTTGGGTTAAACGGGGTAATTCGTCCCGCATCTGACAATACCAATCCCGTCGCTGGCGGTAATGTTGAGCCAGTAAGCGATTTTGCTTGACCCATTGATAGGCATTGTTAGCCAGTTGTTGCCGAAAAGAAGGATTTTCAATTAATTGTCGTAATTGTGCAGAAAATTCAGTTAAAGAATCATAAATTAAACCCGTTTCACCGGATTGAATAGACGCTTTATACACCGTAGGACTAGCTAAAACGGTCACGCCATGACCCGCACATTCAATAAACTTTAAATCAGATTTCATACTATTAAATGCTGTCGGATTGAGGGGCAACAAGGCAATATCACAGGTTCTTAATAGGGCTTGATAGCGCTCATAATCACAAAAGGGTTCAAAAACTTTATTGGTAATGGCTAATGCCTCAAAAAATTCTCGATCATGAATCACCTGGGCAGAGATTTGTTCCCCCCCGTAGTCGGCTAAGACTTGATTGAGGGTGGGTAAAATAGCTTGCCAGTCTGCTTGACGATTTAAGGCCCCAAAAAAGAGCTTAACGGTATTATTTTGGGGATATTCCCTTTGGGGGGGAAGATAGGCCAATTGATTGGGAAAAACAGCCACATTGGGATTAATGGTGCGAAAAAATTCGGCTAACGGCTCTGTGGTGGTTTGAATCCCATGACAAGCCCGATAGGTTAAAAATTGATTTTGTTCATGTTCTGGCCAACGATGGGGATCATCATCCATTTCGGCAATAATTAAATAATCTTTGGCCAAAAGGGCTTGAATTTTGGCAAGTTCATCCAGTTGCAAAGACCCCCGTTGCCAAATAAAGATTTTTCCCTCCTCCGGTCGGGCAATGCCTAAATCCGCCGATTTAACACTGGAAACGGTTCTTACACCAGGAATGGTGGCACTGAATTGATCCGGTTCTAAGACCCGGACGCGATCGCAGGCGAGGGGAGCCATAATCATCGTTTGAATCAGTAAAGGGCGAGGTGGTTGGGTAGATTTTAAGGCTCTGACTACATATTGAACGGCTCCTGTTTGAATTGCAAATTGTTCGGCATTAATGCCGAGGGATTGAAGGGTGGGAGCCAATAGTTTTTGAGCAGTTTGAAAATTCTCATTTTTCTGTCCTCGTGTCTGAATCTCATAGATTTGTAATCCTGCTTCAGCAAACCATTTTTTAAGACTCGATAACGTAAAAAAACGCAAATGAGTGCGGTCTAATAACCCTTCATCTTCATATTCCCAGACCCCTCTTAACAGATTAATTAGAATACTCCAATGTTGAATATTGGGAATACAGGCTAGGACTTGGCCGGCGGGTTGCAGCCAAGTAATTTGCTGATTTAATACTCGCCAGGGGTCTTGTAAATGTTCTAAAACGTCACCATAAATCAAACAATCTACGCTATTGGGCAGAATGATAGTCCCTAAATCCAATGCTTCGATATTGCCCACAATGACTTGATCCAACCGAGTTTTCGCAATTTCGGCCGCTTGGGCATTCAGTTCTATGCCAATATAATTAGCATTTGGATTAATTTTCTTATAATACTGCCCCAACGCGCCCGTGCCACAACCCACTTCCACAATCACTGAGGCATCTGGCGGTAATAAGCGCAATAGGTCAGGATTCACCCGGTCATAGTAGTCCAGACTGGTAAGGGAAGCGCTCGGCATTTCTGTCTTCAACTCAGTTGCTCAAAACAACACAATAGGGACTTAATTTTGTTAAGTCCCCAGATAGTATATCAGTTAAACAGGAGACCACTAGCGGTAGTGTAGAGATGTAGATTTTCTCTGGTCTTGAAGATGACAACAAACCTCAAAGCCTATCCGGTCGACCTGAAGAGAATCAGGAGTCGCCCAATACCCATTGGGTCGCTACCTCTGTTTCACCCCAAGGGAACTGCCGGACTTCAGCCGAGACAAAGTGGGAAGCCAGACTTTCGATCAGTTTAACCAAAGTCGAATCAGTCACTACGGCCACTTTACTGACGTACTTGTGATGGTCGCGTATCAGCCGGAAATGAGCGACCAAGGCGCCAAAACTTTCCCAACCAGTGAACGTAGGGACTTCAATGATTACGCCAGCAAGGCCACCAGTGGCTTCAATGTGGGTGTCCACTGCCGCCGCAATTTTAACAAAATCTTCCGCCGCGAGCGCAGACTTAGGTTGCATATAGAGAATGCTATGCGCCGCATCTAAATTATAATCTATCATAGTTTGCCTCTCCCAAATGGTGGAAGTCTAACTACATACTATCACGAATAGACGGTTTTACTCACATCTCTAGACGAGTTATAATCGCGACACCGTAAGTTATCCTAACACCAAACAGGTATCTACAACCAACTTCCCAAAACGAAAAATTCCTATCTCACCATTAAGATAACTGTTATCGATGCTTAACAGCTTATCTAGACAAGAATTTTGGGAAAGCATGAAAATTATCGCCTACACCTATACTAACCCCCTGCTCGATAGTCCCCCGGATAACTCGATTTGGGCCTATTCTCCCGAACAAGTGTATCAGGATTTTGGCGATCGCTCACAACGGCAGCAACTGCTCCGCGATTGTCAAGGAACCCCCCCCCGACTGCTGATCTTGCGTCGTCTAGCAGAATTGGGAGACAATGGCACGGAAGTTAGCAAAATTTTACAATCCTTAGAAGCCCTCGACATAGATATAATTGCCCTAGAAGAACCAGATTATAAGCTTAATTTTGCCAATATTCTGCAAGAAATATCAAAAAAAGAACTAAGTAACCGTTTAAAAGCAGGTCACGCTCACAATCGTCTGCAAGCTTTGCCTCCCCCCGGAAAAGCACCCTACGGTTATCGTCGTGGCAAGGAGCGTTATATACTCGATCGCAGTACCGCACCAGTAGTCAAAGACTTTTTTGATCGCTTTTTGATTTCCGCTTCCCTGGGTTCCACGGTGCGCTATCTAGAAAAACGCTACGGCAAAAAGATATCGATAGCTACTGCCCATAAATGGCTGACCAATCCTGTTTATCGCGGCGATTTGTGCTATCTCGGTCAAGATATTATCCCCGATACCCACACCCCGATTATCTCCCGGGAAGAAGCGGCCCAGATCGATCGCATCCTGAGAAATAATCGCAAATTACCCCCCCGCAGTGCCAGCGCCCCGCGTTCCTTAGCGGGTTTAGTCGTCTGTAATCAATGTCAATCGGGGATGACGATTACCAAAGTGACAGCGCGAGGAAAAGGCACAGAATACCTCTATTTGCGACCTTTGCAATGTCCCCGGACAAAAAAATGTTCGGCGATCGCTTATGAAAAAATTCTTCAGAGCACAATCGAGCGCATTTGTCAAGACCTACCGCCGACGATCGCTCAGATATCTTTACCTGATTTAGAGGCGATCAAACGGGGAATGAGCGAGGAAATAGGGCAAAAAAACGATATTTTGTCGCAATTGCCCTCCCTAGAAGCGGCGGGAATTTTAGATCAAGAAACGGCTAATCTCAGGGCCTATAAACTGAAAAACGAGATCGCGCAGATACAAGGACGTTTAGACCAATTACCCCCCGATAACCTGACTATTATCGCTCGTGCCGTTGCTTTTCCGCAATTTTGGCGAGATTTATCGGAAATCGAGCGCCGTTTTTATTTTCGCGAGTTTATCCGTCGCATCGAAATCGAGAGAGAAACGGCTAATAATTGGCATTTACGTTTAATCTTCGTTTTTTAACTGAATGTCAGCATTCATCCCATCGCTAAAAGCGATGGGATGAATGCTGACTTTGTATATAGACAATTCCTCAAAAACTATGTTATCATAAATATAGTTTCTTGATAACAACTATGTACAAAGCGGACAAATTCAGACTTAAGCCTAATACCGAGCAAGAAATAGCCTTAGCAAAAAGCTTTGGTTGTTGTCGTTGGTTTTGGCATTATTCATTGAATTTATGCCAAGAAACCTATAAAGCTACAGGAAAAGGACTGACACGAGGTTATATTCAGGGACTATTGCCTAGTAGGTCATCAAGTTTGTATTGAGGAACGAAAAAGAGTTGACATACCCCACGCCGTAAACGGACGTGGATTCTTCTAGCATCACTGCTGAGAATTTCTGGCTCAACGATGTGGACTTGAATTAGATTCCTGGCGAAATCCCAACTCAGAGGTGGTTCTCTCCTCAGACTTTCGCGACCTTACAGAAGCCTGTTCTCCTATGCCCTACGATACAGTTCAAAACCTCTAAAATACTTGGTTTCTCTGGTACTTGGTGCTGAGAATTTTTACCTAGAGGAGCATTTCCCTATAGAACCCCATAACTCTAGTTTTCAAGGCTTCAGCCGTGAGCTTTTGCCGAACGGTGCGTTCATCCGGCGATGACTGGGTTTTTTAAGCGGTTGCTTACCCTGCCCGCTATTCTTAATATCATACATCAGATCAAGTCGCCCTAAAAGGGCGAGGCTTTCAACCCAATTTTTCGGTAATATTGAAAAAAGACTTCAGCCGGTCACGATAGCGGCGTTGCCGCCGCACTCGCTCTGCGAGACCGCTCTAAGAAGACGTTAGTAGATGATGATTAAGCTGTATTGTTGGGAGCATCTCACCTTTGTAACCCCTAAATCAGGTTTTATGTCAAGCTATTTTGAAAGTCTTGCTAGAAACCAGTTTTAGGGACAAGTATAATTAGGGGCTGCTGAAAAAGTTTTTCGTGGGGGCAGGGGGGGTGTAGGGTTTTACCGATTTTGAGGTAGTCAGTTACCTAATTTTCAGGGAAAAAGTCCAGGAATTTTACCCCCGATCCCTCCAATGGTCGGCACTTTTTGAGGAAAAAAAAGTCTAAAAGCCTTATCCAACAAGGTTTTCAGATTTTTTCAGCAAGCCCTAATTACTCACTTGCATAAATGAGATGGTCCCTGTATTGTTAACTAAAACTGAGCGACCAAAAAATGCCATCTAAAAAATATATTGTGGATTTAACCCCATCAGAAAGAAGCGATCGGTCAAAAATAACTAACAAAGGGAAAACGGCAGCTTATAAAATAAATCATGCCCGAATTTTACTGAAGGCAGATATTAATCAAGAAGGAGGAGGATGGACAGATAGTAAGATTAGTGAATCATTAAATATTGGTCATGCGACTATTGAAAGGCTCAGAAAAAGGTTTGTTGAAGAAGGGATAGAATCAGCCCTAAATCGACGAGAGCCAAAAAAACGTCGTCCGAGAATAATTGATGGGGAAAAAGAAGCCTATCTAATGGCGATTGCTTGTAGTGAAACCCGAAGGGGAAAAAGTAGTTGGACTCTTCAAATGCTGGCGGATAAAATGGTAGAACTAAAAGTAGTTGAACAAGTGTCGATTGAGACGATTAGAAAAAGCTTGGCCGATTCAAGTCTGAATTGCATCACTGTCTGATCTACCTTCATAGAATACCTCATTCGGGGTACGATAGTCAAGACATTTTCGAGGACGATTGTTAATCAAGTTTACGGCTCTTTCTACCTGCTCTGGCGTAACAATTTTCAAATTCGTTACCTTGGCAAAAAATTGTCTTAACAGTCCCTTGCTATGCTCGTTTAATCCCCTCTCCCAAGAATGATAAGGAGTAGCACTCATAAAAATCTGCTCCTAGTTTCTTCACGAGACTCTTGATGTCCACAAAATTCTTTGACCTGGTCACAAGTAA
>SFAQ01000098.1:0-46165 GCA_007096525.1 Microcystis wesenbergii Mw_QC_B_20070930_S4 | reverse complement strand
CAAAATAAAGCTTATTAAAAGAATAAGTTATGGATTTACCAATTTTGAACATCTTCGACTTAAGCTGTTTGCTTGCTTTAATTCATAACAAAAATTAACACACGAAAACCAGAAGAGCCGTTATAATTAAATTAAAAATGGATTTTAGGTTCGATCTCCCCTGCTCCCCTTGATAAGGTAGGGTTGATTCATGAATCAACCCTACCCTTGATAAGGGTGGTGTCTGATAATTTTTAACGCCTACCTACTTATCTAAGTATCTCTTGCCTGTTGCCTCTCGTCTATCCTAACCAAAAAGTTAATTTTACCCTATTACTTAGCACACAGAGTTAATTTTGTCAAGCAAAATTCTGACCGCATCGATCATCACATCCGGTTGATCCATCCAGACAAAATGGCCACTTTTATCCGCTTGTATTTGCAGAAAATCTCCAGATAACTTGCCTAATTCTAGGTGCATCTCCTCCCGGAGTTGGTTGGCACTTTTGAGGGGAATAAAGCGAGTCCAAAGGGAAGGTTTAAAAAAAGAATTAGCTTTAATACTAACTATCGGTAAATTACCGAAATTGTTAGCCTCACTCACCTGACGAGCGCTTTGGTCGAGATTAAGCATTTCTCTACTCATCGTCATCCAGTGTTTAGCGCGACAGAAAGAACGCTTAACTCGATCACAAGAATCTGGGGAAAAGCGACGCAATTCTGGTTTTAATAATTCAAAAACTCCCAGAACTCTCAGAACTCGGATAATGCCTAAAATTGAGCCAATAATCGACATCCAAAATCCAGAGATGAAAAATAATTTTAATGCCTTTAATGCTGGCGACATTTTCAGCATTCCTTTGTCGTGTAAACCATCGGTGAGTACCAAACCTACTACTTTTTCTGGGAAGAGATGAGCATATAGTCGAACATTATAACTGCCAAAAGAATCACCAACTAAAATATAAGGCGGCTCTATTTGTGCTTGGGTTAGTAATTTATCTAATTCCTGAACAATTTGGTAGCTAGTTCGCGGATATGGACTAGAATCGCTCCAACCATAACCCGCTCGATCATAAATACAAACCCTAGCTAATTGGGACAATTCTTCTAGCAAAAAATATCCCTCAATTCCCCCTAAACTATGATCAATAATAATAGTGGGACTAGCCTCTCCCGCTAGACAAAAATGTAGGCGATATTTACCCAGATTAATCAAATTACCTGGCGGTGCTTTTTGTTCTTCTAACCAAATAGATAACGTCTGATAAACTGTCGTCGCTACTAGGATAATTACCCGAATTGATAAAGACATAACTACACCTCTTGTAAAAATCAAAAATTCTCGTGGTTGCTGGAGAATTAACCATGAATAATCATCAATTAAATGGTCGATTTAGCTGTGATTAAAAGAGAGCGCCAGTATTGCGGTCAAAATATAATACAAACGAACGCTTGACACGATGATTTTGAGCCAAGTATTTCTAGTCAATTAAGCATAAATACTTAAAATACCCTCAAATGCGGCATCGCATTAAGCTAAGAAAAAGCGCTTAATAAGTTGTTAAATTTCGGGAACAACATTAGCAGTATGCTGAAAATTAGCGAAAACTATTAAGATCATAGACCGAGTTTAATCTTATGCTAGAGAAAATACTATACGCTGATTCCGGCGCAGGTCAAACCCAAGAAATGCTACAAGCATTGATGGATCTCCCTGCTATCCGGAAAGCGTCGATTACCATTCTCCGGGTTGTTCCCCCTCAGATTACCACCGAAGCTCTGGCCAGTAAATGGGAAGAGGGAACCCAAATGCTGACTAAAATCCTGCAAGAAGTCAAAATTGAACCCAGCAAAGTCTCCACGATTCTGCGCCAAGGAGATCCCAAAGATACCGTCTGTCAAGTTGCCGACGAAATCGGGGCCGATTTGATCCTGATGGGTTCCCGAGGACTGAAGCGACTGGAGGCAATTCTAGAAAATTCCGTCAGTCAATACGTCTTTCAACTGACTAATCACCCGATGTTATTGGTAAAAGACGATATTTACGTCAAAAAAATCAAAAAAGTGATGGTAGCTCTCGATAAGTCTAGCTCGGCTGATTTAGCTCTCGATCTGGCTATTTATCTCCTGCGGGATTATCCTTCAGCAGAGTTAATTCTGGCCCGCGTCAACCCCGACTTAAAACCAGAATTTGCGCCCACTTCCCCCAAAGAAATGGAAGAAAACCCGATTTTAGGGCCAGCAGTAGCAAAAGTAAAACGGATGAATATACCCTATCGCTGCGTGGTGACGGGGGGTAAACCGGGGGAACAACTCTGCAAACTCGTCGATGATTATAATGTGGATCTCTTACTTTTGGGTTCGCCCGATCGCCGTCCTTCCGTGGCTAAGAGTTTACCGGATCTTGATCGTCTTCTCGGTACTTCCCTCTCGGATTATGTGCGGGTTAATGTCAATTGTCCCGTCCTTTTAGCTAGAAAAGAAGGGATTTAGCCCGATTTAGCCCACATCGTCCGGGGATGGTGTGGGTAAAAAATGATTGGCTCAAAAATTCAGTAAATAATCCGCAAAACTAACCCACTTTATCGACGTTTTCTCCCTGTTTGTCGCCGGTGATACCGTTGATGAACTAGGCGATAGCTAACAAAATAGGTTATCGTAGCAAATGCCGTCGCTGATAGTAAGCAACCAAAAAACAGGGTTAAAAGAAATTGGCCGCCAGAACTAGCTAACTTTTCGGTGAAGCTTTGATTAGTTTGAAAAATGTCGCCCAGATTCGATCGCCCGCTTTGACCAAGAATAAACTCTCCTAATTTATAATTAAACAGGAAAATTGGCAGATCGGTCAAGGGATTGCTGATATAAGTACCGGCAGCAGCCGCGATTTTGTTGGCACGAAATAGGGTGGCTAAAAAGATAGCGACGATGATTTGAAGGCCCATCCACGGGAAAAATCCCGAAAAAACTCCCAAGGCAAAACCCCTGGCAATTTCCCTAGGATGTCCTTGTAATCGCATTAAGCGAATATACCAATAGCGTAAAAATCGCAGTAAGCGATTACTCGAATATTTGCCGCTTTTTCTCGCTTTTAATGACCGTGAGCGCATATTTTCGGGCATAAATGCTGACAAAATTGATACCAACTTCAATTTTAGCAAGGAGTAATTAAGAGATGTTAAACACCGGGGATACGATCGCCGCCATCGCTACGGCGATCGTTCCGCAACAGGGTAGCATCGGTATTGTCCGTTTATCCGGTAGTCAGGCAGTGGCGATCGCGCGTCGGCTTTTTCATACCACCAACCGTCAACCCTGGGAAAGTCATCGTCTTCTCTACGGTTATATCCGACATCCCCAAAGTCAAGCAATTATCGATGAAGCTTTGCTGTTGCTCATGTTAGCGCCCCGCTCTTTCACCCGCGAGGATGTGGTGGAATTTCACTGTCATGGCGGCATTATGCCCGTACAACAGGTGTTACAGTTATGTCTAGAAAATGGGGCGCGTTTGGCCCAAGCGGGGGAATTTAGCCTGCGTGCCTTTCTTAACGGCAGAATTGACCTAACTCAAGCTGAAAGCGTCGTCGATCTCGTTGGGGCGCGTTCTCCCCAAGCGGCACAATTTGCCCTCGCTGGTTTACAGGGGAAACTCGCTCAACCGATTCGCCATTTGCGTGCCACCTGTCTCGATATTTTGGCCGAAATTGAGGCCCGTATTGACTTTGAAGAGGATTTACCGCCCTTGGATCACGAGGCGGTTCTCTCTAGCATAGAACAGGTTTTTTGTCAAGTAAATTTAATTTTAGCTACGGCCGAGCGCGGGGAATTGCTGCGTAGTGGGCTGAAAGTGGCGATCGTGGGGCGGCCGAATGTGGGTAAATCCAGTTTGTTAAATGCTTGGAGTCGGAGCGATCGAGCGATTGTCACCGATTTACCCGGCACTACCCGCGATATTGTCGAATCTCAGCTAGTTGTGGCGGGAATTCCTGTACAAGTCCTCGATACGGCAGGAATTCGCTCGGCCAGCGATCGAGTTGAACAAATTGGGGTGGAACGTTCCCGTCAAACGGCCCGGTCTGCTGATTTAGTTCTCTTAACCGTCTCCGCAGAGTCAGGGTGGACCGAGGAGGACGAGGAAATTTATCGCTCTGTCAGCGATCGCCGATTAATTTTAGTGATTAATAAAATTGATTTGGTTAATCCAGAAACTGTAATTTACCCAGCAGAAATTGAGCGAGTTGTCAAGCTATCCGCCGCTCAAAATCAGGGTATTGAAGACTTAGAAAAAACTATTATTAATGCTGTACAAAATCAAGAACTACAGGCGGCTAATTTGGATTTAGCCATTAATCAACGACAAGCGGCCGCTTTAACTAGGGCGAAAATTGCTTTGCAACAGGTCAAAAAAACAATTGACCAAGATTTGCCTTTTGATTTTTGGTCGATCGATCTGCGTACTGCCATTCAAGCCTTAGGAGAAATTACCGGCGAAGAAGTAACTGAATCGGTACTCGACCGCATTTTTAGCCGTTTTTGTATTGGCAAGTAAGCAATTAGAAAGTAGGATGGGTTAGCGCACTTCGTAACCCATGCAGGCGTTGGGTTTCATGCTTCAACCGTTCGGCTGAGCTCACGGCCGAAGCCCAACCTACGTTCATCTTATATTTAATTCCACCCACCCACTTAGGAAATCCTGTCAACCAGAAACAAGGTTTTATCTTTTTGTGTTGGTTTAACTGTAGTCTTGTTGAGAATTAGAGAGATCAGATATTACTGGAAAAAAATACTTTCCATCCGGCCGTAACAATGGCACTCCCCAAAAGGATGATCAATGTCCAGACCTGATTTTTTTGGGTTCCCTCTACCGATCTGAGCCGATTGTCGATGCCTTCGATTTTCTCGTCTAACACTTTAATATCCCCTTTGAGATCGGCTTGTCCTATCTCAAGTTTTGTTAAGCGATTATCTAATCGATCAAACCGTTCATCAATCTTATCGAATTTCTGGCTAACTTCCTTGATACTGTCTTTAATTTCTTTGAGGACGACATCAAGGGAATAAGTAACAGTTTCGTTAGACATTGGGTAAACTCCTATACTGCATCTAGTTGGGGATAATTTTATCTTAAGTCTAGGCTTTAAGAAAATTTTCTTTCAGGAGCGGTTAACTGTAGTTTTGTTGAGGATTAGAGAACTCAGATATTACTGGAAAAAAATACTTTCCAAGCGGCAGTAAAAATGGCACTTCCCAAAAGGATGATTAATGTCCAAACCTGATTTTTTTGGGTTCCCTCTACCGATCTGAGCCGATTGTCGATGCCTTCGATTTTCTCGTCTAACACTTTAATATCCCCTTTGAGATCAGTTACTCCTATTTCTAGTTTGGTTAACCGATCTTCTACCTTGTCAAATCTTTCGTTAACCCGCTTCTCAAGCGAGTCAATCTTTCCCTCAATCCTTGTGAGGACAGCTTCTAGGGAATAAGTAACAGTTTCGTTAGACATTTGGTAAAATCCTATACTGCATCTGGTTGGGGATAATTTTATCTTAAGTCTAGCTTTAAGAAAATTTTCTTTCAGGAGAGGTTAATCTTTTTTGGTTCGGTTAACTGTAGTCTTGTTGAGGATTAGAGAGATCAGATATTACTGGAAAAAAATACTTTCCATCCGGCCGTAAAAATGGCACTCCCCAAAAGGATAATCAATGTCCAGACCTGATTTTTTTGGGTTCCCTCTACCGATCTTAGCCGATTGTCGATGCCTTCGATTTTCTCGTCTAACACTTTAATATCCCCTTTGAGATCGGTTAATCCTATTTCTACTTTTGTCAACCGCTCATCAATCTTATCGATCTTTCCCTCAATCCTTGTGAGGACAGATTCTAGGGAATAAGTAACAGTTTCGTTAGACATTTGGTAAAATCCTATACTGCATCTGGTTGGGGATAATTTTATCTTAAGTCTAGCTTTAAGAAAATTTTCTTTCAGGAGCGGTTAATCTTTTGGGGTTCGTTTAACTGTAGTCTTGTTGAGGATTAGAGAGATCAGATATTACTGGAAAAAAATACTTTCCAAGCGGCCGTAAAAATGGCACTTCCCAAAAGGATAATCAATGTCCAGACCTGATTTTTTTGGGTTCCCTCTACCGATCTGAGCCGATTGTCGATGCTTTCAACCTTTTCAGTTAAAGTGGCTACTCCTATTTCTACTTTGGTTAACCGTTCATCGATTTTGTCAATCTTCCCCTCAATCCTTGTTAGGACAGCTTCTAGGGAATAAGTAACAGTTTCGTTAGACATTGGGTAAACTCCTATACTGCATCTGGTTGGATATAATTTTATCTTAAGTCTAGGCTTTTTGGCATTCCTTACCCTATAGTTAACTTCACTTCTGTCCAACCACTGAGATAGTGTTAGGTGAAAACTTCGCCATTTTCTTGTCACTCGATCGAATCTAAAACCTAATTGGTTAAGCTAAAAGCTTTTAGGTACTTAGTTTCTAGACTTTATAACCCTAACTGCCAATTTTTTCGGGAACTTCCTAACATCCCATTCATCTTAAAACCCAGATCCCACAGGGAAAAAGGGGGAAATCCAGAAGAGTTTCAGGCTTCTTTCCTAGCCCTCTCGGTTTTCTTTTGGTATAAATTGGGTTATGTGTGCAAAGGAGTGAGCGAGTGACGTTTAGCATCGAACCAAAAATTATCAATCCGCCCAAAAACCGTCATGATTATCAATTGTCGGAAGTAATTCGCTATCGTGCTTGGGTAGAGATCGAGCGCTCGGCATTACAACAAAACGTGCGAAAAGTCAAGGCCTTATTAGCCCCAAAAACGGAATTAATGGCGGTAATTAAAGCCGATGCTTACGGACATGGGGCAGTTAAAGTGGCTAACAGCGTTTTAGAAGCCGGGGCGCAATCTTTAGCCATCGCGACTATCGGGGAAGGTATCGAACTACGGGAAGCGGGAATCGTTGCCCCAATTATGATTTTAGGGGCAGTCAATACCCCGGAAGAAGTGGCAGCCTTAGCCCATTGGCAATTGCAACCCACCCTGGTACAAATCGAACAGGTGCAAATTTTTGCCACCGTTATGAGACGCTTAGAGCAGCGGCTGCCGGTTCATATCAAACTAGATACGGGGATGTCTCGCTTAGGTACACCATGGCAAAAGGGCACAAAATTCGTCGAACAGGTTTTAGAGGCTCCTAACCTGAAAATTGCCAGTATATACTCCCATTTTGCCACGGCTGACGATCCCAATCCCGAAATCATGCAGTTACAACGGCAAAGATTCCAACAAGCGATCGCCGAGCTAAGATCAAAAGGTTATCATCCCCCCTGTCTGCATTTAGCCAACTCTGCCGCTACCCTAAGCGATCGATCTCTGCACTACGATCGAGTTAGAGTCGGATTAGCTCTCTACGGTCTTTATCCCGCCGATCATCTCACCGATAAAGTCCCTTTGCAACCGGTGCTGCAAGTAAAAGCGCGCATTGCCCAAGTCAAAACCATTGCCGCCGGCTCCGGAGTGAGTTATGGTCATCAGTACATAGCGGCAAAAGACACCCGTATTGCTGTGGTCGGTATCGGTTACGCCGATGGAATTCCCCGCAATCTCTCCAATCGTTTAAAAGTATCCCTGAGAGGACGTTTAGTACCCCAAATCGGCGCGATAACCATGGATCAGTTAATGATTGACGTGAGCGAGATTCCAGAGGTAAAAACAGGGGAAATCGTCACACTTATCGGTAAAGACGGCCCACAGTGCATCACCGCCGACGATTGGGCGCGGGATTTAGGTACGATATCCTGGGAGATTCTCTGCGGGTTTAAGCATCGTTTGCCGCGAGTTATTATTAGCAATGGCTAATTATGGCGGTGATCTTAAAAAATGTCAATTGGCGGCAATTCTTACTGTTGACTGGTGAGATGTGTAATTAATTTTGCTTAGGTACTGACCGTTTTCAATTGCGATCGCTAATTGTCAGGCTAGATTAGGGGATGAATTCTCCGGTGCTTTAGGTTAGAATAAACAGGGTTAATCGACGGCAACTGATTAGTTTTACCCTAGAGGCAGCGATGACTATAAGCAAAGATTTACCCTTACCCCCCGGCAGTTTCGGATTACCCCTATTAGGAGAAACAATCGCTTTTTTGACCGATGGGGATTTTGCCAGTAAACGTCATAATAAATATGGTCAACTTTTCCGCACTCATATTTTTGGCAGTCCCACGATTATTTTATCCGGTGCCGAAGCTAACCGGTTTCTCCTCAGCAACGAGAATAAATACTTTGCGGCAACTTGGCCTAAAAGTACCAAAACTCTCCTAGGTAGCGCATCTTTAGCGGTGCATACGGGAGATGTTCACGCTTCCCGTCGTCGTTTAATCTATCAAGCTTTTCAACCCCGGTCCCTAGCAAGTTATATCCCTACGGTAGAAACAATTACCGCTCACTATTTAGAGCGTTGGCAAACCGCAAAAACCCTGTCATGGTATCCTGAATTAAGAAACTATACTCTCGATATCGCCTGTAAATTATTTGTCGGTCTTGACCAGGGTTCTGCTACCAAATTAGGAGAAGTTTTTGATACTTGGTGTGCGGGACTATTTACCCTTCCTCTTCCCCTTCCCTGGACAGCTTTCGGCAAAGCATTACGCTGTCGAGAAGAATTACTGCAAGCGCTCGAAACTATCATTTTAGAAAGACAAAAAAATGATGACCCCGGCCAAGATGCTCTGGCTATCCTTTTACAAGCTAAAGACGAAAACGGTCAAAGTTTATCCTTAGCGGAATTAAAGGATCAAGTGCTATTATTACTCTTTGCTGGTCATGAAACTTTAACCTCCGCTATCGCCACTTTCTGCCTACAAATGGCACTGCATCCCGATATTTTTCAGCTTGTCCTTGAGGAAATAACTAATTTTGATCTATCCACTCCTTTAAGCGTCGATACCCTCAAACAGATGACCTATTTAGATCGCGTTTTAAAGGAAGTTTTACGTTTTACTCCCCCCGTGGGAGGAGGATTCCGTCGGGTAATAGAAGACTGTCAATTTAACGGTTATCATTTGCCGAAAGGATGGGTAGTGCAGTATCAAATCAGCAATACCCATAAAGATAATAATATTTATTCCCATCCTGAAACCTTTGATCCCGATCGCTTTTTAGCCGAGGAAAAACCCTACGGATATATCCCCTTTGGTGCGGGATTGCGCGAATGTATTGGCAAGGAATTCGCTCGTTTAGAGATGAAAATTTTAGCCGTCCGTTTAGTAGAAAAATACGATTGGCAATTACTCCCTAATCAAGATCTCACCCTCACCACTATCCCCACTCCCCATCCTCGTGACGGTTTACAAGTCACCTTTAAACCCCGTTAACCAGTTAGGATAAAAAAACTTTAAAAACAGTTTAGCGTTTTTCTCGGAGCCGTGAAATAAATTTCACGGCATTTATTGTGGGAAATGCTCAGATTTTGAGCAGTCGGTGGGACTGGTAGAGGTTAATCAGCAGCAGGTAAAGCTTTCGATAATTCTCCATTTTGCTGATGATTTGGTGTATCAAATTCGAGAACTAGGTAACGAATCAAACGCGCTAGGGATTTTTGTAGCAAACCTTCAGCAATTTTTTGTCCCATCTGTTGGGTTTCCGGTTTAGCGATTAGTTTAGTCATCACTGGCACCATAGCCATGGCATCGAATCCTTTTGTTTCCTGTAAAATACTAAAGATGTTGCGAAGATGCTCAAAACTTTTAGCATCACCTAACAATTCTGGGGGAGTTTCTTGAACGGCTAAACCCACCTGTTGCCGGAAATTAACCGTGAGATTAAACCAAGTGCGACGGCCGAAATTATCGAGAGTATTTACTAACTCATTAACTAATTTTTCGCGGATAAATATACCCCTGTCTGACAGAAGAAAATCTAACGCTTGATCGGTGACTTTCTCGAAGTTAAAATCATTAGAATCTTTAGCATTACGCAAGAGATTTTCTAAACGATTCCAGCGAAAAGTACCATCTTTAAACAATAAATCCCGCAGGGAATCTCGCAACTCCGTAGAAGGATCAGTGAGCAGACGTTTAGCAATATAAGGATAGGCTTTACTCAGTACCTTAAAATTAGGATCGATGCCAATTGCTATTCCCTCTAAAGTCACCATCGAGCGAATAATCAGGGCATAATAGGCAGGAACTCGAAAGGGAAACTCGTACATCATCGCCGACATTTTATCGGTGATACTTTTAAAGTTTAATTCTGCCACACTCGCCCCTAAAGCATTACCGAAAACTTCCGAAAAAGCGGGAACGATTGGCTCTAAATTGGTAGTTGGTGATAGGAAGTCTAACTTAACGTAATCCTTGGCCAAAGACTCAAAGTCCCGGTTGACTAAATGTACCACCGCTTCGATTAAACCGTAGCGTTGATAGGGTTCAATATTGCTCATCATGCCGAAATCAAGATAAGCTAATTTACCGTCAGGAGTCGCTAATAAATTACCCGGATGGGGATCCGCATGGAAAAATCCGTGTTCAAGTAATTGACGCAAAGAACACTGCACCCCCACATTAACTAAGTGGGTGGCATCAATACCCTGAGCTTGAATTTCTTTGATATTAGTTAATTTTGTGCCGTCCACCCACTCCATGGTTAAAACCCGTCTCCCGGTATATTTCCAGTAGATTTTGGGGACGTAAATTTCGTCAATATGACCATAAAGTTGAGCGAATTTTTCGGCGTTTTGTCCTTCGTGCAGATAATTAATTTCTTCAAAAATACGACCAGCTAATTCGTCGGTAATTGCCACTAAATCGGAGCGAAGTCTTTTAACATTAATTTTCGCCCAACCCGCCAAACTACGCATGATATACACATCTAAAGTTATACAGCGAATCAAATCGGGACGCTGTACTTTAACGGCGACTCTCTCTCCGGTTTTTAATTTACCTTTATAAACTTGTCCTAGGGAAGCGGCCGCTATGGGATTGGGGGATAATTCTGCATAAATTTCTTCGGGAGAATAACCTAATTCTTCTTCGATAAAACGATAGGCAATTTCGTTAGGAAAAGAGGGAATTTGATCCTGGAGAGTGGTTAATTCTTCTAAATATAAAGGCGGTACTAAATCAGGCCGGGTAGAGAGAGCTTGACCGATTTTAATATAGGTCGGTCCCAATTTGGTCAACATTTCCCGCAATTGTACGGCCCGTCTAATTTCATTTTTTGGCGATTTTCCCCGCAGTTTATCCCACCAGATACCGATGACAAAAGATAAAACCGGTAGGGCAATTTCGATTAATCTCCCCACAACGTCTAGAGGTCGCCGACGGTAATAGTCGTTAATAACTTGGGGATTGTAGCGCCAACTCTCGGCTACGTTGTCATCCATGGGGCCGATATTTTCCCGATGCTCTTCAGGAATATGCACGGGCTGCACTTCAACGGTAATCGCTTCTGGGTTTTGCGTCTCTGGGGAGATCATCTGTTCGGACATAGTTCGGTGACAAGGCTGGGTGATTTGTAAACTATTGTAACAAGTATCGGCTTTCTGCCCGATCTTGTTTCTGTCTCCCCGGTTCTCTGCTCCGGTTCGCCGTCAACTTTACCCGGGGATTATCGGTGTTTTTGACGATTTCGAGGCTGATACTGCCCTGATTATCCCGAATGTGATTGTCAAAAAATAGCGCAGTAATTTGGCTGGTTTCTAGGACTTTGTTAAATAAACAAGGGACGGCTGACCGATACCTAAATTCACCGCTAATAATCCCAGGTTAAATTGGCTAAGTTAATCATTGTTATCGCCTCTCAAAGTATTCTACGATAGCTCTCGCTATCGATTCTGCACCATCTTTAGCCAGTTTAACCTTTAATCTTGGCGGTTGGGGGGCTTGCCGTAAAAAGTCCCAATTACCTTGAAAAAATTCTTCACTGCTAATAATTTGATGATCACTATAATCTTGGATTCCAGCCAATAAAATCGCTGATTCGGCGAAACCTTCTCGCGTCAGGGAAACAATCGGCACCTCTAATTTTAAAGCCTCGGCAAAGGTACTATATCCCGGTTTGGAAATAATTCGATCGCACAGGGGCATAAAATCCACAGGACGATAGCTCCGATCTGGTTTATCCTGTAAGCGGACTAAATTGGGCAATTCGGGTGCGTTTTTTTCAAAAGTGATAAATTGCCAATCGGGAAAACTGGCAAGGTTATCATAGGGAATTGCTTCTAATCCTAACCCCCCAAAACTCAATAAAATAGTTTTTTCTTTAGGGGCATTTAGCTTAAATTCCCGTCGTAATTGTTCTTCAGTATAGCGGGGTGTACCCCCGGTTAAATTTGCTTCTGTAACGTGAGGAAATGCTGTCATTGCTTCTGCTAAAGGCAGTTTAAATAAGCGATCACATTGATTATAACAACGACCAATCCAATCACTAATACTGGCAAATTCTTCACCCCAATCACGATAGATAAAATCCCAGCCGAAGTTACCAATCATCCAACAAGGAAGCCCCGCACTTTTGGCAATTAGTGCCGCTAAAGGCGGTAAATCGGCCACAACTAACCCCACACGATTAGTTTTAATAAAATTAACTTCACTGGCAATAATTGACCTTGATTGAGCAATTATTTGTTCTAATTTTTCTTTGGTAGCTAATTTATCCATCGTTAAACTATCCGATTGGATTACCCCCACATCAAACCCCCGATATCTTTGAATATATTCTCCAGATATATAGGAATCTAATAACCAGCGCGGGGCAGTGGTAACTAATATTGGCAAAATTTCGGGATTAAGTTCAATAATATTAGCTACTACCGAAGCACTGCGGACGGCATGGCCAAAACCATGATTAGTAACGGCAAAATAAACAACAGGACGAGACATAAATATCAAGTAAGGTGAGAATAATAAGCGAGAAATTTTGTTTTTCAGACTGTAGATAATAATTACCCTTAATTTTAGGGAGGCAAATGAGGCAGTATATAAATACTAGCAAAAGCATAATATTCCGCCTCTGGTTGACAAGCTTCTTGCAGTAAAGATAAAGCCTCCGAGTCTCCTTGTTTGGCTAAACGTAATAATGCTAACAACTTTTTAATATATTGACTGCGATGGTTGATTAATTCTTTCCGTCCACGCATACCATTGAGATCAAAAATATATTCAACAATTTTACCCCGTTGATCTCGACCATAAACACTGGCCAATTTTGCCATTTCATCCCAAACAAATTCAAGATGTGTATTCGGATCGGTTACTCCATCCGTGGGGTCTATTAACAGAGGATTTCCCGTGATATCATCGAGAGGAAAATTTGTGCCTTTGTGATTGGCATCATTACATTTATCACAAGAAAGAAGTAAATTTTTCCAAGTAAAAGTCAGATCAGGATACTGGCTTTTTGGATAAAAATGTTCGATTGCTCCGTAAGTTACCACTGTAATCTTACTTTCACAGTAAGCGCATTTCCCATTAAACATTTTAACTAATGCTTCTTTAACTTGCGGATGACGGTATTTATTTTGTGCTTGGTTAATTTTAGCTTTAGTTGCCTTATTGTTTGATTTTATTGATTCTAAAGCCTCTAGCCAACGAGCTGCATTTTTAGCTAATACGGGTGGCTCTGATATTCTTGTAACAGGAATCAAGATAAACGCTCCTCTAGTAAGGCATCAATTCGGGATTCTAAACTATTAGGTTGACTAATTTCGCTAAAGGGTTTAACTTCTCGAACAAATAATGACAGTTGTTCATATTCTCGCTTTTCTTCTGCTGCCAGATTTTTATTTCTACGATTTAGTTGGTGGTAACGATTAATTTTATTTTCTGTAGCAGTGGGATAGGTTGATTTCAGACCAAAAGCAGCACTTGTTAAAGTACGATCAACATTGGCGGCTAATTCTAAATAAGGAACTTCTACAATCTGCAATTCACCCGCTACCAGATCGATTCGTAGAGTTAAAGAATCTTCCCCCGCACCGGCAGCAATTAAAGGACTATGGGTAGCAACAAAGAATTGAAGCTTGGGAAAAACTTCCTGTAACCATCCAGCAATTTCCCTTTGCCAAGAGGGATGTAAATGAATATCTAACTCATCGATTAATACCACCCCAGAAGCTTCTGTGGGGTTATTTAGATCGGGGAAGGATTGTAATAATCGCCAAATTAAATCTCCGGCTAAAGCAATCATACTCCGAAAACCATCGGATAAACTAATGGTTGGAACTTTTTGACCGTTAACTAGAAACTGAATCAAGCCATCGGCAGTTACTTCAGCAATTTCTACATTACCGGGTAACAGTTTAGTAATTGCTTCTTCGCCGATTTTTTTCATTTGTTTGGCTTGACTATCTTCAGGATTTTTGGCTATTCGATAATCTAAATACACCATCCATCTCTCAAAAGAACTTAAAGATGTATCCTCATTAAATTGGCTGAAAAAGTTGCTAGAGCGTTTCGGAGGTTCAAGACTAGGAATGATCACTTGACTCACTCGTGTCAAACGACGGAAAGCTCCATAACCGACGGCAAACCAACCCTTATTATCGGAGGCAAAAGCATTGGCGCGCAACCAACTCAAAATTTTGCTATTTTCTTCGATTAATGCTGGTTCTGTATAGGTTTGTTTGTCCTTACTGCCTCCTAACTCTAACCTTTCCTTGCCTGTAACAAAATAGGAATAAGCAAAAGTTCTTCGAGTTTTATCCGTACCAAATTTTCCCGCATCCCCATCTTCTTGATGAAGCACTGCGGTTAATTTACCCGGTGTTTTAGGATTACATATCCAACCAGTCGGACGTGGTAATAATTCTTTGGCTGCTTCTGGTCCTGCGAGCAGCAAAGCTAAAGCCTGTAAAATCGTGCTTTTTCCTACTCCATTTTCTCCTAATAAAGTGATCCAATGATAAGGTTTAGCACGCCAATGACGTTGATTATCGGGATTACGAATAAATTTAATCTCTTGATTCTGGAAGCATTTAATGTTTTCGAGTTTTATACTTTCAACCCACATCGACATTCCCCCAGAGGATAAGAGCAGTGGATAAAATTCTAGCTTATTTGGCCACACCTAGCCCTTTTTGGCCTTCATCTCTAAATCCAGTCAAAAACCCTCTCTTCGGAGAGAGGGTTAAGTGGGGTTTAGGAATTTTCCTCTAATCCAAAGACGCGATTAAAAGCTTTCAAGACTTTATAACCAGAATCGATCGATTCTAGGGGATCTTTCCGCAAACGGTGACGTAAACAGAGAACAATTACCCGACGAATATCATCTACCGTCACAGTTGTCCGTCCTTCCAAAGCGGCCAGAGCTTTAGCAGCCCGATTGGTAACGATATCGCCGCGCAATCCGTCCACGTCTAACTCGGAACAAACCTCGGAAATTTTCACCCGCAGATCGTAATCAAGCTCCACAGAAGGCAAAAGATTCTGGGCCTCCACTAACTTTCTTTGTAGTTCTTCCTGTTCTAAGTTATATTTATCTAAAAACGAGAGGGGATTGCCATCAAATTCCGCACGCTGTTCCACGATTTTGACCCGTAGAGGTGGTTCTTTGACGGTGTGAATCTCGGCGTGCATTCCGAAGCGATCGAGCAGTTGTGGGCGCAATTCTCCCTCTTCTGGGTTGCCTGATCCCACCAAAACAAACCTGGCCGGGTGACGGATGGAAATTCCTTCCCGTTCCACCGTATTCCAACCACTAGCGGCCGAATCCAATAGCACATCGACGAGGTGATCGTCAAGTAAATTGACTTCATCCACATAGAGAATGCCGCGATTAGCTTTGGCCAGCAAACCAGGTTCAAAAGCTTTTACCCCTTCTGACAGGGCCTTTTCGATGTCAATCGTGCCACAGACCCGATCCTCCGTCGCACCGAGGGGCAGATCTACCATAGTGACTTTTTTCTTGGCAATGGCCAACGGGATGGCCTCGTCCACCTTTTGCCGCACCTCATCGCTCATTAAATCGGGATCATTGGGGTCAGAATTAAAGGGATCGTTAGCAACTACGTCAATTTCTGGTAAAAGGTCAGCTAAAGCCCTAATTGTAGTCGATTTTCCCGTACCTCGATCCCCCATAATCATCACCCCGCCAATTTTGGGGTCGATGACGTTGAGCATTAGGGATAATTTCATTTCTTCCTGGCCGACAATAGCGGTGAAGGGAAAAACCACGCGGCGAGTTTTCGGAGGAGCTTGGGGAGTCACGGTCATAAGTGGATTCAAAAGTCAAGAGTTGTTGAGTAAAGAATTATATCTAGTGGGGATTCTAGCCGTCAGCTTTCAGCAAAGCTTTATTATTGTAAGTCTTTTTTCCTGCTTTTTAAGATCCAGCGCCAGAGGGGATGACCCGGCCCTTTAGCCCGAATTTTCTGCACCCTTTGCTCTAAGCGCAGTTTTTCTCTGGGGGAAAGTCCTAAAATAATATTGCGACTTTGCCAGACTAACACTGCTCCTGTAATAGCAACACAAAAGGCTAGACCAATAGAAGGCCAGTAATTGAAAGCTAAAGCATATCTCACGGCTGTCCAAGTAAAATATTGCCGCATTAAAGCTATATCATCCCATAAAACCCATAAACTCGCCGAACCAATCACTAACCAGCAACCCAACACGAATAACCAACGACCCCACACTGTCAGTCGATGTAATCTTTGGACTTGTTGCTGTAGTTCAGAATCGGCCATTTCAGTTATCAGTTATCAGTTATTCAGTGGGGGTGTGGGGTGTGGGGTGTGGGGTGTGGGGTGTGGGGGGATGGGGAGAATAAATAAAAATAATCTCCTGTCTCCTGTCTCCTGTCTCCTGTCTCCTGTCTCCCGTCTCCTGACAGCTAAAAAGCTGATAACTGAATTATCCCTTGACAATTGCCCCAAAATCTGCTAGGACTCGGGCGTGATTTCGCAGTAAACCCAAGAGATTTAAACGATTGCGACGGACAGATTCTTTTTCTGCCATGACTAACACACTATTTTCGCCATCAAAAAAGTCAGCCACCAGGGGAGAAATTGCTGTTAAAGCAGTGACAAGACGCTGATAATCTCTTTGCTCTCTTGCGCTGATAGTTTCGGGAATTAGGGCAATTAAAGCGTCATAAAACGCTTGTTCGGAGGATTGTTCAAATAACTCCGTATTGATGATTGCCTTGGCTTCTAGGGTATTTGTATCTAAATCTCCTTTTTGTGCTAAACGGGTCGAGCGATTGACGGTTTCATAGATGTTTGCTAACTGACCATCCTGACGAATTTGGCATAAAAAGCGAGCGCGTTCACGGGTATCTAATAAATTTTCTAAAGCGCGAGACTTATACTCCGGATCGTTTTCCCCTAAAACCGCATTAACGAGATCATAATCTATCCTCAAATCATCAATTAAGAGAGTTTGCAGACGTTGTAAAAAGAAATCTTTAATCAGATTGACTGGGTTGGTTTTATCGGGATGACTGGTGACAAAATCCTGAGCTATTTGCTCAATTAATGCCAAAAGATTGATATTAAAATTGGCTGACCAGATAATACTAATTATTGCATTGGCAGCCCGACGGAGAGCGAAGGGATCTGAGGAACCAGTGGGTAGCATTCCCAGTCCAAAAATACCGACTAAAGTATCTAAGCGATCGGCTATTCCCACCACTTGACCGGTGATTGTTTCTGGGAGTAAATCCCCAGCATTGCGAGGCAGATAATGTTCAAAAATGCCCCGGGCAACTATAGCCGATTCACCACTAATTAAAGCATATTTTTCGGCCATTACTCCCTGTAATTCTGGAAATTCGTAAACCATTTGG
Source organism: Microcystis wesenbergii Mw_QC_B_20070930_S4 (assembly GCA_007096525.1). Lineage (GTDB taxonomy): Bacteria > Cyanobacteriota > Cyanobacteriia > Cyanobacteriales > Microcystaceae > Microcystis > Microcystis wesenbergii_B. Next base: position 28,392 of record SFAQ01000098.1, on the reverse strand, counting down.
GTAACTAAATCCGCTTTACAAAGCATGGCAGTGGACTCTATATCATTGCGACTTTGTTCATCGAGATTTAACTGTTCGACGATCATCTGGGCAATTTCCATAATCCGATCAACTTTATCGCGCATGGTTCCCAATTCTTCTTGGAAAGTGACGGTTTCCAGTTGGGGAAGGAAACTATCTAAGGGTTCATCACAATCGGCAGTATAAAAAAATCTGGCATCAGCTAACCGCGCGCGGATAACCCTTTCATTTCCCGCGGAGATAATCTCAGATTTCTGGGGATCGCCATTGGAAATAGTGATGAAATAGGGTGACAAACCCTGGGGAGTTTTCACCGGAAAATAACGCTGATGTGTCACCATCACGGTAATAATTACTTCTGGGGGTAATTCCAGAAATTCATCGTCAAATTTGCCAACAATTGCCGTGGGATATTCGACTAAGTTAGTCACTTCTGCTAATAAATCTGCGGGAATTTCTGCCACTCCCTCCAGTTTTTTAGCCAGGGTGCTAATCTGATCGGTAATTATCTGTTGACGCACTTGCGGATCCGCTTCCACAAAAATCGATCGCAAACTGGTTAAATATGCTTGGGGATGACTAATGCTTAGGGATTGCGGGTGTAGAATGCGATGACCAAAAGTTAAGCGATCGCTGGTTAAAGTGGTAGAGCCATTAATTAATTCTAGGGGTAAAACTTCCCCATCCACTAAAGTTAATAACCAACGAATTGGCCGGGGAAATCTTAAATCTCCATCTCCCCAACGCATAAAACGTCTTCCTTCCAAACGGGTAATCCATTGGGGAATTAATTCAGTTAAAATCTCGGCTGTTGGACGACCTGGAATCGTTTTTTCAATATAGACAAATTCTCCTTTGTCTGTGGCACGAATGGAGAAAGCAGCGGTGCTAACTCCCTGTTTTCGAGCAAAACCCTCACCAGCGGGGGTAATTTGGCCATTTTTGTAGGCGGCACTAACTGGAGGTCCTTTGATCTCCTCGCTGCGAGCTTCTTGCTCCCTCGGTAATCCTGTGATTAACACGGCCAAACGGCGCGGGGTTCCGTAAACTTGAATAGCAGTAGCGTCCAGAGATTCCGTCTCTAAACTCTTGCTAACTCTTTCCTGCAATTGTGCGATCGCGCTATCGACAAAATCTGCGGGTAGTTCTTCTGTACCGACTTCCAGTAAAAAATCCATCTGATTGATTGGCCGTGTTTATGCTTCACCAATCATCTAGGCTATCACAGAAGCCGTGTCCTTAGTTTTTGATCAGCTGTACTGCATTTAAACTGCATATTGGAAATTTTAGTACAAATGCTCAAACTTCCTCGACCTAGCTTTGGCGCTGCCCACTCTCCTATCCCTTTTAAACAGTATGCTAGTATAACTATATGGCGATACAATTGTGTTAGCTTGGCTAAGGGTGCAAAGTTGCTATCATATTTTATCTATTATGTCAATAAAGTTATGAAACGATTTCTATTATTATTTTGTGTTCTCGTGAGTTTTTTGCTGTTTATCAGCTTTGAGATTGATTTTTCCTTGTCTGCACTAGCTCTAACTCGACAACAGCTAGAATGGCCGGGGCAGCTGTTGTATCAATCCCGTCATAGTTTGCGCGATGATACAGGTAGTTCTTGGCAGGTGGTGTTGTTCAAACGAATTAAGGATGGGGAAACCCTAGAAATTAGTTTGCGCTTGGTGGGATTTCCTGAAGGGATTGAGTTTCTGCATGGAGAAAGATTGACGATAACGACGGCTAAAGGCGAAATTTTAGCGGCTAAGGATGCTTTTGCCGAAAAATCACCAGCAGCTAACGTCGGTCAATACGAGATGCAGGATATCTTACCGCAGCTACCCGTTACTGAAGCGATCGAACTTTCCCTACCCCTAGAGGCTCCCCGTCATCTTAACATCCCGATTCCTGTACTTTTAGAATGGCAAAGTCTGCTTTTTTCGGCAAATATTTGACTTTTTGGGTTAGGGTGAAAGATGGAGCAAATTGGAATCAGCGACGATGGGAAAGATTAATTTATTAGTCAGTGCCACCTCTGAGGATTGGATAGAACAGGCAATTAATAATTTAGGGATTATTCTGCTCGATCATTCCCATTGTGAGCGAAAAGCGGCAGGAGTGGCCTTAAATCTCATGTTTCGTTATCCTTCCTACGCTTCCCTCGTGCGGAAATTAACGGCGATCGCACAAGAGGAATTAGAACATTTTGAACAGGTCAATCAATGGTTAGATAAATGGGGAATTCCCCTTGCTCCCTTGAATTCTCCCCCTTATGGTGCTAAATTAAAGGCGCAGATTCGTCACCAAGAACCCGATCGCCTTTTGGATTCGCTGCTAATATCAGCTTTAATTGAGGCGCGTTCCCACGAAAGATTGGGTTTATTGGGAGAATATTGTCCTGATCCCGATTTAGGCAAATTTTATCGCGGTTTAATGGCTTCCGAAGCCCGTCATTATGGTATTTATTGGTTATTAGCAGCGGATTATTTTGAACGGACAGTGATCGAGCAACGCTTAGAAACCCTAGCGGCGATCGAAAGTGAGATTTTAGCCAATCTGCACCCAGAACCTCGTATTCATAGTTGATTGCACTAATAGGGACAAACCCTATCTAAATTACTCGTTCAACTCAATTTCTCTTTTAGAAAAGGGTAAATCTTGATTAATTGCCTCAATTTCTTCCTGTTCCATTTGATTGATTTCTTGGATATAATTGCGGAGAATTTGAGTCATTTTGCCATGATAGAAACGGTGTAAACTGTGATTAGCAGTAGCGGGAAAACCCCGTCTTTTTTTATGTTGTCCTCCCGCACCGGGGTCAAACATGGTAATACCTTGACTAATTGCCCAATCGATCGGTTGATAGTAACAAGCTTCAAAATGTAAACAGTCGTACTCTTGAAAACTGCCCCAGTAACGACCATAAAGATTAGTATCTTTGCGAATACAAAAAGATAAACCCACCGGTTTAGTATCCTTTTCATTTTGGTAGGCAGTAATCAAAACCACTCGCTGACGATAATTCGGATATAATTGTTCAAAAAATTTCTGTGTCAGGTATTTACTTCCCCAGTAAAATTTATCACAGGTACTGCTATAAAACCGATAAATTAACGGGAACAAATGATGGGGAATTTCTTCGGCGGCCAGAGTTTTAATAATTAACCCCGCATTAGTCACCGCTTTCCGTTCCCGTTTAATATTGCGGCGTTGATTAGCATTAAAAACCGTCAGATAATCTTCAAAACTTTGAAAACCTTTGTTATTCCAAATATAACTATGGTGTAACCAGGGAGTAAAGCCAAAATTTTCCATTAAAATTCGCCATTGGGGATCGACAAAAAGAAAATGACAACCCGACAGATGATTTTGGTCACAAAAATGATCGATCGCCGCTATCATTAAAGCAGTAATCTCCAGTTCATTTTCCCCCGGAGCAATTAAAAAACGATAACCCACCGCAGGAGTAAAAGGTGTCATTCCTAACAGTTTCGGATAGTATCTAATCCCCAAACGATGGGAAAGATCCGCCCATTGGTGGTCAAAGACAAATTCACCATAACTATGACTTTTAATATACAAAGGAGCGGCGGCAATTAACTCAGCACCGCGCCAAACGGTTAGATGAGTAGGTTGCCACCCTGTGCGTCCCGTGGCGCTGCCAGAAGTTTCGATATTATGTAACCATTGCCACTCTAGAAAGGGAGTAGTTAGGGGTTGAGCGAGAGCATCCCATTTTTGTTGGGGAATCTCACTCATTTTATCAATCCAAACGACAGAATATTGGGGTTTAAGCTGTTCTACCATGGGACAAGATAAGTCAACCTTTTTATTTAAGGTAATCTAGTTTTGGGATTTGTGGGAATCTCGTTCAAGGGAATAATGTAGGAAAATCTCTGCTTCCACGGTTTCCACGCTCAAAAGTTGTAATTTTCTGGCAGAATCAGCCAGAAATCCGGTTCCTCCTAGGGGAGTTGCCGCTTTATTGCCTCCTAACAGCAATGGACAAATAGTTAGGTAGATTTCATCGATTAAATCTTCAGCTAAAAGAGAGGCAATTAATTCACCTCCTCCCAGAATCGCCAGCTTTTTGATACCTAAAAGGGTAAATTGACTAAAAATAGCCTTCCAATCACCGCAGACTAAGACAAGCTCAAATAAACCCCGATTTTCCCAGTCTGCCACTTTTTCCGCTGCCGTGATTAACCAGCGTGGGAAAGGCTGCTGAAAAAATTTCATCCGGGGGTCAAGCTGACCTGAATGAGAACAAACGATCTGAATCGGCTGCGGAGATAATCCCCGTTGTTGACGGTATGCGAGAAAATCGGGATGACGAATAGGAAGACTGGTGTGATAAGCGCGCAGGGTGTTAGCACCGAATAAAGCGGCATCCATGCGCGATAAATGTTGTTCTAGACGCATTTTATCGGTAGCAGAGGCAAATCTGGCCGCTGACTGGTATGCGTCGGCAATTTTACCATCGGCACTCATGGCTAAAATAACGGTGGTGTGAGGACGATTCATGGCAAATGATCGGGGATATCACCCGGTCCGATTGGTGAATAGGCTAGTATAGTCTAGAGTTTGATAGCAAGAATCAAACTAATTTTTGCCTATGTCTATCGGTCAATCCTCCTTTCGTCGTATTCTGCTCTCTCGCTTACTCCTAGTCAGTGTACCTGTACTACTGATGGGGGTTTATGTCACCTATCGTAAGGCGCGATCGGCTTTTTTGGAAACGGCCCGTCAAAATCTTGCCGAAAGTGCCATCAGAAAAGCAGACAATATTGAGCAATCAATTCAACTTTTGCAGGCCAATCTTATCACTGCTGGCGAAAGTCTGGTTTTAAAACAGGGAAACTTAGCCGAAAAAGAAGCTTTTTTACAACAATTCACTGCGCCGCTTCCTAATCATATTAACTGTGTGGAATTAATTGATATTAAGACCAAGAAACCTTTATTAAATAGAGCCTGTGAACCAGAAATGCTCAAAGTTTTGCCCCTAGAAAGATGGGCAGAAAAACGGACTAGCTTTGCTGGTAATATCGAAAATATTTTAGTTAGAAGTTTACCTAGAAAATTTCTAATTAAATCTCCCAATAATAATCGTCAATTAGAATTAGTTTTTGCTGTTCCCATCTACAATAATCAAGGACAATTACAATCCAGTCTCATTCTGCAAACTTCTCTACTTTACGGTGAGAAGGTTTTACCCGGTTCTTTGTCAGGTTATCCCGTGGTTATTTCTGAAAATGGCATTATTCTCGCTCATCCCTATTTTCATCGCATTGGTAAGCATATCAGTCAAGAAGCTGATGCTGAACGCTTAAATAGTATTATCAGTAATGCTATCCGAGGAAAACAAAATTTCTTGCATTTATTTTCTTTCGAGAAAGATGGCAAAGAATTAGTCGCTGGTTATAGTTCCCTCCCCAGTCCAGTTACGGGAGAATCGTCCCAACAATGGGTAGTTTTAGCCATTAGTCCCCTCCCTCAAGCTCTCGCTCCTCTACAACAAATTTGGGAGGCAATTTTTTATCTAATTTCTGGTTTATTATTAGCTTATTTAGTAGCTATTGTACTTATTGCTAGGGATTTAGCTAGACCTTTGGAAAAACTGCGAGATTATGCCTTAAATATTCAGAAAATTCCTTCCCAAAAGATTAGACCTCAAAACTTTAATATTCGAGAAATTAATCAGTTAGCCTCGGCCTTAGAGGAAATGCTCGAACGTTTACGCCTTGGGGGAGAGGAAATAGTTAAGAGTTGGCAAGAAGCAGAAAATGCTAATCAATTAAAAAACCAATTTTTGGCCAATACTTCCCACGAATTACGCACCCCTCTCAATGGTATTATTGGCTCAATTCGTTGCGTTATGGATGGATTTTGTAACAGTGAGGAGGAGGAAAAAGAATATCTGCAACAAGCGGATAAGGCGGCCGTACATCTGTTGGAAATTATTGATGATATTCTCAGTATTGCTAAAATAGAAGCAGGCAAACTTTCCGTTAATCCTGAACCAGTAGATTTACACCAAATTATCAATGAAGTTATTAATTTACAAACAGCATCGCTGCAACGTAAGTGCTTAAAATTCAATCTACTTTTGTGTCCAGAAAATCCGATAGTTTATGCTGATCCCACTAAATTAAAACAGGTAATTTTGAATGTTATTTCTAACTCAATTAAATTTACTGATAGAGGCACAATTTCTTTAATAACTCACCTAGAACATCCACAGGCTATTATGACTATAATCGATACAGGAATCGGTATAGACCCCCGGCAGCAATCAAAATTATTCCGACCTTTTGTGATGATTGATGGTTCCACAACTAGGAAATTTAGCGGTACGGGTTTAGGATTAGCTATTTCTAAGAATTTTATGAAGATGATGGGGGGAGATATTACTATCTCTAGTCAAGGTCAAGGTTTAGGAACAACTGTGGAAATTATTCTTCCTCTAGTGGGGGAAAAAAAGCTTGATTCTACCCCAGAGGAAAACTCATCTTTGCCGATTCTTCCCTCTCTTAAAAGCTAAAATATCTCTATTTAACTACTGTAATTTCTGGGCAACTTAGTTTATAATTCCTCTAAACTTTCTACAGGTAAATTAACCACCTGATAAGCACCAAAAACCTCGATAGCATCGGTATAATTGGTTAATTCTTCTAAAGTTGCCGCAATTAAATGCTGTTGATCCAGATTAATTTCTAGATCGATAAAAAATATGTATTCCCCTAAAGATATTTTAGTTGGTCGCGATTCGATCCGAGATAAATTAAGCTGACGTTTGGCAAAAACTTCTAAAGGTTTGACTAAAGCTCCGGGTTGATCTAAAACCTGAAAAGCGAGGGACATTCGCTCCCCTTGAGGATGGGAAGTTAAAGCCATTATCCAAAAACGGGTACAATTATCGGGATAATCATTAATTGGTTGTATTAATATTGGTACATTATAGAGTTTTGCCGCCCGGGGAGAAGCAATAGCGGCCGAATTGGCCTCTCGATCGAGAATTTGAATCGCTTCCGTGGTAGAATTGGTGGGAATAATCGGCACGTTAGGTAAATTATTTTCTAGCCATTTTTGACATTGAGCTAAAGCTTGGGGATGGGAATAAACGGTTTTAATTTCTGTTAGCGATTGTCTGGGAGATAGAAGTGCATGGGAAATCGGTAAAACTAATTCTTGTTGAATCTGTAACCCAGGTAATTGCCATAAAGCATCAAGAGTCATTACCACACTTCCCTCGGTGGAATTTTCCACCGGAACCACTGCTAAATCGGCCTGATTTTGGACAACCGATCGCAGGGCCAAGGCAATGCTAGGATAGGGTATTAATTGACGAGGCTGGGGTGGTAAACTGTTAGCATAGGCTAAAGCGGCTGTTTCTGAATAGGTTCCCACTGGCCCCAGATAAGCGATCTTTACAGTCATTTAGATTATCCCCGCAAGCAATTTTTTCTAGCTATTACAGCCCTTATCATAAATATCAAGTATAACCTAATTTGGTATTGACTCCTATCTCCTAAGTAGCTGGTTATAATTAAATTAAAAATGGATTTTAGGTTCGATCCCCCCTACCCCCCCTTGATAAGGGGGGTGCCGATCCCCCCTTAGTCCCCCCTTAATAAGGGGGGCATCTGATAATTTTTAACGCCTACCTACTTATCTGCTGGCTCCCACTGCAATGATCTCAAGTCAGCTTCACTTTGTTTGATGGTCAATTGACTGATTTTTTGGCGAGTTTCCTCGATGGTTAACCCTTGGGCTAAATCCCCCAATTCCTTGAGAAGATCATTAGTTAAGGAGAGAGATATTTGACTATCCTGACCCGATAAATAGACAACTTTGGCTAATTCGGCCAGTTTAACTTTTTTGCTGGTGCGATTTTGGTAACTGACCGAAAAACCGTTAATCTCTGCAGCCTCTTGCTGAATCATTGCCGACTTTAAACGTTCCCTGAGATGGAACATCTCTGTATCTAAAATCTTCCATTGCTGGTAAATTTCCCAATAACGATTAGTTAATCTTTCCAGATTCTCACCCGCGGCATCGGGAGTAATTAAATGGGAAAGCTGCAAAAGACGATGATGGATTTGGCCCGTATATACGGGGTCTTTTTGTGCATATTCTAGCTGGGCAACAGTTAAAGGTCTTTTGCCCCAATTCCCCCCCTGTTCAGTCTTATCAATAGCGGGAAAATGACAAAGACATTCAGCCACGGTTTTCAGTTGATAATTGCGTAAAGGAGCAATATAGTAGGGAACCTTTTTAGCTAACTCTAGGGTACAGGTAATTTTTTTAACTTTGCTTTTACCGCCCAAAAATTTACAATCATAACTAGCATTGTGAAAAACCTTTTCTATCCGGTCAACCAACATGATTTTAGTGATAAAATAGTCAGTAAGATCTGGTCGATCGAGAACATCCGAAATTGTCACCCGCTCACCCGTTAGGTCCGTGGAATCAGCAAGAATTTGAATCAGAGACAAACGGGGAGTCTTGCTATCGTAATCAGCTACTTCCGTATCTAACCAAAGAATGGGAAAATAACAAAAGTGATCGATCGCATTTCTAATAGCGTCGGATTCCGTTAAATAAGGCATGGTTGCAGAGGCTGAAAAATGTATCAAAAAATCTTGATAGCAATAGATTTGTCCGAGATGGGGGATAGTGTTTTTAAGGAGGCTGTATCCTTAGCCAGTAAGTACGAAGCTAACCTGCTACTACTGCACGTCCTTTCCCCTGAAGAAGATTATAGCCCTTTACCGATTCCACCCAATTTAGCCGATATTTACCCCGCCCAGGGCAATGATCTCACTCTCGATTTTTGGCGGCAACAATGGGAAGAATTCGAGCAGAAAGGGGTGGCTATGTTGCAAAAAAGAGCTAATCAGGCGGGAGAAATGGGTGTAAAGGGAGAATACCGGCAAATTTACGGTCATGCTGCCAAAACTGTCTGTAAAGTGGCGCGAGAGGAAAATATTGATTTAATTGTCATCGGTCGGCGTGGGCGATCGGGTCTAGGAGAGTTATTCTTAGGTAGTGTGAGTAATTATGTTCTCCATCATGCCCCCTGTTCCGTCTTAATTGTTCAACATCATCACTTTACTAAATTGTCCGTTAAAAGTTGATACAAAAGTCTAGTCTCGTAAAACAGCAAGCGACACAGTCCATCCTTACCCAGTGCCTTAAAACTGGGTAATTCTTTCTTTTTCTCGATTCTTTGACCATTTTCGTGGTCATAATACCTATGAATCCAGGGATTGAGCCAAGAATGCTTAAGTTTACCAATAATCTCGGTTTTAGCGGGTTTATTCGGGCAAATAGTCACCAGTGCATGAGCCTACAAGTTAGATCGCATTAAGTCGGACCTCTTCCAAGACTTTTTAACCTTGTCCTGTTTGGCTGAGGTATCCCCAGAAATCTGATAGGAATACCCTAAACCTAGATAAGCTTGAAACTTTCTGAAGCTAATATCATGATCACCTCTAAAGTAAGGTTTTCCGTGAACTAGGAACCTCTCGATAGGATAGCAATGCAAAATGCAAAAGCAGTAAACTTTGAGTAACAGTACCAAAAAGAAACTGAGCAAATACTTGGCAATAATCCTTAAACTGCTCTAATTCCAGAATTTCTCTTAGTTCCGCTTCTTTAATCGAGATTCTAGTTTGATACATGACAATATCCTTAGCCAATAACCGACTATATTCACTGATTCCAGTGCCAGCAGTGGTTTTAATGCGCGGGTTATTTCTCAAGCCGGCGATATGCGCCAAGGTGGGATTATGCCCGTTAACGCCAATATAATCAAAGTCTCTTTGAGCGATTTCTGGGTGTTCACAACATAATCGCTGTCTAAGTTGATTAATCAAAGAATTTTTGTTTTTGTCAAGTTGTTCTCTCTCGTGAAAAGTCCGGCGTCTCGTGTTTCTTGAGGGGAATTGGATGAAGCTGATGAAGCCACAAGCCAGTCTTGAGAGACCAGACTAAGGCTAAAGTTAACAGGGCAAAAAGTTGACGCAGGCGATCGGGGTCAGTAAAGTGGGTTGATTGCAAGCAAAAACCACGAGTCTTGAGAATCCCAAAAAGAGTTTCAATCCCCCAGCGGAGAGCATAGTCGCGAACGAGTCCGACCGTATGGGGGGGAGCTAAGAGGTCTCCGTCATCCAAACGCAAGGCTTCAACGGAAACCTGATTACCCCAAACTCGGCAATCCCCTTTGAGTTGTTGCGATTCTCCTCTCGCTAGATGAGCGAAAACGACTTTGGCAGGCCTTGGTTTTTCCGCCCCGCTTAATCTTGTCAGTAGCCCGAATCCGGATGCGGAAAGGCAGGTCAGGTTCTAAAAGAAGGTAACGTAACCAAGCTTGACCGACAAACTCCCGGTCGGCACACAGACAACGAATCTCAGCGGCGGGAAAAATTTTGAGCATCTCCTCAAGGAAACGCAGACGCTCATCACTGTTCGAGTTTCCTTTTTTCGGGAGCATCCACCACAGTAAGGGAATGGCAACTCCCTCGTGAACTATGCCTACAGTCAAGATGTTGTAGCAATGCTGGCCAAACTCCCAAGTTGTCCGGTCAAGACTCAATACCCAAGGTTGGGGGATATTCACCCAACCCACGACAGTTTTGGCGCTCTCAAAGTAATCAAGCTCGAAATTTCGGAAAAAGCATTGTATCTTTTGTAGTTAGACTCTTTGAGGGCTTTACCTCCAAATCCTACTGCTAACTCGCTCAGGTTGACGGTTTTGACTTTGAGCAAGGCGAGTAAAAACAGTACGAGAAAGGAAATTCTGGCACCATGCCATCCTAGATGGGGTTGGAGGGCTTGCTTTAAGGCACTATACTGATTCGGATGGTTTTCGAGATTAGTGCTATTTCTCATCAAACCCTACTCAAAGCCTACTTTTCCAGCTTTTTGTCCTGTACTTAGCTTTAAACATTTTAAGTACCGCGCGCAAAATTAATTACACATATCTAACCCCCCCCTTGCCTCTTGCATGAGTGCCTTTCTTCACTAGGAAATTTATTTTGCACGACTACTTAACGATCTGCAATTGCTTGTATTAATTGAAATGGGTTGTCGTAAACATCTCCCTGACGGGGATATTTTAATTAGGGTTTCACTGATATTCAGCCAACCCTAAATAGCAGTTGCCTACTGTCTTTTCACTGTTTACTGATTACTGTTCACTGATTACTGTTTACCGATCACTGAAAAACCCCCATCACCCGATCGACAACATTTTTTAGGATGATAGGATAAGCTGGAATTATCGAAACCGTAGAAATAATAGATAAAATGAGTAATCTCCTCTGGCCGCGTTTTCTCAAGAAAGCTTACCGTCAAGAACCAATAACTAGCTTTATCTTTACCGCAGCGGCAGTAGATGTCATAATCGGGGTTCTAGGACAAAGATGGACACTGCTATCTTTAGGGGCAACGATTATGGCGATCGCTATCTTCGCCCGGTGGCAACAGGGCCAAAAAACCGAGCAAATCAACAAAGAAGAAGCAGCGAGATACTATTTACCGCCCCAATCGGGTCAAGTGGCTTTACCAACCCTGAAAAACGAAAAAAATCGGCCTTCTTAGCTCAAAAATCTCACCTTGCTTGGCAATCAATCCCCTCAAAGGCTAGAATCTATAGCACCGTTCATTTGTTAATATTCAACTAAATTTATGAAATTCCGATTGATGGGTGGGGAGAAACTTGTCTGGGCAATTGTAGTCAGTGTCTTAACCACGCTGACAATCGGAGAACATCAGCTTAGTCAAGCCCAAAGTCCTATTGCCCCAGCTAAACCCGCAGCTGAAAGTGGTGAAAAAACCCCAGAAACTATCCTAGTAGAAGGTTTAGGCAGACTTACCCTCGCTAAAACCTTAGAAGGGCAACAATCCACCCCTAATGCTCTGATTTTCAGTCCCGATAACCAATTGGTTCTCGCTGGTGGTAGTGATAGCGATCCTCTCCTGAGAATTTGGTCGGTAAAAACAGGGCAAAAAGTTTCCCAAACTCGCGCCCAAAGGACCAGCGTCAAAGCTTTAGCCATTAGTCCCAACGAAAGATTATTAGTTAGTAGCGGTTTAGATGGTTCCATTAATTTTTGGAATCTGGTGGAAGGCAAGTATTTAGGAATTGCCCTCGAACACGGTAATACTGTCCTCGCCCTCACCGTTACTCCCGATGGTAAAACCTTAATTAGTGGTGGTTTGGAAGGAATTCGCCTCTGGACAGTGCAACCCCCCCGCCGTCCCCTCTATCGTTTAAATTGGGTGGGTAATTTTGTTTATTCCCTAGGGATGAAATCCGATGGTGTCACCCTTGCTAGTGGTCATGAAAACGGTGAGGTACATTTTTGGAACATCCGCGAGGGCAAATTTTTATCGAAATTTTCCGCCCATCCCCAAGCGGTGAGCAAGCTTTTATACACTCCCGACGGTAAAAATTTAATTACGGGTAGTTTAGACCGCACGATTAAAATCTGGGATACGAGCAATAATAAGTTATTATTTACCCTCATCGGTCATACGGCCCGAATCCGTTCCCTGGCACTCCATCCTAACGGACAAATTCTCGCTAGTGCCAGTAATGACGGTGTGCGTTTATGGGATGTGACGACGGGTAAACAGTTAGCCTGGTTTGATAATAATTCCGACTGGGTGGAATCCCTAGCTTTTAGTCCCGATGGGCAGTATTTGGCTAGTGGTAATTATGATTGTAAAATTCGCCTCTGGCAATTTGTCCGTTAGGCAAAAATGCCCGCATTTAGCCTTTAACTACTTCTAGAAAAGCCGATTTAGCCGCTGCCTGTTCCGCTGCTTTTTTGCTTCTACCAGTTCCCACTCCTAATTTCTGCTCATTTAACCACACTTCCGCACAAAAACGCTCTTGATCTAAACCATTGATTTCTTTAACTAAATATTGCGGCAGTTTTTTGTATGTTGCTTGTGTCCACTCCTGCAAGGCATCCTTATAATTCTGTCGGGCAGGATCTCGACGAATTTCGGCCGCTTTTTCCCGCAGTGGTTCATCTAACCAAGAACGCACTAAAACCATCGTCTGTGTACTAAGATATAAAGCTCCCAAGACCGCCTCAAAAGCGTCTGCTAGTCGAGAAATTCGCCCCGCCCGATCAATAATCGTACTACTTGACACCAACAAATAACGCTCGAAACCGTAGCGATCCGCAAATTCCGCTAGAGTGCGATCGCTAACCATCATCGATCGCAGCGCAGCAAATTCCCCCACGAGTGCCTCCGGATAGGTTTCTAACAATACCTCCGCCGCCACGAGTCTTACCACAGAATCGCCCACAAATTCCAATTGTTCATAATTCTTATCACGGGAAACACTGGGATGAGTTAGGGCCAAATCTAATAAATCCCACCTGACGGGGACATCAGCCGATAAACCCAGCTTTTCCACGAGGGTTTTTAATTGTTTGTGGCGACGCGGATCACTTAAGGACATGGGCGCGAGAAGAAGGGGTGTGGGGTGTGGGGTGTGGGGTGTGGGAAGTGGGAAGTGGGAAGTGGGAAGTGGGGAGTTTTCTCAGTGAACTGATAACTGATAACTGATAACTGATTACTGATAAAGGAGAGAGTCAGACATAAGCCGAATTCTGTATTTCCCAACAGCAGTAAAATTGCTTTTACCTTTGTTGGAATAGAGGTTATCTATCTGGGATAATTGTTACCAATTACCTCAAGCGGTTCCTAAAAACGGGACAGGAAAAAGACCAACCTTTGTCCCTCCACCTTGCTCCCCACCGGGGTTTACCGAGCCAGTACCTCTCGATACTGCTGGTGCGCTCTTACCGCACCTTTGCACCCTTACCCCCCATCAGTTATCAGTTATCAGTTATCAGTTATCAGTGGAAAGTTATTAGTTATCAGTGAATTTACTTTCGTTACTGATCACTGTTTACTGATCACTGAAAAAGGGGGCGGTATTTTTCTGTGGCACTATCCTCACGCTCACGCGCACTGGACGTTATCCAGCAAGTGTGGTCTTTCGGGAGTTCGGACTTTCCTCGGAATCATTGATCAAATGACCCCGCAACCTCTAGACCAACTCTCTCCTATTCTCTAGTATGACTTACCAGAGACTCGATCGCTCATATATCCTAGTCAATAATCAGTGATCAGTAAACAGTAAACAGTAAACAGTGAACAGTGAAAAGACAGTAGGAAACTGCTATTTAGGGTATGCTGAAAAAGTTTCTCGTGGGGGTAGGGTGTGGGGTGTGGGGTGTAGGGTGTAGGGTTTTACCAATTTTCATCTGGTCAATTACCTAATTTTCAGAGAAAAAGTCCCTGAATTTTCCCCCCGATCCCCGCAATGGCTGGCACTTTTTGAGGGTAAAAAAGTCTAAAAGTCCTATCCAACAAGGTTTTTAGATTTATTCAGCAGACCCTACATACTGCACACTTAAAACTTAAATCTGATAACTGATAACTGATAACTGATAACTGATAACTGCTCAATGTCGATCGATCTAAACGTTAACATCAAAGGTAATGGCTATCCGCTCCTCTGTCTGCACGGTCATCCCGGTTCGGCAGCGAGTATGTCTGTATTTACCGATCATTTTTGCCAACGCTGGCAAACCCTGGCCCCGGATTTGCGCGGCTACGGTAAAAGTCGTTATCGCCGCGATTTTCAGCTAGAAGAACATCTAGAGGATTTAATCGGACTACTCGATCGCCAAAAAATCCAGCAATGTTTAATTCTCGGTTGGTCTTTGGGGGGTATAATCGCCCTGGAATTAGTATTGCGGCATCCGGAGCGCTTTCCTGGTTTAATTCTCGTGGCCTCGGCCGGGCGGCCTTGGGGTAGTCATCCTCCTGTCAGCACCACAGATTTAGTTTTGACGGGGATAGCGGCAATTCTCAATCAGATCAAACCGGGATGGCGTTGGAATATTGATACTTTTGCTCGTCGTTCCCTGTTTCAGTACCTTTTTTCACAACATCAAGCGATCGCCTATCGCTATCTCGCTCAAGATGCTGTTCCCGCCTACTTAGGCACTTCTCCAGCTGCTAATCGCGCTTTAAATCGGGCTTTAAAAAAAGGTTACAATTGTTTAAAATCTCTTGACAAAATCACAATTCCCTGCTTAGTTCTGGCGGGAGCAAATGATCGCCATATTACCAGTGCTTCTAGCCAAGAAACAGCCGAAAAACTAAAACTGTCTGGGTGGAAATGTTACCCGGATACAGCCCATCTGTTCCCCTGGGAAATCCCCGACTTAGTTTTAGGGGACATTGATGCTTGGTTAGCGGAGCATTTTAGCGATAAACTGGCAGGGTGAAGTGAAAACTACTGCCGTGGTCGGGGACACTATCCACCCAAATTTGACCGTAGTGGGCGCGAATAATCTTGCGACAGACCGATAACCCGATGCCATAACCTTCTTTACCCTCATCCCGTTTGAGACGCACATGACCCTCAAAAATATGCTCTTGTTTTTCTTCGGGAATGCCGGGGCCGGTATCACTGATGCTCACCTGTACTTTTTGAGTAGTACGATGGAGGACAGAAAGGGTAATTTCGCCGCCGGGGGGGGTATATTTGATCCCATTCTCCAGGAGATTAATAATCACCTGTCGGATTAACTCCTCATCAGCATAGACGGGGGGCAAATCTTGGGGGATATCACTTTGGAGAATTAAAGTCTTTTCCTGAAAAGTATCAGTAAATTGAGACAAAATTTCCTGACAGAGGGATTGCAGATAAAATTTACTCTGTTGGAGAGTGAATTGCGCCGCCATGCTCTTAGAAGCTTGTAGAATATCTGTGATCAAACGGTTCATAATCCGGAACTGTTTGCGGGCCTGTTGGTGCAGTTGTTCTCGTAATTGCAGACTGCGCTCCGTATCTGGTTGATGATAGGCTAATTCTAGGGTTTCCACAGCGATGGAAGCAGCGGTGAGAGGACTGCGTAAATCGTGGGCTAACATAGCCAAAATTTGGTCTTTAAATTTTAATTGTTCTAATAATTCTTCCTTTTCCTGTTTAAGACGAAAAACCTCATCGGCAATGCGGATGAGTTCGCCCGAATGTTCCACCTCTTGAAGTTGTTCATCCTCAGCGTGATGATTTTTGACCTCCTCTTTAATCGCTTTTTGCCAGCGTACCAACCATTTTTTAAACTGTTCCACCAGATTACTGCCCGCGAGGGTATGACGGGGACCAGGGGCGATTTTGACCAGGGCCGGGGTAGCTACAAGGCGAAAATGTTCGACTAAATGAGGTTGCTGGCGAATTTCGATGATTTGTAGGTCAATCGGGTAATCAGACTTTAAAGACTGGAGATAGGACTGAATTTGACGGATAATTTCTTGAGAACTGGGACGGTCATCAACAAACAGCAAAAGTTGAATCGAGAGAGGCGTTGTCGTCTCTCTCCCTAAAGCAGTCAGTGGCTCATTAGATGGGAGCATCGGAAAATTAGTAAACCTAGGGATTAACGAGATCGATCGATCATCGATCGACTTTTATCATATTCTTTATTGTAGAAGCTTAAGATAGTATAAAATCTACTCAACCTAATCTTAAAGTTTTATTCCTTAATTCTAAGAAGAAATCCTATGGCTTTTGGCTATGTTGCCCTAGTTCTCCACGCGCATCTCCCTTTCGTCCGCCATCCCGAAAGCGATTACGTCCTCGAAGAAGAATGGTTATACGAAGCAATCACAGAAACCTACATCCCTCTCCTGCAAGTTTTTGAAGGTCTCAAGCGGGATGGTATCGATTTTAAAATGACCATGAGCATGACTCCGCCTTTGGTGTCGATGCTGCGGGATCCGTTACTGCAAGAGCGTTATGAAGAACACTTAGGTAAGTTAGAAGAATTAATTGCTAAAGAAATCGACCATAATCAACATAATGGCCATATTCGCTACTTAGCCGAATATTACGCTGAATCCTTCCAAAGTATCCGACAAACTTGGGAAAAATACGATCGAGATCTGGTCAAAGCCTTTAAACAATTCCTCGACAGTAATAACCTAGAAATTATCACCTGTGGTGCGACCCATGGTTATATGCCCCTGATGAAAATGTACCCGCAAGCGGTGTGGGCGCAAATTGAGGTGGCCTGTCAACACTACGAAGAAAATTTCGGTCGTCGTCCCAAGGGCATTTGGTTGCCGGAATGTGCCTACTACGAGGGGGTAGAAAGAATGTTAGCCGATGCGGGCATTCGTTACTTCCTCGTCGATGGCCACGGTATTCTCTACGGTCGTCCGCGTCCCCGTTACGGCAGTTACGCGCCCATTTTCACGGAAACCGGGGTGGCTGCTTTCGGTCGTGACCACGAATCTTCCCAACAGGTTTGGTCTTCCCAAGTCGGTTATCCGGGGGATATAGTCTATCGGGAATTCTATAAAGATTTGGGCTGGGAAGCGGAATACGAATATATTAAGCCCTATATCATGCCCAACGGTCAACGCAAGAATATAGGCATTAAATACCACAAAATTACTAGCCGGGACGGTGGTTTATCGGAAAAAGGGCTTTATGACCCCTACTGGGCCAAAGAAAAAGCCGCCGAACACGCGGGCAATTTTATGTATAATCGCGAGCAGCAAGTGGAGAGTTTAGCCGGAATTATGGGCCGTCCTCCCCTGGTTGTTTCTCCCTACGATGCCGAGTTATTCGGTCACTGGTGGTATGAGGGACCCTGGTTTATTGATTTTCTGTTCCGTAAGTCTTGGTATGACCAAAATATCTACCAAATGACCCATTTAGCCGATTATCTCCGGGCTAACCCCCATCAGCAGGTCTGTCGTCCTTCCCAATCCAGTTGGGGTTATAAGGGTTTCCATGAATACTGGCTGAATGAAACCAACGCTTGGATCTATCCTCACCTGCACAAAGGCACGGAACGGATGATTGAATTAAGTCATCAGGAAGCGGAGGATGAATTGCAGGAACGGGCTTTAAATCAGGCGGCCCGGGAGTTATTATTAGCACAATCTTCTGACTGGGCGTTTATTATGCGAACTGGTACGATGGTTCCCTATGCTGTCCGGCGCACTCGTTCCCACCTGCTGCGGTTAAATAAAATCTATGAAGATGTGAAATCCGAGAAGATTGACGCTGGTTGGTTGCAAAAAGTCGAGGAAATTGATAATATTTTCCCCAATATTGATTACCGTGTCTATCGACCTCTGTAATCTGGGTGAGTAGTATAGATAAAAAGGGGGGTTAGTTAATACCCCCCTGATTTTTTAGGGCTGCGCGGCCAATTCCGACTCTAATTTAGCCATAATTTGGGGCTTGAGTTCATCCAGTTTCTGTTTTAACGTCTGCTTGCTAATTTGCGGGTTGCCACCCCGGACCAATTGACTATCGGTCAGCCATTGCTGCAAAATTTGGCGTTGATTGGCGGGAATATTAGCGGTGATCACATTTTCACAGATGTTGCTGCCTTCGAGGGAGAAAAATAAAATCCAGTATTGACCGGTTTCGCCGAGGGTTTTGGTCATTTTTTGACCCTGGGGGGTTTTTAAGTCCAAATAACAGGGCAACCAGCGGGGTCCCTGTTGACGATGATAGAGGACAGTAATCCAGAGAATCATCGGGTGGGGTGCGGGTAAAAAGAGGAATTGATTATAACGGACACTAGCAACCCGAACGGGGATATCTTCTCGAGCCAACATTACCCATAAACTGGCAAAAACGCCGTCAGCAGCCTGGAGACAGCGTGGGAAGACAATTTTTTGGCGGGGTTTGTCCTCGGGCCAACTGGACTTGAGACAGACATCCTTGGCATTAGCAGCAGAAACAATGGTTTGATCTAAATCATGAAGGGTTTTGATTTTGGTGGTGTAATCGTCAATTTTTTTGACTATTTCATCGATACGATTCAATTTGTTGGGTTGAGCATTTTTGGCTAGGGGTTCGAGTCGTTCGAGAACTTGTAGTATATCTGTAACACTTTGTGGGCGATCGCTGGGTGCTTTGGCTAAACAGCGTAGGATTAACTGTTCTAATTCTGGCGGTAATTGCAAGCTAGGATTAAAGGGACGGGGTTCGGCGTAGTGGTGAACCTCATACCAACCGCCAAAGGAGGGATTATCGGGAAAAAGGGGCGTTTCTCCCGTGATCATCTCGTACATCACAATCCCGAAACTGTAGATATCGGAACGATGATCGAGTTCTTTACCTTCCATCTGTTCTGGGGAACAATAGGCTAAGGTTCCCATAAACGATTGGGTTGGGACTTCTCCTGATTGGATGGGTTTAGCGATGCCAAAATCGAGAATTTTCACCAATTCCCCTAATCCTGAGTCCTGAATCACGATAATATTGCCTGGTTTGATGTCCCGGTGAATAATCGGACACATCTGTCCTTGGAAGATAATACCCTTATGGGCGCATTCCAGGCCGAAACAAATCTGACGGGTGAGATTGAGGAAGCGCGAGAGAGGCAGCGGGTGATATTTGATGATTTCACTCATGCTTTCCCCTTGTAAAAATTCCATGACGTAGAAGGGGACTTCCTTTTCATCTACACCATAATCACGAACTTTAACAATATGAATACTTTTTTCGCCTAAAAGTGCCGAAATAGTCGCCTCTCGCTCGAAACGCTCGCGCATTCTTTGGTTGAGGAGAGTTTGCGAGAGAAATTTCACGGCGACGGTTACGCCACCTAAGAGTTTATCTTCTGCTCGATATACTTGTCCCATGGCACCGCTGCCGATCAACTCGACCAGTTGGTATCGATTGGCAAGTAGGCGCCGATGTCTAGATTCTGCCGACATAACTAGGCTACCGTGTTAATTATAGTGAGTCTGGTGGAGAGAGTTTCTTAAGAACCGCTGCAATCCCTGGGTGATCGAGAGGACTTAACCTTAGAATGCCCTTTTTTCGGGCTAAAAGCATAATTGTTAAGATATATTTTCAGGCATTTTTAGTCCTTGCCCCTTGCACAATTAATTTTTGGGGGTTGAAAAAAATGAAAAAACTAAGTATAAAGTGGCATAAAATCTCCCAATAGACTATTTAATTGATTATTATGACCACTGACTCCTGCCTACTGATTTGAAAGAGGGTGTAGGGTGTGGGGTGTGGGGTGTAGGGAAGGAAACCTCTTTCATCTGTGGGGGTGAAAATTTTTTCATCGGGACTGACTCCTAAACAGATGCTACACTGAAATCCCTAACCCCCGTAAAACTTTTTTGCCGCAAGTGACCGATCTGCGTAATAATTCTTTAATAAAGATTTGTAAACTTGAAAATGATTATCCCTTCGCAGCGCTAGAGATTTAATGAGACGACTAATTGCGATCGAAAAAGCTCTGCTCATCGGTCATATTGTATCGATGGCTTTTGGACTAGCGGGATTGTTGCTAGTTCTGCCCCATCCCGAATTTGTGGCCAATTTACCAGATTTTGGCAAAACCGCCTTTGCTTGGTCAATGGCCGGGGGGGGTGTGGTGTATATGGTGTTAGGAATGGCAGCGGTGGCTGTTTATGCCTATCGGACTCTAGGAGTGTGGCACTGGTTAGGATTCATGGTTCCTGCTATCAGTTTATCCCTTTGTAGCGAACTTTTGGGAACCAGTACCGGCTTTCCTTTCGGTCATTATCGTTATCTTTCGGGCTTAGGTTACAAAATTGCGGATTTAGTACCCTTTACTATCCCCCTATCTTGGTTTTATCTCGGTTTTAGTGCCTATATCATCGCTCGCGTCGGTTTATCCACTCTTGCTTTACCCCAGTGGCTACAAAATCTAGCAGCGATCGCTATCGGGGCGGTATTATTAACTTCATGGGATTTTGTCCTAGATCCGGCCATGAGTCAAACCACCATCCCCTTCTGGATTTGGGAACAACCGGGGGCTTTTTTTGGGATGCCCTATGAAAATTTTGCCGGTTGGTTTGGCACGGGTTGTGTTTTTATGACGGTAGCCACTTTAATCTGGCAAGCGCAACCGGTGAAACTGCCAAGTCAAGATTTAACCCTGCCTTTTGTGATGTATTTGGGTAATTTTGGCTTTGCTACGGTCATGAGTATCGGTGCTGGTATTTATCCGCCGATTTTCTTAGGATTACTCACCGGTATTCTGCCTTTAATACTCCTCTATAATCGCGCCAAGACTGTTGCTTCCGGGCAAACAGTGGCAACCAGCGAAGTAACAACCCTAAAAATCCCCGTTGTTTCGGTGAGAGGAGCCAAATAAGTTGTTAACTGAGATAATTCTCGGTGCATTCTGCCTGGGGCTACTGCTGTCTCAGGCTGTTGCCTTTTTTATCCTTCTTTCCCGTTTGCTAAAAGGGGCGCGTCGTCGTCCTCCCCTAACTCCCCAACCTCCCACCCCGGAGATGTTAGGGACGGTAAGCGTGATTGTGCCGACGTTAAACGAAGTGGCCAGAATTGACGGTTGTTTACAGGGATTGAGTCAACAGAGTTACGAAGTGCGAGAAATTCTGATTGTTGATAGCAATTCCCAAGATGGTACGCGGGAAAAAGTCAAGGAGATAGCGGCAAAAGACCCCCGCTTTCGCTTGAAAACCGATTATGCTTTGCCTCCCGATTGGGTAGGTCGTCCCTGGGCGTTACACAATGGTTTTTTGTTTAGTTCTCCTAAAAGTGACTGGATTTTGGGCATTGATGCCGATACCCAACCCCAAGCTAATTTAGTCGCTAGTTTGGTCAAAGCTGCGATCGCAGAAGGTTACGATTTAGTTTCCCTGTCGCCGCAATTTATCCTCTCCTATCCGGGAGAATGGTGGTTACAGCCGGCTTTATTGATGACTTTGCTCTATCGCTTTGATGCGGCCGGAGTGCGCGGGCAAGATCCCCAACGAGTCATGGCCAATGGTCAATGTTTTCTCTGCCGGCGGTCAGTTTTAGCGGCTTTAGACGGTTATAGCGGGGCAAAAGGTTCTTTTTGCGATGATGTCACCCTCGCCCGTCTAGCGGCAACGAAAGGCTATCGGGTGGGATTTCTCGATGGGGCGAAGTTGATTCGCGTGCGGATGTACGAAGGACTCAAGGAAACTTGGCGCGAATGGGGCAGATCTCTTGACCTCAAAGATGCCTCCTATCAAGGACAATTATGGGGAGATTTAGCTTTATTAGCTCTTACTCAGGGATTACCGATAATTATCACTCCCTTGCTTGTAACGGCTTTTAATTTCGGCTACGATTTCCTCAGTTTAAAAATTCTCCTCGCTTTAAATCTGCTGCTATTATTGATTCGTTTTGCCCTTTTATTTGCTGTCTCTCCTAGCTACTATCGCGGCGAAAAAGTCAATCTATCTTCAGGATTATTTTGGCTATCTCCCCTAGCGGATCCGCTGGCAGTTATCCGCATTTTTATCTCTGCTTTTACCCGTCCCCAAAGTTGGCGCGGTCGAGTGTATTAAAAATGTTAGGGTGAAGACCCTCAGTTTCGTCGGTTGGGCGCTCGGAACAAAACCCAACCACTCCATCAATTATGCCTAGTTGTTGTTTAAGGGTTTCTTTTATGATAGTTTGCATAATTTTTT
The DNA here is from genome assembly GCA_007096525.1 of Microcystis wesenbergii Mw_QC_B_20070930_S4. Lineage (GTDB taxonomy): Bacteria > Cyanobacteriota > Cyanobacteriia > Cyanobacteriales > Microcystaceae > Microcystis > Microcystis wesenbergii_B. The sequence goes on along the minus strand of SFAQ01000098.1, from coordinate 5,853 downwards.
CCTATTAAATTTGAATATTTAAGGTTTGGAGTTGTTGATTGATCTAATCAGTAACGTTGGTGGCATCGGTTTCAATCACTTTTTTAGCAAGTAAAAGTTCTTCTACTAATTTTTCCAACTCTTTCCCTTGGCTACTATTTCTTATATATCTTCTAATATCTTGACGAATATTAGCAAAATAAACATCTCTCAATTCAAGTTGAGAAATATCTTTTTCTAGGGCTTGACCAATTTGTGAGATTTTAAGATGCAATTGATGTTGAGGATTAAATTTAGGGATGTTAAGTTGCCAGACGTGCTTATGTATGTGTCTTTCATCCTTTCCATAGGACATTAAAGGACGAGTTTCTAAAGTTGTAATCTCTGCATTTAAAATTGCACATAAATAATAGGATTCACATTGATTTTCTGTTGTACACCAATACAAGCTATTATCAATAATAGCTTGTCTATTTGAAATTCTTGCCGCACAAATGTGCATTCCAGAGGTTGCATATAAAATTCTTTCTTTTTGTATGGGGAACTGCTGAGTCAGCTTGCTCATATAATCAATTTGTTCAATCAAAGATAAGCGAGTACTACTAGATTTGTTTGCTGTCCATATTTCTTCTGCTTTGCGCCACCAAGCACATAAGCCAGGATACATATCAATTAACTCAGATTCTCCATTCATTAAGACTTTTCCATTCCAAGGAATAACTGCTAATTCGGGTTCTTGACAACGAAAAGGTAAAATAGATGCCCCTGTATATAAAGGTCTTATAAAATCACTTTCAATTGTTCCTTCTAAAGTAGGAATATCTTTCCAGGGTTTTTTCTCATTAGCAGATCGTTTTGACTGAACTAACTTACGTCCAGACGCTAACCCTAAAGGACTAGATATTTTTTCTTCAACACATAAAAGAACTTTAGGAACTATTGTAGCTCCCTGGTAAAATTGGGAATGATAGGGAGAAATTTTATTTTCTGAGCCTATTTTTATTTCTTCCTTAGGGAATTTAAGGGATTTTTTAATCACGCTCCACGATGATTTAGGTTCGTTGATTTTTCCTGTCCAATATTCAGCAATCAAAGGCATTTTTACAGGTTTTTGAGACCTCTTACCAAAAATAACCGATGCACTTCTAGGAAAAAAATGGGGTCTTAGTCTTCGTAAATCCCAAGATTCTGCAAATTCAACGTATGTTGTTGCTCCTTTCCCTATGCAATAATTCCCCTCTCGAAATCCTCCAAAATATTCTCTATCCGTTACTGAATTAGGCATCACAAAAGCAAACTTGCCACCTTCACCCAAATAAGTTTCAATAGTTTTAGCGACAAATAATGCTGAAAGATCTTGATGTGTGGCATTCTTTGCCCCATGCCAAAGCGATCGCTCTTCACTCATTTCCTTAAATGATTGTTGCATCTCTTTAGGCATATGCCGATAAGAAAGCCAGGGCGGATTTCCAATTAGAATATCAACCCGATTTTGCGGCAAACTCAACCAAACAGGACGGACCAAATTACGCACATAATAGCTCCAAATATGATCCCGTCCGCTTTCATGGAGTTCACACATAACGGAAAATGTACTTTTAATCGTCTCATGAAACTTTTCAGGGATAGCTAATCGCCGAAATACCCCCGTTAAAGAAGGTATCGGTTTACCGTAATCTTTTTGAGTAGCTTTATCTGCTAATTCTTTTACAAGCTCATCAAAAGTATGGGAACTTTTTAGAAGCTCATGGGGAAAACGTAACTCCGATTTAAATAACTGTCCTTCACTATCCGTTTCAATAATGACGTGATCTCTTGACCATAGATCATATTGCTTTTGTCGCCATTGCATAGAATCAGCCAAATAAACAGGAATATTAATTTCCCCTCTGCTTGGATTAGTCAAATTATCACGACCAATTGCCAAAAGATAAGTCACACGAGCTAACGTCACTGCGACTGGATGAATATCAAAGCCAATAACATTCCTTGCCAAAGTTTCAAGAGATTCACGCAGAGACAATTTCTCCTGCGCTGCTTTTTTTAAAAGATTTTTAACCGCATGAAACAAGAAAGTTCCAGAACCGCAAGACGGATCTAAAACACGCTTATTTAAGGGGTCTTTAATTGTTTTTTCAACAATGGCCTCCGCCAGCCAGTCTGGTGTGTAATACTCTCCTAATTGTTTTCTTAATTCCTGAGCAATGATTGATTCATATAAGACTTTCATAATGTCATAGGCCACTTCCCCCCAATTAAAACGAGAAATTTTACGAGCTAATGAACGAATAAAAATATCACCCTCCTCAACTTCTATCACCCAATCAAAAAAGTCGCTTTCAATTACGCCATAAATACCGCTAATCTCAAACTGAGAACCTGATAAAAGAGAAGCGGGCGATAAATCATTAACATTTAGACCTAAAACAGCATGAGCAATAATTTCAGATACATTCACCAGTAACGTATGCTCAACGAATAATTCATCACTATCTTTGAATTGACTACCTAACGCTGTCGTCAAAAGTTTCGCCCATAATAGACGCTTCATTTTTACCGTAGGAAGCTCTTTGTTTTCCTCATACAAACTTAATAAAGTTGCATGATTAATTGCATAGGAAGAGCTTTCTACACCCAGCTTATTATTAATTTCTTCTGGAGTAGGAATAACGCCTTGCTTTGTTGCCAAAACCCCATCTAACCAAGCAATTAATTTATCGGCATCGGGATTATTTGCATTCACTAAATGTTTAGAGACTTCAACAAAATCCTTTGATGGTTTGAGATGAAAACACCGCCATTCCAAACCATCCGATAAAATACCAATATAGTTTTGCCCCGTTTGCTGCGTCCGAACTGCGACATAGCCCGATAATTGCTCTATCGCATCAGCGAGAATTTTTCCTTTCCGTAAATCTTTTTTGACTTCAATGACTACCGAGCCTACTTCAACATCAATTCTACGGCGATTACCCAATTGAGATTCAAGTTTTACATCAAGATCTTCATCATCGAGATCTAGTGAAGCTTGAAGTAATAAATCCCTGATGCCAGCTTGTATATCGGCTTCAGTGCGCTTGGCTTCTCTATTGGCTAAGTTGTTGACAATTTCAATAACATTTGACATTTTAGTAAAAGCAAAAAATTAGATCGTAAGCCTTAAAAATATATTAATTTTTGATGACAAGGTAATCATTTCCCTAAAAGATAAGTAGGTAGATGTTAAAAATTGTCAAATACCCCCCTTATCAAGGGGGGATTAGGGAGGGCAGGGGGAGATCGAAGGCAAAATCTATCTTCTATGTAATTAGAACCACTTACTTAGAACACCCTTAATTATACTAGCCTTTTCACTTAAAACCGAGGAATATGATTAAAAAGATGACGCATGACCACAAACTCCCAACAAAACAACGAATAGCCATAACCCTGACGCTCCACCGTCCTCACCTGAGCTTGTAAACCCTTTAAGGAAAAATCAGGATTCCAACCCGCATATAAACCCACCCCCACCGGCACATACCGGGAAGCTGTCGCCAGTCCCGAACCCGAAAGACTTGCCGCCACCTGATTGGGAGTTTTCCGATAGATCTGTAAGACCACCTCATCCACAATCCCTTGACGCACCCAAGCCAACCAATTTTGATTATATTTATTCACCGCAAAAGAGTGAGGATTAGGCGAAAGACTCACCACCAACTTGGGATTAATCGCCTTGACATGATCATGTAACTTGCGGGTTAAATTCGTTAAAGCCTGACTTTTATTACCAAAAACACGGGGAACCGCCCAATGATCATCTAACTGAATCCCCGCCAAATCTTTTTCTTTTAAAATATCTTCCATATTGCCCAAAAGATAGGCTTGCACCTGCGGATTCGCCGGATCTAACCAGACATTCGTTTCCACCACCGTCTTCCCTGCGGGCGTTTTTAATAGCCAATCCGGATGCTTTTTGGCAATGGGATCCTTAGGCGATAACATCAAACCATACTCAAACCAAGCATAGGGCTTCAAACCCTGCCGTAAAGACTCCTTAACCGCTGCCCTCCAGGGATTGATCAACGGCGGCACAAACAACCAATTCGTCGGACGCTGGGAAGTCGGATAAAGCGTTCCCCCAAACCCATAAACACTAAAATACACCCGGTCATAACCCGATCGCGAAAGATGATTTAACACCTCATCTAAGGACGTAGTGTGATGTAACAATATCGTGCCAATATTGGTTAACCAAACCCCCTTCATCTGCTCATTTTCCACTGCCTTCCGGGGAGCCGCTCGGTGAGTAACCAACAACAAAAAAGCCACTCCAGCAACAATCCCAAACCTCTTTAGGTACTTGCTAAATTTAACCATGATTGCCGACCAACCCCACCAAGATATTTGATAATAGTATTATTGTAGTCCGATTTTTGATATTCAGTTCCTCATCAGCGATCGCTGTTTAGTTATACTAAATCTGGTTATTAAAGACTGATTATTTATTCCCCTTTTTGCATGAGTGCCGTTTGCATGAGTGCCTGTCCTGATATGTAGCCTATACTCAACGGATTTAGTATCAGACCATGTTCACATTCTTCTTACTTACCCACCCCTGATGCTCTTGGGTGGGTTAATAGTCAACCTAAAAGCAACTTCTTGCCAATTAATGTGGGACAATTATCCTAACCATTTTTAAAAGATTTATTGGCAAGACAAACGGGTTTTGTGGACAGGGACGTATTTCGTGGCTAGTTGTGGTGGTGTTACGATAGACCGACTTATTAAAAAATATGTCGAGAATCAGGATTCTCCTGAGTATTAGTTGTGCTGCGCTGTTCTATATTGGCGGAACCTTTCATCTCCGAGGTGAAACAAAGGGGTTCCTTCCAGCCGACATTACGGTAACTGCGTTGTCAAATGCTTATTGTAACCCACAGGCAAAGGTGAAACAATCTCTTATCCCTCTGAAACTCTTAATTTTGCCGCGTTTCTATACTTATCCAATATCTTGCGATCGCTTGTATTTCCTACCAGCCAAATTCCGGCAGATTTTTTCCCAAAAAACCCTTGACAAATCCCCGCACTTGACATACACTTATATATAGAATGGGAATCCGTGCCTGCCTGCGAACCCTCTTTTTTTAGGTCAAATAAGCTTCAAAAAAATAAAAACCCGATACCTGACCAATACCAAAGACTTATACGAACAAGACTATCTTGCTTGGTTAGAAGAAACGACCCAACAACTGTGACAAAGACAGACAGATGTATTAGATTGGGGAACCAACAGAGACAAAAAGTAGATATTTATCTCAATCAATTACTCATTCATCTGCTTCTCTAAATACTGGACAGTGTCTTTCCTACCAGCCAAATTCTGGCAGATTTTTTTCCCAAAAAACCCTTGACAAATCCCCGCACTTGACAGATAATTATATATATAGTGGGAATCCGTGCCTGCCTGCGAACCCTCTTTTTTCAGGTTAGATAAGCGTCAAAAAAATAAAAACCTAATACCTGACCAGCACTAAACAGGATAGGGTATGACAACTAAAGACTTATACGAACAGGACTATCCTGCTTGGTTAGAAGAAACAGCCAAACAACTGCGACAAAGACAGACAGATGTATTAGATTGGGAACATCTCGAAGAAGAAATCGAAGCATTGGGGAACCAACAGAGACATAAAGTAGATAGTTATCTCCTACAATTGCTCATTCATCTGCTTCTCTACCAATACTGGCCGGAGGAACGAGAAAGATGTGCGCGGGGATGGCAGGACGAAATCGGTAACTTTCGGGTGGAATTAGAACTTTTATTGGAGTCGAAAACCCTTTATAACTATTTTTTAACCAGAATTGCGGTTATTTACCCCAAAGCAGTGAAGC
>SFAQ01000097.1:0-6261 GCA_007096525.1 Microcystis wesenbergii Mw_QC_B_20070930_S4 | reverse complement strand
TTCGAGGGACTGGTAAAATTAATGGTGGATGCAGATTTAGCGGCTTTGGGGATTAATCTTAATAACGGTGGTGATAGCGAACAGTTATTAAAAGATTTGGCGTATCTTCGCAATCGTTCGATGACAACTGTGGATTAAAGAGGTAAAAATATGCTGAATTTAAGCGAACAAAGAATCGTTGTCACTGGGGGGGCCGGATTTTTAGGTCGGCAAGTAGTTAATCAATTAATTGCAGCGGGGGCAAATCCCGAAAAAATTACAATTCCTCGGTCTAAAGATTGTGATTTAAGAGTTTGGGAAAACTGTCAACGTTTAGCCGACGAAGAAGATTTAATTATCCATTTGGCGGCCCATGTGGGAGGCATCGGTCTCAATCGGGAAAAACCCGCCGAATTATTCTATGATAATTTGATGATGGGAACCCAATTAATTCACGCTGCCTATCTAGCAGGAGTGCAAAAATTTGTCTGTGTGGGGACAATTTGTGCCTATCCAAAATTTACTCCAGTACCTTTCCATGAAGACGATTTATGGTCAGGATATCCCGAAGAAACCAATGCGCCCTATGGTATCGCTAAAAAGGCTTTATTGGTACAATTAGAGTCTTATCGTTTGCAGTATGGTTTCAACGGAATTTATCTTTTACCAGTGAATTTATACGGGCCAGAGGATAATTTTGATCCGGGTAGTTCCCATGTAATTCCTGCTTTAATTCGCAAGGTTTATGAGGCACAACAACGGGGGGATAAACAACTTCCTGTCTGGGGAGATGGTAGTCCAACCCGGGAGTTTCTCTACTCCACCGATGCAGCGAGAGGCATTGTCATGGCCAGTCAATTCTATAATGAATCAGACCCGGTTAATCTTGGTACAAATTATGAGATTTCTATCAAAGATTTAGTCGAATTAATCTGTGATTTAATGGGTTTTGATGGCGAAATTGTTTGGGAAATAGATAAACCGAATGGTCAACCGCGACGCTGTTTAGATACAACCCGCGCTCAGGAAAAATTCGGTTTTGTTGCTCAAATGGAATTTAAAGAAGGTTTGCAAAAAACCATTGAATGGTATCGGCAAAACGCCGCCTAGTCTCGATAGCTGGTGTGTTAGATTAATAACTAACACACCTGATTTTTTTAAGCTTACTGACCGGTAAAATCAGAACGAAGGGTTAATTTTAAATCCTCCTTGGCGTTAATTGACAATAATTCCACCGATTCTCCTCGTAATAACCACCCAGCTAATACTTCTAATCCTCCTCCTCGTAATAATCCCTCGCTAACTGGTTGGTCAGAAGTAAAGGAAGCGAGGACAGAAGCGGCGGATTTTCCTAATACTGCACCCTGAATAATTTTATCGGGGTTAACTCCCTTAATTAGCCTTTCTAGACGGGTGAAAACTGCCGAAATAGCATCAATAGATTTTTCTTGGGGTTGACGGGTTTTTAAAAAGATTTTTTGGGATAGAAAACGCGAACCCTGACCATCCGGTTTAATTTCTCCGATAATCTGACTACCATCGGGAATAATTGTCTGTCCTTGGGAATTTTTGATATTATCGGTTACGGTCAGAGATAAAGAAAAAGTTTCTTGTTTGGTTAAAAGAATTTTTTCCCCTTGCTCGTATTTTACAGGGATGTCTGTGCCGGCAGGAATTAATTGATCATTCCCCAAAGGAATTGGTTTAATTGGGGCGAATTGACGTGCGATCGCAGGAGTCAAGGAAAGGCAGACCACAACGAAAGAAGCACTTAAAAGCATTGTTAATAGAGTCAGAGGATGATGACGACCCTGCTTTTGAAAATTTAGCATCTTACCCTTGAGTTTCCTAGTGGGAGCGAATTAAAAATAGAGACGAAAGCGGAAAAAAGTTTGTTTCCAAGCAAGAAAATGCGGGAAAAAGGGGAATTTTAGCAAAAAATAACTGAGATTTCCGAGTAATTGCCAGTTATTAGTTTATTTGGTCTATTGAAACGCCAAAACTCTTGATTTGTCCGCAGTTCTTAGTTTGGCACGGTTAATGGGGAACAAGAACTATTTATGGGAAAATTATAGGTTCAATCCTATCAAAAAAAAAATCACCCGATCGAATTAACTTTAAGTTTCGCGATCGAGGTTGCCGTCACGACAAGTCCCCCACCCCTATCAACCCAAAATATTCTCCCTGATCACCCGCGAACCGAATGCTGTTGCTAAAATAATCTTCATAGTCCCCAAGCTACCGAAACGAGCAAAGAGAGAACCGCCACTTTATCAATTAATCAATTATGGATTTACTCGAATACCAAGCCAAGGAAATATTTGCTCAGGTAGGCATCCCCATTTTACCTTCCCAACCAATCCACGAACCGGGGGGACTAAAAAGATTAAACATTCCCTATCCTATCGTGCTGAAGTCCCAGGTACGCACGGGAGGCCGGGGAAAAGCAGGAGGAGTGAGATTTGTCGCTAATACCATCGATGCGATCGCTGCCGCCCATGCTATCTTTCATTTACCGATCGCCGGAGAATATCCAGAGGTAATCCTAGCAGAAGCCCGCTACAATCCGCAACAGGAGATATTTTTAGCCATTTTACTCGATTATCATCTGCAAAGACCAGTTTTACTCGGTGCGAGTCAAGGGGGGATGGATGTGGACAGTTTACTGGAAACGATGCAAAAAGTGGTAATCGAAGCGAGATTTTCCCCCTATCTCTGTCGGCAATTAGCCGTATCTATGGGTTTAAGAGGGTCTTTGATCGAGTCTATCAGTCAAATTCTCGAAAAAATGTATAGTCTCTTTGTCAGCAAAGATCTCGATATTATCGAGATTAATCCCCTGGGTATCAACGAAGCTGGGGAAGTGATGGCCCTAGATGGCAAAATAAGTGTTAATGATGCCGCTTTAGCTAGACATCTCGATCTTCTGGCCTTGACCCCTCCCCAATTACAATCCCCTTGGTCGATAATTGATCAAACTGGCCAAATAGCCGTGATCAGTAATGGCCAGGGTTTGATGTCCACTGTCTGGGATGCCTTAGCCAGCAAGGGAGCAAAACTGGCGGCCTGGCTTATACTGGAGGAAAGACTAGAATTAGAGCAATTAAACGAGCAAATAGAGGGCGGTCTGCAACAATTCCAACTATTACCCGATTTAAAAGTGATTATCGTTGATATTATCAGTTATCCCGACTTTGGCCAAAAAGCGATCGAGAGCATTAGCAATTACTACCGCAGTTATAGCCCATTATCACCCAGCCAGGGCAGCGGCGAAAGAACGATCCGGGCCACCCGACAGGAAAGACAAACCTTGGAACCCCGATCTTTTCTCAATCCCACCCCACCACAAATAATTTTTCGCGTCCTAGCTGACAGCAAAGCGATCGATCTTAGCCAGAGTTTAACCGATGTTAACTTTCATTGGTTAGAGTCTTTAGAAGAGGTGGTCACTGCAGCAATTAAATTAGCCTAGAATCAGTGATCAGTGATCAGTGATCAGTTATCAGATGTGAGTTTTCAGTTCACAAGGGCCTCAGAAGCTGTTTACTGTTTACTGTTTACTGAAAAAAACTTCCATCAACAATGTCTCACTGATTACTGTTTACTGTTTACTGATTACTGAAACAAATCCCAACACTTAATATATGAAATGGACAGATAAAGATCAGATAATTATGCAAGGGATCGATCGACCCCTAGGCAAATATTATGCGGCAAGATTGAAAACCCAGGGAACCTGTTTAGTAGCGGGGGTGGCTAGTGGCCACGGTGGTGAGATAATCGCAGAGATACCAGTGTTTGATCTAGTGGCCGAGGCCGTTGCTGAAGCGGGAGAAATCAAGACCAGTTTAATTTTAGTTCCCCCCAATCAAGTCCTAGATGCGGCCTTAGAAGCGATCGCAGCAGCCATTCCCCAATTAATTATCGTCACCCCCGGAGTTCCCCCCTTGGATCTGGTGGAATTATTAAAGATAGCTAGTGCCACCGGGACATTAATTCTCGGCCCCGGCAGCCAGGGTGTGATTATTCCCAATTATCTTTGGTTGGGTATTTGTGAACCCAGTTTTTATCAATCGGGGACAATCGGTCTGATCACCCGTGGCGATCGCATAGGGGATGAAGTGGCGAAAACTTTAACAGCGGCCGGTTATGGTGAATCTATGGCGGTAAATTTGGGGACTGACGGCATTATTGGCTCAAATTTGTCCCAATGGTTGCAGGTTTTTGAGGAAGATGACAATACCGAGGCGATTCTCCTCGTCAGTCAGGTGGGGGGAAAGGCCGAAATCGAGGCAGCCAAATATATTGCCTCGGCGATCAAAAAACCAGTGATTGCCTATCTTGTGGGGTTAAATGCAGCGATTGAAACCAATTTCGGCGATACAGAAACAATTATTTCTAACCAACTTTCCTACTCTGTTGCCGCTAAGAATACCAGAAAAGATAGCTTACGTCATTTTCAAGAAGCTGGGGTGACAGTGGTAGAAAAATTAGCCGATTTACCCGCCTCTTTAGGGAAAGTTTTGTCCTGAATTTGACCCCATTGCTCCAATAATCAGCTGTTGACTACCTAAATTACTCGTTAAGACTGCACCGGAGTTGGGAGTACTGGATTTGTCGAGGATATGGTTATATATTTTTCAGCTTACTAGCCGCCGCCTTTTCCTTCCCCCCTGATCCCGAACTGACGTTAATCATTAATAGACCTCTTGTAAAAATCAAAAATTGTTGTTAGGATTAGGAGTCAGTAGCCAGTAGTCAGTAGTCAGGAGAATTAAGAATAAATAATAATCAGTTAAATGGTCTATTTACATATTTTATGCCATTTAATCCTTATTTTTGCAGTTTTTGAACCCTGAAAAATTAATTACGCAAGAGGTTTAATCATTAATCAGTGCCAAAAAAGCGGAGCAAAGGGCAGGGTTAAACCTGCCCTTTATTATCGGAAAAAGTCCTTTCTTTTCGTCTTTTTTTGATAACTTAAGTAGGTGGGTGGAATTAAATATAAGATGAACTCCGGTTGGGTTGAAGCATGAAACCCAACGCCCGCATAGTTTATGCTACCGCTAACCCATCCTACAAATAATTGTGCCTCCCTACTTATTTTATGTTTGTGGCCAGGAATAGATTTGTGGTTTTAGGACTGACAGCCTTAGTTAACTAAAACGCAGAGATTAGACACTAAGCCCAGAAATTTCGGCTTATACCAGTGGAGAGTAACTTTTAAACCATTAATTCGGGCAGCTTGTTCAATAATACGGGCAAATTCATCTTCCGCAAGCAAGCGCAGATTTTTTTCACTAGCCCAAAACTTCATCCCAATTAAGTTTAAGACAGCGCGATGCCAACTTCTCGGCAGCCAGTGCAAGAGGGGCAAGCGCGTATGAAATTCTAGCCAGTGGTAGCGATTAGGAGTGGTGATAAATAAGCGGGGACATAATCGCAGCAGGCTGCTGACGTATTCAATCTGCGATTGTTCATTGCCGACGTGTTCAATAACTGCCGATGAGATGATATAGTCAATTCCTTCTACTTGGGAAGGTGTGGGAGGCCAATCAAGGACAACTAATCCGGGAAAAACTGCCGCTAAATGGCTAATTTCTTCAGGAGAACAGGCATAAACCCTAGCATCGTCTTCCAACAACCAGCGAATCAAGCAATTACTCGCTTGTCTGGTGGTTTCTGGTGTGGAACCATGGTCTAAAAATTTTTTTCCCCTCACACCATCCACGGCATTCTCTAAAAAATCATACATTTTGCGGCGCATTTGCAGGGTGGTCTTGCCGTGAAGTTTCGCCAGGGGACGGTTTGTGTCAAAATAATCGATGCCTAATTTTTCTGCCATAAATCTATTCCTTAATTTTTTTTGAAGGACTTGACAACTGTTCAATATACACTGATATACTGGCTGCGTACAAAAAGTTATGAGCGGTTGAGGACTTGTTCAAACTCCCCTGAGCAAGTAAATCAGTACAGAGACTCCTAATCGGTTGTACTTGACAACTGTTCAGCACAAATTGAATATACTAGATAGACACAGTCAGAAAGTTCTGATCGGTTGAGGAAAAGTTTTTCTTGACGCCCTTTAGCCTTCGACTAAATATGATTATGTACCTAAGCAAAATTAATTGGTTCTTCGTTACTTGGTATGGTTCGATAGGGGGGCATAAATCGACTAAATCCTTACCTGACAAGAGATTTAATTGATTAGTTCGCTCTAGACGAAAACAATTGACAAAAATCGCAGCCATGTCTGTCTCTATAAGGGTTTCATTCCTTATA
>SFAQ01000096.1:0-15665 GCA_007096525.1 Microcystis wesenbergii Mw_QC_B_20070930_S4 | reverse complement strand
ACAAAAGCGTTTAAACTCTTCTGGATTCAAATTTTTTACTTTTTCGTAAGTCATGGTTTTTCTGAGTGTTTTACTTTATTATACATAATCAGTTCCTATTTTTGCAGGAGGTCTAATGTATGGCGAAAATCGGAGGGACGAAACCCAACTTCTGAAAGAATCATGGCAATTTTTCTCCCTTCTAGAAAATTGGTTGCTCCAGCTAAAACCTGTAGCTCATAACCCTCTGTATCCATTTTAAGCAGGTCTATCCTATCTATCCCCTGCTCTTGACAAAAATTATCTAAGCTATCAATTGTAATTGTTTCTGTTTTGTCGGTGGATTGACCTTGATTCTCGTCTATAGGCCGGTTTAAGGCCTCGGTGAGGGAGTTTTTTTGAGAATTAGAGTTTAAGATAATTGTTTTTTCTGAAGGTTGCTCGCCGAAAGCGATCGGAAAACAGCGAATTCGCTGATTATTAGCAAATTTTTGAGATAATTGGGCAAAAGTTTCCTTGATTGGCTCGAAACAAAGAATATCAGCTTGAGGAAATTTTTGATGAAAGTAACTACCTGTTTGTCCAATATTGGCCCCGACATCAAAAATAATCTTTGGTTGCTGGTGATGACAAATTCTTTCTATATCTGAGGCCACATCCCAACCAGCAGGGAAGGAATCGGGGGAAACTTTTTTGTAAGTCTCAAGACTCAATTCATGAATCAAATTTTTCAGCCGGCTTTTAATGCTCATAATTGTTTTGTAAATTAGGAGGATAATTGATACAGTCAATATAGCAATCTAAGTGACAAGTAACTAGATTAAAAAAGCCACTTTAATTCTCCTCTATCCCTGCAGCTGCTACTCAGAGATGAGGGATAGAAGCGGTTGGGCAATCCAGTTGAATCCTACCGCGATTTGATGGTTGAGGGTGGGCAGACGGTAGAGATAGACTAAGCGACGGGTAAGATGGGCAAGGGGACCGGCTAATTCTAGTCCTAAACCGCTAATGGTAGCTTCATCGATGCCGAGGGTCAACATTTCGCCTAAAGGTTGATAACGGAAGGGTAAAGCCGGTTTATCGTGGAAACTCGCCCAAATATTCCAAGCGCAGTAGTCGGACTGTTGAAGGGCGACCTGGGCCGTGGCAGTATAGGGTTTATCGTCTTGATCGCGACTATCGGCCGCATCGCCGATCGCGTAGATACTGGGGTTTTCGACAGTTTGTAAATATTGATTAACTTTTAGTAATTTGCGCTCATTATGTGCTAATGACAAATTAGCGATCAGTGGGGAGGCGATCGGACTAACGGTCCAGAGAATTAGATCAACGGGGATATTGTCGATCTGTCCTTTGTAGTCAAGGGAGAGGCGATCAGCTTGGATATCGGCGACGGTGGTTTCTAGGTCTAACCAAACTAGACGTTTTTCCAGGGCTTTTTTGGCAGTGTCGCGGTTAAATTGGGGTGAAAGGGCAATTATATCGCTATTTCTTTCGATCAGACGAATTCTTCCCCTTTCTCCGAGGCGATCGGCCAGCTTACAGGCTAATTCTACGCCGCTATAACCGCCCCCGATAATGGCGACCCGAATTTTATCGCGATCGGATTGTTCTAGGGTTTTGAGTCGATCCCGAAGACGATAGGCATCCTCTAGACTACGAAAGGGGATAGCGTGGGTTCTGGCCCCAGGTACGAAGTCAAGGGAAGATTGACCACCGAGGGCGATCACGAGGCGGTCATAGCATATATCGTTTTGATTGTCAAGGGTTATTTTATGATTATTAACATCGATCGCCGTGACGGTTCCCTGTTGGAAGTCCACGGGGGTATTAGCTAGTAATTCGCTGAAAGGGGGAGCAATTTCCCAAGATTGTAGTTCTGAGGTGACTAATTCGTAGAGAAGGGGAGAAAATAAAAAGCGATCGCTTTTATCAATTAAGGTAATTTGGGGAGGGTGTTGATCTTGCCAAGGCAATTGACTCAAACGTAAAGCAGTATAGAGTCCACCAAAACCACCACCGAGAATACAAATTTTTGGGTTTGAGTCAGTCATATCGATCGCTGAGGGTTTTGTTTCTTATTTTGACACTCCCTGCCGTAAAATGGACAGGGAAACTTAAACCCAAATTTTCGGTAAACCAGGAAAGAAAAATAGTTTTTATTTATCTACCCAGCCAAATCGTCAGCAAAGCCACAATTGTAGCCAGAAAAAGGATATGATTCATCCAATCGTCGAAAGACCAATTTTTAAACATATTTAGTTCCTTAAAATCGAGGCTTACCGCTCAACAGCTTACCTTAATTTCTGATAGAAGTGCTATTGGCTGCAGCCGGTTGACTCTGGCAATATATTAAGATGAGTTAAGGGCAGTAAAGAGATCGTTAAATCAATCATAAATTGTTATAGTCCATTTCCTCCAGAGCCTAGCATAGAGGGGAAGCCTCCTTGATCCCTAGGTAATTGTATGAATGGACTACAACAACAGATTATCAGTCTTGATCGGAAAGTCGAGCGTCTACAGGATATTGTCGAAAGCCTCAGCCAGCAAATTGCTATCCTAGCTGGGGATAAATCGAATCATTCCCCGCGAGAATACCTGGAAATGGTCGGTTTTTCCGAGTTATCCGATAATAGTCTCTATGATCATAAAGATATTCTCCGAGATCACGGTGGCAAACAGGCCCCGGCTGTCAGTGGAGAAAATTCTTTTTCCGATGAAATCCAAATTCGCCGATTAACGGCACAATTGACGGCAGCCTACAATCGCATTGCAGCTCTCGAAGAACAATTACTCACCTATCGCATCCATTCCTAGTTAATTTCTGTTCAGGGGATTGGTTAAACCGGGTGAGGTGGGATTAGTGGGCAAATTAGGCAAAGGATTAATATTTTCCATGGTGGGATTGTTAGCCTCCCCCGATAGAGTCGCTAAAGCCACGCGATCACCGCCTACCTGTCGCAGCAGGTCTAAAACCCCTACCACTTCGTTATAACTGGCATTTCTGGAGGCATTCAGTACCATCAGTCCATTGGGACTATATTGATGATAATTCTTGATCGCCTCGAACAGCTGGGCGCGAGTGACCATTTGTTTTTCGACGTAGAGTTGTCCGAAATCATCGAGACTAACCACCAACATTTCCCGCATCGGGGTGGTGGCGGTACTAGCTTTCGGTAAATCGAGGCTGATAGCCTGTTGGCGAGATAATCCCACTGCACCGAGAATAAAGAAAGTGAGAATACAGAAAATTACATCGATCAAGGGAACGATATTAACCTGCACATCCTCTTGAATGCGGTGTTGATCATGCCATAATTTGAGGGGACGAGCCGTAATATGGCTACTTTTTGGCTTTTTGTGGTTAAGAGATTTAGTTTCGGCCATAGGTTATAAGGGGGAGACTTAGCGATCGAGAGGTTTTTCTAGGTTAGCACTGAGGGCGTATTGTTGGTCTTCTTGGTGTAACCAGCGTTGGCGGTAGATAATTTCTAAATCACTGCCGGCCTTGCGAAAAATTCGGGCTTGATTGAACCAGAGTCCCTGAAAAACACGATAGAAAGCGAGGCTAAAAATAGCGACAATTAAGCCAGTAGCGGTGGAAATTAAAGCTTCACTAATACCTAAAGTTACTCCAGCTGTGGAGGAAGTTCCCAGGTCACTCAGTTGAATATTGGCCAAAGAGGTAATTAAACCGAGTACCGTTCCCAATAATCCTAGCAGGGGGGAAAGGGCGACGACTGCCTCAAGGATTTTATCGCCCCGTTTCATTAGGGATAATTGTTCATCGGCAGCCGATTCGAGGGCAAAGTGAAAAACCTCTGGATCTGGATTTTCTAAGCGCAGGGGTGCGTAGAGATAGCTACCAATGGGGTGATTGCGGGAGTCTCTAGCGACTTTTGCCGCCACATCCCAATTACGGATGGCGGATTCCATGATGCGATTTAAAATCTGGCCTTCACTGAGGAGAGTACGACTCCAAAACCAAATTCGTTCGATAATAGTGCTAAGAGCTAAAATAGATAGAAAAAGCAGTGGCCACATAGCCACTCCGCCTTTTTGGATTAAATCAGTTATACTCACGAGTTGTTTTGTCCCTCCAGTATCGGGCGATCGGGTAATGATTATAGTTTAAGATTTAAGTCGATCAATTGACATTTGACATTTATAGTTCTTACGCTGACTCAGAATACAGGATGAGATGGGGCTTTTCAAGAGGCCAGAAGATATCAGAAAAGGGATTGCCCCGACTCTATTTGAAGCTAATTCGGGACAGAGAAGTCTAAACCACGGTTATCTAATACCAAATCCGTTGAGTACTGGCTCAGATTGTTGACCAGAGGAATTAACTCAGCGAGTGACATGGTTTAAACTTCTAGAGGTGCGAGAATGAACTCTTAATAAAATCTTAATTGGGGGTATTACCTGGAAAAGTTGGTCTAGAATTCCGTTGGACTTATCCAAAGGCAACTCAATACAGGAGGTCAAATGGCTATTTTCCAATATCAGATTCTTGTAGGAAAGAATGAACCTAATGCTGTGGTCTGGTTTCTGAATGGCAACCAGCTATTGGGAGCGGATTTGCTACAAATTCTGAATGGTTTGGGATCTCAAGGTTGGGAAGTCGTTGGTATTGGAGATCTAGGTTTTGATAGTCGCTCTGAGATTGTGCTTAAGAAAACAATCTAATCATCCTTAGGTGTTCTTCGTCCCTACTTTTTGCCGCAAACGCTATATAAAAAAAAGGAGTGAAAACAATCACCCCTACTGATAATCACAAGAAAAACTGGCTTAAACCTAGAGAGCGTTGGCTCCCGCTACTACTTCTAACAATTCTTGCGTAATAGCTGCTTGACGCGCCTTGTTGTAGGTACGGCTTAAAGTCCCAATTAACTCGCTGGCATTGTCGCTGGCGTTACTCATCGCCGTCATCCGGGCTGCTAATTCACTAGCTGCCGATTCTTGGAGGGCGCGCAGTAATTGGTTATTTAAGTACAAAGGTAGGAGAGAATCGAGAATTTGGACGGGATTCTGCTCAAAAATCATGTCTTGGGGAAAAACCTGCGCCGGTTGGCTGGCCATTTTTTCCCGTTGTACCTTAAATTTTCCTTCTTTAGTCACCAAACGGAAAATCTCGTCATCCTGTACCGCTAAACCTTGAGTAGTTAAAGGTAACAGGGTTTGAATCACCGGAGTGGAACTGATCAGGGAGATAAAACGAGTATAAATTAACTCGACCCGATCGACTGTTTCCGATAAAAATAAGGAAAGCAATTCATCCCCAATCGTGCCAGCTTCATCGGCAGTGGGAATCTGTTCGAGGTTAATAAATTTAGCGGCAATGGGAGCATTCCGGCGCTCGAAATATTGTGCAGCTTTCCGGCCGGCAACAACTAATTGATACTTAATCCCTTGCTCTTTTAATTCATTCATCCGTTGTTCGGCACGACGGATGACGTTAGTATTATAACCGCCACAAAGACCTCGATCGCCTGTGACTATTAACAGAGCCACGGTTTTTACTTCCCGTTGGGCCAGCAGGGGTAAATTAACATCACTAAAGGCTAAACGACCTTGGAGATTATAAAGTACCTGAGCGAGGGCATCGGCAAAAGGACGGGTACAGAGAACTTGTTCTTGAGCGCGGCGCACTTTGGCGGCCGCCACCAGACGCATGGCCTCGGTAATTTTTTTGGTATTTTTGACCGATTGAATTTGGTCGCGAATCGCTTTGAGATTAGGCATAATTCAGTTATCAGTTATCAGTTATCAGTTATCAGTCATCAGTCATCAGTTATCAGATTGGAGTTTTAAGTGAGCAGTATGTGTTAAGTGAGCAGTACTAAATAGCAGTTTCTGGCCATCTTTTCACTGTTTACTGGTCACTGTTTACTGATCACTGATAACTGAAAAGGCTGACAGCTTAAAGCTCACAGAAGTTTACTTGAAAGCCTGTTTGTACTCGTTGATGCCATCTTTGAGCAGGCCTTCTGCTTCGTCGTTGAGTTGTTTTTCAGTGCTGACGATCTCAACGTAGCGAGGTTTGCTGGTTTTCAGGTATTCGCGTAAACCGGCGCAGAAATCGATAACTTTATCGGTGGCGATATCGTCGAGATAACCATTTAAACCGGCATAAACCACCGCCACCTGTTCCCAAACGGAGAGGGGGAAGTTTTGGGGCTGTTTCAGGATTTGACGCAGACGTTGACCGCGAGCCAGTTGTGATTGGGTGGCCGCATCAAGGTCAGAAGCGAATTGAGCAAAAGCTTCTAATTCGTCAAACTGGGCTAATTCCAGTTTTAATTTACCGGCAACTTTTTTCATCGCTTTAGTTTGGGCCGCCGAACCCACGCGGGATACGGAAATACCAGCGTTAATAGCGGGACGGAAACCAGCGTTAAAGAGGTCGGTGGAGAGGAAGATCTGACCGTCAGTAATCGAGATTACATTGGTGGGAATGTAGGCGGAAACGTCACCGGCTTGGGTTTCAATAATCGGCAGGGCGGTCATGCTACCACCACCGAGGGCATCGCTGAGTTTAGCGGCACGCTCTAGTAAACGGGAGTGGAGATAGAAAACGTCGCCGGGGTAAGCTTCACGACCGGGAGGACGACGCATGAGCAGAGATAGCTGACGATAAGCTTGAGCCTGTTTGGTGAGGTCATCGTAGATAACTAGGGTTGCTTTGCCTTTATACATGAAGTATTCGGCGATCGAAGCTCCGGTGTAGGGGGCGATATACTGGAGGGTGGCGGGGTCGTTAGCGTTAGCGGCCACCACCACGGTGTAATCCATGGCGCCTCTTTGGGTGAGGGTGTCGATTACTTGGGCGACGGTGGAGGCTTTTTGACCGATGGCGACATAGACACAGATCACGTCTTCGCTTTTCTGGTTAATGATTGTGTCAATGGCGATCGCTGTTTTCCCAGTTTTTCTGTCACCGATAATTAACTCCCGTTGACCACGACCGACGGGAATCATGGCATCGATAGCGGTAATGCCGGTTTGCATCGGTTCACAGACGGATTTGCGAGCGACAATACCGGGGGCGGGGGATTCCACCAGACGGGTTTCGCTGGCGAGTATGTCTCCTTTACCGTCGATGGGACGACCGAGGGCATCAACCACGCGGCCGACTAAGGCTTCACCCACGGGAACCTGAGCGATTTTACCGGTAGCTTTCACCGTACCGCCTTCTTTAATCCCGAAACCGTCACCCATTAACACCGCGCCGACGTTATCTTCTTCGAGGTTAAGGGCGATGCCGACGGTTCCATCTTCAAATTCTAATAGTTCTCCCGACATGGCCTGTTGTAGGCCGTAGATGCGGGCAGTACCGTCACCCACTTGCAGGACGGTTCCCACGTTGGAGACCTGTACTTCTTGGTTATAGGATTCGATCTGTTGACGAATAATCGTGCTAATTTCGTCGGGTCTGATAGCTACCATAGTTTAATCTGGGAAAAGGTAAAAAATTAGAAGGTGAAAAAACGGCAAAAAAGGGAGATTAGATGACCTTAGCGCAGGGAGAGGCTGAGGCGTTGTAGTTGACCGCGAATGCTGGCATCAAAGACCTGAGAACCGACTTTGATCACCACACCACCGATGAGGCTGCCATCAACTTTGGTTTTCAGTTCGACCACGTTCGCCCCAGTTAGGGTTTTCACTTTGTCGATGACGATTTGTTTTTGGCTATCGTTCAATTCGGTGGCTGAGGAAACTTCCGCTAAAACGGTGTTAGTCAGCACTCTAGCCAGGGTGAGATATTGTTGACAAACGGGTTCTAAAAATTGAATCCGACGTTTATCGACTAATAACATCATGAAGTTAGTTAAATAGGGATTGGCACTGCTCCCCATTACTTGGGAAAGAACGGCTTTTTTAGCTTCTTCTTTGATCACGGGATTGCCGATAAAAGCTCTTAGATCGGGGGCATTTTCTAGCAATTCCAAGAGGGATTTAATTTCGCCGCCGATCGCTTCTAATTGTCCGCTGCTTTGGGCGACGGAAAGTAATGCTTGGGCGTAGGGTTCGGCGATTTCTGAACTGATTAAACTTCCCTGCATCTATTTACCTCCTAGGTTGGCCAAACTGCGATCAATTAGGGTTTGTTGTACCGATTCTTCCAGGCCGGCGCTTAATTGGGATTCCACGTTAGCTAAGGCTAAAGCGGTAATTCTTTGGCGTAATTCTACTAAAACGCGATCCTGTTCCGCCGAGAGATCTTTAGCGGCACTTTCGCGCATTCTTTGAATATCGAGTTCGGCTTGGGCGGCGATGTCGGCGGTGACAGCTTTAGCTCTAGATCGAGAGTTATCGATAATTTTTTCCGCCTCTTGTTTTGCCAGGGCGAGTTTTTTCTGTTCTTCGGCGAGGGCGGTAGCGGCAATATTTTTCCGGTTTTCAGCTTCGGCTAAAGCTTCAGCAATCTTCGACTGACGTTCTCCGAGGATTTGTCCGAGAACTTTGCGGCCGTAGAAGATGATTAAACCGAGCAGAATCGAGAGGTTAAATAGGTTAGTTCCTAAGATATCGGGGTTGATGCCGAATCCTTCTGCTGCCGCTTCCTTCGCCTCCGTGGCTAATAATAAAACTGTGTCGATGATCATGGTTATTGAGGGCGGGGAGTAGGTTATTCAGTTATCAGTTATCAGAGGTAAGTTATCGGAGGTAAGTTATCAGTCTTCTAACTCCTGACGACTGACTTCTATCTTTTTACTGATCACTTTTATTAACCAAGGGCTGGGGTTTAGCGAACGAGTTCGGGGCCGAGGAGTTTTTCGAGAATTTGACGGGAAAGAGAGGCCACTTGTCCTTCTAGAGAACGAAAGGCTTCTTCTTTCTGTTGGGCAATTTCGGCGGCGACGGCTTCTTTACGAGCGATCGCTTCTTTTTGGGCCTCGGCAACTCGTTCGCTGGCTAGTTTTTGGGCCTCGGCTTGCGCTTGGGCGATAATCTCTTGGGATTGTTTACGAGCCGAACTTAATTGCAATTCGTACTCTTGTACCAGTGCTTCGGTTTTGGCTAGTTGTTCTTTGGCTCCGCCTTCGGTTTGCCGAATATACTCCGCCCGTTCATCTAAAACTTTACTGAGGGGTTTATAAAAAACGGCGTTCAGGATCACTGCCAAAAGAATAAATTGTAGTGCCATCACTGGCAGGGTGGCATCGAAATCAAACATTGATTTATTCCTGATAAATAGAAGCTATAGACAGGTTCAAAAAAGGAATATGATCCCCCTGCTTTAACAATAAACAGTCAGGGGGAATCACTAAAATTCCCTTAACTAGCTATCAGCCTTCCGTCCCAAAAACCAGATTTTTTAGTTGGCTGCTTTGGCGTTTTTTGAGAGTTTTTAAAACTCTGCTGCCCAGCTGGGGACTGGGGGCTGATAGCCCACTGCTTTTTTAATTAGGCGAAGGGGTTAGCGAACAGTAAAACGAGAGCGATAACCAAGCCGTAGATGGTTAAGGATTCCATGAATGCCAAGCTGAGGAGAAGGGTACCACGAATTCTTCCTTCAGCTTCGGGTTGACGGGCGATACCGGAGACAGCTTCTCCAGAAGCAGTACCTTGACCAACACCGGGGCCGATAGCGGCTAAACCAACGGCGAGGGCGGCGGCGATAACGGAAGCGGCAGCTACTGTGGGGTTCATGGTGATTTTTTCCTCTATTTACTAATCAATTTCAATCTGTTGTTTACAGAGCGCGTTCTCAGCCTCAAAAAATGGCTGGTTTTCTGCTCAAAACTCCCGAAAGAGTTTTTGGGAAAGAACGATCTGGGAATTCAGTTGCTCATCCTGAATTCGACCAATAATTTCTTAGTTATTATCCTATTATTTGGACACTTTTTCCTAAGAAATTTTTCTTTTTTTCGTCCCTCGCTTTTAAGCGTGTTCTTCTTCGTGTTCCGATTCCAGGGCCTCATGGATATAGGCCCCAGCAAGGGTGGCGAAGACAAGGGCCTGAATAGCGCTGGTAAATAAACCGAGAGCCATCAGGGGTAGGGGTACGACTAGGGGGACAAGGAAGACTAATACTGCTACTACCAACTCATCCGCGAGGATGTTTCCGAAAAGACGGAAGCTGAGGGAGAGGGGTTTGGTAAAGTCTTCTAAAATTTTGATCGGTAATAGCACGGGAATCGGCTCTAGGTAGTGAGCGAAGTAACCGAGTCCTTTTTTACTGATGCCTGCGTAGAAGTAAGCGAGGGAAGTCAGTAGGGCTAACGCCACCGTGGTATTGATGTCGTTAGTGGGGGCGGCTAATTCTCCTTCGGGCAGTTCGATTAACTTCCAAGGAATCAAGGCCCCTAACCAGTTAGAAACGAAAATAAATAAAAATAGGGTGCCGATGAAGGGCAACCAGGGTCGATATTCCTTTTCTCCTAGCTGGTTTTTGGCTAAATCGCGCAGAAATTCCAGAACGTACTCCATGAGGTTTTGAATACCGCTGGGTACTTTCTGGATTTTGCGGGTAGCGGCGATCGAGGCGATGATTAAGATAGCGAAGACGATCCAGGAGACCGCGATCACTTGCCCGTGAATTTTTAGTCCGCCGATGTGCCAGTACCAGTGTTGTCCCACTTCCAGGGAAGCGAGACTATAAAAATTAAGCACACTTAAACTGTCTAACATTTCCACCTTGGGGAGATTCAGGTTCGCAAATCAGGGTTATTTTTAACGGACAAAAGGTTCAGGAATCGGCTTTCTGCTCCAGCTTGAAGATGGTTTGCAGGGTATAGACGATGATTGCGCCTTTATAGGTCAAAAAACCCAAAAAAACTGGCACTATATGCAGTTCTTGCCAACGACTGGCGATGATGATTAATCCAGCGAATAGGGCTAATCCTTTTTTGCCCACCCGATTTTTCGTTACCCCCAATTTTTCCACTTCCCCGGCCAGGAGTTTTAGGTAAACAACTCCCACCATTGCCCCTAATAGGTAATTAAGGGCGGTATTGAGGGAATAAAACAGCCACACGGGGATAAAGATCAGACCGCTTAAGATCAGGGTGGTGATCAATAAGGTGTTTTGTAGTTGATAGTATTCCCGCATTGGGTCTGACGGCGGGTTGGTTTCTGGGGTTGGGGGAGATGCGATCGATGGATCAGACAAGGTACACCTAAATCAGCGATAGACTAATCTCAATATCTAGATTGCTTTCCGAGCTATGACGCTCAGGTGAGCCACAAGACATATTATCACGGCAGTGGCAACAATTATTAAGCAATTGTAAATTGTCATGATTCCGTCGGTCGTCGGTCGTCGGTCGTCGGTCGTCGGTCGTTAGGAGACTCCGAGACAGTTATCAGTGATCAGTGATCAGTGATCAGTTATCAGTGGCTCTCTTGGGGTTATAGTGATGAGCAAATTTTATCGAAGAAAGGGCGTAGGCTATCGGTCCCTACCAATCACACAGGTGCAATGTAGGAGCGCAACGTGGTCAGTGAGTTTATCCAACTGCTTGCGCCCATAATGTGACAATATGAACATTTTTCAGCCAATATCCAAGAGAGCCTTTTCAGTTCACTGATTACTGTTTACTGATCACTGAAAAGCTCCACCCTCCTTTTAGCCAGAATTACTCTCAATCAGGTTTTTTTAAGAGTTTTGCGCCACAGTTTTTACAAAAATTGGCATCTATATCGTGACGGGGTAGGCCACAATCTGGACAAGGATAATCAGTTTGAGTGCCAGATTTTAATAGTTGTTTAGTCAGATCGCTAATTTGCAAGGGAATTAACAAAACTCCCGTTAAAATCATTAAAACTGTCACCATTTTGCCCCCATCAGAAAGGGGAGTCACATCCCCAAATCCCACGGTAGTCATAGTCACAACGGCGAAGTAAAAAGCATCAAAAAATGTCCGATAAACTTGGGGATTAATTGGGTGTTCGATCTGATAAATTAAACCCGCATAGACAAAAATAATCGAAAATAGAGTTATTAAAATGCGAATAAATACTATCTGATCGGAAGTTTTAATTTGAAAAATAGAAAGATCGGAACCAAAAAAACGAATGACTCGCAAAATTCTAAACCAGCGAAAAATTCTAAAAAACCTAATATCAAAAAAACCAAATAATAGGGGCAGGATTGATAATAAATCTAGGATGGAAAAAATATTAAAAACAAAGCCTAGTTTTGATTCCGCACACCAAAACCGAATTAAATACTCTAGGGAAAATAAGCTTAAAATTCCCCAATCAACCTGACGTAACCACATTTGCCAAGTGGCGGATAAGGGATAGGTTTGAGCCACATAAATCCCCAACGAGAGTAAAATTAATGCTAAGATAAGCAGATTTACTGTCAGTCCGATCGCCGTGGTGACATCCTCTAAATAAAAAGCTATCTTGGCACGAAAAGGGAGCATAAATTAAGCTATCAGTAAACAGTAACCAGCAATCAGTGAACTGAAAGCTCACATCTGATAACTGATCACTGATAATTGATAACTGATCACTGATAACTGATTAAGGTAATTCCACCGAAGTTGGTTTAGCAATATGAGGCAAACCCCAACCCAATTTTTCCCGGAGGATGCGGAAGAATTCCGTCGATTGCAGACGAATAAAATGGACTTGGTGGGGCGATTTCTGCACATTAATTCGATCTTCTGGCAAGATATAAGAACCGCCATTACCGTCCACTACCATCACCATGCGATTGGCAGTTGCTGGAAAAATATTTACCGTTTCCTTGTCAGAAAATACTAAGGATCTGGAAGCTAAAGAATGGGGACAAATGGGGGCTAATTGTAATACCGGCACATCGGGAGTTATTACCGGGCCACCGGCGCTGAGAGCATAGGCAGTAGAACCGGTGGGAGTGGAGAGAATCACCCCATCGGCAGCGATATCGACGGGTGCGTGTTCACCAATTTGAATCTCAAAATGACACATACTGGTGAGGGGTTCCCGGTGGACGACCACCTCATTGAGAGAAAGTGCCTCCCAGAGGAGGGTATCTTCGCGAAATAGTCGCACCGTGATCATCGAGCGATTTTCGATGGTGTAATTCCCCTCTAAAACCTGCTCTAAGGCGGGTTCAAGCTGATTTAGGTAAATTTCGGTCAAAAAGCCCATGTGTCCCGTATTGACCGTTAACAGGGGCAAATTGAGGGTGGCCAACTGCCGGGCTGCCGATAGGACTGTACCATCACCCCCCAACACAATCGCAAAACTTAAATCCTGATCGAAGTGGGGGGGGACTAACTGATCGATCGGGGTAAAACAAACCGGACGAGAGGGTTTAGAATGGCCTAGCAGGCCACCGCTGCCGGTAGCCATAAACACCTGCCAACCTAGGGAAAGTAGCTGATCTTGTATCTGATGGGCTGTTTTACAAGCGATAGGCTTAATATCGTTGTAAATAATGCCGATTTTGGGCATTGACAAATTTTCCTACTGCTGAATCACGCTTTCTTTTTGAAAGGAGTTTTCTTCTTCTTCTGAGCTTTTTGTTTCTCGAAGTCGATTTCCTTGAGCTTCTTGAGAATGCGGCTAAAGTATTCTTGTAAATAGGATTCTAAAGTAGTTGTTTGACTCGGATCAAGGCCAAATACTTGATAAACTTCTGCCATGGGGGCATCAAGAGCTTGACCACTAGCGAGAACTTCCGCAAAAGCTAGTCGGTCAGATATATTATAAGTCCACTGGAAACAACGGCTTATTCCCCGCATAAAACGCAGTAATCCCATGGGTAAACGCCAAATTTTGCCCTCTTTACCCGATAGACGTTCGCAAACTTCGATAATTTCTTCAGCTTTCCAAGCTTTGCTGCCGACCACGGGATAGGATTGACCGACGGTTTCGGGGACTTCTAAAGCGCGAACGGCGAATTTAGCGATATCTTGGGTGTCCATGTAGGCGATCGCTGTACTTTCCCCCGTGATCCAGACGGTTTGATTATCTAACATCGGGATGGCGTATTGACCGATTAAACCCTGCATAAAGCCACAGGGACGGAGGATTGTATATTTTAAACCCGATTCTGCTAGAAATTTCTCGGTACAGCGTTTTATCTCCATTAAAGGCACGTTGGGATATTTTTCGGCATTGAGAATCGAGAAGAAAATAAAGCGATCAACTGCCGCAGTTTTGGCCGCTTGAATCAGATTAACTTTACCATCCCAATCCACCTGTTTAATGCTGGCTGAGTCCGTCGCCCGGGCCGTAGCGGCATCGATCACCGCGTCCATTCCCTCTAAAGCAGGAATAATGGTACTCTTATCCCGCAGGGTTCCCCCGACTAATTCTGCGCCCCATTCCTTCAAAAAAGCCGCTTTTCTCTGACTGCGTACCAAACAACGCACTTGATGTCCCTGATCGATGGCATGACGCACGATCTGTCGCCCTAGGGTTCCCGTCGCACCGACAACTAATACTTTCATCTATAATTAATTTTTTGTTACATTTGTTAACACTTCTCTAAGATACTATCAAAAAAGTGGATCATTTAGGGATAGAAAAATTCTAAGATTCCCCGATCCCCGTCCAGTTCTACCATTGTTCCCACCGGCAAAGCGGCATTATCGCCATCATGACCGAAAGGTAACTCAGCAATAACCGCAATGCCTAAATCACCCAAACGCTCTTTTAAGACTTCCTCTACGCTTTGACTATCACTGTTGGGGGCCGCCAGACAACGGCTAAAACGACCGAGGGCAATGGCTTTAATTTGGGAGAAAATGCCCAGCATTCGCCACTGAGTTAACATTCGATCGATCCGGTACGGGGCCTCGGTTACGTCCTCTAGGGCTAAAATTACCCCCTCTAGGGTGGGTTGAACCGAGGTTCCGAGGAGATGGGTGGCTACGGTTAAATTAGCTGGTAATAAGCGTCCCCGCACTTTGCCCCCACCCCAACCTTGACCGATAAGAGGGGCTAAAGGACGACCTTCCAGAAGAGAAAAGAGGCGATCGATTGATTGGGGACTTTCTTGGGCTAAGGTGGTTAAAACTGGCCCGTGAACGCTACAAATGCCCTGTTTCGCTAAACTCCATAAAATACCCGTCACGTCGGAAAAACCGATTAACCATTTCGGGTTAGTTTTTGCCCATGTCCAATTTTCTAAGAGGCGAGCGCTACCGTAACCCCCCCTAGCGCAGAGAATTGCTTGACAATCGGGATCTTGCCATGCTTGGGCTAAAGCTTGACGACGTTGCTCGTCGCTACCAGCGAGATAACCGAGACGATTAGCCCAATTCTCGCTAAATTCCACTTGATAACCCCTCGATCGCCAGATTTCTACGCCTTTTTCTAGGGCGGCTAATTCCTTGACCGCGCCACTGGTGGCCACCAGAGAAACTTTAGCACCGGGTTGCAGAAATGATGGGATGATCATAGGTTAATTCTCTTTTGTTGGCAGATTAAGCGGAAATTACAGGTAATTTTGTGACAGTATGAAAACTGACAGCATATTCTATCGAATGTTTCTCGATTTTCCCGATTCGTTCTTTGAATTAATTGAGCGACCCGATGTTATTGTTAGCAATTATCGATTTACTTCCCAAGAAGTCAAACAACTAGCTTTTCGATTAGATGGTTTATTTTTGCCGATCGATAATCTAGAAAATTTGCCCTTTTATCTGGTAGAAGTTCAGTTTCAAAAGGATGAAGACCTATATTATCGATTATTTTCTGAACTTTTCTTGTATCTTAGACAGTATAAACCTTTG
>SFAQ01000095.1:0-34181 GCA_007096525.1 Microcystis wesenbergii Mw_QC_B_20070930_S4 | reverse complement strand
TTAACTAGCGATTCTGAGGAAGCAACATTCAAAAAAGACTCTGATAGATAAATTTTATTAGTGCTAACCGCATAAGCACCCTTCGCTGTCCCTAAAACTTCACCACTGAGTACCTCAATCGGGGGAAGTTGACTAAAATTTCGACTTTGCCACTGCTGTCGTAATTCTGTTGCCTTAACCACATCATAACTTGTGCCAAAAGCGATTGCCAAATTAGCCCAAAAATCATCAGATTGAGCGAAATTAAACAAAATATCGTCAACAGCAGGAATAATCGCCAAAAGAGTAGAAGTCATGACATTAACTGTAAAGGTTTATTGCTAACAGTTTTAGCTCAACAATCGGCAATTTTTCAAGACCCCTGTAACAGAAATTAACATTTATTACAAGAAAACGGGTTTCTTCCAGAAACCCAAAGGACAAGAAAACGGGTTTCTCAAAGAAAACGGGTTTTCTAAATAGTTTCTTGAAGAAACCCGTTTTCTAAATAAAGAAGACTTACAAGACTTCTCGGAGTATCTGCTTTGAAATGTCTAATCGATAGCCATACTCTGCTCTGTTACACACTCAACGAATCCCCACTCAGTAGCAGCACCAATCAACTTCCTAAAAACCTTCTGGCTTTAAGACAGGACGATAACGTAATTTGATAATAACAGAACCACTAAACCTAAAACTTGATTGAAAAGCAATAAAATTGAGTTGCTGAGTCATTATCCCATTATGACAAATCTGATTTATCATTATTTCATAATTCATTTTAAATTCAGAACCATTTTTATCAATTAGAAATATAAGATCAGCACATCTTCTATTAAGATTACCCCTAGATGGATCATCTTCAAAACAAAAATCTTCAGTTTTATAAATAACCGAACAATTATTACACTTAATAGCGAAAAAAACGCTAGTAATTCCTGATTCTAAAACTTGACAATTATATTTTCCTTGCTGAGTTTCGATAAAACCACTTGCTTCAAACCAAGTGTTATTAATTAATCTTTGCGGCCAGTCCTCTGGACACGAAGAAGATATTCTCCAATTTTCCGTCGATATTATTTCGCTGGCAGGATTATTATTAAACTGGGTTCGTTTATAAGTACCATTAGAATTAAATTTATGTTGTACGATTCCACTAGAAAAAGTAGTTTTCCAGCAATTACCCGCAATATCAGAATTATTTAAAGCCGTTAATTGTTCATTATCAAAAGCTACAGCAGAACCAGAGAAACTAACAATGAAAATACTGGCATAACCAATAAACTTTTTTATTATACACCTCTATAGATAGATGGTTAGTATTTACTGTAGATTCTAGATCATCAATTGAAAAAAAGGGGCTTATTCAGCCCCCATTAACCTCTAACTACCGCCAATCCTTGCCACATCGCGGGCGTTGGCTTCAAAAGCCGCATCGAGAGCAGAATCGCCGGTTAAACCGGAATCTAACGCCTCCTTAATACACTGCAACATCCGCTTATAATCCTTGGGCATTACTTTAACAAACTTGGGCAACATTTCCGACCAATTTGCTAAAACCAGGGCCGCTTTTTGACTTTGGGTGTAATCAGCATGACGTTGAATTAACTCGCGTAAATCGTCGATTTCTTCCCCTTCTAGCGCCTCTAAAGCTACCATTTGGGTATTGCAACGAGTGGCGAAATCCCCCGACTCATCGAGGACGTAGGCCACACCACCACTCATCCCGGCGGCGAAATTGCGACCGGTGGGACCTAAAACAACGACTTTACCCCCCGTCATATACTCGCAAGCATGGTCGCCAACGGCCTCAACCACGGTATTAACCCCAGAATTGCGGACACAGAAACGTTCCCCAGCAACCCCAGAAATATACACCTCACCACTGGTCGCACCGTATAAAGCCACGTTACCAATGATAATATTCTCCTCGGCCGCAAAAGTGGAACCTTTGGGCGGATAAACGATGATTTTGCCACCGCTTAAACCCTTACCCACATAATCATTAGCATCCCCTTCTAACTCCAGTGTCACCCCTTTGGGAACAAAAGCACCGAAACTCTGCCCCGCGCTGCCCTGAAAATGGAGATGTACGGTGTCTTCGGGTAAACCCTCCCAGTGACGTTTAGTGATTTCGTTGCCTAAAATCGTCCCCACCACGCGGTTAATATTTTTAATCGGTAGTGTCGCCTTGACTTTTTCGCCTTTTTCAATGGCATCCTTGCATAAATCCAGTAAAACGGTTATATCCAAGGACTTATCTAAACCGTGGTCCTGGGGAATCTGACAATAACGCCCTACCTCTGCATCTACCTCCGGTTGATAGAGAATCGGAGTTAGGTCAATTCCTTTCGCTTTCCAATGTTCTACAGCCTGTTTCGGCTCTAATACATCAGTTCGCCCCACCATTTCATTTAAGGTGCGGAATCCCAATTCGGCCATAATTTCCCGCACTTCCTGGGCGATAAATTTCATGAAATTCACCGTATATTCGGGATCTCCGATGAAATTCTTCCGTAATAACGGATCCTGGGTCGCTACCCCCGCCGGACAGGTATTAAGATGACAAACCCGCATCATAATACAGCCTAACGTCACCAGTGGCGCGGTCGAAAAACCGAATTCTTCGGCCCCCAATAGGGTTGCCACCACCACATCGCGGCCGGTTTTCATCTGGCCATCGGTTTCCACCGCAATGCGACTGCGAAGATTATTTAACACCAATGTTTGATGGGTTTCTGCTAGTCCCAACTCCCAGGGTAAACCCGCGTGTTTAATCGAGGTTTGGGGAGAAGCACCGGTTCCACCATCGAAACCAGAGATTAACACCACGTCTGCGTGAGCTTTAGCGACTCCGGCGGCGATTGTGCCAACTCCCACCTCAGAAACCAGTTTTACGCTCACTCTCGCCGCACGATTGGCATTTTTTAGGTCATGAATCAACTCCGCTAGGTCTTCAATGGAGTAGATATCGTGGTGGGGTGGGGGAGAAATTAACCCGACTCCGGGGGTGGAGTGACGGACTTTGGCAATCCAAGGATAGACTTTTTTACCCGGTAATTGACCGCCTTCGCCCGGTTTTGCCCCCTGGGCCATTTTTATCTGCAATTCTCGCGCTTGGGAGAGGTAAAGACTGGTGACACCAAAACGGCCGGAAGCCACCTGTTTAATGGCACTATTTTTCGAGTCTCCCTGTTCATTTGTCCAAGTGTAGCGCTCGGAATCTTCCCCCCCTTCCCCAGTGTTCGACTTGCCACCGATACGATTCATGGCAATAGCGAGGGATTCGTGGGCCTCTTTGGAAATGGAACCGTAACTCATGGCCCCGGTTTTAAAGCGTTTCATAATCGCTTCAATCGGTTCCACTTCTTCGATGGGGATACTTTCCCGGTTTTTAAAGGTTAATAATCCCCGCAGGGTGAAGAATTTTTGATTCTGTTGGTTGACCAGTTGGGAATATTTCTTAAAGAGGTCGTATTTGCCCAATTTTACCGCTTGTTGCAGGGTATGAATGGTTTCTGGGCTAAAAAGATGGGCTTCCCCGTCCTTACGCCATTGATATTCACCGCCAATATCGAGGGTATGCACATTCACGTCCCGGTCGGGGAAAGCGTGGCCATGTCTGAGTAGGGATTCTTTGGCAATAATTTCTAAATCGGCCCCTTCAATGCGGGAAGCTGTCCAAGTAAAATAGCGATCGACTACCGATCGATTTAAGCCGATAGCCTCGAATATTTGCGCCCCACGGTAGCTTTGCAGGGTGGAAATGCCAATTTTAGAGGCCACTTTAATTACGCCCTTGGTGGCGGCTTTTATGTAGTTTTTACAGGCGGTTGGGTGGTCAACTCCTACCAATAATCCTTCCTCGATCATACTGCCGAGGGTGGCAAAGGCTAGATAGGGATTAATCGCACCGCAACCATAACCGAGTAAAAGGGCGTAGTGATGCACTTCCCGGGGTTCGCCGGATTCCAGGACAAGGCCGACTCTGGTGCGGGTTCCCTGCCGGATGAGGTGATGGTGTAAACCGGCAACCGCCAGCAGTGAGGGAATCGGGGCGTGATTTTTATCGATACCTCGATCGCTTAAAATAATAATGCTCGCGCCCGCTAAAATTGCCTCGTCCACCTCTTGACAAATTGCCTCAATTGTGCTACGCATCCCCTCGACTCCCGAAGTGGGATCGAAGAGAATGGCAATAGTCACGGTTTTAAATTCGCTATTGCCCTGTAAACGCGCTAATTGGGCGTTAGTGAGGATGGGAGAGTTAAGTTTAATCAGGTGACAGCTTTCTGGCTGCGGATCCAAAAGATTTCTTTCCGCGCCGATAGTGGTGATGGGAGAGGTGATAATTTCTTCGCGAATCGAGTCAATCGGGGGGTTAGTGACTTGGGCGAATAACTGCTGAAAGTAATCATAAAGCAGTTTTGGCCGATCGGACAAGACGGCTAGGGGTGTATCGGAACCCATGGAACCCACTGCTTCCACTCCATCCCGGCCCATGGGGGCTAATAAAAGACGTAATTCCTCAAAAGTGTAACCGAAAGCGGTTTGCTGTTGAATTAGGGAAACAGCAGTTTCAGGTGGGGCAGTTTCAACTGCTGGTAAATCATCTAAATTGACTAAATTTTCCTTTAACCACTGGCGATAGGGATGAGCTTTGGCAATAGCTTCTTTTATCTCCTCATCGGCCACGATACGACCTTCTTTCATATCCACAAGGAACATCCGGCCGGGTTGCAGACGACCTTTTAAAGCGACGCGTTCCGGTTCAATGGGTAAAACTCCCGCTTCCGATGCCATAATTACTAGGTCATCCTTGGTGACGTAGTAACGGGAAGGACGTAAACCATTGCGGTCCAACACTGCTCCCATCATCGTACCATCGGTAAAAGCGATCGAGGCCGGACCATCCCAGGGTTCCATCAAACAGGAATGGTATTCATAAAAAGCTTTTTTCTCATCACTCATCGATTCGTGGGCTGCCCAGGGTTCAGGAATCATCATCATGACAGCGTGAGGGAGAGAACGCCCCGATAAAACCATTAATTCTAGGGCATTATCAAAAATTAAGGAGTCACTACCCTCGATATTAATAACCGGCTGGATTTTTTTGATGTCTTCCCCGAATAAGGGTGAGGCAAACATCGACTGACGGGCGTGCATCCAGTTAATATTACCTCGCAGGGTATTAATTTCGCCATTGTGGGCAATATAACGGTAAGGGTGGGCGCGTTCCCAACTGGGGAAGGTATTGGTACTAAAACGCGAATGGACTAATCCTAAAGCACTTTGAAAGTCGGGGTCGTGTAAATCGGGGAAATAGTCACCCACCTGTACTGGCATTAATTGCCCTTTATAGACAATGGTACGACTAGAAATACTGCAAGGATACCAGTAACGATTAAAGGATTGACGATTAAGGTGGGAACGCTTGCGAATAACGTATAATTTGCGTTCAAAGGCCAGATCATCGCTTAAATTGGCATCGCGTTCGATGAAAACCTGTTCGATAAAGGGTTCGGTAGATCTGGCCGAATTGCCTAAACTGGAGTTATCCGTGGGAACATCACGCCAACCGAGAACTTTTAACCCCTCTTCGGCGGCAATTTTCTCGAATTCCTGGCGACTTTTCCCGCGAATTTCGGCATCAGGGGCCGTGTAGAGCATTCCTACCCCGTATTGTCCCGCTGCCGGCAAGGTAAAACCTAGATCTCTGGTCACTTTCCGGAAAAATAGGTCAGGGATTTGGCACAAAATACCCGCCCCATCTCCCGTATTTTTTTCCGCACCGCACGCGCCACGGTGATCGAGGTTTAGTAAAATTGTTAAGGCCTGTTCAACAATATCGTGGGACTTTTTACCCGTTTTATGAACGATAAAACCGACACCACAAGCATCATGTTCAAATCGGGGATCGTATAGTCCTTGTTTCCGTGGAGTTTGATTGTTATTCATCTTGTCTAATAGCCTAGCAGTCTGGAAGGGAATGGCCTAGAGGGTGAGCCAGAGTAGCGATTCTAGGTATATCAATTCTGTATCCAGACTGGACCTTCGGTCTTATATCTTAAGGAAATGTTTCGATGTGACAAGGGTTCCTTTCGCTGCTTTACCCCCTAATCGAGATCGCTTTTACAATTAAGAAAAAGATCGATCGCTATCTCGATCTCGTTCGATTGGTTCTTTCCGCTCTCTCTCTCCATTTTTTAGAATTTTCCGTAATTACCTCGCACATAGATCGGGCTTTTTCCGCCGCATCCCGTGCCATTTCCAGAATTTCCTCTAGTTCCCGTTCATTTAGTCCTGTTTCTTTTTCGTCCATCACCGTAAGCCCTCCAAGCGATTTTTAACCTGCGTCACCCTTATTTTAGTCTCTAAAATACGTCCTAACTCGATCGAGATATCTTCCCCGGCCTCCTGTAAATTTGCTGGGGTCGGTTCTGATCGATCAACACTTTCCACACGCTCGCGGATTTGATTCCTTGCGCGATCAGCGTAAAATAAGCTAGTATTCAGAAATGCCATCAATTGAATTAATGTAAAATTATCGGGAAAACGATTTAACAGATCTGTCCCAATCTCGATCGCTTCTCTCCCATCACTTTCTAGGCGATCAAGTTCTCGCTCAATCCTTTCTACGAGCGCAGTTAATTCGGACGGTAGAGGCATAAATTGAAGAATAAGACAGGGGACGACTCTAACCTAGCAAAAACGGGCTGCACAAAGACAGATCGGAGCGGTTTGATTGGGAAAATTCGATAACTCGAATAGAAGCGATCGATCATACATAGATAGCCTCTCGATCGATCCGCGCCTTGAGGTAAGGATTCAGGGAATCCCGATAGCGGATCACGTCCACTTCCCTTCCGAATAGGTTCTCTAGTTCGGCTTTCAGTCTGACTCTTTTAAGCAGATCGGGGGGCATATATACCACTATATCTATATCGCTCGTCGGTCGGTTTTCCTCCCTGGCTACCGAGCCGAAAATACCGATTCGATCGAGCGCGTATCGTTCCTCCAGTTCGGGTTTCAGGGTTCGTAAACGTTCCAATATCTCGTTGGCAGTGATTTTATCTACCATCTAATTTACTCCCTTTAGTTAATCGTGCGATCTCCCGATCCTGATCAAAGACTAAAACGGGCTGCCACAATCGCTTGGGCCCGTTCCCAATCAATTTAATTTTTAGTTAGTCAAAATTACTTTTCCAGTTTCCGGCCTTTGCACAATAAACCCACCCCGGCAACAGAGAGTAAACCGAGAACCGTCGCCGGTTCGGGAACGGGGGTCAGGGAATAATTGGCGAGAACGAAGGGTTCGCCAAGACTAAGACTACCGTAGCCACCGATGGAAGCGAACGCGCTGGCTAAAAAGCCGAATCCATTATTATCACAAAACGTCGTGTCACAAGCGGCAAAATCCAGTCCCGATCCGTCTAAGGATAGCACCGCCTGACCCGTCAAAGAACCACTAGAGAGGACACTGGCAAAAGAACCTATGAACGGAAGAGCGGGGGCGGGAGAGCCGTTAAAGGTGGTATTACTGATAGAACTGACGAACACCGTGTTGTTATCCGGTTGCAGGGTTCCGTCCACCGTCGCAGTGATCGTTCCAGTGCTGGAGGTGTAGGAAAAGTTAAAAGTTGCGGCGCTGGCAACTGGTGCGAGGGTGGCGGTGGCTACCGTCGCGAGGGCGAGGGCCAGGGGTTTGTCAAGGGATTGTTTGAGTGGCATATTCTGACTTGAATTTGCTGAAAATCTGACCAGATAATAGCCACAAACTCTCATTTTGTCAAGGTTTTTGTTATTTATATTTCTTATACTTCATCTAGCTATTGATTACTCGATTCGGGATTTAGGGCGATCTCCCAGAGATGCGCGAAGTGGTGCGCTTTTCCAGGGTTCGGGGGGCGATCGGATCGGTAGAATTGACATATACTTTAGACGTTCATAATCTGAGATTTATTAAACTTCTGAAATCGTAGAGTAAGCAAGGAATACAGTTCTTTTTTATGTTTCAGATGGGCATCATTCAGGCATCCATAAAGAGTTGAAGAAAAGTCATAAAATTTTTCATAATATCTACCATACAAACATTTATTTTTGACAAATTTTTACAGCCTTTTAATTAGGGTCTGCTGAATAAATCTAAAAACCTTGTTGGGTAAGACTTTTAGACTTTTTGTCAATCAAAAAGTACTGGACTGGGAGTGATCAGGGGGAAAATTCAGGTACTTGTTCCCTGAAAATTAGGTAGTTGACCACCTGAAAATCGGTAAAACCCCACACCCCACACCCCACACCCCACACCCTACCCCCAAGAAAAACTTTTTCAGCAAACCCTAATTAAATTTAGATTAGGCAAATAAGGCGGAAAATAGAGCAAATTTATTGACCAATAAAGAGCCAATTTATCAACAACTTTACCTTTTTGATAACAAGCATGATCTAATACTAGAGTGATGGAAATATTTATTCCTAAACTAGGTATTTTTTAAGAAGTTCACAGACTTGAGTTGCCGTAATATAAGTGTCATTAGTAATCAGAATAACTTCTATACAGCTTCATTTATTGTGGCTGGTGGATTTTTATCGAAATATTTTTTGAGCCTTTCTCTTTGAGACTCTAATTCACTTTTAGGGCGATATAAGTTGATTTTTTTATTTTTCTATTCCGCGGCTCGGCTGAGATCGCCGAACGCCCTTCTTGATCATCTCGAAGATAAGTTAGTAAGGTATTTGGCGAGATTCTTGCTAACGGACAAATTTTTTGGTGCGGTGTCTTTTGACTCTTTAACCAAAGAACTTCCATCTTAAGTTGAAACTG
Organism: Microcystis wesenbergii Mw_QC_B_20070930_S4; assembly: GCA_007096525.1. Lineage (GTDB taxonomy): Bacteria > Cyanobacteriota > Cyanobacteriia > Cyanobacteriales > Microcystaceae > Microcystis > Microcystis wesenbergii_B. The sequence goes on along the minus strand of SFAQ01000095.1, from coordinate 25,378 downwards.
GGAATGGGGATGATGAAATCTTTCCTAATACAGTAAGTTTTTTTATTCTTCTGTGAATTCTAGGTTAATCATGTTTTCAATGAGTGCTTTGCTTCTAATTATAACTCTTAAACTATATTATTGTCTTTGAGTAAAAAATGCCAGTTATAACCGTGCAAAGTATAGTATTCTCCGCTGGGATGATAGAATTGCTTTTCGGAGCTAGGAAATTGTGCAAGATGTGACGATTTTGAATTAAAACCAAAGTTGCGATCGCTAAGAGAAAATAACCAAAACCCTTTTGTAACTGTTTTGCGGACACAAACTGTCCCAGATAGGAACCGATAAGAGTACCGAGGGCAGCCGCAAAAGCAAAGGATAGGGTTAACTGCCAATCGACGCTAATATGACCTAAATAACCCAGTAATCCGGCTACAGAATTGAGGGAAATAATCAGCAGGGAAGTGGCGATCGCTTGAACCATGGGGATTTTACCCAATAATACCAGCGTAGGAACGATAGCGAAGCCTCCCCCAACCCCAACTAATCCCGTCAGGACACCCACAGCGATTCCTTCGCTCATTAACCAGAGCCAGCAATATCGGCAGACTGGTTGCGGGTAGAGGGTGAGATTTTTTTGCCGATCGCGGGCTTTATAATCAGGATTATCTATCTGTGCTGATCTACTAATCATAAAGGCTGCCGCTAGGAGCATTAGTGTTGCAAACAGGAGCATCTGGAAGGTTGCAGTCACGAAGGGTAATGTGGCTAATCTTGCTCCCAAAAAAGCCCCTACCATCGTCGCAGAACCGAAGATAAAAGCGGTTTTTAAGTTAATGTTGCCTTTTTTCCAGTGGGGAATCGTGCCGAGTAAACTGACAATACCGATGACTAGAAGCGTCATAGCGATCGCCGATTTGGTCGGTACTCCCATCACATAGACTAGAATCGGTAATGCTAGTACAGAACCTCCTCCTCCTAACAATCCCAGACTAATCCCCGTACAAACGGCTAATAAATGTCCAATTAACCAAGTCATTTCAGTTATCAGTTATTTTAGCTATCGGTCGTCAGTATTTAGGAGTCAGTCCCGATGAAAAAATTTTCACCCCCACAGATGAAAGAGGTTTCCTTCCCTGCACCCCACACCCTACACCCAACCCCCTATTTCCCCCGATGGGGTTGATTATAGGGAAGTTTAGCCAGAAGCATAGCTAAAGCACAGGTATTACTAATCCCCGCAAAAACTAGACCAGAACCGACAAAACCGCTTAAAATCAGGAACCAAGGCGAGATAAAGGCTCCTAATACTGTTCCGAGGACAACTAGGGAGCCAGCAACGATCTGCACCTGACGAAATAGGCTAATTGGGGCATTTTGGTCTTTTTCGGTGGCATAACCCGCACTTTTCCAAGTATTTAAGCCGTTTTTTAGCTGGGCAACTTGGCTAAATCCTGCCGCAATCAGTTTTTGTGCCGCTAAAGTGGATCTGCTGCCGGAATTACAGTAGAGAACTAGGGTTTGATTGGGGTCAAAAGTAATCGAATCAGGGTTAAAACTGGAAAGTGGTATTAATTTCGCTCCTGGAATGCGATCGCTGGCGTACTCCCCCGGTTCTCGCACGTCAATTAAGCAAACTTCTCGGTGCTCAATTAAGTTTTTTAAAGTATGGGCATCAAATTCTCGTAATTTTGCTTGATTTGTGGTATGGGTCATTGTTAATCTCCTGAATGGATATTTAAGTTAAAACAACTCCTAAATTGCCGCAGCCTTGGTTAGCGGGAACTGCCTCCATGATCTTTTTGGGATCTGGTAAATTAAGACTGTTCATAAACTCGATAAATTGTCGGCGATTACGTCCGACAAAACGGGGATTGTATTGTTTTTCTTCGGCAATGGTGGAGACAGTTAAACCGCGATAGTCGTGGCCAGGATAAACTAGGGTGCTATCGGGGAGAGTGAAAAGTTTTTGCGTGACCGAATCAAAGAGAGTACCAGCATCGCCGCTTTGGAAGTCGGTACGACCACAACCTCGGATAAATAGGGCATCTCCTGTCAAAATATGACTCTTATTGACTAAATAGGCTAGATGACTATCGGTGTGGCCGGGAGTAGCGATCGCTTTGATGGTGATATTTCCTAGCAACAATTCCTCTCCATCCGTCAGATGGCGATCAGCACAGGCTACTTGAGCATTTTCGGGAACTATACCCAGACAGCCTGTGATTTGCCTTAATTTTCCAGTTCCTGTGACGTGATCGGCGTGAATATGGGTTTCTAAACAATATTTTAGCGTTAATCCTAGCTCCCGTAATTGCCGATCATCCCTTTCCACCTGTTCCCGCACTGGATCCACCAATACCGCTTCCTTGCTGACGGGATCGGCAATCAAATAGGTATAAGTGCTGGTTTCGGGATCGAACATCTGACGGAATAGCATGATCTCTGACTCTCTTTGTATAACTTAATAACTATACTACAATATAATTATAAATTTGCAGGAAACCTCTGGCAGGATTAATTTTTGGGCTGTATCTCACCGTCGAGTCAAGAGGCAAAAATACAAATAAAGCGGGAACTGTCGCTTTTGCAGTTCCCGCTTTATTCCTGTTGTATTGTTGGACTGTCTAACGCCCGAATATTGAGTTATATTAGTACAAAGCTTCTTCTTGGTGGGTGACGATCACACAGTCAGAAGCAGGATAGGCCACACAGGTGAGGACATAACCCGCTTTAATTTGATCGTCATCTAAGAAGGATTGATCGGACTGATCAACGCTACCAGATTCGATTTTACCAGCGCAACTAGAGCAAGCACCAGCACGGCAAGAAAAGGGTAAATCTAATCCTTGTTCTTCTGCTGCCTCGAGAATATATTCATTATCGGGAACATCAATTGTATGGTCGCCATCGGGTGTTTTCAGGGTGACTTTATAAGTGGTTGTCTTTGTTTTCTTTGCCATAGGTTGTTCCTCAGTCTCAAAATCTCTTCTCTCGCCGTTTAGACTGAACGGGTCGAATCAGTTTCCTTTTTGATACTACGGGAAAATTTACCCGGCTCAACTTAGCATTAGTAATGACAGCCTTAAATAAACTTAAAATAATATTTACTTATCTCTTAGGTAAATAACCCCCGATAGTTGTGGATCAATCGTCAAATAATTCCATCAATCTTTAGGTAATAAGTAGTTGGACAACATTAAAGTTTTTTAGCTATCAGCTAAAAAAGGTAAAAGTCAAGAGTTGGGAGTGGGCTAGATGAAGAAGAAAAAAGCTTAATCCCGCAAAAAAGCGAGAGGATAACTCATATTCTCAGCAAAACCCAAGATACCTTGATCTCGATGCTCATAGAGTAAATTTCCTTGACTATCAAATAAAAAAGTCCCTCCCCGTTGGGTTAGATAACTGCTATCGGGAACATAGGTTGACCAATTGCCCAAAACTTGACCCATATTACGCAGTCTCAGGGTGGCTAATTCAAAAGGTCGCTGAAAACCTTGACCCCCGGCAAGATTGAAGAGGGAACCCCGGAAAGCTGGTAAAGGCCGCGCTTGTATTGTTTCCTCCTCGGCAATTAATTGGGGGGCTTTGCGATCGCCAAGATAACCCCGCAGCACTTCGGCCAGAGTTCCCGGACTACCCACACCCGCACACATCAAAATTAGATTTAACCAGGCATTTTGTCCTGGAGAAAATCTGGGTAATTTTACCGATAAACCCCGATAAAGTCCTAATAAATCGTGTAATTCGGCTTTAGGGTCAACAAACAGCCAATCTTGCCGAAATTTCGTATATTCAGAGAATTTTAAGCCCGAATTGCGATCGCCGATACCGATGGCACGAATGGTTATCCCAGCATTTTGCCAAAGGGCAGCCTCTTTTTCTAACCACCAAGCGTATTCGAGACTGTCAAAATCTCCCAATTGGGGCCAAACAAGAATTAAAAGACGTTTGTAATCAGTACAATCGCTTAAAATTGGCACTATTTGCCCATCGCTGACCCTTTGGCGTTGAATTGTTGAAAATATTTCATAGCTGCTGCTCATAGATAAATTTCTCCTAATAAAACCGCCTCTTTTGCTCCCGTGACTTTCGGTAAATTACCAGGGAAATTGTGCCAGCGCCAATAGGCCAAGAGGGAAAAAGCGATCGCTTCTTTAAAATCGCTATTTAATCCTACCTCATCAGTGGTCAAAAGCTTGACATTTGACCCCAAATGTGCTAGGAGTCGTTGGCGCAGGTAGGCATTGCGTGCGCCACCACCGCAGAGCAGCACTTCTGCGGGCATTTCTGGCAAAAAGGTTTGATAGCTGTGGGCGATCGACATGGCGGTTAAATCGGTTAAACTGGCCAACCAGTCGGCATCACTGAGGGAATAAGCTTGGGCATCCTCGCGCAATTGGGCTAGATAGGCGGGGCTAAATAACTCTCTGCCCGTGGATTTAGGGGGATATTGTTGAAAATAAGGCTCCTGTAGCCATTTATGAACTAATTCGGAGCAGGGTTGACCCTGGGCCGACCATTGACCGTTATGGTCGTAGGTTTGTTGGCCTTGGCTCAAAAATTGTACGGCCAAATCGATAAGGACGTTGCCGGGGCCGGTATCCCAACCGAAAATTTTTTGCTGCCAATTTTCCCTTTGTCGGGGGGGTAGATAGGTTAAATTGCCAATACCGCCGATATTTTGGACGCAGCGGGCTTTGGTGGGGTGAGAGAGCAGATAAGCGTCAATTTTCGGCACTAGGGGCGCACCGTGACCAGCTTGGGCGATATCGGCAGCGCGAAAATTACTAATGGTGGGAATACGGGTAATTTTTGCGATCGCCGCTCCCCGTCCTAATTGTACCGTGTAACCGAGGCGATCGTTTGCGGGGGGTCGATGAAAAACGGTTTGACCGTGACTGCCGATTAATTGGGCTTTTGGGGCTTCTTTTTGGATATTTAAGGCGGCTTGGGCGAATTCTGCGGCGATATCATCATCTAAGCTGGCTAAAGCTTCAATAGATAGCTTTTCTCCCCCACAGACTTGTAAAATTGTCTCTCGCAGTCCGGGGGAATAGGGATAGGTTTCTCCAGCTAATAACTGCACCTGTGGAGATTCAACTGTACCGCTAATCTCCACTAAAGCGGTATCGATGCCATCCACCGATGTGCCACTCATTAAACCGATAACTAACAAGTTTTTTTCCCTCAAGTGTCGATTGTTGATTATTTTATCCCCCTCCGACAATAGTAACAATTTCTAATTTATCCCCTTCCTTGATTTCGGTGTTTTCCCAATACTGACGATGGAGGATTTCCCCGTTATATTCCACTGCAACCAACCGAGGATTCATGCCCAAATTTTCTAATATTTGCGGTAGTTTAGTTTCCGGTAAACAGGTTTGAGTTTTGCCGTTAATTTGCAGGGTTATTTCTGACATAGTTTTGAAAGTAAAAGGCTCTCCCGTACTTGTGGTGATAGGCAAAAGTTATCTAAGGCAGGGCTTAGGCCATAAGTCCCCACAGAACTACTAACCTAGGGTAATGTAGGGGCATAATGCTTGCGCCCACAATGTAATGTTCACCAATACTTTACACCATGATGTCGAGAGAGCCAAGTAAAAAGGGGTGATAGGGAGACTTTTCGGTTATCAGCTTCTGAAGGCAAGAGTCACTCATGCAAGAGGCAAAAGAAAGAATCTGGCAATTCTCCTACCTAAAAAGAAGGTTAGAAACTAGGTTGAGGACTTACGCATTGACAAAGTAGCAAAATAGTGTATTAATCAAAACTGTCATCTACGCGTGCAGGTATCGGACAATCAGAAAAATCAGTAAACCCTCGACAGCAAAATGCAATCTGGAACATTACACTCTGTTTTTACTATCAGAACCCAAGCATGGGGGATGTTGTAAGTAGTCGCCATCAAAAATCTTCCGTTAGGTGAGAAGTAAGGGGCCAGTAGTCTCCGAGTCAGGAGAATTAAGAATGAGCATTAATCAATTAAATGCTCTATTTAGGGATTTTAGGCAATTTTATTTTTTTCATTTTTGAACTCTCAAAAAATTAATTATGCAAGAACTCTATTGTCTTTGAGTAAAAAATGCCAGTTATAACCGTGCAAAGTATATCCACCGAACTGAAGTTAATTAGGGTTTACTGACAAAGTTTTTCGTCGGGTGTAGGGTGGGTTAGATTTATTTAGCTAACCCCACTTAAGACTGATAATTCAAATCTGATAACTGATAACTGATAACCGATCACTGATCACTGATTATCGTCCCACTTCAGCGAAAATCTCGGCTAAAATCTCTCCAGCACCAGCCTCGCGCACTTTATGGGCTAAATCTCGTCCTAAGGCTTCTGCATGGCTAGGATCACCGCTAACCGAGTCCTTAATCAGGCGCTTACCGTCAAGACTAGCCACCATACCCGTTAAAGTTAGGATACCATCCTCGATCGCCGTATTCACTCCGATGGGAACTTGACAGCCCCCCTCCAACTCCCGTAAAAAAGCGCGTTCAGCATAGCATTTATCGCGGCTAGGGGCGTGTTCCAACACTTTTAGGACTTCCAAGACCTCCGGATCAGCATCGCGGCATTCTATCCCTAAAGCCCCCTGTCCCACCGCATGGAGAGAAATTGCTGCCGGAATAACCTGATGAACTCGATCGCCTAATCCTAACCTTTCTAACCCCGCTACTGCCAGAATAATCCCATCGTATTCTCCCGCGTCCAGTTTGGCCAGACGGGTGTTGACATTGCCGCGCACATCTTTAAAAGTCAGATGGGGATAATGGTGACGCAACTGGGCCAATCGACGCAGAGAAGAAGTCCCAATTACTGAACCTTCTGGTAAATTATCTAATTGATAGTCTTGATTTTGGCTATTTACCACCAAAGCATCGGCCGGATTAACTCTTTCGGTGACGCAACCCAAGATTAAGCCTTCGGGTAAATTAGTGGGCAGATCCTTGAGAGAATGGACGGCAAGATCGATCGATCTATCCAACATTCCCACTTCTAATTCTTTGGTAAATAAACCCTTATCACCGATTTTCGCCAGGGCCACATCGAGAATTTTATCGCCTTGGGTACTCATCGTCTCCACCTCAAACTGTCGATGGGGGTGGTGTTTACTCAATTCTGCCTGTACCCAGTAGGTTTGTACTAGGGCTAACTGACTTTTACGCGAACCGATACGCAGGGAACGAGGAGGACTAGAAACGGACATATCTGAAGTAGGAATTTAACTAAACATCTATCTGACTGCTCGATCTAGACTATCCTGATCTCACCCCTGTTGAGTAATCACTTTCTGGGTTGGGGGTAAATAGTTACATCTCTTAATATTTTTAGACAAATGGGGTGATGGAGTTTTAGGGAAATAGTCATAGGTTTGTTTAATCTACCCCAATCCCTTTATTAGAATAGGATGACGAGGTCAAAGTTTTTACGGCTATAGGTTGAATTAAGCAGAGTAAAACCATTATTCCCCATGGCACAGCAACATCTCATTTATGCAAGTGAGTAATTATACTTATCCATAAAACTGGTTTCTAGCAAGGCTTTCAAAATAGCTTGACATAAACACCTGATTTAGGGGTTACAAAGGTGAGATGCTCCCAACCAAGGTTAAAACAGAGTCTAACCAATGACAATATTTTAACGGAAAAATTGACTAATTTAGAAGTTATTATTATGCTAGACCAAATGATGAAGATGTTAGAAGGACAACAAATAAACTCTTATCGTCTTAATAAGTTTATCGGTGCGGGGGGTTTTGGAGGTGTATTTCATGCCAGTGAAATAGTCAGAAATACATCGGTTCAAGAAGTGGCGATTAAAGTTATCCCCGAAAGTAGCGATGATAAATTAATTGAGTTACAAAATGCCAGAAAATTAGAACATTCTAATTTAATTAAAGCTTATTCCGTCGGGGAATTTCGTTTTTTCAATACGGAGATGCTTTATTTAGTGATGGAACTGGCACAGGGTAGCCTAGAAAATCACATCGCCAAAGGCGGTTTGTCATCGGGGGAGATTAAAAATATTACTGTTCAAGTCGCCCAAGGCTTAAATTATCTTCATGGACAAAATAAAGTCCATCGAGATTTAAAACCGGGTAATATCCTCAAGGTTAATCAACAGTACAAGTTAGCAGATTTTGGCTTAATTAGAACTTTAAATAACAAAAGCCACACTCAAACAGTACATAATAGCGGGACAATTATTTATATGCCTCCCGAAGCCTTTAAAGGTGATATTTCACCAGCTTGGGATCTGTGGTCATTGGGTATTATGTTAATCGAAATGACGACTAATCAACTTCCCTATAAGTTTAATAATGATATTCACCAATTAATGGCAAAGGTGATGAATTGTGAGCTACAAATCCCTAGTTTACCGAAAGAGTTTAAACCAATTATTGAAGGGTGTTTGCAAAAAGATAGAAAACAAAGATGGACGGCACAACAGGTTTTAAATGCCTTACAACCTGTTCAACAAGCACAAGCAGCAGTCAGGATGCCTGTGTCACCAATACCCCCAATTGCTTCACCTACTCCATTTACCGAAAAACTAGCCAATCGAGTCACACTAGAGATGGTAAGCTTACCAGCAGGTAAATTTCTCATGGGTTCTTCTGAAAGTAATTATGAAAAGCCTCAACACCAAGTTAAAATAAACAGTTTTGCCATTGGCAAATATCCCATTACTCAAGCACAATATCAAGCGGTAATGGGAAACAATCCCTCTAACTTTAAAAATAATCCCCAAAATCCAGTAGAAAGGGTTAGTTGGAACGATGCTGAAGCTTTTTGTCAGAAATTGAGTCAAATAACTGGGAAAACCTATCGCCTACCCACAGAAGCGGAATGGGAATATGCTTGTCGTGCGGGGACCACTACTCGCTATTATTTTGGTGATAATGCTAATCAGTTAGGAGATTACGCTTGGTATAGCGGAAATTCTAATAGGACAACTCATCCCGTAGGACAGAAAAAGCCCAATGGTTGGGGACTGTATGACATGAGTGGCAATGTTTGGGAGTGGTGCGAAGACGATTGGCATGATAGCTATGCTGGAGCGCCGGATGATGGCACGGCGTGGCTTCAAAATGATAATCATTCTCGGACTCTAAAATGTCTGCGGGGCGGTTCTTGGTTCGACGATCCGTTTTACTGCCGTTCCGCTTACCGTTGCCTCACCCGCCGCGTCTTCCGCAGCAGCTTCGGTTTTCGGGTGGTGTGCGGTGCCCGGAGGACTCTGTAACCCTTATTCTCTTTTTACCCTTTTTACCCTTTTTTACTTTTTTCTTTTTTTCTTTCTTTCCCGCCTAGCGGCGGGGCGATTTTTTTTTGAGAAAATTGAGGTAGTGTTAATGATTTTTAAGTGACTAGATAAAATTATTTATATCAAGCAATATTCAGGTTAAAATAGTAAGGCGATCATTAACAAAGAGGTCAACGGATGCAAAACTTGCGTCAGGTTTCTTTACTAACAAATGGACAAGAGCAAGTCTTAACTATTCCTCCTGAACTTGCCCTATCAAGCACAGAAGTTTTGTTACGCAAAGAAGGTCATCGCTTAATCATTGAGCCGATTTATTCCGGTTCTCTACTTTCTTTGCTGACTACTTTGCCAGACATTACAGACAATTTTCCTGACATAGATGAAGGGTTGCTTCCCCTTGATGACATCACATTTTAGTACCACCCAATGACCTATCAATATCTTCTTGATACTAACATCCTGTCAAATTTGATCAAGTATCCTCAAGGTCAGGTTTTCCAGCATATTGTCGATGTCGGCGAAGAAAGCATTTGTACAAGCATCATTGTGGCGTGTGAATTAAGATTTGGAGTGGTTAAGAGTGGTTCCTCCCGTCTGGTCCCTACAAGGTTTCATCGGGATTAATGCCTAATTCTCTTAATCTTGCCGTTAATTGCTCAATTTTTTGTAAAGCCAGTTCTTTTTGTTGACGTTCAGATTCTTTTTGCTGACGTTCGTATTCTTGTTGCTGTAAAGCCAGTTCTTTTTGTTGACGTTCAGATTCTTTGGCCTGTTTCTCCAGAAGAGCGGCTTCCTCAGGTGTTGGGATTAACTGACCCCTAGGACTAAAATAACGCAATTTATCGGCGTAGATCCCTAAATATAAGCCCAATTCTTCACTCCATAACCAACCTTGCTGATTGGGTTCAATCGGTTGATATTTTCCCCTAATTAACGTATATCCTTCAAACTCTAAACTATAGGGGTCAAACCAGAAATAATCAGGAGTCCTAAATGTATTTTGATAAATTTCTTTCTTTTCTTCCCTATCAGTCTTAGCGGTACTTTCTGAGAGGATTTCTATAATCACATTAGGATATTTTCCCTCTTCTTGCCATACTACCCAACTTTTCCGGTTTTGGTTTCTAGTTGTTCCCAATACTACAAAAAAGTCGGGTCCTCTAAAGTATTCTGATTTTTTCTGATTTGGGCTGTAGTAGATGGTTAAATTCCCGGTTGCAAAGTAATCTTCTCTATCTTGCCATAACCATTCTAGGCATTTTATCAATAAAATAATCTGAGTTAGATGTAAATTACTTTCCAATGGCGGTTCATCACTCCAAAATTCGCCCTTGGGGAAGATTATCTCATCTTTTCGGGCGGTTTGGCTAGGGGATAGGGGTTGGGTTGTAGTCATGGTTATCTGCTATGAATAATAAGCTGTCCGTGTATTTAAACTGCTTATTGAGACGGGACAAGGGGCAACAGTAAAGGGATTGGGGTAGATTCAGCTAATCTAAGGATAGGCGGTTAAAATGCGTCTTAGCCTATTATTTGTGTTAATCTCATCTTTACATATCCACACCCCAAATCGTCTAAGGAGACAATGGCCGCTAATTCTCGGAATAAATCGCCCCTTTTTCTCGGCTGTTCCGGCAGGATCGCTATTTTTTGCCTCTTGATGTTATTATCGGCGGCAATAGGCTGGTTAATCGGGAAACAGTGGGTTAAACACAGCAATCAACCCCAAACCGTTAAACCCGTTTTTGCCACGGAAGAAAATAATTTTAATTCTGCCACAGATCGGGCATGGCAACGGAAAGCCGAGATGAGAAAGCGCCGTCTAGAGTTGGGAATTGATGGTCAGTTTTTTAAAAATCTCGTCAATGAATTGTTTAGCCTCCGCTATGGGGATATCAAAGAGGAAAAACAGAAACAGGAACAAAGAGATATTTTAGCAGCAGAAATACTCGATCGCTTAGAGCGTCTCGATTCTGGCACTAGAGAAGCATTAGGTAGCTACGACGAGCAACAGCGACATAAATGGCGAGAACAAGTGAATCAGTTACGCTTAAGCAGTAAAGTCCTTAATTTACTCACTGATACTGCCTTTTTTCAGCTATTTCCCGAATTGACAGAAAGACCAAATTTTGATACCAGTCTGGGGCAACTGTGGAGCGGCTTGGCCTGGAATCAGTTACAATCTTTACAGTCCGGCCTATCCTACCAAGCGATCGAAAGTTTAGACGCGGGGGGAGAGGAAGTTATCGAGGCAATTCTCAGCCAGGGACAAGGAAAAGCCTATGCAATAAAATTGCGTTCCAGTAATCGGTTAGACTTAAATTTAGAGGCGGAAGGCGAAGTTTTACTATCTTTCTACTCTCCCAGTGGCAAGGTCACTCTCTTAGACAAGTCTAGCGATCGGCAATGGTCTGGTCAATTACCCGAAGGGGGATTTTATGAATTAGTTATTCTCCCCCAGTCTTCTACCCCCGTTAATTTTCGCTTGCAGTTAAAAGTCAGTCAGTGACTTTAACTGTCAGGAGTCAGAAGACAGGAGAGAGGTTTTATGTATTCTCCCTACACCCCACTTCCCCAACCCCTAATCTGCTTTTTTACTTTTTCCCATGTCTTTAACTTTCCAAGCTGTTATCGCTAAATTAAATGAATTTTGGGCTGATCGCGGTTGTTTAGTTGCTCAACCCTATGATACCGAAAAAGGTGCGGGAACCATGAGTCCCCACACTTTTTTAAGGGCAATTGGTCCAGAACCTTGGGCCGTTGCCTATGTGGAACCCTGTCGTCGTCCTACGGATGGCCGTTATGGCGAAAATCCCAATCGTTTTCAGCATTACTATCAATATCAAGTCCTAATTAAACCCTCTCCCGATAATATTCAGGATATCTATTTAGACTCCCTGCGGGTGTTAGGAATTCACCCAGAAGATCACGATATTCGCTTCGTGGAAGATAACTGGGAATCTCCCACCCTCGGCGCTTGGGGTGTGGGTTGGGAAGTGTGGTTAGATGGTATGGAAATCACTCAATTTACCTACTTTCAACAGTGTGGGGGCATCGATTGTCGTCCCGTGGCGATCGAAATTACCTATGGTTTAGAAAGATTAGCCATGTATCTGCAAGATGTGGAGGCAATTAATAAAATTCAATGGAATGAAAATATCCTCTACGGCGATATTTTTCTGCAAAATGAAATCGAACAATGTACCTACAATTTTGAGGCTTCCAATCCTGAGTTATTATTTAGTTTATTCAGTTTATATGAACAGGAAGCTAAACAATTAATCGAGCGCTCTCTGGTGATTCCCAGTCTAGATTATGTTCTCAAATGTTCCCATACTTTTAATTTACTCGATGCTAGAGGTGTGATTGCTGTAGCTGAAAGAACCCGTTATATCGGCAGAATTCGCAATTTGGCTCGACAGGTTGCTCAATTGTATTTACAGCAACGAGAAGCTTTAGGTTTTCCCCTACAAACGGTTTAGCGATCGGGTGCATCTCAATTGTGGCGATGCACCCCTAACAATTGTATTGGACTCCTTTTAATAACTTCCTTTTATCAAAAATCCTATTTAAAAGTTATGGGAGATTGGGGTGAAACAATCCATAACGTGGGAGTTAATCAGACTATTAAAAACGGATTTAGTATAACAAAGAGTATCTAAGAAAAAAAGATGTTAGTGATAACATCTTTTTGGCATTTTTTACAATTTAACTTCAATATCAACCCCTGCGGGTAAATCTAATTTCATCAAAGCATCGATTGTCTTAGAAGAGGGTTGGTAAATATCAATAATGCGGCGATGGGTGCGGGTTTCAAAATGTTCACGGGAGTCCTTATCAACGTGAGGGGAACGCAGGACACAATAAATCTTTCTTTTTGTCGGTAGGGGAATCGGTCCGATCGCCGTGGCGTTAGTTCTATTGGCAGTATCGACAATCTTCTCACAGGAGGTATCGAGTAAGCGCTGGTCAAAAGCTTTCAAACGAATGCGAATTTTCTGTTGTTGTAACGTAGCCATAATTTCACCTATTGCAATTGTCAAGGTACAAAATAAAGACAGTAACGGAGCAGTTTTTTATCATTAACTGCCCCGTTAATTAGTAGATTAGCCTACTTGATAATTTTGGAGATAACGCCGGAACCGATGGTACGACCACCTTCGCGAATAGCGAAGCGCATACCCTGTTCAATAGCGATCGGGTTGATCAGTTCCACGGTCATTTTGATTCTGTCCCCCGGCATGACCATTTCTACAGTGCTGCCATCATCGGCGGTGTAGTCTTGGATAGTGCCAGTTACGTCGGTTGTGCGTACATAGAACTGAGGACGATAGTTTTTAAAGAAAGGAGTGTGACGACCACCTTCTTCTTTAGTTAACACATACACCTCACCTTCAAACTGGGTGTGGGGTTTGATTGTACCCGGTTTAGCGATCACCATGCCGCGCTCGATGTCGGTTTTTTGGATACCACGCAGGAGGATACCAGCGTTGTCACCGGCCATCCCTTCTTCAAGACTTTTCTTGAACATTTCGATCCCGGTCACGGTGGTGGGGCGAGTTTCTCTGATCCCGACCAATTCCACGTTATCACCCACTTTCACCTTACCGCGTTCGATCCGACCGGTAGCCACCGTCCCCCGACCGGTAATCGAGAATACGTCTTCTACCGCCATCAGGAAGGGTTTATCTACCGCCCGTTCGGGGGTGGGGATATAGCTATCTACCGCGTCCATTAATTCATAAATCGCATCTACCCACTCGTTTTCGCCTTTTTGGGCCTTGGGATTTTTGGTCATGTAGTCGAGGGCTTCTTTAGCAGAACCGGCAATAATGGGGATATCGTCACCGGGGAAGTCGTAATTGCTGAGAAGTTCGCGCACTTCCAGTTCTACGAGTTCCAGTAACTCCTCATCATCCACCATATCTTTTTTGTTGAGGAAGACCACGAGGTTAGGTACACCCACCTGACGAGCCAGCAGGATATGTTCCCGGGTTTGGGGCATCGGGCCATCAGCGGCCGAGACCACGAGAATACCACCGTCCATCTGTGCCGCACCGGTGATCATGTTTTTTACATAGTCCGCGTGGCCAGGGCAGTCAACGTGTGCATAGTGGCGATCGGCGGTTTCGTACTCAACGTGAGCGGTGTTGATGGTGATCCCGCGGGCCTTTTCTTCGGGAGCGGCATCGATTTCATCATATTTTTTAGCTTGGGCATTACCCAGAGCCGCTAGGGTCATAGTGATAGCGGCGGTGAGGGTAGTTTTGCCGTGGTCAACGTGACCGATCGTCCCGATGTTAACGTGGGGTTTCGTCCGTTCAAATTTAGCGCGTGCCATTTACTTTCTGTTCCTTTGTTTTTTTTTCTTCTTCAGCTGGGTAAACAGTAATCAGTTACCAGAGATCAGTTTTAAGTTAGCAGTTATTAGGGTTGACCGATCGAATTTAAATGATCGGTTTATTCCCACTGCTCACTGGTCACTGGTCACTGATTAACCGTTCCCTTTACTTTTGGTGATAATCGCCTCAGCCACGTTGCGGGGGACTTCTTCGTAATGGCTAAATTCCATGGTGAAGATGCCGCGTCCTTGGGTTTTGGAGCGAATATCAGTGGCGTAACCAAACATTTCCGCCAGGGGAACTTTAGCGGAGACTTTGGCGATGCCAGCCTCGGTTTCTTGACCTTCGATTTGTCCCCGACGGGAGTTAAGATCACCGATGACGTTACCGATGAAGTCTTCGGGTACTTCCACTTCCACCTTCATCATCGGTTCGAGGAGAACGGGAGAAGCTTTCATCACCGCTTCTTTGATCGCCATGGAACCGGCAATCTTAAAGGCCATCTCGGAGGAGTCCACATCGTGGAAAGAACCATCCACCAGGGTTGCTTTCAGGTCGATGACGGGATAACCCGCTACGATCCCCGATTCGCAAGCTTCTTTCATCCCTTGTTCTGACGGGTTGATGTATTCTTTGGGGATAGCACCACCGACAATTTTGGAGACGAAGACAAAGCCGGACCCCGGTTCACCCGGTTCGAGTTCGATGACGACGTGACCGTACTGCCCTTTACCGCCACTTTGACGGATAAATTTACCCTCGGCCCGTACGGGTTTGCGGACGGTTTCCCGATAGGCAACTTGGGGAGCGCCTACCGTCGCTTCGACTTTATATTCCCGGAGCATTCGATCGACAAGGATTTCCAGGTGCAGTTCTCCCATCCCGGCGATTACCGTTTGATTGGTTTCGGGATCAACTTTCACCCGGAAGGTGGGATCTTCATCGGAGAGAGCTTGCAGGGCTTTGCTGAGTTTCTCGATGTCCTGTTTGGTTTTCGGTTCCACCGCCACGGAGATAACCGGTTCGGGGATAAAGAGGGATTCTAGGATAATCGGGTTCTTATCATCACAGAGGGTATCCCCAGTAATGGTGTTTTTCAGTCCGATCGCCGCTCCCAGATCACCGGCGCGCAGTTCATCCACTTCGATCCGTTCGTTGGATTTGAGGACGATCAGGCGAGCGATCCGTTCTTTGGTTCCTTTGGTGGAGTTGTAGGCGTAGCTGCCTTTGGCCAAAACCCCAGAATAAACCCGCAGGAAGGTTAAACGACCGAAGGGATCGGCCATGATTTTGAAGGCGAGAGCAGAGAAGGGAGCATCATCTTTCGCTTCCCGGATTTCTTCGGTTCCGTCGGGGAGAATCCCTTTAACGGCAGCTACTTCCGAGGGCGAGGGCAGATAATCGACGACGGCATCGAGGAGCAGTTGTACCCCTTTGTTTTTGAAGGCCGACCCACAGAGGACGGGAACAATTGTACCCGCAATCGTCCCTTCTCTGAGACCGCGTTTGATTTCGGCTTCGGTGAGTTCTTCACCTTCTAGATATTTTTCTAGGAGTTCTTCATCAGCTTCCGCTACAGCCTCCACCAGCTGCACGCGGAATTCTTCGGCCTTTTTCAATAAGTCTTCGGGAATGTCGGTTTCTTCTATGTCTTTCCCTAGATCGTCCTTATATATATAGGCGCGCATCTTGACGAGATCAACGATCCCGCTCAGTTCGCTTTCTGCGCCGATCGGCATTTGGATGGGAACGGCGTTAGCTCTGAGGCGATCTCTTAATTGTTCGTAAACTTTGAAGAAGTTCGCCCCAGTTCTGTCCATTTTGTTGATAAAGGCAATCCGGGGTACTTTGTACCGATCGGCTTGTCTCCAGACGGTTTCTGATTGGGGTTGTACACCACCAACGGAGCAGAAAACTGCTACCACGCCATCGAGTACCCGCATGGAACGTTCCACTTCAATGGTGAAATCGACGTGGCCGGGGGTGTCAATGATGTTGATGCGATGATCTTGCCAACTGGTACTGATGGCGGCGGCGGTGATGGTGATTCCTCGCTCCCGTTCCTGTTCCATCCAGTCGGTAATTGCCGTTCCATCGTGGACTTCGCCCAGTTTATGGGCGACTCCCGTGTAGAACAGGATTCTTTCTGTTGTCGTTGTTTTGCCCGCGTCTATATGAGCGGCGATTCCGATGTTTCGCACTCTCTCTAGCGGGATAGTCCGTGCCACAGCAACCTCCTTGCTTTGCTTGCCAGTGATGGGGTTTTGTTCTAGGATTTTTTACACTATTTACAATTCTATACTTTTCTTGACAGTTTTTTGGCGGCAGCGGTGTGGTCTACCGCCCTTAAAGTATCTTTAAAGTATCTTTCTTAGTAACGATAGTGGGCAAAGGCTTTGTTTGCCTCTGCCATCCGGTGGGTTTCTTCCCGTTTTTTGATCGTGCCGCCGGTTTCATTGGCCGCATCCATGATCTCGTTAGCTAGTTTACCTGCCATGGTTTTGCCGCCTCTGGTTCTGGCGTAATGAACCAACCAGCGTAGTGCTAATGTACTGCCGCGATTGCTGCGTACTTCCATCGGGACTTGATAGGTAGCGCCACCGACCCGGCGCGCTTTCACTTCCACTAGGGGAGTGGCGTTTTTAACGGCTTTTTCAAATACTTCTAGGGGTTCTTGACCGGTACGTTCGCCGACGGTTTTCAGGGCATCGTAAACGATATTAGCGGCCAAGGATTTTTTGCCCGATCGCATGATCCGGCGGATGGTCATGCTGACTAAACAGCTGTTGTAAACGGGATCGGGGGGAATAGGACGTTTTTTGACGTTTTTACGGCGAGACATCGGAATATTCCTGAATTTTCTAGGTTAACTTTAACTTTTGCTTGACAGTCGGATGATTACAGCCCATCTCAAACCCTCTCCTGCGAGTCTTCAGTCTCTTGGGTTAACTTTGACCGACTCGGTGGGAGTATTTTTTTTGGTTAATCAATTCCCTGTTTATTTAGCGGCGGGTTTGGGGCGTTTGGTTCCGTACTTAGACCGCGCCTGTTGACGGTTTTTCACCCCGGTGGCATCAAGGGTGCCGCGAATGATGTGATATCTGACTCCGGGTAAATCTTTGACCCGACCGCCGCGAATGAGGACGACCGAGTGTTCTTGCAGGTTATGACCGATGCCCGGGATATAGGCTGTCACCTCAAATCCAGAGGTCAAACGTACCCTAGCCACTTTCCGTAGGGCTGAGTTGGGTTTTTTCGGTGTGGTGGTATATACTCTTGTACAAACTCCCCGACGTTGGGGGCATTGTTTGAGGGCGGGAGATTTGGTTTTTCTTTTCGCTTTGGATCTTTCGTCGCGTATTAATTGCTGAATGGTGGGCATGATAGGGCTGTATCTAAGGTTACTCTGAACTCCTTTTACCGAAGGTCAAATCGTTGACAAAAGGTCATTATAGCAAATTGTTGCTCTTGTTGTCAAGTCGCTTGCCCAGAGGGATGTTCAACGCCAACCAGTTAATACACAAGTACCATGAGTGTTATATAATTTAGGTTAGAAATCTCTATCTAGTAATGATAGGATGTACTAATGGGCGAGAAACTGACAGGCGTTAATCCCACAATGATCAAATGGGCAAGAGAACGAGCGCGATGTTCTCTTGAGTCTGTGGCGGTCAAGTTTAAAAAAATCGAGAAATGGGAGTCAGGAGAGGACTTTCCCACTTATAGTCAATTAGAAAAGTTGGCTGAAATATATAAACGTCCTCTAGCTTTATTCTTTTTTCCGGAACCTCCCAAAGAAGCGGAGGAAAAACAAGAATTTAGAACTTTACCAGCGTTTGAAATCGACAACTTGGAAACCGACACGATCTATGCTTTACGACAGGCTAAAGCGATGCAATTGTCGCTCTCAGAAATTAATGAGGGCATTAATCCTAGTACCAGGAAAATTTTTCAGGATGTTTCGCTAAGTTTTAGAGATGATTTAAGCAGAGTAGCGGGCCAGATAAGAAATTATTTAAACGTTACTCTAGAAGAACAACTTTTATGGAATGACCGAGAAACTGCCTTAAAAAACTGGCGAAACGCAGTGGAAGAATCTGGCATTTTCATTTTTAAGCGTTCTTTCAAACAAAAAGAAATCTCTGGATTTTGCTTGATAGATATTGAATTTCCGATCATTTATCTGAATAATAGCACGGACAAATCTCGACAAATATTTACGATTTTTCATGAGTTAGCACATATTCTTTTACAGACTAATGGGATTACCAAGTCTGACGATAGATATATTGATAGTTTACAAGGGGATAATAAAAATATTGAGCTATTTTGCAATAAGTTTGCGGCAGAATTTTTGCTACCTAATAATGTTTTTCATGAGATAATGGTAGAAAAAATAGTTGACGATCAAATTATCTTGAAAATTGCTCAGGATTATAAAGTTAGTCGGGAAGTAGTTTTACGAAAACTATTAGATAATAACTTAATTTCTCAGAAAGAATATACTCTTAAAGTAAGCGAGTGGCAAAGGGAATATACTTCAAAAAGTCAGGACAAAAATAAAAAATCTAGTGGCGGCAATTACTATGCCAATCAAGCGACATATTTGGGAGAAAATTACCTAAAACTTGTGTTCAATAAATACTATCAAGGCCAATACGATATTGAGCGTGTTGCTGATTATCTAAACATTAAAAAAGTTGCTACGGTGGAACAACTTGAAAAATATTTATTAAACAAAGGGCTGTTTTGATGATTTACATTTTTGACACAAATAGTTTTAAGGTCTTAGGAAACTATTTTCCAGAAAGTTTTCCTACTGTTTGGGAAAGAATTAATTTACTTGTGTCAGAAGGTAGACTAAAATCAGTGCGGGAAGTGCTTAAGGAAGTAGAATCTGGCAACAATAAACGATTTGTTTTAGATTGGATAAACTTAAATAAACAAATATTTTTGGAACCCACTGATGATGAAAGTTTATTTGTTGCCGAAATTTTTTCTATAAAAAACTTTAGAGATTTAGTTATTGAAAAAGCAAGACTACAAGGAAAGCCAGTAGCAGATCCATTTATTATTGCCTGTGCTAAGATAAGAAATGGTTGCGTAGTTACTGAAGAAGTATTTAAGCCTAATGCTCCCAAAATCCCTACAGTTTGTCAACACTTTTCTATCGATTGTACCAATGTTCAAGGGTTAATGGAACGAGAAGGTTGGAGATTTTAAAAACCACAGTATATGCAACAATCCTGAATAATAATTTTTTAAGTATAATGTTTCTTATCGTCAGCTTTTCTCGCAGAAGCATAGCCAAACTTAGCAAGCAATCATAAAATTAGCATTAGAGAGACAAAATTGCGATAAAATCAAAAAAAGTCAGGGAGAGGATAGTTATGCTCGATCTTGCGAAATTAGCGGCAAAAATGCCCAGTATTAGTCAACATTTTCAACAGGAAGTGACAGCTAGTCGCGAGCGAGTGCAACGGGCTAAAATTCTTTTAGAACAAGCTCAACAGCAACAGGAAAAACTGCTAGAACTCTATCATAACTGGCACGATCGCCTAATTTTCTCTGTCGCGTTACCGATCGAACCTCTCGACACCCGCATTACTATCCTTCCCGCTCCCGAAAGTCATAGCGTTTTTGCCACGGATGGTTCCCAAATTGCCCCTTCTCACCACGAAATCGCCTACTGTTATCTAATTAATATCGGTAGGATCATGTTGCACTATGGCCAAAATTTACACCCTCTCCTCGATAGCATTCCCGAAGTCTATTACAAATCAGAAGACCTCTACATTTCTAAACAGTGGGGTATTCGCGTGGATGAGTGGATGAGTTATCGTCGGACGGTATTAGAAAGTCAAATGTTAGCGGAAATGGCTACTCGTTGGGTAAAACCCCCCGGCGCCCATTATGAACCAAATTTAGCCCTCGTGGATGGTTCTTTGATCTATTGGTTTATCGATAGTCTCCCCCCGGAAGCAAAAGATTTAATTTTGCCACCGATTTTTCAGTCTTGGGACGATTTAAAATCAGCTAGAATCCCGCTTATCGGTTATATTAGTGCTTCTCGTAGCACGGAAAGCTTAAATTTCCTGCGTTTACAATCTTGTCCCCATGATAGTCCCAATTGCTTGATCAATTGCGGTGATTTAGACCCAGAAAAAACTCCTTGTCGCGTCGTCGATCCTCTCCGGGATGCTTCTCTCTGGGGTTATTTATTGGAACCGGGGCAAAGAAGTCCTTTTTGGCGCAGTTCTTTGAAAATACTCGATCTTTATGGGGATGAACATCGCATTTACTTCTGTTATCTCCATGTGGGGACGGAAATCGCTAGGGTAGAGGTTCCTGCTTGGGTGGTGGAGGAGGGAGAATTACTCGATCGCTCTTTGAGTATTTTACTGGCCCAGGTGTTAAAAGGTTATGGTTATCCGATCGCCTTAGCGGAAGCGCACAATTTAGCGGTGATTAAAGGTGGCGATCGCTTGCGTTTTTTTGCCCTTTTGGAACAACAGATGATTAAAGTCGGTTTACAGGATGTGGGAACATCTTATAAGGAAGCGAGAAAGCGCAGTAGTATCGCTTAATTGAGGAGACAGGGAGTGGGGAGTGGTTATGCTAAATCCAGTTATTGCGTGAGTGCCTCTCTTGATATGTAGCCCATACTCAACGGATGGCCGTATTACTGCCGATTTTATCACTCAATCCAAGTCTTTGGGGGGTTCTACCCCCCAAACCCCCCGTTGGGGGCGTGGCGCCGCCCCCAAACCCCGGAGCGCATTAGTTTTTCGGTGGGATGCTTACACGCAGCTGCTGATACATCTGTAATAATTTAAGAGTCACTCCACTTGCAGGAGTGCCTCTCCTGATATGTAGCCTATATTCAACGGATTTAGTATGATTGAAGAATTTGCGTTATTTCAGCTTCTATTTTCAAGTCAGGAGACTGGGAGCAAGGAGGTGGTCACTGATAACTGGTCACTGATAACTGATAACTGATAACTGATAACTGGTCACTGATAACTGGTCACTGATAACTGAAAAAGGTGGGAATTACCCACCTTAAACTTGATTTTTGCCGAATTTTTCTAGCGACTGCTCCGATCTTGATCCAAGACGCTGACGGGGAAATTATTATAACCAACGTGATGTTTGCTGGTTTTTTGAATTTCTTCTTTAATTTGATCTAGATCAACATAGCGATCGGCTACATTAATTAAACTATCACTGGTCATCGATCGCAAACTAACCACTTCCACTCGCGCACCACGGTAACTGACGGAATCGGCAGCATAGGCCAAATCCCCATCACCACTGACAATGACTGCGGTATCATAGGAACCCACTAGCGCCATTAAATCCACGGCAATTTCCACGTCGAGATTGGCTTTTTTGGAACCATCGGGCAATTGTACCAGATCTTTAGCAATGACTCGATAACCGTTGCGACGCATCCAGAGGAGGAATCCCTGCTGTTTTTCGTTAGTGCGATCAACTCCAGTATAAAAGAAGGCGCGCAGGAGACGAGAACCAGCAGTTAAACGACAAAGTAATTTGGTGTAGTCAATTTCGATACCTAATTGCAGAGCCGCATAGAATAAATTAGAACCATCGATGAAAATCGCCACACGACCGCGATTTTCTAACACTTGTTCGGGGGTGAAGACTGGGGCCGTGTCATAATCATCAAACATTTTATTTTTCCTCGTTTGTTAAAAGTTTAGTGTTGAGTGTTTGCCAGTTGTATCCGAAAGGACAACAGACCTTAAAAAATAGAGTTATTAAAAAATTCCTTTAGGAATCGTTTAACGGTAGTTCTAGTTTAGAAAAGATCGGTTCAGGTGTTCCTAGTTGTGGATTTGTGGGTAATCCCCATTGACAGTGTTGGGAAAAAGAGACACCATCAGGGAAGTTTTCCCCATCCTCCGACCTGAAAGTATTAAAATCAATAACAAAACCTAGTTGTTGATAAATTTTACTGCTCAAGGTCGGTATTATCGGTGAGAGTAGGTAAGCAGAGAGTCTGACTGATTCTAAAACCGCATAGAGGACTTTTTCTACTGCTGCTTGTTGTTTCTGTTTAAATAAACTCCAGGGCGCACTCTCATCGATAAACTTGTTACTAGCGCGAATTAACGCCAATATTTCTTCACAGGCTTGATTAAATTGTAG
Organism: Microcystis wesenbergii Mw_QC_B_20070930_S4; assembly: GCA_007096525.1. Classification (GTDB taxonomy): domain Bacteria; phylum Cyanobacteriota; class Cyanobacteriia; order Cyanobacteriales; family Microcystaceae; genus Microcystis; species Microcystis wesenbergii_B. The sequence goes on along the minus strand of SFAQ01000095.1, from coordinate 2,611 downwards.
CGCATCATACTTCTGTTCAACAATGCCCCCTAAATTGATCCCCATCTTCTTAAGATGATTGTCGTTGGGGATATCTATGCCAGTCAACTGGGGGGGGATATTTTGGCAGTATTTTTTAACCATGCCTAGGGTGCGATTGAGGAGGTTGCCTAAATCGTTGGCTAAATCCGCGTTAAGAATATTAACAAATCTGGTTTCCTGAAAATCGCCATCCTGTCCTAATTCAATCTCTTTGACGAAATAGTAACGGACGGCATCGGCCCCATAGCGCTCAACCAAATCGAAGGGATCAAGGGTATTACCGAGACTTTTGCCCATTTTCCGCCCGTCTTTGGTCAAAAAGCCATGGCCGAACACTCTTTTGGGCAAGGGTAAACCTGCTGACATTAGCATAGCTGGCCAATAAATGGCATGGAATCTTAATATATCTTTACCGATCAGATGCAGATCGATCGGCCACCATTTGGCCAAGGCATTTTCTAGGGTGGGTTCGTCTTCGGGGTCGAGAAGGGCGGTAACATAGCCAAGAAGGGCATCAAACCAAACGTAGATGGTATGCTGACCATCGTGGGGAATGGGAAACCCCCAAGCGACATTAACCCTAGAGATGGAGAAGTCCTGTAGTCCCTGGTTGACGAAGTTGAGAACCTCATTACGTCGGCTTTCTGGTTGAATAAAATCGGCTTGCTCTTGGTAAAGTTGTTCTAGTTGTGCCTGATACTTAGAGAGACGGAAAAAATAGTTTTCCTCGTCGCGCCATTCGGCGGCTAGGTTAGTATGAATGGGACAACAGCCATTATCTAACAGTTCTCTTTTTTCCTTAAATTCTTCACAGGCGACGCAATACCAACCCTGTTGGCGATCGAGATAGATATCGCCTTTTTCCCAGACTCTTTCAAAAAATTCGTTAACAATTGCCTGATGACGGGGGGCAGTGGTGCGACTAAAGCGATCATAATGGATGTGTAGCTTTGCCCAGAGATTGGCAAAACTGGTGACAATGCGATCGCAGTGTGCCTGGGGATTGAGTCCTTTGGCTGCCGCAGTCCGTTCGATTTTCTGTCCGTGTTCGTCGGTTCCTGTAATTAAGAGGACAGAATTGCCCTGTAACCGCTTCCATCGTGCCATAACATCCGCTACGATCGTCGTGTAAGCACTACCGATGTGAGGGATATCGTTGACATAATAAAGGGGTGTTGTTAAAGCAAATGTTTTTCGCTCATTCAAATCATTCATGAAATTTATTTTTTTAAATAGACGAGGCCGCCGCAAGGCTGATCCGTAGATGATTGGGAGATAATCTGTATATCTTATGATCCCCCAATTCTGTTTTATCCTTTAGTTGTGATCTAAGTCAATAAAAACAATCTTAAGGCCGATTTTTTTTTCCATGAAGCTGCTTACCCCCCTATCTACCTCTCGTTTAATTCTTGATACCACACGCACGAGTCTGTTTACCGTCGGTCAAGAAAATCTACCCAGTCAAGGAGTGGCGATCGTGGTAAGTAACCATCGCAGCTTTTTGGACGCGCCGATCTTAATTCAAGCTTTGGGCAAAACTCTCCCGATCGCCTGTCATCACTACATGGGAAAAACGCCGCTTTTGCGGGAATTAATCGGAGAATTAGGCTGTTTTCCCTTTGATACTCCCGAAAAACGCCACCAGACTTTTTTTCGGCAAGCAACGGATTTTTTACAGTCTGGACGCTGGATCGGTTTATTTCCAGAAGGTGGATCGCCGATGTTAAATTTGACTGATCCTCGTAAAATTAGCCGTTTTCAAAGCGGATTTGCCCATTTAGCCCTGCGTTGTCCCGTGGAGAATCTATCTGTCTTACCTGTGGCTATTCTCTCCGAGTCGGAAACTGCTATTAGTCCTTTTCCCGTGAGTTTGCTACGCTTATTAGATACCACGGAACCTTTATTCGATCAAGATGGTTGGCATCCCGTTGTATTTTATCATCGTGTCAAGGTGGCGATCGGTCGTCCCTATCGAATTACTGATAGCGATCGTTCAGATTATCAAGGTAAACAAGGTAAAAAAGCCCTTAATCGTTTAATTGGGCATTGTCAGTCGGAAATTAGCGATTTATTGCTGAAGGGCTAAGTCAGGAGACGGTCGACAGCCTTGAATCAGTTATCAGATGTGAGTTTTCAGTTCACTGATTACTGTTTACTGTTCACTGCAAATACTTCGCACTTCCTAACTCATAATTCATAATTGATACTGGAGTGATTTGTTATAAGTAGGGAGGCACAATTATTTGTAGTGGACTGTTTCAGCTAAAATAGGGCAATAGATTTCGGATTAAAGTCTTAGATTATAGAATTTATAGCATTTTTCTAATACACTAAATTAGATGAAACAATCCAGTAGCCTAACATGATCGGGCGTTGGGTTTCATGCTTCAACTGTTCGGCAAAAGCTCACGGCCGAAGCCCAACCTTGAATGATATTATCAGTCTAACTCTCGGTCGGGTGCAGTGATTGGTCAGCAATTCTCATTTTAAAAAGTAACAAGTGATACAGACAGAAACAAAGCTTTAAGGAAGCTACAAAATGCGCTCCCGCGAGTGCGACTGCATCGCAGAGAAGTGAGTATATAGAGTA
>SFAQ01000094.1:0-37881 GCA_007096525.1 Microcystis wesenbergii Mw_QC_B_20070930_S4 | reverse complement strand
GGCTAGATCCAATAAACGCTTGGGGAGAGAATACCTCTACTTTTTCAGAAGCAATTCTGTCTAAGCAAGTAATCTCTGTGAACCAAGAATCCCCGTCTCTTTAGAGCGGGGAGTGTCAATAGATATTGTCCGAGCAGGTCAATTAGCTCGATAATTTGCCGATCAACCGGCAAAAATTGGAGATGTTTGTCAGACAAATTTTGAAAATGTACCGATCCTCGATCGAGAGTTAGAATTGATTTTAGAGACAATAAAAGTGATTTAACCAAATGATTACTAACTTTGACCATAACTATCTTTCCCCGGAAGATTATTTAGCAACGGAGAGAATAGCCAAGGATAAACACGAATATATTCGCGGTCAAACCTACGCCATGGCTGGTGCAAGTAAAGCCCATGGTATGATTATTATCAACTTAGCCACACTTTTAAAAAACCAGCTGCGGGGTAGTGGCTGTCTTGTCTATGCCACAGATATGAAAGTTCGTCTAGAAATAGCTAATAGTTATTTTTATCCCGATCTTGTAGTTACTTGCGACTCGCGAGATAATCAGTCTTTCTCAGAAGATTTTATCCGTTATCCGCGCTTGATTGTAGAAGTATTATCCCCCACTACTGCTGCCTTTGCTCGCAACGCGCTCGCGAAGCGAGATCGGGGCGATAAATTTGCCGACTATCGTTCCCTTGAAACTTTAGAAGAATACGTTCTTATCAGTCAAGAACGCATCGGTGTAGATTGTTTTCGCCGCAATGATGAAGGATTCTGGGTTCTTTATCCCTACAGCAAAGGAGCAGATATTTATCTAGCTAGTATCGATTTTCACTGTGCGATCAAATCTTTATATGAAGATATAACAGAAATCCGTTAAAAAATCAGATCAGTTTTTTTCTATGTACTATTTACTTTTTACCTGATTAATGCTTGTCATCCTCTCCGCTATTATTCCAGTGGGTTTTATCATCCTCATCGGTGTGATAGCAGGAAAAATTCTCACTGTTGAAGTGCATTCCCTTTCCCAAATCACGGTATATATTCTTGCCCCCGCTTTGGTGATTGATGGACTCTATCGCACCACTTTATCCGACAGCAATATCGGTTTAATTCTCCTAGGCTTTGCTCTTATTTCACTGGTAATGGTGATTGTGGTCGAAATTATCGCCTCTTGTCTCAGTCTCGATGCTGATACCCGCAAAAGCCTCATGGCTGCCGCTGTGATGCCCAATAACGGTAATATGGGTTTACCGGTGGCTAGTTTTGCCCTAGGTGCGGCTGGACTGGAAAGAGCGATAATCTATATGATTGGCTCTAGTATTCTTTTATTTGGTATTAGTCCCGCTTATTTGCGAGGAAAAAGCTTTCTTTCAGGATTTCGCCTAGTTTTTCAATTGCCCTTAATCTGGTCAATTTTTATCGGCATTAGCTTTCAAACTTTCTCTTTTCATCTTCCCCTGCAATTAGATAAAAGTATTAGCTATCTAGGACAAGCGGCAATTCCTTTGGCTTTAATTATCCTAGGTATCCAATTATCTCAGCAAAAATTAGCGATCGGTAAATTAGAATTATTAGGGGCCGGTTTGCGTCTTTTAGTCGCTCCTCTTTTGGCATTTGCGATCGGCAATAGTTTAGGATTAACTGGTATGGATCTAAAAATTCTCATCCTACAAAGTGCCATGCCCACCGCCGTTAATACCGTCATTTTAGTCACAGAATTCGGTGGTTCAGCCACTTTAATGGCCCGCACAGTTGTGGTCACTACCCTTGCTAGTTTTCTGACTATTCCTTTCTTTCTTTGGTTATTAAAAGTCTATTTATAGCAGTTATCTTAATGGTGAGGTGCGAAGTTTTCGTTTTGGGGAGGCAGGAGGCAGCTTTTTTCTCCCCATCTCGCCCCATTCCCCCATCTCCCCACTTCCCCCATCTCCCACTCTGCAATAACTACTGGCAGCCAGAAATACGTTGGCTTCATATCATACTTTGTGCTTTTTGTCAAAAAAACTTTTTTTTTGCAATAAAACTACACAAAAAAAAGATCATCGTTGTGGGTGAAATTGACTGATTTACCCGTCTTAATTAGGATCACCTTGTAGGTGTGGCAAGGGTTTCAACCATTGCTGCCCAAAAAAGCACATAATAACCGACTATGAAATTCTATCAAATCGCTGTAACCATTGCAACATCGTTGTTAAATAAAAATATTTCTCAATTAATTGTTAAGAATTTGTAAATATTGCGAAATATTAATTTAAATATTCTCAAGTGTTTGGAGTTAATAAATAATTTTTGCTTATCTTTGTCGAACATTGGGTTAGGAGTCAGGAGTCAGTATTCAGGAGACAGTATTCAGGAGATTATTTTTATTTATCCTTCCCCCGCAACGCGCACGCAGTGACCCCCCTACACCCTACACCCTACACCCTACACCCCACACCCTACACCCTACACCCCACACCCTACACCCTACACCCTACACCCCACACCCTACACCCCACTTCCCCAATTCCCCACTTCCCCAATTTATAATTTATAATTTAAACTTTGACTCACCCCGGCAATAGCAGCCAAGAGAAACCAAACAATAGTATTAATCTTGACATCGGAGAGGGTGACATCGACGAGATTAAATAAAACGCAAGCACCAAAGGCCACCAGATAGGTAAAGATAATTAACTCACCCCCGCCTTTTTGTTGCCGTAGAAAGATAAATAAACGCCACCCTTGGGCATAAATCCAACCCACCCAAACAGACAATAAAATTAAGCCAATAATTCCCGTTTCTGCCATTAACATCAAATATAAATTATGGGGATGACCTAACCATAATCCCTGACTTTTTTCGTAGAGAGGTGTAAAACTGCGTAATCCCCAACCCAATAGGGGTCTTTCTTGGGTCATTTTTAGAGTAAAACGCCATTGAGTTGATCTGAGAGTCCCTAGAGGGCGATTGGGGAACATTTCATCGGACAATCGCGCCCAAATCGCCCTAGGAACCAAAAAACGCAGACTATCCCTTAAAGGATTTGGTCCCCAAGAAGCGAGGGAAATCACCCCCCCCAAGAGGACAAAACCGGCGACTAAGGCATTCCAACCCAGATAAAGGGCGAAAATTAGGCAACCTAAAAAGGCTAAGGCCCAAGCATTGCGAGAATTGCTTAAAAATAGCCCTACACTGTCGATAAATATAGTTAAAGTTAAAAACCCGACTTTGAGATTTAAAAGGTTATTTCTTTGTCTGTGCCACTGCCGCCAAGTTAGAATTAATAAACCGATCGCTAAAATCAGAGTTATGAGTAAATAAGCCCCCAAAAGATTAGCATACATAAAAACCGAAGACATCCGCCCCAAAGGTTCACCCCCCACCCCGTAGGGCCAGGTAAAAATCCCTTTTAATGCTTCCGGTTTTTGCCAACCGAGAAAAATTTGTCCCCATCCCATCACCACTACCCAAACCGACGGAATAACCATCACCCAAGCTAGTTGACGCAACTGAGAGGGTTTTTTAATTAATTGCCGAATATTGCTAAAAAAGAAGAAAAAAGGTAGGAAATTTCCTAAACCAATCCAAGCATCCCCCGGAGTTGGGGAAAGACTGGCACTAATCATTAACCAAAGAGTGACGATACCGAGACCTTGATTGAGACGTGACTGGATAATTGCCCGAAAATTGCCGGTAAAAACCCTAATTAACACGATAATAATGCCGATACCCGCTAACTCCGGCAGGATCATGGCGATAAAAACTGAAAAAAGTATTAAATTCCACTCCCACCCTTGACAAAAAATCTTTTTCATGTTATGCAGGTTGCCAACAATCGTCACGAGTCAGACGAATTTGGGCAAGGGCAAAAATAGTCGGGATAATCCGGCCGTAATCAGTGGCGATCGCCTTCCAACCGAGATCGGCAATAAACCAACCCCATAAAGCCGGTCCTGCCAAGCTTAACACGGTTCTGACCGCTCCATAGCGGGCGGCAGCCCTAGTCATGCCCTGTTTAGCCGTTTGTAGGGCGATTTGATTAGCAATTGCCCCACCTTGGATGAGGGCAGTTTTTGCCCCCTGATAGCGGACAAAATGGAGAGCGAACTGCCCGGCGATATGTTTAAGCAGAATCGGTTTCAGGATAGAATTAATGGCGATGACGCTACTGCCTTTGAGGACTATATCAAGGGGATTGTGTTGTAGGTGAACCGGTAAGGGTTGGGGAGTGTGGGAATCCGCAAGTGCTTTTTGAATTTGAATCGAGAGGGATTTTTGTTCCGATGGGGGGAGACGTTTCCAAGCTTTGTTAACGAGGTGAAGATAGATTTCCGCTTCAATTTCCGTTGTCGGCATTTTTTGGGAGTAGGGAACCTTGAGGAAATGACAGACACGGACGAGAATTTGACGATAACTAACTTTTTCGGTTTGACCTTTTAATACTGTCACACCATCGGCAGCCAAATAACGAAAACGATCCTCGACGCTATCTAACCAACTGTCCCAATCTTGACTTTGAACTGCGATTGCATCCGGCGCTCGTAGATAATCGAGAGGGTTAAAACGACGGCAAAAGAGGATGTTAGTGATTTGCTGTAGTTCCTCCTCGGTGGCTAACTCCAAAGCTGTGCGTAGTTCGTCCAATGTGGTTTGTCCTCCTGGTCCCCAATAATCAACTGAGTTTCGCTAGTGCCGATTACTACTAATATTAACTCAAGGGTTTACAGGATTAGGAAGGCTAGTGACAAATTTTTCGATTAATGTTGGGATCATTGGCGCAGGTTTAGCCGGGTTAACCTGCGCTCGTCAGTTGTGCGATCGAGGTTATACTGTTAAGCTATTTGATAAGTCTAGAGGCATTGGTGGTCGTTTAGCCACGCGACGGGTTAACCGAGCCAATCAAGAGATTGCTGTGGATCATGGCTTGCCTTTTTTGACTATTCAGGGCGAAAAAACGGCGGCTTTAATTGATAATCTACTGAGAGAGAATATAGTTACTTCTTGGTTTGATTCTAGCTATGTTGCTCCTTCTGGCATCAATAGCGTGGCGAAATTTTTAGCTAAAGGGTTAGAAATTGAACGAGATTTTCTGGTTACTCGTCTGGAAAATCGTCAAGGAAAATGGTTTTTAAACAATAACGGTCAAATTCGAGGGGAGTTTCTGGTGATTGTCCTAACTATTCCCGCCCCGCAAGCAGCGTTATTGTTAGAAAACTCTTGTATAACTACTATGCCAGAATTGCGATCAATCGTTTATGATCCCTGTTTAACGGTAATGGCGGGTTATGGCGATTCTTTACCTGAACCTTCCCCTTCTCCCGATATCGCTTGGTTAGGACTTGATAGCAGTAAACGGCAATCATCCCCTGATTATGTCTTTGTTGTGCATAGTAGTGCCGATTTTGCGGTTAAATATCTCGATAGCGAGGATTTAGAAGCAGTTAAGCTAGATTTGCTCGCTCGTGCTTCTTTGCCTCTTCCGGATTGGTCTCAGATTCACCGTTGGCGTTATGCTTTAGTCCGTCAGGGTTTAGCTGTACCCTGTTTAAGTGTTAATAGTCCTTTACCTCTAGTTGCCTGTGGTGATTGGTGTCAAGGGGGAGATTTATCGAGAAATTCTTCCCTAGAAACGGCCTTAACTTCTGGGATAGCGGCAGCTAATCAAGTTCAGCAGCTACTCTCTTAAGAATCTAGAGACAGGTTTAAATTCTTAGGTTAAGCTTAAGTTAACAAAAGGTTAAGTAATATAATAATGTAGGTATCCTATACTGGGGGGTTGGTCACAATGGAAAAATTCAATTCTAAAGATAACTTTCTCTACCCTAAAACCAGCTACAGGGGTTTATTCACGCCACAAAATCTAGTTTTTAACTAAATGTCAGCAGAAGTCCCTCGCTTTTAGCGACGGGATGAATGCTGACCAACATATAGACAATTCCCAAAACCTATGTTATCATGAATTTACCTTTATGATAACAGCCATGTACAAAGCGTACAAGTTCAGGATATATCCCAATACCGAGCAAGAAATAGCCTTAGCAAAAAGTTTCGGCTGTTGTCGTTGGTTTTGGAATTATTCCCTTAATTTGTGCCAAGAAACCTATCAATCAACAGGAAAAGGATTAACTAGAGGTTATATTCAAGGACTACTCCCTGGTCTTAAAAAAGAATACGAATGGCTAACAGATGCTTATTCTCAGTGTTTACAAGTTGTTGCTTTGAATTTATCGCAAGCCTATCAAAACTTCTTTGAAAAGCGAGCTAAATTACCTAGATTCAAATCTAAACACGGTAGGCAATCAATTAGCTATCCTGCCAACGTTAAGTTTGAAGAGGACTATTTAAAACTCCCAAAGATTGGGTTAGTCTATTGTGTTCGACATCGAGAATTTGAAGGGGCAATTAAAACCGTTACTATCTCAAAAAACCCAGACGGTAAATACTACGCTTCTATTTTAGTTGATGATGGAAAAGAAAGTCCTCATCCTTTCTCCGATGGAAAAGCAATAGGAGTTGACTTAGGATTAACTCATTTTGCTATTACCAGCAATGGTAGTAAATACGATAACCCTAAACATTTTGCCAGACATCAGCGCAATCTTAAGCGTAAACAACAGAAGCTATCCCGTAAAAAGAAAGGAAGCATCAACCGTCAAAAAGCTAAACATAGAGTAGCTAAAGTTCACTCTAAAATCTCAAGATGTCGTGAAGATTTTCTCCACAAGCTATCCCGTAAAATAGTTAACGAAAACCAAGTTATTGCGGTAGAAAATCTCAATGTCAAAGGCATGGTACGCAATCACAATTTAGCTAAAGCTATTAGCGATTGTGGTTGGGGGATGTTTTGTACAATGCTTAAATACAAGGCAGAATGGGAAGGGAAAACATATATCGAAGTTGATAGGTTTTTCCCTAGTTCTAAGACTTGTAATGTCTGCCTAAATCAAGTGGGTAGTTTGCCACTTGATGTTAGAACATGGACTTGTGAGCATTGCAAAACAATCCATGACCGGGACATAAATGCGGCAATAAATATCAGAGATGAAGCCTTACGGATATTGTCGTTAGGAACTAGCGATACTGCCTATGGAGGGGATGTAAGACCAAAAGGTGGACGCAAATCCGTCTTGAGGCAATCCCCCGTGAAATAGGAAGCTCTCAACTCCGTTGAGAGTAGTTCACCGCTAATTTGCAGGAATTCGCCCTGAGAGTCTCTTTTATCGCTGGTTTACACACGGGGGGAAAACTTACCTCCACGGAAGCTTACGAGAAAATTAACCAGCTTTGGCAAGAGTTGAATACCAGTCAAAAATTCCTGTTAGCTAATCATTTTGAGGATGACGGAGATTGAGAGATGGGGGTTTTTCAGTGAACAGTAAACAGTATCTAAACTGCCACAGTAACAAAAGTGGGTCAAGTAGTTCTTAAAGTTATCTCAGAGCTTTCTCACCATAGCTGGCAGTATTCTGAGAGACTGGGACTGGGTAAGTGGCGACTAATTCCGGTTTAGTGGTCAGAATTGAATATTCACAAGACTGGGGATTGTCCATCCGCTCCTGAGCATTGAGGATTTCTAACCCCACCACGTTCCCCGACCGATCATAGTCGAGAATCACCCCCGGACTCTGCTCGTCGCTTTCTGCAATCGGCACATTACTTAAGGTGATTTTGAGAGCATCAACGACTGGATCATAGGTCACTTTCATGGCGTTCTCCAATACTTGCTAATTTTGCTTGTTTTATAAACCGTCACCACCAGCCAAGGTTCAAGTTCATCACGGACGACCAGACGCAGCAAGTAAATTTTTCCCTTCCCCCAATCAAGCTGGGACTGATAGACCTTCGTGCCATCTGACTGCGGAATCAACTGCTGTGGGCTGACCAGTACTGACTCAACCATTGCCAGAGGAATTTCTCGCTGTTCTATCTGTTCTTGGGCGTGGAGGGACAATTGATAGTTCACGACACAACCTCTTGGCAGGTTATATTATCACACTATTTAACTATCTTGTCAAGGGACAATTGATAGTTCACGACACAGAAACAAGAAGAGCCATACTCTGTCACTTAAAACTCAAATCTGATAACTGATAACTGATAGCTGCACGACTACTTAGTACAAACGCTTACGGGGGCGATAATTAGCCACGGATTCTACTAAACCCAAGGCGATAAAATTGGTTAATAAAGATGAACGTCCATAACTTAACCAGGGTAGAGGAATTCCTGTAATCGGCGCTAATCCCACGGTCATGCTAATATTAAGAATTGCCTGAAAAGCGATCATTGAGAGAACACCGATCGCTATTAAAGAACCAAAGTTTTCTTTAGCAGTATTAGCAATAACTAACAAACGCCAACAAACTAACCAGAAAGCTATTAAAACTAGAATACTGCCAACAAAACCAAATTCTTCCCCGACTACGGTGAAGATAAAATCAGTGTGTTGTTCGGGAATAAAATTTAATTGGGTTTGGGTGCCTTGGTGTAATCCCCGTCCCAATAATTCTCCAGATCCGATGGCAATGCGGGATTGAATTAATTGATAACCTCCCCCCAAAGGATTCTTTTCTGGGTCAAGAAATAGGGTTAAACGATCTTTTTGGTATTCTTTTAATAAACCCCAAAAAACCTCGCCCAATTTACCCACTGCCAGATTAGTTGCCACCACGAGGAAAGTAGATAAAAAACGGTAGGGAAGGGTAAACCAAGCAAGCACAGCGATGATAATTGCTAAAACAATCCAAGCAGGAAAAAGTAAATTAAACAGAAAAACCGATGGGAGGGGAGATAAGAGGATAATCATCCAAGGCAGTTTCGCATTAGCCCAGTAAATCATGCCTAGGGTAATTGCGCCAAAGACTAATCCTGTCCCCAGGTCCGGCTGCGCCATAATTAATACCCAGGGGATGGCAGTGACGACAAAGACACGAGCGATCGCAAAAAGATTATCGGCGGGACGATGATGTAGGAGGGCTGCCAGAGTGATAATTAAACCTACCTTGGCAAATTCCGACGGTTGCACGTTAAAACTGCCGATATTAATCCAACTTTGCGCCCCATTCGCCGTCACCCCTAGGATAATTACTGCAATTAGGGAGAGATTGGTGAGAAGATAGGTTAACCAGTGCCATTTCAGCAGACTTTCGTAACGACAACGGGCCAGCAATAAAGCGATCGCCACTCCCACGCATCCGAATAACCAGTGTTGCCACCAATCTAGAGCAGTGGTATGTCTTTCGGCACTACGAATCATTAAACCACCGAAAACGGTTAAAACCGTCACCAAAACGAACAAAAGCCAATCAATTTGGGCTATATCCCGGAAAATGAAGCTAAACTGTTCGTTAAAACCGCTTAGTTTCCTACTAACAAGGGACTGTCTTCTCACCATTTCTCTCCCCACATTTACTGACTAACTAGGGTTTGCTGAATAAATCTAAAAACATTGTTCGATAAGACTTTTAGACCTTTTTGAAATCCAAAAGTACCGGCCCTTGGAGTGATCGGGGGGAAAATTCCTGGACTTTTTCCCTGAAAATTAGGTAATTGACCCCAGCTCGACTGAGCTTCGCCGAACGTCCTGAAAATGGGTAAAAACCCTACACCCTACACCCTACACCCCACACCCTGCCACCAGGGAAAACTTTTTGCCGCAAACCCTAACTATAGGCTGCCACGGATACTTTCGCCGCCACCTGACGAGCGATCGCTATCAGGGCTTTAGCTGAGGCCGATTCTGGTTGCCCTAAAACTACTGGTACACCAGTATCACCGCCCTCCCGGAGGGATATTTCCAGAGGCACACATCCCAGTAAAGGAATACCCAATTCTTGCGAGGTTTTTTCCCCACCACCGGACCCAAATAGATCATAGGAGCGATCGGGCTGATCGGGGGGGATAAAATAACTCATATTTTCCACGATACCCAAAACCCGCGCCCCTAGCTGTTGGAACATTTTTAAACCCCGGCGCGCATCAATTAAAGAAACCGTTTGGGGAGTGGTGACAATCACCGCACCGGCTAGGGGGACCGATTGAATTAAAGTTAATTGTGCATCCCCGGTACCGGGAGGCATATCGACGATTAAATAGTCTAAATTGCCCCAATTGACTTGATAGAGAAACTGACGGATAATGCCGTTTAACATCGGACCGCGCCAGATTACCGGTTGATCGGGGTTGATCAAAAAGCCCATGGAAACCATTTTGATGCCATGGTTAAAAGCGGGTTCCAATATCTCGCCATTTGCACCCTGTACGGTCACTTGTGCGTCATTTAAGCCCAACATTGTCGGGGCGTTGGGGCCGTAGATGTCCGCGTCTAATAGCCCCACTTTTGCCCCTAAATGAGCCAAGGCGACGGCGATATTAACAGCCACGGTACTTTTCCCCACACCGCCCTTACCACTGGAAACGGCGATAATATTTTTAACCCCCTCCACACCTTGGCGATCGGGTAAAGCTTTTTGTTGCGGGGTTTCGGCAGTTACGTCCACCGCGACACTTTCCACCCCGGGCAGCTGTTTAACGGCTTTTTGGCAGTCTTCCACGATAAATTCGCGTAAAGGACAGGCGGGAGTGGTCAAAACTAGGGTAAAGCTAACTTTTCCGCCATCGATCGCCACATTGCGGATCATGTTCAATTCCACTAGGCTTTTTTGCAGTTCTGGATCTTGAACGGGACGTAATACTTCTAAAATCGATGCGGTATCAAGGGGCATGGTTTCAGTGTCTCTAGTCAAGTATTGTTCTTATGGTTATTTATCTTAACCTTGATGCCGGCACAGTTATCAGTGGGGAGTGAGGAGTTTTTTGCTGTGAACAGTGAACAGTAAGTAGTCGTGCAAAATTAATTTCCTAGTGAAGATAGGCAAGAGGCAAAAGGCAAGAGGCAAGAGCGGGGTTAGATATGTGTAATTAATTTTGCTTAGGTACTTAATCAGTGAACTGAAAGCTCACATCTGTTCACTGATAACTGATAACTGATAACTGATAACTGATAACCCCCATTTCCCCATTCCCCCATTTCCCCATATATCTCTAGATTACGGTAATAGGATCGCCGACTTTAATTGTACCTGTCTTTTCGGGGATGACATTTTCTCCGAACATAATTCCCCCGGGGAAACTGCGAAAAGTGCTTAAGGTTTTTAGGGGTTCCATCTGGGAATTTCTCCTACCTGTTTCTTGATCGGTGGTGGTGATAATACAGCGACTACAGGGTTTAACTAGGGCATAATTTATCTCTCCAATTGTGATCTTTTGCCAACTACTTTCGCTAAAAGCTCGATCGCTACTAATAACAATATTAGGACGAAAACGATTCATCGGCACTGGTGCAACTAAACGCCGATTTAAGTCCTCTAAAGAAGCAGTATTAGTTAATAAAATTGGATAACCATCGGCAAAGCTAACGGGAGTATGATCATTCCCTGCGTACTGAGGATTCGCAGGACGTGGATAATCGGGAGATTGTCGCACTAAACGACAGGGAATGTCCAGAATTTTCTCAAACCATTCGGCGATTTCATCCCCTTGATCCATGGCTATGGTTTGAGATTCCCAGATTTGAACCGCTCTTTTTTCTCCTGTAAAATTAGGCTGGAAAGTCAGGGAATCTTGAGATGTTTTCAGAGAAAAGTTATCCGCTGTTATGGTGACAGAAACCGTGGCTAATTGCGGATATTCCCTTTGAGTGATAAATTTACCCTTGCCATCCACTAACATCATTTCTCTGTCCCAGAGTAACCCTTTAGGAGTCACTTCAGCTTGGGATAATTGAATACCTCCACAGGATTTAATCGGGTAGATATAAAGATCAGTAACGTGCATTTTCTTTCAGTAGTTCTACATATTTTTTGGCCACATCTTCCCAAGTCCAGAGATTAATTTTATTGGGGATATCTTCGGGTAATAAGCGAGGAATTGGATTGAGGATAAATTGTTCTAAACAATTGGCTAAACTGTCCGCATCTCCCCTAGGATAGAATTGTACTCTTTCGGGACAATTATATAATTCTACCTGTTCTTGAAACACTTCTAAATCGGAAGCGATAACGGGAATACCTTGTAAAATGGCTTCTGCTATTGCTAATCCAAAACCTTCGTATTTTGAAGGGAATACCACAGAGGAACAGGTTTGATAATAAAATTGCAAGGTTTCATAGTCTTGATAACCTAATCCCTTGATATGACTCTCGAAAATTTCTTGATTTTCCTGATAAAGTCGGGTACATTCTTTGAGATAATCTTGGTATTCTTGGGTTTTGGACTGTTGAGACAAGTGCAGATTTCCACTCACTAGATTATCAGTTTCTTTACCGATAAAAACTATTTGAAATTTTAAACCTTTTTTAGCTAGTTTAATGGCTGCTTTCAGTAAAGTTAAATGATCTTTGTAGATACCAAAAGAAGAGGGAAAATAAAAAGTAACTAGCTCACTTTTGACTAGATCACTCTTGGGATTAGACTGCTCGACAAATCCCGCTAAGGGTACAGCTTTTAACTTACTAGCATAGGTAGCATTGGGAAAAACTTTTAAAACATCGTCTTTAGTTTTTTGGGAAATTGTGAACAGTAGATCGGCCCGATCTAACCATTCTTTTAACGCTTCATTGTAGGGTTCTTGATAGGATTCTGAGTAAGTTAAGGGAGCAAATTGCCAAAAGACATCATAAATAATGCCACTTAAAGTAACGTTCACATTAGGAGGAGAAATCCGATTAGTCATTCCATACAAACAGTGATCAGCTTG
The DNA here is from genome assembly GCA_007096525.1 of Microcystis wesenbergii Mw_QC_B_20070930_S4. Taxonomy (GTDB): domain Bacteria; phylum Cyanobacteriota; class Cyanobacteriia; order Cyanobacteriales; family Microcystaceae; genus Microcystis; species Microcystis wesenbergii_B. The sequence continues at coordinate 25,149 of SFAQ01000094.1, read as the reverse complement.
GTAACGCTTGATAATCTGATTAATTCTTGCTTCGATGCGTAAAAGTTCAATTCTACGAGAGAAAAGACGATGAATAGAAGTCAGTCTTAGGGTTTTATAAAAATTCGCTAGAAGACCATAAAAATAGATTAGTTTCGTCTCAAAACTCTGAGTATAAAAATCAAAATTTTCGTAGATAAGTTGATCGGAATCGGGCATTAAAGACTTAAAATATTCAATGTCATTACGAGGGAGAACGATAATAATTTGTTCGACGTATTCTAATAAGCTAGGTATTAAAGAGATAATGACTCTTTCTACTCCTCCTTTGCGATAAAACACGATCGGGATGACAATTTTCATAGATTTCCTTGCAGATAGATGGCAATAAAAAGATTGATTTTTGACATGAACCCATTATATGATAGGCTCGAATTATTCTCATGAGTCAAGAAATCGAGTTAAATTCGAGAAACTAAGACTCTATCACCCATCGCCCCTATTTTTCCTCGATCTTGGAGAAAAAGAGTGTCACAAGCTACTCCATCCCTACAATCTAATCTCAAACAATGGCTACGGTCCAGCGCACCTTCCCTATTTCAAATTAAACAGCGTTTGAGCGCCCGTCGTTGGCCGAAAAAATCGATCGTTATTTACACAGAAAAATATCGTCCCATGCTTCCGGCGGAAATTTGGCAACGGGGGGCTAGTGGTACCCAGGCATCGGTGGCTTTTTTAGCGCAGGAATGGACGAAACGCGGCTATAAAGTGACTATTTTTGGCAATTGTGAGGGTATGGAAGGGGAACAGGACGGTATTCGCTATGTTAATTATTACCAGATGAATTGGCAAGATCACTTTGAGACATTGGTGATCTCTCGTCATCCCACCTATTGCCGTCCTGGTACCAAGGCAGAACGAATTTTTTTTGATTGGCAAGATATTAAAGTGCCGGCAGCCTCCTATACCCCAGAAATTTTGGCTAGATATGACAAAATTTTCTGTAAAAGCCAATATCAAAGGGATTTACTGGATTTCTGTGCCGATCATCAATGTCCGATTGTTCCTAATGGTATCGATACTTCCCTTTTGGCTGTAAGTGAGACGGTGCCAGAAAGTGACTATCTTCCCTATCGTCTAGTCTATGCCTCTCGTTATTATCGCGGCTTAGAGTCGATGTTAAAGCATGGTTGGCCGATTATCAAGGCGGCAATTCCCGCAGCCGAATTACATCTCTACTATGGTTTTACTAAACGGGATGAAATTGGCGATCGCAAGGAATGGCGCGATAATTTAATCGCTTTGATTAAAGCTAGTGCGGGGGTAGTTGATCGGGGAATGATGGGTTATCGTCAACTAATCGAGGAAAAAGCGCGCTCTGCTATTCATTACTACGGTTGCACCTATCGTGAGATCGATTGTATTTCCGTGCGCGAGTCGGCAGTGGTGGGTTGTCTGCCAGTGGTGACGGATTTTGCTGTTTTTCGAGAAAAAGACTACTGTGTGAAAGTGCCGGGGGAAGTAACCGATCCGGCTACCCAGGAAGCTATAGCCCGTAAAATTGTCGAATTACTGAAAAATCCCCAGCTTTTGCGGCAAGAGCGCGAAAGATGTCGTCAAATTGCCCTAAATGACACCTGGGAGCGATCGGCCGCCGCTTGGTTAGATGTGATTGAAGCGGATTCTTAGGCAAGCATTTCTTCTAAAACCCTGGCTACCCTTAGGATTAAGTCTTCGCGATCGGGTGCGGCGATGATTTGTAAACCTAAAGGTAGCTGGGATGGACGTTTAATCGGCAACGAAAGGGCAGGTAAACCAATAAAAGAAAAAGGTTGGGTGAATCTGCCTAAATTAGGTCTAATTAATAGCTCTTGCCCGTCAATAATCATTTTTTCTACTCCTAACGGTGGTGCAATACAGGGAATTGTCGGGGTGAGAATAATATCGACTTCGGTGAAAATTTCTCGCAGACGATCGCGATACCAACGGCGAAAACGTTGAGCCTGTAAATACCAGCTAGAGGGAATTAATGCCCCTGCCAAGAAGCGATCCCGGGTTGCGGGGTCAAAATCCTCTAATCTGGTCTGTAAACGCGGTAAATGCCAATTTGCTCCTTCTGCAGCGGTAATTATATAGGCGGCTGCCCTGGCGCGGGCGGTTTCGGGAATGGTGATTTTTTTGGTCACTCCGAAACGTTCGGCGATCGCTGTCACCGCCTCGAATACTTCTGGTTCGGCTCCCTGCTGAAAATAATCATCGGCAAGGGCTATTTTTACGTCCTCTAAGCCACTTAAAGGAGCTTTAAGGTTATTTTTGGCAAAAAGACCCCAAATAGCCGCCATATCCGCCACATTGCCGCTAAAAAATCCCGGATGGTCTAAACTACTAACGAACCAAAATAGGCCCTGACGGGATACGCGCCCAAAGGTGGGTTTTAGCCCCACCACGCCACAGCAAGCGGCGGGAACCCTCACGGAACCATTAGTATCGGAACCGAGGGCGAGAGGCACTAAATTAGCGGCAACGGCAGCGGCGGAACCGCCAGAGGATCCCCCCGATATGCGACTGGGATCGAGGGGGTTGGGAGTTGCCCCATAATGGGCATTTTCGGTGACAAAACCGTAGGCGTACTCATCCATATTGGTCGCCCCCACCAAAACTGCCCCGGCTGCTTCTAGGGTTTGAATAGCGATCGCATCTTGTCCGGCGGCAGGGTGATCTCGATTGATTTTGGAACCGGCAAGGGTGACAATACCCTTGATATCAAAGAGATTTTTGACGGCGAAGGGAACCCCTGCTAAGACACCCACGGGTTCCCCATTGGCGATCGCTTGATCGATTTTTTGGGCTTGGGCGAGCGCTCTGGGGTGTAAAATGTCAGTAAAACAATTTAAATGGCGATTTTTTGCCTCTATCGCCGCTAAAGTCTGGCTAATAACTTCTAAGGCACTGGTTTGACGATTTTGGATTGATCGAGCTAAATTGCTCACAGAAATGGTCATGGTTCAAAGCTGAGGGCGCTTTCCCCGTCATCCTCTAAGGGAAATTCTGTCACTAAACTGGCGATTTCTTGCAAGCGTTGCCAGTTTTCAACCACAGAATTTAAATAGCGATCGGGAATGGTTAAATCTAGGATTTTCGCCGTAATTATAACGTATTCTTCTGGGTTATTCATATTCATTCTTCCCTGATTATAACTGGGTTTTTCTCAACGGATAGGGACAGGATAAGTCTTAGCGACCAAGGGAGAAGCCATAATAGTCGTCATGATCGCCATAATTACAAAAAGGGTAAAAACGACCGGGGAAATCACGCCTAATTTTAAGCCGACATTTAAGATAATCAGTTCAGTTAATCCTCTAGTATTCATTAACCATCCTAGTGCTTTAGCTTCCTGGGAATTAATACCTAAGATGCGGCTAGTGATATAGACTCCGCCATATTTCCCGGTGATTGCCACAATAATAATTAAGGCACATACTCCCCAAAGATAAGGATGATTAAGGAGGCTCATATTGGTACTGAGTCCGCTATAGGCAAAAAAGATGGGTAGCAGAAATATCGAAACAAATTCTTCAGTTTTTTCAGTTAATTCTTTGCTTAAATTATTATTTTTGGGTAAAATTACCCCGACAATAAAACCGCCAAAGATTACGTCAATACCGATCCATTCAGTCAGCATCGCCGAGAGAATAACGACGATATAAATAAAGGTTAATAGCCCTTGGTTAAGATATTCCGTTTTGTCATAGTTACGCAGGAGATATTTAAAAGCCTTTTGTCCCAAAGTAAACATCACAACAGTATAAAAACTGACACCAAAAAGGGTGGGTATCGCTTCTCCAATCTGATTGTTGTGAGTGATACCAATAGCAATCGCTAATAAACACCAAGCACTAATATCATCCACCGAAGCACAGGTTAACCCCAGAGTACCTAGAGGGGTTTTCGCTAAACCAGTATCGGTTAAAATTCGCGCCAAAACGGGAAACGCCGTAATTGACATAGCCGCCCCAATAAAGAAAGCAAAAGGCAAAAAAGCAGTGGAGTTGGGTTGATTGAGGGAATAGAGAACAAAAAAAGCTAAAATTACCCCTAAAATAAAAGGACAAATAACACTGACGTTTGAGATTAATATCGCTACTTTGACCTGTTTACGGAGGTTATGAAGATTTAGTTCTAACCCCACTAAAAACATATAAAAAATTAAGCCAATTTGTGAGAGTAGATATAAAAAAGGTTGGATTGTTGTTGGAAATAAGGTTGTTTCTAAGGACTTGGAAAGTAAGCCTAGCAACGAGGGCCCTAGCATAATCCCGGCAATGATTTCCCCAATTACTGGAGGTTGATGAAAGCGGTAGAATAGTAAACCAACCAGACGGGCTAAACCGATAATTAAAACAATGTCCAGAAGAATCAACAGTAACGTCTTCGTATCCATGGCTTAATTTTCCTATTCTAGGCGTTGTTAAAAGTATCTAAAAGCTGGCTAATGACCGACTTTCGTGAGGAGCAACAATTTCCAGCGCATTATCAGCAATAAAAGAAACACTCAATCAAAGTGTTTTGGTAGGGTTGGTTGGCTATTTGTATCATCCTCCTTTATGCTTCTCAGAAAACCTAGCCTTCCCACTATATTCTTATAGTATACTAATGTCAATGAAAACCATACTAAATTTTGTGTATCCACTGGCAAGAATTATTAAGAATTGCAACGAATCAGGTATATTAGTTTACAAATTGTGTCAGATGGATAGTAAAACCAGCACAATCGGCGAAAGTTTGGCTGCATTTCAGTTTTGCAAAAATACCCAAAAGATGATATAAAGAAGGTGTACTGATTAAAAAAGGGAAAAAATGGAATTAAGTAATTACGAAAGAGAGAAACTAAAAGGCATTGCGAAAATTCTGTATCAGCCTATTACCCCAGAAATTGCTCAGTTTTTTTTTCAAAAGTTAGCCAAACTAACCAAAAAGCCTTACTAATTTGTGCTAATGAATCCTACTAAAGAATCTCGGAAGAGTTGAGAGAATTAACAGTAATAAAAATCTCTCATAGTACATTAAAAAGATTGGTCAACAAGCAAGAGATAGAGTTACCATAATTCAAATTAGGAGTAAAAGAAGCGATGATAAATGGAGGCAAAGTGAGGTTAAGGACAGAAAGAAAGGGGAACCTTGCCAGTGGAGAGATTATAAAGCAGTAAACTTAAATTGAATCAGGAATAAAAAAAATTGGAAGAAGGGTAAAAATGTCTGGCGCACAGTGGACGGGGGAGAACGTTCCTAACATTCTATCTTTGCGCTGTGCCTACCTTCATGGAGTCTTTTCTCAACGATGTTTTTACAAATAAATGTGAGATGCACCCTCCCACTTCCCACTCTCCTATACTTTTTAAACAGGATTTAGTATGAGATATTTTCCCCTCCTTCACCTCCAGATTAAATTAAAATTATATATGATCAAAAACAAGAGGTAACAAGCATCCCCTTTCAAGAGAATGAAAATTAAAAGCTACTGAAGACTGCTGGCAGTCACTGATAACTGAAATGACCATCTTACAAGACGAAAAACTACTCTTTACTCCCGCAATACCTAACAGTGATGCCATTAGAACTATTTTTGCTTTCCCTAATCAGTATTCTGTGGGGATAACCAGTTTAGGATATCAAATTGTTTGGGCAACTTTAGCCCTGCGATCAGATATACAAGTTAGTCGTTTATTTACGGATTTTCAAGAATCTTTACCCCGTTATCCCGAATTAGTTGGCTTTTCCTTTTCTTGGGAATTAGACTATGTTAATATCCTCTCGCTGTTAGAATCTTTAGAAATTCCTTGTCACAGTCATCAACGGCAAGATCAGCAGGCGATAATTTTTGGGGGTGGGCCAGTTTTAACCGCTAATCCCGAACCTTTTGCCGCTTTTTTTGATGTAATTTTATTGGGAGATGGTGAAAATTTAATTGCTGATTTTATTAATGCCTATCAAGAGGTTAGAAACGCCGATCGCCCGACAAAACTCCGTCATTTAGCCCAGGTTCCAGGGGTGTATGTTCCTAGTTTATACACCGTTAATTATGATAGTCCCGAAGGTGAAATTACGGCAATTCTACCCATAGATAATAATGTTCCTACCTTTGTTAGTAAACAAACCTATCGCAGTAATACTCTTTCAGCTTCTACGGTGGTAACAAAACAAGCGGCATGGGAGAATATTTATATGGTAGAGGTGGTGCGAAGTTGTCCAGAAATGTGCCGTTTTTGTTTAGCTAGTTATCTAACTTTACCCTTTCGTACCGCTAGTTTAGAATCTTTAATTCCCGCCATTGAAAAAGGTTTAAAAGTGACCGATCGCCTGGGTTTATTAGGTGCTTCCGTCAGCCAACATCCTGAATTTGAAACCTTACTTGATTATCTTTTTCAACCAAAATTTGAGGGAGTTAGACTCTCGATCGCTTCAGTTAGAACTAATACTGTCACGGAAAAATTAGCCAGAATTTTATCCCTAAGAGACAGCAAATCAATTACTATTGCCGTAGAAAGTGGTTCCGATCGCCTACGGGAAATTATCAACAAAAAGTTAGCCAATGATGAAATTATCCAAGCTGCCATTAATGCTAAAGCGGGCGGTTTAAAAGGGATAAAACTCTATGGTATGGTGGGAATACCGGGAGAAGAAACCGAAGATATAGCGGCAACTGTGGAAATGTTAATAGCATTAAAAAAAGCCGCCTCTGGACTGCGAATTTCTTTCGGTTGCAGCACCTTTGTGCCTAAATCCCATACTCCTTTTCAGTGGTTTGGAGTTAATAAAATGGCCGAAAAAAGATTAAAATACTTAGAGAAACAATTAGGTAAACAGGGCATAGAATTTCGACCAGAGAGTTATAATTGGTCAGTGATTCAAGCCCTATTATCTAGAGGCGATCGCCGCTTAACTTCCCTGTTAGAATTAACCCGTGGCTACGGTGATTCTTTAGGCAGTTATAAACGGGCTTTTAAGGAACTAAAAGGACAAATTCCCCCTCTAGATTATTACGTCCATCAGCAATGGCGTTTAGAACAGGTTTTACCCTGGAGTCATTTACACGGTCCTTTATCCTCAAATGTTTTAATAAAACATTTAGAACAATCCCAAACAAAAAGGTAAAGTATCGCTAATAAGCTAAGACGCATTTAAACAATGTCTTGACTATCAGACACCAAATGAGGTATTCTATCAAGGTAGATCGGATATTTGTGCAATTCAGACTTGAATTGGTGCTTTTATTAACTATCAATCTCGATTAAACCATTAATTTAATCTTAGTTGATCAGCCCATGAGCCAGAAAAATGATACAGTTACCCTGCTTTTATCCCTGCTAATTACCCTAATATTTTTTGGGGCTGGTAGTTGGTGGTTATACAATCGTTTTCAAGGAAAAAATAACCCAACCAATCTTTCTGAAATCGAGAAAATATCACCAGAGCAAAAATCGGTATCGCCACAAGCAAGATTTAGTCAAGGGGAAAACTTATTAATAGTTGAAGGGGCTTCTTTTGACAAACAAGCTGCCATACAGGCTATCGGAAAAGGAGACTTTCAGCAAGCAGTTTTCCTCCTGGAAAGATCCCTACAAACTAATCGAAATGATCCCGAAGCTCTCATCTACTTAAATAACGCCCGTATTGGTGAAGCTAAGTCCTATACTATCGCCGTTTCCGTGCCAATTGGGAGCAATGTCAACACCTCCCTAGAAGTTTTACGAGGAGTTGCCCAATCTCAAAATCAAATCAATCAAACCGGAGGAATTAATGGCATTCCTTTAAAAGTTCTCATTGCTGATGATGCTGATAATCCCGAAATTGCTACTCAAATTGCCCAAAAATTAGCGGCTGATAACAGCATTTTAGGAGTAGTAGGACACACTAGCAGTGATACCTCTTTAGCCGCAGCTGCTATCTATCAAAAAGCAGGATTAGTAATGATTTCCCCCATCAGTACCTCAGTTAAACTCTCCAATTTTGGTGACTATATCTTTCGTTCTGTTCCCAGTGATTTTGTGGCGGCACGGGCATTAGCCGAATCTAGCTTGCAAAAAATTCCTAACGTCAAGGCAGTGGTATTTTTTAACTCCCAAAGTAATTATAGTCAATCCCTAAAATCTGAATTTATCACCGCTTTAGGATTAGGAGGAGGTCAAGTGGTGAGTGAATTTGATCTATCTTCCCTCACTTTTACCCCTTCTAAAAGCCTCCAACAAGCTCAACAGGAGGGAGCAAATTTAATCGCCCTTCTTGGGGATAGTGGTACCCTAGATAAGGCTTTGCAGGTGGTTCAAATCAATGGTCAAAAATTACCGATTGTGGCGGGTGATGACGTTTATAGCCCCAAAACTCTGGATGTAGGCGGAAAAAATGCCTTGGGCATGGTTGTCGCTATCGCTTGGCATTTGGGGGCTAATCCGAATAGTCCTTTTGTGAATAATTCCCGCCAATTGTGGCAAGGAGACGTAAATTGGCGCACTGCTACCGCCTATGACGCTACCCAGGCTTTAATCGCTGGAATTAAGGCAGAATCTAGCCGAGAGGGAGTTCAACAGGCGTTAAGAAGCAGTAATTTTTCTGTGCCTGGGGCGACTAATCCAGTGCGATTTTTACCGTCTGGCGATCGCAATCAATCCGTGCAATTAGTGGTAGTTAAACCCGGTTCTCGTTCTAGTTTTGGGGTGGATTTTGTGCCAATTTCTCGATAAAATGACAACTAAATCAAGATGACTTATATGTTAGAAACTCCCCCCAAATATTCAGTTCTCGGTTTACCAGTTCATCTTCTCGATAACTACAGTGGTTGGTTAATTGATCGCGCCTATCAAGGTTTTGGTTCCCACGTTGTCACTCTTAATGCAGAAATGGCAATGTTAGGAGAAAATGATGCTAAAGTAGCCCAAGTTATTCGAGAAGCAGATTTAGTTATTCCCGACGGTGCTGGGATTGTTATTTACTTAAAATTAAGGGGCAAAAAACAACCCCGCTGCCCCGGTATTGAATTATCAGAATCCTTAATTACTGAGTTAGGAATGCAGGGAGAGAGTTCTCCTATTGCTTTTTTTGGTGGTAAACCGGGGATTACAGAACAAGCGGCAAGTAATTGGCAAAAAAAGATACCTAATATCCGTATTCTGGCTAACCACGGTTATCTATCCTCCGAGGAAATGTCCGATTGGATTGAGGTATTAAAAGATCAACAACCGCGGTTAATTTTAGTTGGTTTGGGAGTACCCCGACAGGAATATTGGATTAGGGAACATCGAAATCTTTGTCCCCAAGCTATCTGGGTAGGGGTGGGGGGTAGTTTTGATATCTGGTCCGGGACAAAAATCCGCGCCCCTCGCTTTTTCTGTGACAATAATTTAGAGTGGTTGTATCGACTTTATCAGGAACCTTGGCGCTGGAAAAGAATGTTAGCTTTACCTAAATTTTTCTGGCGCTCTCTTTTTTATTCCTAGTAATAGTTATTATAAATTCTTTTCGATAAAGGCAATCACTCGCTCTAATCCTTCCCGTGTTTTCAAGTTGGTGAAGATAAAGGGTTTATCCCCGCGCATCTTTTTGGCATCTCTATCCATCACCCCTAAATCTGCCCCCACCATCGGGGCTAAATCTATTTTATTAATTACCAATAAATCCGATTTGGTGATACCCGGTCCCCCCTTGCGAGGAATTTTATCTCCGGCTGCCACGTCAATCACATAGATGGTTAAATCTACTAATTCGGGGCTAAAGGTTGCCGCTAAATTGTCGCCACCACTTTCCAGAAAAATTAACTTTAAGTTAGCAAATTTTCTCTCTAACTGTTCAATGGCAACTAAGTTAATTGAGGCATCCTCGCGAATAGCTGTATGGGGACATCCTCCCGTTTCTACTCCTAAAATTCTTTCCGGGGCTAAAGCTTGCGATCGCACTAAAAATTGGGCATCTTCTTGAGTATAAATGTCATTGGTGACTACGGCGATCGGATATTGATCCCGCAAATTTTTACACAGGGCATCGAGCAGGGCTGTTTTTCCTGAACCCACCGGACCGGCAATTCCCACGCGCAAGCAAGACATAGTTTTTTCGGGAAAAAGTGAAAAGGAAAGGGTTAAAAATTTTGGGGCTATCGGATAGAAAAAAGAGGGGTTCGCAGGGCGACACGGATTCCCATTATAATAAAAGGTTAACGCAAATCTGAGAATTTGTCAAGCCTTTTTGTCAATAAATTTGGGGAAATCATCGACAAAAAGATCACCAAAAGTCAGTGATTTGGTAGCCAAAATCCGTTAACATCTGCCTAAATAGGGGCAAACTTAAACCGATAACATTACTGTGACATCCCTCTAATCTTTCCACGAATAGACCCCCCTTTCCTTCTAGGGCAAAACAGCCGGCACATTTGAGGGGTTCTTCGGTGTCAACATAGGCAATAATTGTTTCATCGCTGATATTGGCAAAGTGAACTTTAGTAATCCCACAACGAGTCAAGGTTTGATTATTAACTCGATCAATTAAAGCGTGACCTGTATAGAGTGTACCCACCTGACCGCGCATTTTTTGCCAACGCTCGATCGCTTCTGATTTATCCTTGGGTTTGCCATAGACTTCCCCCGCTACTTCTAAGACGGAATCGCAACCAAGAATCAATCCTGTATCAAATTTAGGGGCGATCGTTTGCGCTTTACATTGGGCTAAAGTTTGGACAAGATGGAGAGTATCATCAGCATTAATTGTCGATTCATCAAAGTTACTCACTCGCACAATCGGATCGATTCCCACCATTTGTAATAGTTTTTTGCGTGCAGGAGAAGCGGAAGCAAGAATCAAGGGAATTGACATAGTTTTTTAATGAAAAAGAGATAGGAGATAGAAGTTAGGTAGGGTGGGTTAGGCAATGACAAATTATTAGACCTCACTATTAATTTATCTATTTGCCGTAACCCACCATCAGTCATCAGTTTTTTAGCTATTGCTGCTAGGAATTGGCAGGATTTTCGGGGGGGAAATAACGATCTAAAATCTCAACCATGCGGGATTGTCTTTCTTCCTTGTCAAATCGATTGTAAAAATCCGACTGAACCTCATAAAAATATGACCTCGATCGAGTTAATTGTCCTAGCAGTTGATCAAGTCCCCGTCTGTCTTTTTCCCATTCTTTTTTAGACTCAGCAAGACTATTAGTTAACGTTTCGAGCGATTTAGCGTTAGAATTAGCGATCGCTCTAGTTTCTTTTAATCCCTGATTGGTTTCCTGTAGTCCTAATTTAATCTCCTGTAGTCCTGATTTAATCTCCTGTAGTCCTGATTTAATCTCCCGTAGTTCTGTTAGGGTATTTTCAGCAAGAGATTCGAGTCTATCTAGTCTATTTTCTTCCGAGTTACTCATATTCAGTTATCAGTTACCAGTTATCAGTTACCAGTTATCAGTTACCAGTTATCAGTTATCAGTTATCAGTTACCACTTTCTTACTGATTACTGTTTACTGATTCAGTAAGTAATCTCAATTAATTGTTAGATAGTGGGACAGGCTCCTGGTTCTTTATATGTTATCTTTAATTATAACTGGCTACCTAGTTGATGATAGGTGGTGCGTTACGACGGATTTTTACCTTTAAGTCAAAACAGGAATTTTTGCCGTCTAACGCACCCTACATTTTACTATTGCCTATTGCCAGTTTCCCTAACTAACCGAGAAAGAATCAACGATAGTTTCAAAGAGTTCCTGAATTTGCGTCCAACGTTTTTGGGAAGTGGAAAGATTAAAAGAATAGAGTTTATTATTATTAACCGTGACGCTGGCCAGATTATGACGTTCTTGGCCGTTGGCTAATTTAACTTGATATTCGAGGATATAATAATCTTGACCGTCGATTTGATGGGATTCTGAGCGAATTAATTCTACTTCCTTATCGAGATTGGGGTTAAGACTGTTATTTTTCAGGAGACGATAGCCAACTTCCGAGGGTGTCCCTAAATCTGTTAAAGTTTTATTGTCGGGGACGGGATTGATGATAACGCTTAAATTTTCGCTCGTTTCGATCAGGTCATGAAAAACCACATCTACTCCTGCAACTTTTTTCACATCCACCTGCGTCCAACCCTTAGGATATAAAAATTGATAGCCTTGGCTGCCACTGGTGTATCCTTGCAGTCCAGCGATGGGAGTTGTACAACCGGTGAACAGGAGGGTGGTAATTAGGAGGAAAGTCGCCAAAAGAGATTTAATCATGATATTTTGACCTGTAAGTAGGGCTGTTTAATTTTACCTTGAATTGTTTAGGTGAAGGGATTATGAAAATTAAGAAAAAATTGACAATTATTATCGCTATAGCCACTTTTTTACTGACCATCTCTCCCCTAAGCGCTCAAACTACCGCTAACCCCGTGAAAGCTGTAGAATTTTATAATCGGGGGGTGGATCGTTTAACCGCAGGGGATTATTCAGGGGCGATCGCAGATTTTACTCAAGCTCTACAATTAGAACCGAAGGATGCCGATGCTTACTATAATCGCGGCTATGCGGAATTAGTTCTCGGCCAGTACGAGCGAGCGATCGCAGATTATACCCAGGCCTTGACAATCAACCCCAATTATGTTAATGCTCTCGGTAATCGTTGTTATGTGCATTATCTGACGAAAAAATACGAGGCAGCCGTGGAAGATTGCACAAAAGCGATCGCTTTAAACGGAAATTTTGCTGATTTCTTTATTTATCGCGGTAATGCTAAGGATGACTTAGGTAAACACCTAGAGGCGATCGAGGATTACACAAAAGCTTTGAGTTTACAGGGAACCAGAGGACAGGATCGCATTTTCTATAATCGCGCCCTGGCCTATAACCGAGCCGGACAGCAGGAAATGGCTTTAAGGGACTACAATGAGAGTCTGAAAATCAATGCTAATTTTGCCGAAGCGTACCACAATCGGGGTTTGACCTATTATAAATTGGGAAACAGGGAAAAAGCGATCGCTGATTTAGAGGAAGCAGTTCGTCTAGCGTTATCTCAGGGTAAACAGGGGACTGCGGCTAAGTCTCAGTCAGCAGTGGCATTAATTCAGGGTCAAAAGCCCTAAAATAGGGAGTAGTTGTGATTTTAGCTCTAAATAGGAGTGAAAGGGGCTAAATCGCAACTACGAGGGACTAAATTTTAGCCAGCTTGAGATGCGTAAAAAGCGACGGCTAACAGTCCACCGACAAGTGTGATCGCAGCAACACCCCAGAAAATATAATTACGTTGTTGCGATTTAGTCGGGGGATCCGCTTGATAAACTTTCGGTTCGGCGGCGAAATTATTTAAGCGTCCACCTTCTTCGTTTGTATAAGGCATAATCAAAACCTCAAATATGACAATTTTTCAGGAAAAAAATTCTCCTGTTACAATAGTACAACATATCAGTAACCGAGTCGGGGATGTTAGAAATTCCGACAGGGATAACAATTCTTAGTCTTGGGGTAACTGCCGGACTCTGCTACTTCTATTGGCGATCGCATTTCCCCTGATTGAACGCAAAAACAACTTAAAAAAAGCCAATCACTTTCACAAATTGTCTGTTAAAAATTCTTACAGAAGCCTAGTCTCATAGAATAGCAAGCGACAGAGACCATCCTTACCCAATGTTAAAACTTGGTAAGCTAAGACGTATTTATAGCAGTTTTCATTGTCGATACCTCAGTAAGGTGAAAAGTGCTATAATTACTGTCATCATCTTTCTCAAAAAAAGAGGAGAAAAAAGCCAGTTCTGCCTTTCTCTCCTCCAGTCTAGCGATTAATTACATTCAAACAGCAGTGAGTAATCTTTAATTACTATTCACTGCTTTAGTAAGCACCATTATTTTTGGGAAAAACCACAACACCGATAGTTTTGAAGACTACCCAGATATCGGTTAACCAGTTACGGGAATTAACGTAATACACATCCATCTGCACGCGCATGGGATAGGGGATGTCATTTCGTCCAGAAACTTGCCATAAACCAGTCAAACCGGGGCGAATAGTTAAAACTTTGTCGATGCGATTGCCATATTTCTGCAATTCTTCGGGAACTAAAGGCCGCGGACCGACGACGCTCATATCTCCTCGCAGGACGTTCCAGAATTGGGGGAACTCGTCTAAACTGGTTAAGCGCAGAAATTTGCCAATCCAAGTTATGCGGGGATCGTCCTTAAGCTTGAAATTATCCTCGAATTCCGCCCGCAGTTGGGGAGAGTCTTCCATCAGTCTCTCTAATACCTTATCCGCATCCATCACCATAGTACGGAACTTAATACAGTTGAAATGCTGGAAGTTTTGACCGACACGCTTCTGCACATAGAAGACCGGACCGGGGGAACTAATCGCGATCAATAAGGCTAAGATTAAATAAAGCGGCGAAAAGAAAATTAGCACCGATAGGGAGAAAACGATATCGAATAATCGTTTTGAGGTATCGCCGTCTAAAGCTATTAACCAAGATTTTTGATGCCGTCTACCAGAGACCGAAGGTTTGAACCCTCGCTTCATCAAAGCTTGTAGAGCCTTGACGGAGATAAGTTGGCTATTAGCAGTCATCTTACTCCTTCACATCACACACACCACACAGTACTCATGATAAAGCCACAAGACTGAAAAAACAAGTCTTCAGGCCAATAACTGGCACTGGCTATTTTAGAGCCTTTGTACTGAAAAATCTCTAATTAGGGTTTGCGGCAAAAAGTTTGTTGCTGGGGTTAAGGGTCGGGAGTCGGTCGTCAGCAGTCAGCAGTCAGTAGTCAGTCCCGATGAAAAAATTTTCACCCCCACAGATGAAAGAGGTTTCCTTCCCTATACACCCTCTTTCAAGTCAGGAGATTATTTTTATTTATTCTCCCCGCTCCCATCTCCCCCGCTCCCCGCTCCCCACTCTCCTATACCTTTTAAACAGGATTTGGTGTTATGGGACGTTTTTGAGCCACCAAAAATTAATTATGCAAGAGGTTTAATAAATAAAAGGGCATCAGCAAATGATGCCCTGTGGCTGAATATTTAAGTAGTTACAGCTTTGATCCTAAGGATGAATTATGCTCTTGTCTGCGCTCGTCTCCTGACTCGGAGAATTTTGAGTCCCGAAAACGAAAACTTTATACTTCATCATGAAGATAAATCCCCTGCTTAGGCGGGGCGTTTTTTCACACTACCTAGTTCTCGAATGCCTAACCAACCGATCAAACTATAGCAAATCGATAGCAACATACTTTGAATACCAACTCTTAACCACTGTTTCAAAGCCTCCAAGTTAGCTTGACTTTCTGCCTGTGTTCGCCGCTCTTGCAGCTGAGTTTGTAGCTGATTTTTGATCTCATCTAATTTCTGTTTAAACTCCTTCGGTTTTTTGGATAAATTCCGTAAATTAGTTAATTGGTCTTTTTGTTGACGGAGGGTCTCTAACTGTTCTGTGCTGATCGGTTGTCCTTGGAAACGACCTGTTTCAATCACTTGAGTTCTCTGAGAGAGCTGCTGGTCTAATAGTTGAGGATTTTGGGATAGAGTATTTAACTGGACTAAGAAGGCTTGAATTTGTCCCTCTCCTTGGTCAACACCCTGTTGAATTTGAGTCAAAGCGTTGTTTTTAATCTGGTTGATATTATTGATATGAACAGGAATCATCAACAGAAAAACTAAGCCTAACAGTGTGGAAAAAATAAAGATCGGCCAACGCAATTCAAAGCGGGATTTTCTGGAAATGACATCTCTATCTCTGTTAGCATCAATCCAGTAAGCGATTAAAACGAGAATGATACCCAGAAGAGGAACAATTCCTCGATCGACAAAGGTGGTGACGAACCCTACCTGCCATTGGGATTGATTGAATCGATAGGGCAGCGGCAGGATAAACCCATCCAAAAGGAAGGAAAGAATGAAAACCAATCCCGTTAATTTCAGGGACAAAGAAGTAAAGCTGTTCATCGCTGTTTCTGTAATGGTATGTCAATGAATAGATTCATTAGTCTGTTTAAAAGTTCTCGCTGGGGATTCGCGGAAGGATTTTGCCGAGGGGCACTCTGACAAACTGCAATTTCTAATTAACTTTCGCTCAGCCCCCCCGCTAAACCCTAGGTTAAATCCTTCTGCTTGTCAACCCCTTTCGAGAATCGACTCTAGAAATATTACCTCAATATGGTATCGCTAAACTTATCCCTCTCACAGAATAAAATTTTCCCAAGCTCTCAGACTGGGTTTTCCCCAGATATCTTCCCTAAGACAGAGACTGTCAAAGAATAAAATTTTCCCAAGCTCTCAGACGAGTCCTCAATGGTTAGCCTATAGTAAAGACAGCCCCCCTGAGTTGATAACAAAACCCATGCAGAAATTGGTGGAAGTTTTAGCCGATAAACAAGCTCTGATCGCAAAATCTCTGGCGCTGGTTCTGGAAAAAATCACAACCAGCCTCGACCAACAGGACTATTTTACGATCGCTCTGTCCGGCGGTAGTACCCCGAAACCTCTCTACGAAGCTTTATCCTCTCAACCCCTCGACTGGTCAAAAATCCACGTTTTCTGGGGAGATGAACGCTACGTTAGTCCCGATCATCCTGACAGTAATCAACGCATGGCCCGATTAGCATGGCTCGATCGCATACCGATCCCGGCCGCTAATATTCATCATGTTCCCACGGATGACCCCGATCCCTACCTGGCCGCCCAAAAATACGATGATCATCTCCGCCAATGGTTTGGGGTCAATTCTGCCGATTTTCCCGTTTTTGATTTGATTTTATTGGGAATGGGCGATGATGGTCACACCGCCTCTCTCTTTCCCCACACGGCGGCTTTAACGGTCAGCGATCGCTGTATCACCGTCGGCGAGAAAGACGGCAATCCCCGCTTAACTTTTACCGTTCCCCTGATCAATCATGCCCGTTGTGTGATCTTTATCGCTGCCGGCGAAAGTAAACGCCCCGCTCTACATGAGATTTTCTCTGCTTATGGTGACTCTTTCTCCTATCCTTCTCGTCTCATCCACCCCCCGGCCGGGGAATTATATTGGTTACTCGATGCGGCCGCTGGTTCCTCTTTTGTCTAGGGATTAGGGGAATAGGGTAATTTCAACCAAACCCCCAACACCCTAAAACCCTAACAACCCAACACCCTAACAACCTAACACCCCAACACCCAACCTCTAATCTGCTGTTTTACTTTTTCCCTAAAAATGATCGTTTGTCCTAATTGCGAACATATTAACCCCGATGAGGCCAGTCAATGTGAGGCCTGTTATACCCCGTTACCGCGGATGTCTTCCTGTCCTAGTTGTGGGGCAACCATCCAAACTGATGCCACCTTTTGTGGTCAGTGTGGCTACAATTTACAGCCTAATTCCGTTCCCATGGTGGCAGCCGAGGCCGAATCGGAATCGGAATCGGAACCTGAACCCGTCCCACCGGTCCCCACAGCCACCGTCGCCTCGATCGCACCTACTCCTGTTGCCCCCCCACCGGTTCCGGCTGCCACCCGCTTACAGACGGAAATGGCTAGTTTGCAGCACCTGCAAACCGATAGCAAAATTGAATTACCCCTACATCTATCGGTAATTCATGTCGGCAAACCTAACGATCGCATTCCCCCCGATATCGATGTTTCCGGTTTTCCCGATTCTGATATCGTCTCCCGGGTTCATGCCGATATCCGCGTCGAAGGGGGCATCTATTACCTCGAAGACACGGGCAGCGCTAACGGAACCTACGTTAATCACAATCCCCTACCCCCCGGCAATCGTCATCGTCTCCGGGCAGGCGATCGCATTTGCCTCGGTAAAGGGGACAAAATGACTTTTATTTTCCAAATGTCTTAAGTAGGGCTGGCAAAATTAATTTTCTGATTGAGACTCCGAGACGGTTGACAGTTTTTCACTCCAAAGTCCGCTTTTTTCCTTTTTAATTTTCCCTTGATCACTATCCATCTTCTTTTTTACTTCTCACTTTTTACCTGGTCAATATGCGTACAAATTGGCGAATCGGCTCTTTATTGGGCATTCCTCTTTATATTGATTCCTCGTGGTTTTTGATTTTGGCTTTTGTCACCCTGATCAATGCCACCGATGCAGAAATTCAGTCTCTGGCTGGCCAGAGTTTCGGTTTAGCGTGGTTACTTGGTTTAATCATCGCTTTATTGCTGTTTATCTCGGTTTTACTCCACGAATTAGGTCATAGTTTCATGGCACGGTCCCAAGGCATCGAGGTCAATTCCATTACCCTGTTTCTCTTTGGGGGTATGGCCTCGATCGAGCGAGAATCTCGGACTCCTCCAGAGGCCCTGCAAGTAGCGATCGCTGGACCCCTCGTCAGTTTTCTCCTGTTTTGTCTCCTATCCCTCGCCAGTCACTTACCCTATTTAAACGCTAATTTAACCTATATATGCGGGCATTTAGCGATAATTAACCTGTTTTTGGCTCTATTTAATCTTATCCCCGGTTTACCCCTCGATGGCGGTCAAATTTTCAAAGCAATGGTCTGGCAAGCGACTGGCGATCGCTGGAAAGGTTTACATTGGGCTGCGATCAGTGGTCAATTCATCGGTTGGTTAGGGATTATTTTAGGGATTTTCTTGGTTCTCTTGACGGCAGACGTGGGGGGTGCTTGGTTAGGATTAATGGGCTGGTTTATCCTCAGAAATGCCACTGCCTACGATAATTTAACTAATTTACAGGAAAGTCTCCTCAATTTCAGAGCGGGAGAGGTGATGAGCAGAAATTTGCGGGTTTTAAACGCCCATCAAACCCTAGAGGAATTCGTCCAAGAATACGTTTTAGACCAAGCAGCCGCCAATACTGCTTATTTTGCTGCGTCTGAGGGGCGTTATCGGGGATTAATTCGGGTGGAAGATTTACAGGCGATCGAGCGCAGTTCCTGGTCAGAAAAACCACTGCTTGATATTGCCCATCCCCTCGGGGAAATTGCCACTGTTGAGGAAAAAACCCCCTTAGTGACAGTGGTGCAGAAACTGGAAACTATCCCAGACCGCATGATCACGGTGTTAACACCGGCCTCCGCCGTAGCGGGAGTGATCGATCGCGGCGATATCCTCAAGGCAATTGCGATTAAATACCAACTTCCCCTAGAGGAAACGGATATTAAACGCGCTCGCGAGGGAGTTTACCCCAGTTATTTGCCCTTAAATGTCATTGCTGCCGCTCTTGACAAGAGTGAACGGCCAAAAATCGGCGAACCGTCCTTAATGTCCTGACCTAGAGAGGATGAACGATAATAATCTTGAATATGGCTAATCCGAAAATTTCCTCGCTGGTTAGTCTGCCACAATTTCCCCGTTTCCACCTCTAAACAACTTAACCAACCTTTGCCGTAGGCCCAAGTATCGATACAAATGGCATGGCCGAGATTAATCGGTTTACCGCTTTTTTGGCTGGTATGGCCACAAATCATGGTTTTTCCCGAATTATGGGCGGCGGGATATTGAAATTTCTCCCAAAAGAGTTTGTATTCTGGTTGTCTGGCTAGGGGTAGATGGGGATCGAGACCAGCGTGAACGAATAAATGATTTGCCGTTTCGTAGCTATTTATACAGACTTTTCCTAAAAAATCCCAGTGGGATTCGGGAATTTTAATCAGGGGGCCTTCGCTATAGGATTTTAGAGTAGCTTTACCGCCTTTTTCTAACCAGAGACGCTGCTTGAGGGGGTTGTGACGGGCTTGCAGCATGATAATCTCGTGATTACCTTTGAGGGGAATCAAATTGCCCTGTTTGTGTAGGGAAATCAGGCGATCGATCACCCCTTTTGAGTCTTTGCCCTTATTAACGTAATCACCGAGGGTGATTAGAGTATCTTGCGGTTTGGGATTGACGATCTCTAGCAAATGATCTAGAGCTTTCGAGCAACCATGAATATCACCGATCGCTAAGGTTCGCATGAGGATTTTGTCTGCTATTTTGGTAATACTCACCGATACTTTTTTGCTAACACACACCAACAGATGAGGCAAGAGGCAATAGGCAACAATAAAGGGATTGGAGGAGATTTAGCCTATCTAAGGATAGGAGGTTAACATGAGTCTTAGAGCCTAAAACAAGAGCTTTCACTGCTTAGATTTGCCTGCCCTGTTGGTTATCGACCTGTAGGCGACCCTGTTCTTTTGTCATTGCTCAGTTACTAGATTGGCAACCTAGACCCTGACATTATAGGACTTTTGAGCGAGCCTAGTCAATGCTTTAAGTAGGGCTGGCTGAATAAATCTAAAAACCTTGTTGGATAAAACTTTTAGACTTTTTTGCTGAGGGGAACCCTAGGGCGAATTACTTCGCCCCTTTAAAAGCCCCGTCCGATTGCACTTATAGGCAACGTCGATTTATCCCGTTGCCTAGCATCCGCTTAGAATCCCCCGTCATTTATGCGGGGGAGAAGTCAAATTCTCGTAATCGGTAAACGTAGCCAATCGCTTAATTGTTGTGCCAACCAATCTAATTCCGCTTCGCTAACATCTTCACTGGCAGTGATAATATATTCTTGATGGCTGGCAATCAGGGCCAGACAAGGAGGAACAATAGTAAGATTTTCTCCCTGCATAGTGACAGTGACATTGCGACGAATGAGACTATAAATTTCGGAACTAGCGGCATCGGCAGTTAGTTTAAATTTCAGCCCCCAGAGTTTTTGGTAAAGAGAAACTTTTTGGGTGGTAATTTTTAACTCTAGTTCTCCCTGCCCAAAAGATTTGAACAACTGCCAAGATAAACTAGCGGAGATTAAATTGAGCAGAAAAATTAGGATAATTGGGATTAAAAAAGCGACCAGTTTGAGATCGTAAATAGCGACTATGGTTAAGAGGATAATCGTAAAGAATAGGGATGGTAAAAACTGTCTTAACTGGGTTTTGAGATTGTTGAAAAACTTTTGTTTGGTTTTACTAGCGATTTTTATTTCCAGGAGATTATCTTTTTTATAAACAGTAACTTCGCTGCCGTAGGGTTTGGTCAGATTGCCAATAGATACTAAGATCAATTGACAACTATATAAACTGGCTAAAGCTTCGGTTACTGAGCGAAAATTATAGACTGAATGGGAGTTTGATAATCTTTTTAACCAATAGATGAAAAAAGCACTTAGATTAGTTTTTTGTTCAAAATTTTCTGGTATGTAACGATGCTTAATCCCGGTGGCTAAACTGATAAAAGTTTTGCCTAGATCCTGTAAGTCCGTGATGGGAGAATCAGAATCAAAGGCAAAATCAACTAGATAAAAACGATTAGACTGAGTATCAAAGAGGATATTACTAAGTTTGATATTGCCGTGGTTAAGGGGGACATCCTGCTGATGGAGATAGGAGAGAATCTCCAAGAGATATTTGGCAATTTGTTTGAGTTCTTGTTCTGCTAACAAATAACTGGAGTTAAGATAGTTTTCTAAGGGCTGCGCTGATAAATAAGGTCGGACAATAGCGATAATTTGTTCTTGGGATGAATCTATCTCAAAGCTATCGAGGTATTTGGGGAGAGATGGGTGAGAAAGTTGTCGCAATAGGGCGATTTTACCGGTTATTTCTCCGATAAACTGACTCCCTTGCCCACTAGGAATAGGAATAAGTTTAATGATCACTAACTGGGTGGTTTGTCTATCCCTAGCTAAGATAGTTTTTTTCCCCAGTAACTGTTGGACTTGATAACGACTATGGAGAACTCGATCGAGCATGGGCGAGGATAGCGTAAGTAGTATCTCTAGGATAGCTCACTCTGGAAACTCTAGCCACCATCTTTAGCATCCTTTTAGTATTTTAACCCATATTCCCCACTTCAGTTTGAAGCATAAAAAACTACAGGTCTTTTCAAAGAAAAAAAATCAGAATCAGCAAAAAAAATACTCAACCAATCAGATATTGGGAAGAAATCATAAAATACCAAATATTTTTTCAGCTTAAAGAGTTAAACTAAGTCACAACAAGCAGTCAGCGGTAAGAGTTGTCGTGGGAGAGGCGGAGAGGCGTTTCCGGGTAGTCAAAGCAAGCTACAATTAAATCGGCTCGCTTGTGAGTTTATTCTCTGCTTGGCACGACTCCCAAGGGTGACGACAAGAGTAAACCAGGTGGCCTTGATAAACCTAAAATTTTCCCAAAATAGGAGGAACCTCTCATGGTTGAGGCTATCTTACCGGGTACTTACATAACAGTACGAGATGAAGGACTGATTAGCGCTGGTCAGGTTGTTTCAGGAAATATCGGCATTGTTGGAACCGCAGCCCAAGGACCAGTGGATGAAGTACAAATTCTGGGCAGTTTTTCGGAAGCCAAAGCAATTTTCGGAGAAATTGATTCCGAGCGCCAACTAACTTTAATTCAAGCACTAGAGCAGATTTATAACAATGGCGGTAAGACTGTCTATGCAGTTCGTACAGCCACTAAAGCCACCAACGCTGCCTACCAGACTAAAGATAGCACCGACAAAAATCTGGTGAAACTGGAGGCAAAAACTCCAGGAACCTGGGGCAATAATATCAAGATTAAAATCAGCGATGCCGACTCGTCTGCTAAGAGCAAGAAAGTCGAGCTAACCTATCAAAATACTAAAGAAACCTATATAATTTCTAAGTCCAGTGACCTAGAACAAAAAGTCAATAACCAGACTAAAGGTTCTACTTTAGTGACTGCCACTCTAGCTGAAGGTTCTTCTGCCGATACTTTACCGAAAAACACCGATGATAGTGGTGAGAAATTTACCCTAGGCTCCGATGGACAACCAGACTATAAAAATAGTCTGGAAAAACTGGAGAATGAACTAATAAACTTGGTTTTGCTGGCTGGACAGGATGTCAGCAACTCGGAAATGGTGACAGCACTGCTGGGTCACTTGAACACAACCGCAACAATCAAACGAGAACGGATCGGCATTATTGATAGCGGAACCTCTGATGATGTTAATGCGATCGCCGGACATACCCTAGATAGCGATCGCCTAATTTTGGTCGCACCAGGACTACAAATCTCCCCCCAGGTCAAACTCTCAGGCGCTTACACAGCAGCAGCAGTTGCGGGCCTACTGGCATCTCTCCCAGTCCAGGCTAGTCCGACTAACAAACCTTTGACGATTCCTGGACTCTCCAAGGAGTTTTCCACCTCCCAGCTGGAAAAGCTCGTCGGGAACAGAGTGCTGGCGATCCAGAAACAGGAAGGTTTTCGGGTGGTTAAAGGCATTACCACCGCCACCAATTCTGCTTGGCATCAGATTACTACCCGCCGTATTGTTGACTTTGCCATTTACGGGGTGCGCTCCGCCTGCAATCCCTACATTGGCAAGTTGAACAACGAACGGGTGCGGGGAGCGATGAAAGCTACCCTGGATGCCTTCTTGACGCGCATGGTACAGGATGAAGCCCTGATTAGCTATGAGTTAGCCGTCACCGCTAACCGAGCTCAGGAAATTGCTGGAGAAGCGATCGTTACCATGACCTTGCGACCGACCTTCAGTATTGACTTCATCAAAGTAACCATGTATCTCGGTTAACGCACCCATCAATTACTTCCCAGAGGAGGAAAACTATGCCCAATAACAACGTTTTTCGAGGGTCTGATGCTACCCTGGTGTTAGCTGTGGATGACAAAGCCACCGAAGAAGGAAAACTGGCCGATGGATTAATTAGTGAGTATGATTTTTCTAATGTCGTGGGACGACTGCGAAATGTACAGGTGAACGTCCACAATGAGATCAGACCCTATCACGAAATTGGCAAGCGCTTTCCCAGTGAACTCCGTCCCGGTAATGTTGATGTTTCAGGCTTTGCTGAACGCGCTCACATTAACGGCGCACTCTTGCGGTTATTGTTAGGTGATGCGGCAAAAAGTCCACCGCCAGCAGACCCGATTCCCCAACCAACTTTCAACATCGTCATCAACTTGAAAAATCCCGCACTCCCCAGTAACAGCAGCAAACTCGTACTATTTGGGGTCAAGTTTGAAAAGTGGAGTTTCAGTTTGCCAGAAGATGATTTTATCATGGAAGGGGTTACTTTCCGCGCTTTACGGATCAGCAGCGAAGAAACCGCAGGCTAACA
Organism: Microcystis wesenbergii Mw_QC_B_20070930_S4; assembly: GCA_007096525.1. Lineage (GTDB taxonomy): Bacteria > Cyanobacteriota > Cyanobacteriia > Cyanobacteriales > Microcystaceae > Microcystis > Microcystis wesenbergii_B. The sequence continues at coordinate 1,145 of SFAQ01000094.1, read as the reverse complement.
ATTATGGCTGAAATTTCCCTGACTCCAGAAGACCTGTTAGCGGGTGCTTCTGTCACCTTTGATATTGCTATCCCAGTCAGTATTTTGCATCCCGGCGAACTGGATACTTCAGCCGATACATTCCCAGAGTCGAGGCGAATTGTCCGGATTCGTCCTCTGACTATTGGGAGATTTCAATTAATCATGAAAGCTTCCCGACAGGATGCAGGATTAATCCCCCTTTTAATGATTAAAGAATCCTTAGTTGAGCCAACTTTATCCTTGGAACAAGTTAAACAACTCCCCTTAGGATTGGTGAATTTTTTAATTGACAATATCCGCGAAATTAGTGGTTTAACAGGAAAAAAAAATCTTTCCTAGATGTTAGTCAGTCCCCTTGGGTACAAGCAGCTTATATCCTCGCTAGGGAATTTGGTTGGACTCCCCAACAAGTACAAACAATGACAATGGCGCAAGTTTCTCTATACTTACAAATGATCGCTGAGGATTCAACCAAAAACCATGAATGATGATTTTCTAGTCAGCCTCGGTTTAGAATTATATCAGGAGTTTCAACAATGGAATTACTCTTTAATTGACGATTGGCTTAATAGTATAGAGCTTTTAGGAAAAGACCTGCAACCTTTAGCAAGATTACATCTAAATGTAGAAGATTTATCGGAAATAACCGATTTATTTAGAGATTTGGATGCTTGGCTAACTGCTGATTTTGTTCCATCTTTAAGAGCTAAAGATGGGGAAATGTCTTCTTTTGAAAGGGATGGTTCCCCATTTGATCTAGGGGGAAATACTTCTTCTTTCATGTCATTTTCTCGTCAATCTTTGGCTTCAACTTCTGATTATACTCAACCAAATCTAAGAGTAAAAACAAGCAATTATCTGCCTTTACAAAAGGAGCAAGAAAATTCATATAACCTTCGTCACAAGAAACAGATAAGTTTTGATGATAATCATCAAGCTAATAATATTTATCCGCAGAATAACGCACCGAAAAGCCAGCGAGAATTAACCGATTTAGTTAAGGACATATCAGGAGAAAATTTACCCTTAGATTTGGATAAACTCAATTCAGAAACAAACCTTCGGCAAAATCCTCAACCAAAGACTGAAATTAAGTCAAATAATCCCTCACCGAAAAACTGGCA
>SFAQ01000093.1:0-9646 GCA_007096525.1 Microcystis wesenbergii Mw_QC_B_20070930_S4 | reverse complement strand
TCTGTCCAGTGGGGTAGGTAGTAAGGATGCTTCCAGTAGGCGTAAAGTAGCAGGTGACTGAGGAGTTGAATAAGAAAGCTTTCTGCTTTGTATTTGCGTTCATCAACCATTTCCTCTAATTCCTCGGCTAAAGTTTGCCAATCTAAAGTATTGCGTTCAGGCGATCGCAGTTTTTCTGCCTGGTCTTGCAGCCAAGCTACATAGTCTTTTTCATATAGGGTTTCAGCCATTAATTTTACCTCTATACTAATCTTTTTTTATTATATAAAAATCCACATCTCAGGGGATAGTTCAAGCACCAAGAAAATGCTGGTTATTGAAATATTACATCCCATCATTCAGTCAATAGACCTCTGGTAAAAATCAAAAATTGTTGTTAGGGTTAGTGCGATGCCGAAGGCACTGCGTAGCAGTACGCCATCGCTGTAGGGTGCCTTCCCTAATGTGGTTCCTAGCTGCTGCACCGATAGTGATTAGACCGCACAGTGCGGTATTGGGTTTTATTGAGGGGGTGTTGGACCGATGGGGGTGGGATAGTAGGATAGAGGAGGTGGCTCGACCGCAGGGAAGGGTATAATTAATGGTCAGACACCGCCATAGCTATCGCTCTTTCGGGACTCTAGGAAAGTCCTGATTACCTCTAAACCCTAGCTTTCTTTCTGGGCAAGCTTTCCGGCGGACAATAACTAATAGAAACTAAATTTCCGAGTTGTTGTTAGAAACCAAGTGAACACTCGCAGGGGAAATAAGAGTTTCAGCACTTATGAGTTGACAGGGATTTTCCGAGAGTGGCAGCAGAGCGTTATGGAAAGCTATCAATTAGGCGAAAGTTCAAGGATACGTTTTTAGGCTCCAAAAGAGGATATACCAAGGGGCTAAGACAAGCTGTATCCCTAACAATGGAACAGTCAAACTAGGAGCCGTGGTAGGTGAAAGTCTCATGCACGGTTCTGAATGGGAGGGGAGGTCGGCGACGACCTTCTCGACCCCTAATAACTGAAAACTCACAACCACTGATAACTGGTAACTGAAGTTACCGGTGCGGAACCAGATTAATCCGGCCTTCGTCCATTTCATCCATGAGTAACTCTAGGGCCTCATAATCCACATCAGAAACATAGCCAAGACGACCGAGTATTTCATTAATTCCGTTCTCGATTTCTGGCGTGATTTGACGATAATATAGGGCTTTTTCCACTAATTGGCGGATAGTCGGCTGGGTATCCACAATTTTATTACTCTAGTTCAATAAATCTAGTTTTCGTATCCTGCTTTACTTTATTTTAGCAAAAATACTGGTAGAATGCTGGGTCATCATCAGTCATTCGGGATTAGAGCTTAAACCTAACGATTTTCCCCTGATGTTTACCCTAGTCAGTCCTGATCACTGTTTCTCTTTACTGCCCAGATTACAAGGTTAACCTAAAAGTGGTTCCTTCCTACAGGGGGAAAGATTTAAAAAAGATTAATCTTGCTCGGGAGAGAGAAAATTGCTCAAGACCAAGGTTACAAAATCAGAAAGTTAGGACATAATAGCGGTATCTGATTTCCAGTTAAAAGGTTCATTTATGAATTTCAAAGCCCAGCCATGAAAAGTCCTGTAAAAGTCCCAGAAATTGCTCTATTTGAGCCAAGTGGCTATATTACCGCCGCTAACGTCCTAGAATTTCAAGAGCAGCTCACCAATCTGGTTAACCAGAGTGGCTCTTTCACTTTTCTCGTGGATATGAGTAGGGTGGAATTCCTCGACAGCGCTGGATTAATGGCTTTAGTTACCGCCTTTCGTCTGGCTCAAAGTCAAGAAAAATCCTTCAATATCTGTTCCATTCCACCTTCAGTCAAGATTATCTTTGAATTAACCCAACTAGACCGGGTTCTCTCGATTTTCCCTAGCCGTGCTGACTTTGATGCTGTTATCACTCTCCCCCAAGCGGCGTAAGCCGACAAAATAGCGTTTCTCGCCGTAATTTCTCGGCTACAATCTCAATTCTACCCGTAAATCACCTCTTGAGCGGGCAGATTCCCATTGATACAACCGACTCCTGAGGACAACAATTTTTCTCAAGGAGAGCCACTATACTATTGAGATGGCTCTCCTCCTTTTTGGATATTATTTCTAGGGACAAACTACCATACACTTGTGGGCAGCAGCTTACAAAAGGCTGTCTGTTAAGAAATTCCATGACTTTAGTGATGACAGGGGGGAAGGGGGCCAAGATGGTAGATAGGCAATGAGTAGTAATTTCCTAGAATCCATGACAGTCAAAAATCTCCAGTATGCTTATTTTCCCGGTTGTGTCGCTCAAGGTGCCTGTCGGGAACTATATTTATCGACGGCAGCCCTGACGGAAGCTTTGGGGATTAATTTAGTCGAACTCAAAAAAGCTGCCTGTTGTGGTTCGGGAACCTATAAGGAAGATTCGCAACTCTTGGAAGATGCCGTCAATGCGCGCAATATTGCCCTAGCGGAAGCCCTCAATTTACCCCTGTTGACTCACTGTAGCACCTGTCAAGGGGTGATCGGTCATGTGGACGAGCGTTTGAAGGAAGCAAAGCATAATAATCCCAATTATGTTGAGGAAGTTAATAATTATTTACAGAAAGAACATTGTTCCCCCTACCAAGGTACGACGACGGTTAAACACCTACTCTGGGCAATTGTGGGCGATTATGGCCTAGATAATCTGGCGGCCAAGGTGATTCGTCCCTTATCAGGCTTAAATTGTGCCGGTTTTTATGGTTGTTATCTCCTGCGCGCCCAGGATACTCTTCCCTACGATAATCCCTTTCAGCCGGAATCCCTAGAAAATGTCTTTCGAGCCGTGGGAGCAAATCCGATTTATTATCAAGGACGCACTCAATGCTGTGGTTGGCCCCTGTCCAGTTATGCCACCACCCAATCGTTCCAAATGGCAGGAAAACACATTTTAGAGGCGATGGCAGCGGGGGCCGATTGTTTAGTCACCCCTTGTCCTTTATGCCATCTTAATCTTGATTCCCGACAACCGGAAGTGGCAAAAGCGATCGATCGAAGTTTAGGTTTACCCGTGTTACATTTTTCCCAATTAGTCGCTTTAGCGCTCGGAGTCAGTCCCGATCGTTTAGGATTAGATCGACACATCGTTTCAACGAAATCCCTCTTAAAGAAATTGGGGTTTTAGAACTCAATCAGGAGTGTTAGCAATGGATTGGTTAAAAAGAATTTTCGGGTTAGATAAACCGGCAGATGCCGCTAGTGCGATCGCGGGGAAAGCCGCTGCTGCGGGTATTCCCCCCGAAAGAGTCGGATTAGATGGAAAATACGACGAAAGCGGACTAGCTAAACGAGTAGTTTTAGCTTTTGACGAGACACCGGATTTAGCTGATGAGGACAAATTGTGGGTCGCTCAAACTGGTAGTAAAGTTGTACTAAAAGGTGCGGTTTCCGATCAGGCGACTTTAAACAAAATGGTGGCCATTGCCAGTAAAGTCCATGGGGCAACCAGCGTCGATACCAGTCAAGTAACTATTGGGTGAAGTCGAACAGCTGTTAACCTCTGGTAAAAATCAAAAATTGTTGTTAGGGTTAGGAGTCAGTAGCCAGTAGTCAGTAGTCAGGAGAATTAAGAATGAATAATAATCAGTTAAATGGTCTATTTACAGATTTTAGGCGATTTAATCCTTATTTTTGAGGTTTTTGAACCCTCAAAAGTTAATTATGCAAGAGGTTTAATATTCCCCGGGAAAATTAACCACTAAAACCCAGAGGGTTTTTGCTAGGGTGGATAACTCCAAGACTGGCAATCGCCCCCAGCCGGCTGCTGTAAAATGGGAGGGATAGATACAACTCAGGAGAAAAGACCCCAGTGCCGTACAACCCCGCAGAAATCGAACAGAAATGGCAGAAGATTTGGCAGCAAATGGGATTGGACAAAACCCCAGAAAACGCCGATAAACCGAAATTTTACGCCCTCTCCATGTTCCCCTATCCATCGGGCAACCTGCACATGGGTCACGTTCGTAACTATACTATCACCGATGTGATTGCCCGTCTGAAAAGAATGCAGGGTTATCGCGTGCTGCATCCCATGGGGTGGGATGCTTTCGGATTACCCGCAGAAAATGCCGCTATTGAAAGGGGAGTTCCTCCGGCAAAATGGACTGATCAAAATATTGCCCAGATGAAACGGCAATTACAACAGTTAGGATTATCTATCGATTGGGAAAGAGAAGTTGCCACCTGTTCCCCGGAATATTATCGTTGGACCCAATGGCTATTTTTACAGTTTTTTGAATCGGGATTGGCCTACCAAAAAGAAGCGGCAGTGAATTGGGATCCTATCGATCAAACTGTCTTGGCCAATGAACAGGTAGATAGTGAAGGAAAATCTTGGCGATCGGGTGCTAAAGTAGAAAGAAAGTTACTCCGGCAATGGTTCCTAAAAATCACCGATTATGCCGAACAATTACTCACTGATTTAGATAAACTTCTCGGTTGGCCAGAACGCGTTAAAACCATGCAGGCCAACTGGATTGGTAAATCGGTAGGTGCTTATTTAGAATTTCCTCTTGTTAACTCCACAGAAAAAATTGCCGTTTTTACCACTCGTCCCGATACGGTTTATGGAGTCACTTATGTGGTACTTGCTCCCGAACATCCCTTAACTTTACAAGTTACCACTCCCGAACAAAAATCGGCCGTAGAAACTTTTATTCAAGAGATAGCCAGCGAAAGCGAATTAGAAAGAACTGCCGAAGATAAACCCAAACGCGGTATTAAAACCGGAGGAATGGCAATTAATCCTTTTACTGGTGCAGAAATTCCGATTTTAATTGCTGATTATGTCCTCTACGAATACGGTACTGGTGCAGTGATGGGAGTCCCGGCTCACGACAGTCGCGATTTTAAATTTGCTCGGGAAAATAACCTGCCAATTAAGATAGTTATTACTCCAGAAAGTGGCGAAATTGAGTTAAAAGAGGCCTATACAGAAGCGGGAATTATGATTAATTCCGCTCAATTTAATGGTCTGCATTCTACAGCAGGAAAAACCGCTATTATTGATTATGCCACTGCCCAAGGTTACGGCAAAGCTAGAATACAATATCGTCTCCGGGATTGGTTAATTTCCCGTCAAAGATATTGGGGTTGTCCGATTCCAGTTATCCACTGTCCCCATTGTGGAACCGTGCCAGTACCTATCGATAATTTACCCGTTACTTTACCAGAAAATGTCGAATTTAGCGGTCGAGGTGCTTCTCCTTTAGCCAAATTAGAAGACTGGGTAAATGTGGATTGTCCTCGCTGTGGCACTCCCGCAAAACGGGAAACGGACACCATGGATACTTTCATCGATTCTAGTTGGTATTTCCTCCGTTATACCGATGCTAAAAATGAAGATATACCCTTTCAATTTGATAAGGTTAATGATTGGATGCCGGTGGATCAATACGTCGGAGGAATCGAACACGCTATCCTACATTTACTCTATTCTCGTTTCTTTACCAAAGTTTTAAGAGACCGAGGTTTAGTTAATGTCGATGAACCTTTTAACCGTCTGTTAACCCAGGGAATGGTACAGGGACTAACCTACAAAAATCCCGAAACTGGCAAATATGTCCCCGCAGAAAATGTTATCTATAAAGAGGATAAATATTGCGATAAAGACACGGGAGAAGTTCTTTCTTTCTTCTTTGAAAAAATGTCCAAGTCGAAATATAACGGCGTTGATCCTCTGAAAGTCCTCGAAAAATATGGGGCTGATACTGCCCGAATGTTTATACTTTTTACCGCACCCCCAGAAAAAGATTTACAGTGGGAAGATGCGGGGGTAGAAGGACAATTTCGCTTTCTTAATCGGGTGTGGCGTTTAGTCAGCGAATATATTGAAAATAAACCCAAGCAAGTCAAAAAAATAGAGACTTTCTCGAAAACTGACAAGGATTTAAGACGGGCAATTCACACCGCTATTAAAGAAATCTCCGAGGATTTAGAAGGAGATTATCAATTTAATACTGCCATTTCCGAATTAATGAAACTCAGTAACGCTTTAGGGGATAATAAGTGTTTTGCATCCCCCATTTATCGGGAAGGAATCGAAACCCTATTAATCTTACTTTCCCTCTTTGCTCCCCATCTTAGCGAAGAATTATGGCAAGCTTTAGGTCATAGCCAATCAATTCACCTGCAACCCTGGCCAAAAGTTGATCCTACTGCCCTGATTGTGGACGAGATTACCCTTGTCATCCAAATTTTGGGAAAAACCAGAGGCACGATACAAGTTCCCGCTAGTGCCGATAAAAGCACCCTAGAAACCCTCGCCCTGGAATCAGAAATCGCCCAACGTTATTTAGAGGGTAAGGAAATCAAAAAAGTGATTGTTGTCCCGGGCAAATTAGTTAATTTTGTCGTGGTTTAAATGACGGCAATTATCACAATGGTGGGGAATTAAGAACCTTTTCAGTTATCACAGAAAACGGGTTTCTCGGAGAAACCCGTTTTCTGCTCATGCACTCATGCAAAAAGGGGAATAAATAATCAGTCTTTAATAACCAGATTTAGTAGAGAGCATCTCACTTGTGCAATGAGTATTAATGCTTATAGCCGTCAAAAACTAGAAAATCTTCAACTTGATCACAAAGAGAAATGAGATTATAATAGTTATGACTTACGATTCAGAATATATCTCGATATTGAAGGTTTAATATGAAAGAATTAAAATCTTTAAATAACAACAGATTAAGCTGGTTTGAATCAGGTAAATCAATAGAATATATTACCAAATACTTAGAAGAAGCTAATCAAAAAATTCGCATTGCCACAGGCTTTTTTACGATTAAAGGTTGGAATTTAGTTCGGGGTTATACTACAGGAAAACAAACCTATATTTTGGTAGGTTTAGATGATCCAGGAGAGCAAAGGGCAAGGATGGCATTAATTCAAGAAATAATGAGAGATGTGCGTACAGGATTAGACAGAGATAGAAGAAAATCAGTTCTTGATATTTTAGAAAAAATACAATCAAATCAGTTTGGGATTGTAGATGCTAGAGCCAAAGATCATCATAATAAACTTTACATCTGTGATGAAAAAGCGGCAATTCAAACTTCGTCAAATTTAACTGGCAAAGGATTAAGAGAACAAGTTGAAGGTGGTAATGTTATTACTGATAAAACAGAGGTTCTCGCATTAGTTAAAGAATTTGATGATTATTTTACTGAGGCTAAAGATTTAACTCAAGAACTATTAGAAATTTTACTAAAATGGTTACAGTTTGCTGCACCTTGGGATATTTATCTCAAAAGTATGTTGATTTTTGAAAATATCCAGCCTCCCAAAACTAGATATTCTAAAAAGCCAGTTTCGTACCAAATTGACATGATTGCCCAAACTTTACGACAGATCAAAAAATTTGATGGCTCAATGCTAGTCGCTTCAACTGGACTAGGCAAAACTGTTGTAGCGGTTCATGTAGCTCTTCATTTACGAGATGAAGATTTAATTGATAATATCATGGTTATTGGACCTAAGGCCGTCCGTAGCAATTGGCAAAAGGAAATGCGAGAAGCAGGATTACCCTGTGATTATTTTGTGCGACAAACTTTTGATAGAAAAGATGCTAAACAAGATCATGCCTTGGAATTATTTGAAGATATTTTAGAAGATATTGCAAATCGGCGTTGGTTATTGATTATTGATGAAAGTCAAGAATTTAGAAATCGTTATAAACAAAATTTATTTAACATGACGAAAAAACCAAAGGAAAGACCAGCTTTTATCAAACTTAGAGAATTAGTAAAAAAGGGTAATCTTAAAGTTTTACTTTTAACTGGTTCGCCTTATGCTAAAGATATTGAAAATATCAATAATCAACTTTATCTACTTCCTCACACTTGCGAAAGTAAACCTCAAGAATTTGACTATTTCTTGGAAAATTTACCAGAATATAATCATTTATTTATAGAAGAAAAAAAAGATATTAATGCTTGGTGTATCAACGATATAGATGAATTTATTAATCTTTCTGTAGCTAGTCAATTAACAACTCCTCACGTTGCTAAATATTATGGTCAAAAGGAAGGATTAGAAACCTATATTAATTTTGGTGAAGAAAGATATTATGTGCCAAATATAATTCTTCATAGCATTAATTTTTCTCTTATTCTTCAAGATGAATTGACTGAAGCAATAGTCAAAGGCTACTTTAACCTTAAATCTAAAAATATCATGTTTAAAGATTTATTTAATCGTTTAGTTAAGATTGCATGGGCAAGTTCGCCTCTCTCACTTCAAGGAGTTTTAGAAAGAATTGCTGATACTCCAGGCGGTGAGAATAGTTACAAGTTCAACAAACTTGAATTTATAGTTTCTCGTGAAGATAGAGAAAAATTTTTAAGACCTATTATTACTGAACTAAAACGGCTTAATCAGAATCTTGATCTAAAAGTTAAAATTTTGTCTGCTCTTATCAAAGAACAGGTATTAGAAAATCAGCAAAAAGTAATTATTTTTTGTGAAAGAAGGGCTACAGTTGTTTATCTTTCTCAGCACTTTAAAAAGAATTTTCCCTCTTTAAAAATTGCATTTACTATCGAGCAAAGCGAAGATGAAAAAAAATATCAGATGAAAGATAGTAGAGAGATTGAACAGTTAATTAAACAATTTGCTCCTCACTCCAATAAAACAACCGAGAAATTTGCCGAAAATTATGACATTTTTATTTCAACCGATGCCCATGGTGTTGGTGTCAATATGCAAGATGCTTCAGTAGTCATTAATTATGATATTGATTGGACTCCGATCGCACCAGTTCAAAGAGCGGGAAGAATTTTACGTTTCTGGCATTTACCTCGCATCGTTCACATTTATACTTTTGTGCCAACACTTACTGAAAAGAATAGTAACACTGAACTCAATTATGCTTTAGTGGAAATTCAAAAACGATGGAAAAATTTAATGTCTCGTCATCAAGAATCAAAAAAAGTAATTGATTTACCTGTTTTAACTACTGCGGAAACTCAAGAAATTAATATTCCTGAAATGGCATCTCAAGTGATGATTGAATCTGGAGAAATTAATCTTAATGCTTTAGCAGATTTAGATATTTCTCCTTATTATCAACATACAGCAAAACTTCAACTTAATCGTGATTACGCAAAAACCTTATCTGACGATTTGATTAGTGCGAAAACATATTCAGAAAAACATCCCTTACTTTATCTATTAGTTTTTCATAAACAAAATTATCACGGAATTTTTTATAATCCTATTACTAAACAATTAGCCGAACCTGATATTGTTAAAATTTTAGATAAAATTGCTTGTGAAGAAAATACGCCACCCGCTAATGTTGACTATGACTTTATTGAAAAATTAAGTGATATTTGTCTTCAGGATTGGTGTCAAAAAAATAAAGCTTTAACCGATGATGTTGAGCGAATTTGTGCATTATATTTAAAGCCTGAAAATGAAGATGATGATCTCAAATTACTTTTAAATTCAATCAATACTTAATAAGAATAAAATGCTCATCCCCGACTACATCGACAATAGACCTCCTGCAAAAGTCTTATTCAGCTACTTGATGATAGCCTAAAGCAAGTTCGTAGTTGTAAATGCCAGCGATTAAATTAAATCTCAGACCAAAACGTCGTCTCCGATTCCTAT
>SFAQ01000092.1:0-17887 GCA_007096525.1 Microcystis wesenbergii Mw_QC_B_20070930_S4 | reverse complement strand
TACTTTTTCCCCGAAAATTAGGTAACTGACCACCTCAAAACTGGTAAAACCCTACACCCCACACCCCACACCCCACACCCTACCCCCAGGAAAAACTTTTTCAGCAGACCCTAATTATTCAGAGGATGGGTTTATTTACCCATCCTGAAGGCCATTTATTGATTTTCCAGTTCACAGGCCCCAATACTAACCCATTGACTAGAACCATCAGACCAGTATTCTTTTTTCCAGATGGGGGCATTATGCTTGAGAGTATCAATAGCATAACGACAGGCTGCGAAAGCTTCCCCCCGATGGGGACAACCCACCGCTACTAAAACGCTAATTTCCCCGATTTGTAGCTTACCGGTGCGATGGTGAATGACAACTCGATTGGTATCGGGCCAAGTTTGCCGAATTTGCCGAGCAATTTGCCGGAAAACCTCCATCGCCATGGGTTCGTAGGCCTGATAATCAAGATAAATAACCGGTTTACCGTCGGTTTGCTCCCGTACAGTACCACTCATTAGTACAATAGCCCCATTCGCCCCATCATCGGCTAATTGATATACTTCCTGCAAAGATAAGGGAGCAAAACTGATGCGAAAACTATCTGGCGTCATGGATGCTTTTTTCAGTAATCAGTAAATAGTAATCAGTAAATAGTAATCAGTGAAGTGAAAAGACAGCACTGTTAATGCCATTTAATACTCCTCACTTGATACCGCTCACTGAAAACTCAAATCTGATAACTGATCACTGATAACTGATCACTGATAACTGATTCAAGGCTGACAGCTATATTAATCCACGGTGCGACGAATTTGAAGACAACACCATTCTTGACGTTTCCACAGGGCAGCCACTGTCCAGCCGTGGCGTTCTAAAATATCGTTAACTGTTTGTGCTTGGGTGACAAGGATGCCGCTTAAAATTCCCCAAGTGCTGGGTTTTGCCAGACGGGTGATTTCGGGCATTAAAGCGATAATTGTCTCGGCTAAAATATTACAAACAATGCCATCGACACCATCGGGAATTAATTCTAATAACTCCCCGACACTACCCCGATTAATAGCTAAATTTTCGGGGTTAATTCGGTTGAGATAGCGATTACTGCGCGTCGCACTCACCGCCAGCGGATCTGTATCGACAGCATAAACTTTTTTGGACCCTAATAAAATCGCCCCGATCGCCAGTATGCCAGAACCACAACCGATATCGGCGATAATTTTATGCTCTGGATTGCTACTTAAACGCATTTCTAGGGATTCTAGACATAATTGGGTGGTGGGGTGCGTTCCCGTGCCGAAAGCGGAACCAGGGTCAATTTTAATTACCAATCTCTGGTTATTTTCCGGGGGATTTAACCAAGCGGGACAGATCAAAAAGCGATCGCCGATCTCGCCCAGCTGCCAATGTTGTTTCCAACTGCTGGCCCAGTCTTCCTCGTCCATTAACTGCCAATAGCTGACAGGTTCGGGAAAACCTAAAATCAAAGCATCTTGCTTTAACCAGAGGCTTAGTGCCTCTAAATCGAGCAATTGCGCTTTAATTTCTGGTATATAGGCCTTAATCTCTAAAGAGGATTGTTTTTTAGCAGTGGCGGTTCCCGAACAGCCAAAATTTTCCAGTCTCCAGAAAACCGTTTCTTCGAGACTAGGTTCGCACAAAACTGTAATTTCCCACCAACTATTAGACATATATCAGTTATCCGTGATCAGGGATCAGTTATCAAATTTGAGTTTTCAGTCAACAGGATTAAGTGGCAAGTTCGGAGCTTTCTTTTCACTTATTACTGATTACTGATTACTGATTACTGTTTACTGATAACTGATTTAATCTAGAGTTTTACTGTGTAGGCATCGCGGATGCCGGGGACTTTAGTAATTTCCGAGAGAAGGCCTTCTGGTAGAGGATCATCGAGACTCAGGGCCATAACTGCGTCACCGCGAATAATTTTGCGTCCTACCTGCATACTGGCGATATTGACATTAAAACTGCCTAAAAGTGCGCCAATTTTACCGATAATACCGGGCATATCCTGGTGAAGGGTGAATAACATATGATTACTCGGTGGCACGTTAATTGGGAACTCATCGAGGTCAGTAATGCGGATTTCTCCGGTACTTAACAGCGCTCCAGTGACGGAATGGGTCCCCATGGAACCATTAGCTTCCAAATGAATCGATCCCGAATAGTCGCGGGTGGAAGCATCCCGGGTTTCGATTACCCGGATACCGCGTTCCTTAGCTTCGATCGCCGCATTAACATAGTTTACCCGTTCCCGGAGGGCTTGGGAAAGTAAACCCTTAATTGCCGCCACCACCAGAGGTTGACTGTCTTTAGTGGCCAATTCTCCCTGTAAACGGACATTTAACGAGTCACAGCGACCTCCTGCCAACTGACTGACGAGATTCCCCATAGTTTCCGCTAATTGCAGGTAAGGGCGCAGTTTTTCCATAACATCGGGAGTTAGTCCGGGGATATTAACGGCCGAACGCGCTGGCAAACCGAGGAGGACATCGCGAATTTGTTCGGCCACATCAACAGCCACACCCACCTGTGCTTCCGTAGTCGAGGCACCCAGGTGGGGAGTGAGAATGACGTTAGACAATTCTCTTAATCTAGATTCGCCTAAGGGTTCCTGTTCAAATACGTCCAAGGCTGCCCCGGCGATTCTACCGGATTCGAGGGCTTCAATTAAAGCCAATTCATCGATAATGCCGCCTCTGGAACAGTTAATGATGCGGACTGTGGGTTTCATCTTAGCGATGGTTTCCCGACCGATGAGATGCTGGGTTTCGGGAGTTTTCGGGACGTGGAGGGTGATAAAATCGGACTCAGCAAAGAGTAGGTCTAGATCCACCAGGGTACAACCGAGTTGATCGGCGCGTTCTTTGGAAATAAAGGGATCGTAGGCGAGAATTTTCATGCCTAGGGATCTAGCCACTTTGGCGACGTGGGAGCCAATTTTACCTAAACCGACGACTCCTAGGTTCTTTTTATAAACTTCTGTGCCGATAAAGCGATTTCTTTCCCATTTATTCGCTTTTACCGACTGATTGGCATCGGGAATATGACGGGAGAGGGATAACATCATGGCCAAGGCGTGTTCGGCAGCGGCGATCGTGTTACCTTCGGGAGAGTTAACGACAATAATACCCTGACGAGTGGCCGCAGGAACATCGATATTATCGACTCCTACCCCCGCGCGGCCGATAATTTGCAGTTTGCTGCCCGCTTCGACGATTTCTTTGGTGACGCGGGTACTGGAACGGAGCATCAGTGCGTCGTATTCGGGGATAATTTGAATGATTTCCCCGGCGGATAGTCCTGTTTTCACGTCCACTTGGGCAACCTGTGACAGAATTTCTACTCCTACCGGATCGATCGAATCGGATACCAGAACTTTGGCCATAATCTTTATAACGTGCTTTTTTCAGTCTACGGGCAAATGCTAGACCAATATTCGGGTCTAGCCGCAATAGCCCATTCTAGAAGCAAAGGGTGCAGTCTATGGCAAAATTAGCGAAAAGATTTTAGGTTGTCCTTCTCATTGTCGTCCATGGTGTTGATTTCAGCCTCTTGCCGTTGTCACTGAGATATTGCTAATTTAATCACGGTGGCGATCGAGTTTTGCGCTTCTTTTTCTAAAGCTTCTTCTAGGGCTGCCATTGCTTCTGTTTGACAATTTCTAAGTAGCTGATTATAATTAAATTAAAAATGGATTTTAGGTTCGATCCCCCCTGCCCCCCTTGATAAGGGGGGTGCCGATCCCCCCTTTATCCCCCCTTGATAAGGAGGGTTTCTGATAATTTTTAACGCCTACCTAATTATGATGTTCACACAGTAGAGAAAAAGCCAAAAACCTCCGTTATACTTAACGGAGGCTGGTTAATTAATTAACAATTTTTGGTTACAATTTCGCCCCACATTCAGGACAGAATTTATTATTCCAACTGTTAACCGCGCCACAACTGGGACAATCGAGCATTTCACAACCCTTGGTGACAATTTTCGGTAAACCAATCATACGGGCATTACTTTGGCCGGGGGCGACCATGGGATAACAATTTTCGTCTTTAGTCACGATCGCATTGACCAAAACTGGACCATCATGGGCTAACATTTCGGCAATTTTTGCGGCTAATTCCTCTCGATGGCGAATAGTAATGCCTTTAATGCCGTAAGCTTGGGCTAACAGTTCCACATCCGGCATTCCCACTTCCATATTGGAATTAGAATAACGTTGCCCATAGAAAGCTTCTTGCCATTGACGTACCATACCCTGCCAACCATTATTAATAATAATCGTCTTGGCATGAATATTAAATTGGGTGAGAGTGCCTAATTCCTGTAGATTCATTTGGAAACTGGAATCACCACTAATACAAATGACCTCCTCATCGGGAATCGCCACCTTGGCCCCCATCGCAGCGGGTAAACCGAAACCCATCGTCCCCAATCCCGCGCTAGAAATCCAACGTCGGGGTCCATTTTTGAGGAATTGGGCCGCCCACATCTGATGCTGGCCCACATCGGTGGTATAGTAGGCGTGGGGTGCTTGACGACCCACCTCAACGATCACTTCTTGGGGGGAAAGTCTGCCTTCCGGTCGAGGTACTTGCAGGGGATAATCTTGTCGCCAGCGCTCGATCTGGGCTAACCAAGCTTGGGTGCGATCGGAATTAGTGGGATAATCAAATTCTCTGGCTTTATGGAGTATTTGTTCTAAAACTACCCGCACATCCCCGACAATCGGCACGTCGGGGGCGCGATTTTTGCCCACTTCGGCGGGGTCTATATCCACATGGATGACCTTAGCTTTCGAGGCGAATTCGTCCAGTTTCCCGGTTACTCGGTCATCAAAACGAGCGCCGACGGCAATTAATAAATCACACTCGGTCACGGCAAAATTAGCGTAGGCTGTGCCGTGCATTCCTAACATTCCCACCGAGAGGGGATGATGTTCATCAAAAGCACCGATCCCCATTAACGTGGTGGTGACGGGTAACTGAAAACGCTCGGCAAACTCGGCAATTTGGGCGTGGGCATTCGCTGCGATCGCACCTCCACCAACGTAGAGTAAAGGTTTTTCGGCGGTTTCCAAGAGGTGTAAAGCGGCCTCGATTTGACGGCGATTGCCCTTAACCGTGGGACGATAGCCGCTTAGTTTCACATCTCCCGGTTCGACGGGGATATAATCACATAGTTCTAAACCGACATCTTTGGGAATATCGACTAAAACTGGTCCTGGTCGTCCTGTACTGGCGATATGGAAGGCTTCAGCGACAATTCTCGCTACTTCGCGGGCATTTCTGGCCACATAGGAATGTTTAACAATCGGGAGAGTAATACCATAAATATCGGTTTCTTGGAAAGCATCGGAACCGATGGCCGCCCTACTCACCTGACCAGTGATAATTACCATCGGGATGGAGTCCATGTGTGCGTTAGCGATGCCTGTCACCAAATTGGTCGCCCCGGGGCCGGAAGTACCGAAACAGACTCCCACTTTGCCGGTGGCCCTAGCGTAGGCATCGGCGGCATGGGCGGCCGCTTGTTCGTGGCGCACTAAAATATGTTGTAATTCTCCCCGTTCTTCAAAGCGGTAGAGTTCGTCATAGATGGGTAGGATCGCACCACCGGGATAACCGAAGATGTGCTTAACACCATGACGTTTGAGACTGTCCATCAAGGCATAAGCACCAGAACAACGCTGGGGAACCGTTGTTAAAGAGTCATTGGGCTTGGGAAGTGATGAAACCACAGGGCAAACCGTCCAATTTCTAACTAGAGGGATAATTGCAATTCTGTTGCCTAGGATGCAACTGGAAAAATAGCAAAATTGATAACCTTATACTTTTAGTGTATTCCATCTCACCTTTTTGGCCGCAGTTTTTTTTCTTTTTGCATCTTACCCATGCAATATCTGGGGTGTGGGGTGTAGGGTGTGGGGTGTGGGGTGTAGGGTGTGGGGTGTGGGGTGATGGGGGAGAAGGGAGATAAGATGATAAATATTGGTGATTTCACCTGATCTTGACTTGGCCTGGGAGTTTATGAATAGTCTTTTGATTACGGCTACGGATACCGATGCGGGTAAAACCGTTGTCACCACTGCTTTGGTGGCTTATTGGCAAAAATACTATCCCTCCAAGGCCCTGGGGCTGATGAAATTAATGCAAACGGGTCAAGGCGATCGAGAATGGTATGAGGGTTTATTTCAGGGTCGATTAGAAATGATCACACCGCTGCAATATCAAGCACCCTTAGCGCCTCCTGTGGCTGCTGATTTGGAAGGTCGAGATATTCCTTTAGGGACGGTGTGGCAAGCTCTGCTAAACCTACAAAAAAGCCAAGATTTGGTTTTAATTGAGGGTTTAGGGGGTTTAGGTTGTCCTGTCACCCACGAGCTAACTTTGGCGGATTTAGCGGCTCAATGGCGGTTAAAAACCCTTTTAGTGGTGCCGGTGAAATTGGGAGCGATTTCCCAAACGGTGGCTAATATTGCCCTAGCAGAGCAGAAAAAGGTCAATTTGGGCGGAATTATCCTTAATTGTCTCGAACCGCGCACTGAGACGGAGATAGAGCAGTTAACACCGATCGATTTAATTCAATCCTTGACTAATTGTCCAGTTTTAGGTGTTTTTCCCTTTATCGAAGATCGTCGGGATTTGGATAAATTGGCCTCGGTGGTAGCTAGTTGGCCAGAAATTAAGCTGTCAAGCATTTAAATTGCTTGGGCCAGACGAGGCAAAAGGCAAAACGGAGAATAAATTAGGGTAAGTCCAGATATTCTTGTTCTGTTAGGGCAAATTCTGGATCAATGATTTTTACTTCATTATAGGTGAGTTGATAGAGTTTGTAAACTAAGTGATCGATCTGCTTTTCTAATTCGCTTGTGTTAGCAGTAGGATCGTCTTTTTTAGCATCAAGACATTTTTGTACAAGTTTTTCTATTGCTGTACGTTGTGATTCAGTTGCATTAGGAATCGGGAAATCTTTCATGAATATAGAACTTGGCTCATAAAAGTCACCTTGTAATTTTGATAATAGATTTTTAAACAAGAACATAACCACATTAGAGTTAAGGACTGCTAGTAAAACCTTATCGCTAGAAGAAATAATAAATGCCTTTTGATTAGTATAATAACCTAATTCATCCCATGCAAATTCATTTCGTTTGCAAATATTTGGATAAATAATTTTAGGTTGTTCAAATTCTTGCCAGTAAATGCAAGACCGGAGTTCCCAAAAAAAGCGACCTTGATCACATCTTTTTATTAGTGATTTCCTAAATTGAGAAAAATGCTTGTAAATTGCAGGATATGTTTCATCGAAAATTTTCTCAGCTTCTTGTTCGCTTAACTTAGACCAAGGATGTTCTTTATTTTCAGAGGATTCTATTTTAATTAAATACTGCTCTGCAAAATCAACACACCATCTTTTAACGTCACGACCGCGCAGAAAAGGTTTAATCACTTCAGCAGAGGAAGGATGCTCATTAATTAATCTGTCACGGGTTGCGCGATCAATTACAAAAGCTTCATTAAATCCTGTTAAAATACCACGATAAAATCTACCTTCCACATATTCACCCAAAGACTTACCCGCATTACGCAACTTAGCTAATAAATCCAAAATTTGCGAAGACTCTAAACGCCAACCATCAGGCTTTAAATTTTCTTGAGCAATTATTAACCCATCTTGTTCTAATACCGTTGCAAACCGTGCAATATCTTGTTTTTTGGTTTCATCCCAGGATAAAGCTTGTAATTGATTATTTTCAGATTTATTTTTGCTTAAAGTGATAATACTTGGATAAGCTATCGCCTCTTCAAAAACAGGGAAATCACCAAAATCAATTAAATTGTAAATTGTGGTTGAATCTCCCAGAAGTTGACGCAACTTTTCACCATAACCTGCGCGAAAATATTTATTAGAGGAAATATAAGTTAAATGACCTTGAGGTTTTAATAAGTTTAAACCCAATTCATAAAAATAAACAAACAAATCAGCAACACCCGTATAACATTGATAAGATTTTTGTAAAGTTGTTTTTAATTCCTTAATGTCTTCTTGACGAATATAAGGAGGATTCCCAATGACAACATCAAACCCGACAAAATCCCCATCATCATTTAACACTTCGGGAAACTCAAACCGCCATTCTAAAGCATTATCATACAGCCTACCGCTTTCAATATCTGCAATTTCAGCAGTTAGCTTATCAATCTCATTATTTAACTTAGTAACTTTTTTCTCCCGCGCTTTTTGCTCCGTCTTAGTCTCCTCAAATAATAAACCCTGATTTTCCAGATTATAAAGCTCCCCTTGTAATTGACGTAACTTCACCTTCTTAGGATCACCAATTAATAAATTAGCACTAAACCCAGCTTTAATCTTAGCAATCAGCGTTTCCATCTGCCGCTTTTGTTCCTTAGTTTCCGCATTGCGATAAGTCTGTACCGCATTGCGATATTCCTCAATACTAAACTTCTGCTTCTGTAAAACCTGTCTAACATCCACATCCAAAGCAAAGCGACTAATCAAAGAATTACCACACTTGATATTAATATCAATATTTGGCAAAGTTTCCAAATTGCCATCTTCTCGATAATAAGCATTCTTTAAAAGCTCAATCCATAACCGCAAGCGACAAATCGTCACGGAATTAGGATTAATATCCACCCCAAATAAACACCCTTCAATAATCGTCTGTTTCTCATGAAATAAAGCTTGCTGTACCCGTTGCTTTTCTTTATTATTCGGATGATAAGCAAATAAAGTCCCCTCATCATCGTAAACCAATAACTTATCGTTTCGCACCTCTACCCGATAATCTTTTAGCGACTTACCCGAAGTATCTAATAAAACCCGTAACTCACTCTTAATCGCAATTATCTCATTTAAAGCCGAAACTAAAAAATGTCCCGAACCCACCGCCGGATCGCAAATCTTCAGGCTATTAATAATAGTATTCGCCTCTTTTTTATCCTCAATTCGTTCATACAAATCATCTAAAGTTTGACAATTCCAGCCTTTTACTTCATTAAACTTCTGCACGATCGCTCGTCGTATGGTTTCCCGACACATATACATGGTAATAAAACTCGGCGTATAAAAAGAACCGTCCTTATAACCATTAATCTTTTCAAAAATTAACCCCAACACCGAAGCATTAATTAACTTTTCGCTATCTTCTTGAGGATTTTCTAACTCATCTCGATCAAATTTATAAGCATCCAAAAACTCAAACAAATAAGCCAACGAATTCAACTCACCTACTCGCTTATTACCCTGATTATCTTTTAGCACCGTCGCTGTAAAAATGGGTAAAGTTCGCTCCCGCAAATTGCCAATGACAATCGTTTGCTGTTCCGTCTCCGTTGGCTCAAATAGCGAACTATTTAAATAAGGTACATAAGCAAAAGTCGTTTTAACCTTAGCCTCGCGCTTATTTGTCTCCCTGGCTAACACATCAAAAAACAAACTATCGAGATCATCATAACTGGGAACTTTCGCCAAATTCAGAAAGGCAAAATCTCGATCGCCTTGATGATATTTAATTAACTGCGCTTCCAATAGTTTGAGAAACAAAACCCGATTAATCCAATTAATTGATAACCGCAACGCCACATTAAAAAGCCGTTCCTCATTCGTAGTTCCAAACTCTTCCGGATTTTTTAATTGTGCAATTTTATCTAAACTATCCAACCGACTAATCGCATTTTCAATCAGGGAACCATCACAGCGATCGCCTTCTTTCATTCGTCCGATTAATTTTTTCCCTTTATCCTTAACTTCCGTCAAACCAATAATATACAAAAGCTCATTATAAAAAGGCTTATTTAAAGTATTACTGTCATTAACAAAAGGTAACTTAAGTAAATGCTCTGGCGAAAGAATCTTGTAAATATCCAGCCAATCTAAATTTTCCAGTTCTCGCAGATCAAAATGAGTAAACTTAATTTGCTCAATAACTTTAGTGATCGCTGGTTCGGCAATTTGTTGATAGAAAAAATCCGTTTTCGTACTACTCAGTCTCCCTGCTTCAAAATCGCAAAACTGTTTAACTAGAGCCTTATTAGCAAAAAACAACTCCTCAAAAATTTTCCCATCGAAAATAAACCACTCATAAATATTTGTCACGATCAAGTGTTTAATCTCAAGATTTTTATCCGTCACCCTTTCGCGGAGAAAATATAAAACTAACTGCTGAAAAGCCTTAGTATTGAGATGATCCAGTCTTGGCATTTCTGCATTTATTGTCCGACTAGGTTTCTTCGTCTCAAAAATAACCCCCACTGGACTTTTAACATCTTGGTTATTATGAATCACCAGATCAATGCGCTCTTTTGTATTGATAAAATAGCGATCAGTATAATAGGTATTTTTCAAAAAATCTATCAGCAAATTTTTATTAAACTCTTCAGACTTTTTGCTGTCACATTGCTCCAACAAGCGCGTCAAATTAGCTTGAAAAACCTGAATTGTTTCAGTATCAGGCTTGATTTTCAAGTACACCCGATTTAAGGTTTGCTTGAGTTCTCGCTTATTGACGATCATAAAAGTTTACCTCTAGGGAAACTACCGATTAATTTTATTATAGCATTGCCCAATTATAGGTTAAAATAGAAGAACAAAAGTTGCAATCGAGGTCAATCCGTTGAAGCAAGGAATTTCTAACAGCAATGGGTCAAGAATCCCCCGTCACAGCCTAACTTGACGGGGGGAGTATATCACTGTTGCAATGCTTTTAAGAAGCGTCCCATAGTGGCAAATAAACCCGACTTTTTGGCTTTGTTAGCAGGATTAGAACTATCATTAGGATTATTACTAGAAGCTTTCAGAATCAGATTTTCTAAAGCTTCGCCCATGGGTTTAGTGGATTGTTCGGAAATTAAGTCGTAACCATCTTCTTTTTCGAGCCAAACTTGCCACAAGGAAGGATAGGAACGATAAACGATCGCTGATTCCAAGGGACGAAAATAATAACAACTTTCTAGGGTACTTAAAAATCTTTCTCGCAATTGTCGGGCTGCGTAACCGATACCCACTACCGATACATCTTCCAATTGGGGAATTAGAAGAACCACGGGGCGATCTTCGGCCAGGTTACAGAGTTTTTCGACGGAATTAATCTCGACCGAGGAGGGACAAACAACTAAAAAAGCTTCATCTTCGGGCTTAATTTTGTTTTCGATGGGAATAAAACGACTACCTAAATCTCCCAGTTGAAAAACTGTTTCTCCCCAATCCCGTCGAGCTAACATGGCGGCCCCAGTATCGGGAAAAATTACCCTTAAACCAGAACCATAACTGTCAAAAATAGAGGTAAAATCAAGGGCTAAAGCTTGCGCTTGTAGAGCAATTTCTGGGATAACTAATTCCACTTGTATGCGTCTAGCTCCCGATTCTAGAGCCAGTTGGGTGGCGGCTTTTGCTTGCAGGATTGTTTCTTCTAGGGAATTGGGTAGGGTCATTTCAGTAATCAGTGAGCAGTTATCAGTGAGCAGTGAGCAGTTAAGTAAGTGGTTTCAATTAAATTGAAGATAGATTTTATCTTTGATCCCCCCTGCCCCCCTTGATAAGGGGGGTATCTGACAATTTTTAACACCCATCTACTTCTCAGTTATCAGTGACTACCGCTGGTCGTCGGTAGCTTAAAATCAGAAATATTTTAATTTTTATCTCCTTGTTCTTGGCCATAAAATGAAGCGATATTGACAGATAAAATCCTTTGAATTTTTAACAAGAAAATTAGTAATTGGGGAAAAGGTGAGGAGAGAAAGCTTAGGAAAGCTGATAGAGTCCGTGGTCTTGGGCATAGTAATCGAGAATTGCCGTGACCAGAGTGCGATCGCTTTCCTGAAAAGCCTCGCTATAGTTAATTTCTAGACTACCGATCTGACTTTGGTGATAATCGAATTGTTGGAACTGCTGGGGAGTGAGATGGGTTTCGACACCCTGAACCTGTTGTAAATGGCTGGCTAATTCTCGATAGATAGCCAAGGGCATTCGCGGATAAATAATGGTTTGTTTTTGTTGAATAGCAATCGATCGCACGGGTTTTATTCTCCTGATTCGGAAATATTATAGCCGATCGAGGCTTGCGGTGCGGCGGGTTCAGGGACACCATCCCCTAAACGACGGGTAATAGTTTGACCGTATTGTTCTAGGACAATATAGGGATTGTTGGCATTAGTATTGATCGCTTTGACTAAAATTAAATCATTAGAGAGGGTAGAACCGGGGATAACTCGACGTTCCGTGTTTTCTCCTGGTGCTTTCACGATCGCCATAGGACTGGTAGGCAACCGGATGATGCCCAATACTTGCACTGCTGCCGCTTCCGTTGGTTGCGGTGGCGGCGGCGGTGCTTTAACTATCGGTCCTCTGGGAGTGGCACGATTACCTCCTGGTGCAGCTGCGGCTGCGGGACGATTGCCTCCTGGTGCAGGTGCGGCTGCGGGACGATTGCCTCCTGGTGCAGCTGCGCCAGTGGCCGCGGGAGTCCCAGCTGGGGGTTTTTCTTCCGCTGTAATCGTAATATTAGGCTGCAGAGGCAAAATAGCGAAGGGATCGCTGCGACCGCGGTTAATTTCTGCCCGTTTTTGGTCGGGATCGGTGGCAGGAATTAATCCAGCTACCCTTGGGGTGGCTGGTTCGGTGGCTGGTTGCACAGCACCGCTAAAGGCAGGAGGTGGGGCAGCCGGGGGACTAGGAGAAGGGGTGGGGGTTTCTTGGGTAATCGGTGGGGATTGATTAGCTTGGTCAGAAGCTGGACATCCCACCAACAATAGAGCGACACTCCCCACCGATAGGATTAACGGCAATTTTTTCATGGGAAAACAAAGACAAAATAGCCCTGAATGATAACTTTAGATACTAACATAACATTTGTTTCCCAGAAATCTAGGCAGACCATAGGGGGAAAGTCAGGAGCTTGAAGCTTGACCCCGCTAGTCCGGTTTTAATACTGACCACCAGATTTGCGATGACCGATGGCGGTGACACCGTTACTATCCAAAACTTGACCCCGCTCGACGGTGGCATAGACTAACCAGCGATCGCCGCAGGGTTGTCGCTCTTTCACCGTACACTCTAGATAGGCGAGACTTTCGCTTAAAATCAGACAGCCATTTTCCCCGACTTGGGTTTCTAATCCCGTAAAGACATCGCCGCCAGATTTGATGCGATTGGAAAAATGGCGGCGTAAATTGCGCCCTTCCTTGAGAATATTCAAGGTAAAAGTGGTTCCCGAGTTAATTAGGCGATCGGCTGCTTGTTCGTCAGCAACGGCGATAATTAGCCCTGGAGGGTTAAAACTGGCTTGGGATACCCAAGAGGTCAAGAAACCAGCATGATCCTCGCCCTGGCGAGTGGTGAGAACAGAAAGGGAACCGACGATCCGACCAACGGCCTGGGCAGTGCGATCGATTTGTGTTTCGGTCATTCCCTGTTGGGGAACCCGAAATTTTTTGGTTTTTTTCAAGGTCTGGGCGAAGGTTTCTCCGGCTAAATAACCTGCTTGTAAACTGCTTTCTGTGGGGCTAAAACGCACGCGCAAGGATTCAAAACCGAGGCGATAATTAGCATCTTTGAGTTTAGTTTCAATTAAATCTACAGCTTCCCCACTCCAACCGTAGGAACCAAAAACCCCGGCTAATTTAGTTTTTGCTGCCGTGGAAAGAACGATTCCTAAAGCGGTTTGAATTTGGGTAGGAGCGTGACCGGCTAAGGTGGGAGAACCGATAATAAATCCGTCACAATTTTCGATCGCTTGACCAATTTCGGCGGGGGTAGCAAACTCACAATTTATTGATTCTACGGCCAGATCATTTTCTAATAATCCTCGTTCGATCGATCGGGCCATGGTGGCAGTATTTCCGTAGGCAGAAGCATATAATAAAGCCACTTGTAGGGGTCGAGTTTTTTGTTCTTGACACCAATAACGATAATCGTAGGCAAGACGACTAAGACTATAACGAATTATCGGACCGTGGGCGGGTGCATAATACTGGGCGGGAAATTCTTTAATTTTGTCGAGGGCTGTTTCTACCGGTTTTGATTGCACAGCATGGAGACAATCAAAATAATAACGACGATCTGCGTCTAATTCTTTCCAATTTTTATCCCAAATATCGTCACTACACAGATGCACACTAAAGAATTTATCGCTGTATAAAATTTGGGTTTTTTGGTCAAAAGTGCAGATACCATCAGGCCAGCGCGGCGTAGGGACATTAATAAAACTTAGTTGATGACCTTGCCCTAAATCAAGGATTTCATCGGTTCGTATGCCCAAAATTTGTGCATCAGGAAAGGCATTTTTCAGGGTATTGACGGCAGCTTTAGAACAGAAGATGGTGATTTGATGGGTTTCGGCTAATAATGCCTTTAACGTGACGATACGATTGGGATTAACGTGACTGAGAATCAGATAATCGAGACGATGTAAGGAGATATATTGACGAATTTCTTCTAAATAAATTTCGGTGAAAGATTCTCCAGGAGGATCGATTAAGGCGGTTTTATCGCCACAGATAAGATAGGAATTGGCGGTGGTTCCCCGTTGACGAGCATATTCTATTTCAAATTTTAATCTGTCCCAAGTACGCGAGCGAAAAACCCAAGTTTGATCGGCAATTTCGGCAGTTTGAACATCCCGGGGGCGATTATTAATAGCAGGATTGGGAATTAAGGTAGTAGTGCTCATAATTGTTAAGTTGGGTGTTGGGTGTTGGGTGTTGGGGTTTTAGGGTTTTAGGGTTTTAGGGTTTTAGGGTTTTAGTTGAAATTACCCTATCTCCCCATTTCCCTATTCCCCCATTTCCCTATCCAGAAACTAAAACCTAATTGGTTAAGCTAAAAGCTTTGATGTGCTTAGTTTCTAACCTTCTTTTTAGGTAGGAGAATTGTCAGATTCTGTCTTTTGCCTCTTGCCTGTTGCCTCTTGCCTTAAGAAGCTGATAACTGATTAAGTTTTGCTGTTTATTTCAGTTAAGTCTTTAACTAAATGTTGACGATAACGCTCGGAAACTTTTTGTTCGGGATCGATACCTTCAAAGGTGGGAGGAAGCCAAACTCTTAATACCATTAATGTACCGAGAACTATTAGAAAAGCACAGGCGGCTAATACTTGTGTCCAATTAGTTTCTAGGACTCCTCTGACAATTAATTCTCGCAAAACTGAGACGATAGAAACTTCCACAGCAACACCGATAGAAACTCGTTTTTCTTGCAAATAAATAATTAACAATCGGAACAATTCTACTAGAATTAAGAGGAATAAAATATCGGCGGTAATAATCCGAAATTGAATCGGTGGTAGCAGCGACATAAACATTTCTCTGACTTCTAACACCATGAAGCTAAATAAACCAATACAGAGAGAAATGACAATTAAATCTTGAATCAGTTCTAAGACTTGCACTACCCGCACCATCATTGGGGAAGGTTTTTTAATTGGTTCGTACATTTTATTGCTCCTAAGATTGATAGAATTGGATGTTAGCTGTTAGGGAATTGTGAATTATGAATTATGAATTGGGGAGCCTTCTTCACTGATAACTGATAACTGTTAATAATGGTTGCCAACTTTGCGATGATGGACAGCAGTTAAGGTATCTAAACGAGCAACTCGTCCGCTATTAACGGTACAATAAACTACCCAATGATCGCCGCAATCTAAACGACTGGTGACTTGACATTCTATGTAAGCTAAGGCATCGGCTAAAATTGGTGATCCATTATTGGCAGTATAGGTTTTAATGCCTTCAAAACGATTGGCACCGGGAGAGAAACGCTTGAGGAAATGTTTCATTAATTTCTGGTAATTATCCTCAGCCAAAACATTTAAAACAAAGGTATCGCTAGGCTGTAAAAAGGATACCATTGCCCGATCTTTAGCCACTGCAATCGCCACACCTAAAGGATTTAAACTTGCTTGTGTCACCCAAGAGGCAATCATGGCACTGGATAAATCGGCTTTTTGGGAAGTAATTAGGTATAATCCAGTGCTAATACGTCCTAGAGCCTTTTCTAAGTCGTTGTTAATCGACTTAATTTGTTTAATCGTTTTTTCTCGGCTTAACCATTGGCCGAGGTCGGTTCCTGCTTCATCGGCAATAAAATCGAGGGATTGATTGGTATTGTCTTTAACTAAAAGAGGAGGAAAAGCTTCGATCGCCCCGATTTCCTGTAATTTATTTCTTAAGGGAAAAATTGGTTCATCTTCCCCACCTCCTGACTCAAATAATCCCACCGCTTGTTTGCCATTAATTGAAGCAAGAATCGTGCTTAAAATCGTCTGGTTAATCGGAGAAGATTGGGGAGGCATTCCGATGATAACTCCCTTAGATTGATTGATTAATTCTCTGACTTCGTGGGGATCAGCATTATTCATATCGACTAATTCTGTCACCACATCATTTTTATTCAAACCCTGACTAATCATAGTAGCTAAATGTTCGCTTTGTCCGTAATCTTGGGTAAAGAATATAGCCACTAAAGTATCAGCAGAAGTTTGTTCTTGACTCCAAGTTTGATAGCGTCCCACCCAATCAGAAATATGGTGTTTTAATAGGGGACCGTGACCGGTGGCAATGAGATTAATCTCAAATTTCTCGATTCTTTTAATTGCCCCTAAAACCGAACGAGCATTCGGTCGCATCAGACAGTCATAATAGGTTTGAAAATCGGCTTCTAGCAGGTCTTTTTCTCGATCATAGGTTTGATCATCACAAAAGTGCATTCCGAAAGCATCACAGGTAAAAAGGGTGGCAGTTTTAGCATCAAAAGTGAAGATAGTATCGGGCCAATGAAGATTAGGGGCCGAAACAAATTCTAAGACATGGCCATTACCTAAATCTAAAGTATCACCACTTTTAACGATTAACTGTTTAAAGGGTCTGTGTACCATGTTTTCGAGGAATTGCATGGCAACTTTTGCCCCCACCACGGTAACTTCTGGGACTAATTCCAAAACTTCTTTGACTAAACCACTGTGGTCGGGTTCGGTGTGACTGATAATTAAATAATCAAGATGATTGATGTTGATTAGTTTAGTTAATTCATCCAGATAAAGGCGATCGAATTTGCGGTGAGATGTGTCAATTAGGGCGGTTTTTTCCCCTTGAATAACAAAAGAGTTATAAGTGGTACCGTTTTCTAAACCAAATTCGATATCAAAGCGATCGCGATCCCAATCCAAACAGCGCAGGGTAAAGGTATTTTCGGCGATTTCTTGGATTTGTGTGGTTAAACGGCTGGTTTTAGCGGGTTTTGGGGTGATTAAAGCAACCATAATTTCTATCTCCCACAGGATTTGATGCGGAACTGCATTTGCTTAATTCCTATGGTGACTTGCTTTCAGCGATTTGTAAAATACCAATTACTCAAGTAAATTATTAGTTAGATTTATATAACGTTTTATCTATGGTTGCGGATATTAATTTGAGTGCCGGTCTTACCGAATCAACACCTGAATACTGATTGTGTATCCTATCCACCGGTTGGCTTCGGTTTCACTTACTGCACTGTTGTCTATTTGTCAAGCTTTTTACACAATTCTTAATATTTCCCTCGTTTTTGCTCTCTCGCTCTCTTGGGGTGTTTTGTTTTCGATGCCAGTCTATGGGTGAAGTTGTAACCCTTAACACAAGTCCAGAAAAAGGGTTTCTCGGAGAAACCCGTTTTCTCTGTGTGGCTAGGTTAATTTATCAGTGCAAAATCAGCCGCCGTCAGGGTAGGAACAGTCAACAAATTGGCCAATTCAGAGCCACTTCCTAAGCCAGCAGCACTACCATTTTGATTGTAGTAGATACTGCCACTACTGTTACTGTAAACAATAAAAGCACTGCTAGTGGCGACTAAATCATCGTCATCGACGCTGGCAAATTCA
>SFAQ01000091.1:0-7079 GCA_007096525.1 Microcystis wesenbergii Mw_QC_B_20070930_S4 | reverse complement strand
CTACCCCCCAAACCCCCCGTTGGGGGCGTGGCGCCGCCCCCAAACCCCCCGCGCATTAGGTTAACTGTGAGATGCTTACACGCGATTGTTCATATTTTTGTACTAATTTAAGAGTCACTGATCATTGCTGATTGTCGGTATTTCCGCAAATGTGAGATGCACCCGACTCTTAACCCCACCAACAAACTTTTTTAGTAAACCCTACCTAGTAGAGCAGAAATGTTAACTTTGCTTGGTATTCTTGGGTGAGAGGATGACTAAATCCCAAAATCTGAAATATGGCTAACATGGCTTTTCTTGCCCCATCCTGACGATATTTTCTACTTTCTTCCACCACGCTGATCAGTTGATCTAAAGCGGTGGCATAATCTTCTTTTAAGGCGGAATTAATACCAGTAAAAAATATCGGATCGAGGGGATTATTTTCTGGTTTTAACTGTTGAAATTCTAGGAGAGTTTTCCATCCTTTGATAACAGGATTTTCCTCTTTAATAGCACTGATTAATCGGTAAGCATCTGACCATTTTTCTAGACGCATGAGAAATTTTACCGCCATAATAATTAATCGCGGTTCGTTGGGATATTTAGGGAAAAGACGATCAAATAATTGTTTAGCTGCGGGCAAATTATCGAGAGCGATCGCTTCTTGTATTTCTGCTAATCCTGTTTCTAATTCCGATTGTAAATCGAGACGGGAAAATAAGTCTCTAATTTGTTCTTCTGGCAAAGCACCGACAAAACAGGGTAACACTTCTCCCTTGCTGACAATTCGCACATCGGGAACTCCTTCTACATCGTATTGTTCGGCTAATTCGGGATTTTTATCTATATCTATTTTTGCCAGGATAAAATTATATTCACTTGCTAGTTTTTCTAGCATCGGTTTTACCAATTTACAGGGTCCACACCACAGGGCATAAAAGTCTAAAATCACTGTATTTAGATAGGACTTCTCGATCACTTCACTGTCAAAATTTGTCTCATCTACCTCAATAGAATAGCCCATCTATTTCTCCTCTAATAACTTATTTTTCAGCTAGTTTTGTCCCACTTATCTCTTTTACCCAAAGGGCTAATCCTCCCCCTCGTCCCCGGGCTGCTATCATTGTTTCTGTGATCAGAAAATAGGCAAAAAATGCCTGTTTTTTGATACTTTCCTGATAAAAATTCGCTTCACTTACCTGGCCATTTCTAATAAAACCTGAATAGAGAGAGCGATTAAATAGGGTTAGGTTGAGCCTGGTGAAATCAAAGGCGAGAAGACGGGTTTTAGGAAAAAACTTAACTGGACCGCTTACAGATAGTTTTACTGCCCCTAAAAATATCTGATTGCTGACGGTTCCAGAGATAAATTCTCCCAGTTCTAAGCTCTCATTTCTTTGGTAAGAGATGGTAATTTTTAACCAGGATGGTAGATATCGCCCCTTACCCAAAACAATTCCCGCTCTCTTTTTCGCTTTTTGAGTTCCCGTGATAAAGTATAATCGCCAAGTACCGACCAAAGCCTCAAAAGTAAGATTTTCTTTAGTTTTTTTATGGTTTTTTTCTGTTGCTAAGAGAAATTCTAGCAATTGAGAGACAGGGGGGCGATTATTGTCCTTAAGTATTAGGGGTGAGTCGAGATTTATAACCATGATTTCAGACAGTGCCAAGATATTTTAACTAAAGCTACCGAACTCGAAAAAGCGATCGATAAACCGGTTGACCTTTATTATAAGTGGACTTTTCCCTCTCCGTCGCTACGGGGAAAATATTTTCCTCTAACCAGGGGGTTTGATGTTGCCGAACAAAATGGGGATGTGCTTGAAATCTCTCCGTCATTTCCAGGGCGATCGATTCCACATCCGACTGTAAAAAAACCCAGCCTCCAGCTACCATATACTTAGCCAAAGCTGTTACTAATTCCGGCTGCACGACTCGACGCTTACTATGACGCTGTTTAAACCAAGGATCGGGAAATTGAATCGACACCCAAAATAACTTATCTGCGGGCAAAGATTGCAGTAAAATTTCTGGGGCAACATTCATATTGCCAAAAACAAAAGCGAGATTTCTTAATCCTAACCTTTCCCGTTCCTGATTCGCTTCAATTACCAAAGGTTGACGAATTTCAATCCCCAAAAAATTAATTTCTGGATATACTTGGGCCATTTGTAACAAAAATTTACCCCGCGCACAACCAATATCAAGATGGAGAGGTAGTGTCATATCCTGATAAACTTGATCCCAATCGGGGGGAGCGATCGGATGGCGATATTTATGACTTAAGGGATTGACGTGCTGACGAACGCGAACTTTAGCCAAAGATATTTTCTCCTCATTTCTCCTCGATCAATCCAGTTTACCGATATTTAGCCCAATTGAATGCGATGAATTTCCGTTTCGCCATTCTCAGTGATCCTCATATCGCTTTACCCACAACCATTTTAAACCATTCTAATCGCTTTCATCTGGTCGAAGTGAGTATTCCCGCTTTAAAAATTGTTTTAGACCATCTCATCACCCTTAACCTCGATTTTCTGCTGATTGCTGGCGATTTAACCCAAGATGGTGAACCAGAAAATCATCGTTGGTTAGCCGATAGTTTAGCTACTTTACCCTTCCCCGTCTATGTGGTGCCGGGTAATCATGATGTTTTGAGTTTAACCGCAACAGAAAACCAGATCGGTTTAGCAGATTTTCCCTTTTATTATCAACAATTTGGTTACGGCGACCCCGAACAAATATACTACCAAAAAGAAATTTTACCCGGAGTGCAATTAATCGGTCTTAATTCTAATCAATTTGATGACCAAGGTAAACAAATTGGTAGTTTAGATGCAGAACAATTGCATTGGTTAAAACAGACTTTACCCGCGCTAAAAAACGATCTAGTGATGGTGATGATCCATCATAACGTGATCGAGCATTTACCCGGACAAAGCAATCATGAATTAGGTAAACGCTATATGTTGGCTAATGCGGTAGAACTGCTCGATATACTACAGGAAAACGGCGTAAAATTGTTGATTACCGGCCATCTCCACGTGCAGGATCTGGCTTTTACTAGAGGTATCTATGAAATTACCACCGGTTCCCTCGTCAGTTATCCCCATCCCTACCGGGTGCTAGAATATTGCGAAAACACAGTTGAATTAGCCATAGAATCCTTTCATCTGCAAAATATACCCGGATGGGAGAATTTACCCGCTATTTCTCGGCAATGGTTAGGCGATCGCTCTTATCCTTTTATGATGCGTTTATTAACCTGCCATCCCCTCAATCTTCCCGTGAGTCTAGCGGAGGAATTAGCCCCGAAATTACGAAATTTTTGGGCAGATGTGGCTAAAGGTGACACAATCTTCGATTTTAGCGATTTTCCGCCCCTAGTACGCCGTTATTTTTACGCTTTCAGTGCCGTCGATCCCCTCGGTAATCCTCATTTTATCGACAATCAAGCCGTAATTAGTTTCAAGCATCAGTTCGGTTATCAGCGCTCAAACTTGCTGGTAGAGTTGAGAGAATAGCTGCAATAAATAATTAACTATAGCTATAGTTATGGCACTATCCGGCACCGCGACCGCTATATTGGAAGAAAATGTCAAAAAAAATCAATGGAAGCAATTAAAAAGGAATTTAAAAAAATCGGTTCTCTTGCCCTGTTTTTTTTCTTGGCTTTCGGTTATATTCTTCTGATCATGAAATTATTTCTGGAAGAGTATTCGATTACCACCTACGTTTTGGGTAAAGCGATCCTAGGAGCGATCCTTGCCGCAAAAACCGTGGCCATTCTCGAGGCAGCCATGAAGCTAGAATGGTTAGAAAATCGACCCCGTTACGTTAGTATTCTGTATCGAACCTTTGTTTATACCCTAGCAGCACTGATTCTCGGCTCGATCGAGGGTTTTCTGGAAGCTTATCGGGTAACGCGGGTAATTTCGGAGGCAATGGCCAAATTTTGGCAAAGGGAAAGTTTCTCTCAAATCCTTGCGGTTACTCTCTGTCTCGCAGTGGTTTTTTGTCTCCACAATCTCTGGCACGAAATCGATCGCTATTGGGGTAAAGGCAAATTGAGAAAATTTTTTCTTGATCGCTCCTAAAGTACAGCAGTTATCTTAATGGTGAAGTTTTCCTTTTGGGGAGTTGGTCGTCAGGAGACAGGGATTTAGGGAGATAGGGAGATAGGGAAATTTCAGCTAAATTCCCCACTACCCCAACACTCCAACACCCGACACCCGACACCCTGCCCCCACGAAAAACTTTTTGCCGCAAACCCTACTTATGATACTTGACCAATTTTTGAACCTAGAAGGAATCTCTATTCAAGGCTATTGGCTGCATTTGCGAGAATAGCCAAGGGTTGCTGGTTTTTTTATTAACCACAAAGACACAAAGGACACAAAGAGAGGGAGTGAGGGATTTTCACTACTCTAATAGCGCCCAGATAGCCGAATAATCTAAGGTAATCATCTTTAAGTAAAACACTTAACTGTCTGCCCACATTTACTAACCATTGTCGATCAGCTTGACGCAATTGATACATCTGACGGATAGAAGCGGCTGCCAAAGCTTCCACGGGAGTATTTTTGACCTGTAATAAAATTCTTAAAAAGTCTAATTGTTCACTAAAATAAACCACTTCTAACGACTCACATTGATAAACCGCCTGATGAATTTGTGGGGGCCGGGGAGGAATATATTGATAGATATAACCTCGCCCGGCACCATTGCCATTAACTTGTCCCGGCAGGGTTTCAAAACCGACAATAGTTGCCCGAAATTCCGTTTTTAACATAGCGAAAATCTGCGGCTGTTGTTCCCGCAATTCAGCCAAAGATAACCCCAAAGCTCTAGCGCGATGTACCGAATCGATCGGGGCAGTGGTGGCAAAGGTGACAATCCCAAAAATCTTATTACCCGTTTCTTCATCGTAGGCTTTTACCCAACTACCAAAAGCGGGCATAAAAGGAAAGTTTAACTCCTCTGGTTCCAAACATTGCGCTAAAAACTCGGTCGTCGTCGTCTCGATAACTTCGGCGATATGATCGGGATGGCGGCTATCCGTGGCCAATTGCGGTAAGGGTGGACGCATGGTTATTTTTTGCCTTTAGCCGGGGCAATAATTACTTCTTCTAATTCCGAGAGATTAAAGGTAACTAACTTATCCCAGTTGCCCCCCTCAAAAAGAACGGCCACTTTCCCATCGCTTAAACGCTGGGCTAAACCTTCAAATTTATAGTAGGTATCATCGGGATTGGTGACTCGAACGGTACTACCTGGCAAAATCATAGGATTGACGACGAAATTATAATTAACTGTCTCTTAGCTTATCAAAATTTAGTTATCAGGGAGTCGGCTGGCAATAAGATGAAATATGACGGGATTTGGCATCATCCCCAGAGGACAGGCTATTTACTGAATCACAGCAAAAAAGCTCCCCACTTCCCCAACAATGAATAATAGGTTCCCATCTCAGGGCTCTGTACTACCATTCGGGGTAAATTCAAGCGATCTCCAGACATCTATGAGCAAGGTTCTCCTGTTGAATGCCTCCTAAGAACCGCTAAATGTTACCAGTTGGTGGCGCGGGATCATTCCGATTAGGCGATCGCCATTCGTTGATCAGGCGACAATTGTTGTACTGCTGAAATCAGCTGTTCTAAGGTTACGGGAATGGTTCTCATCGATTTTGCTTTAATTCAACTCTCAATTTTAACAGATCGCCCTTCCCCCCCCAAACAACGATCACCCATCCCTCAAAAAACGATCGCCCTCAATCCCACCCACAAAAACGATCGCCCTCAATCCCACCCACAAAAACGATCACACCCAACCCCACCCACAAGAGTGATCGCACTTCAACCCCACCGACAGGCGATCGCACTATTGGGCATTCAGGTTTCTGAGAATTTTTTGTGCTAAAAATTCTTTGATTTCTGTATGTCGCGGTACAGCTTCAATGACCCCAGTTTGAGGGTTAATCCAAAGAGAATGAGAAGCACCCTCTCGCTTAAGATAACAACCAGCTTTCCGCAACTTTTTTTCTAATTCTTTACGTTTCATGGAATGGAAATTGTCTCCTCGATCGCTTCTTTTGGTAGTCCTCGACGAATATCAGCTAAACGATCTTCAAAAATTAGTTGAATAGCACTTTTTAAGCTTTCTTTGGCTTCTTCAATGGTTTCTCCTTGACCATTTGCACCTAGTACTTCAGGACAAATCGCCCAGTATCCCCCTTCTGTTGCTGCTTCAATGATGGCGGTGAATTCTCCTTTCATGACAATCTCCTTTGATAATTTATGAATTATTCGATAATTTATGAATTAGCGTGCTGCTACGCAGTGCCTTCAACATCGCACTCTCAATCAAAATATCACAAGATCACGACACAAGATTAGAGCATCCTGGGGATGATGTTGGGTTGAGTACCGATCACCCAACCTACAAGATTCAGCGATCGCACTACAAGATGTACAAGATCAGATGATCGCATTAAATAGGTTTTATTCACCTCAATAACTCTGTTGCTTCTTTTAAGACTTGAGTAATTTCAGGTTTGTGACAACTAATTACATCGTTTGGTAAATGCTTGTGATGGGGAAAAGTAGAGAGATTGGGAAAGTGAGGGGTACTATCATAACGAAAAACCAGGTTGTTTTTTTCATCTTGGAAATGGTAACGATCATCTAGGAATTCTAAGTAATTGTCTGTGATTACTATAGCTTCGTTTATTTCTAATAAATGGGTCTGCTTGAAACGCAACCTAATTCTTAAATTGGCTCTTTGTGATGTCAGTATTTCTTCTTGATAAAGTTCTACATAGGCATTTTCACACTGCACAATTGCTTGCTCTACTTGATTGAGGTAATCAGATAAAAGTTTAAGCAGCATGATTTAATCTTTGTTCTAATTCTTGACGCAAAGCAAGGTAATGACGATAATCGTTTGCCCATTCTATAAATATTAGATCATCTGACAATGTTCCCTGATTGTATTCTTTATAAAAATCTTCGGAATCCATTTTATGTTGGTTCTCATAGACGCTAAGTCGCTTGGCAACAGCAATCAAAGCATCTAAAGATGATGTATATTGAATGGTC
>SFAQ01000090.1:0-9948 GCA_007096525.1 Microcystis wesenbergii Mw_QC_B_20070930_S4 | reverse complement strand
TATAAACAGTTATAAGGTTGGTCGGAGTTGACCTGTTAGATTCAGTCAAGGGACTGAAGACCTTACTAGGCGGTTATTTCGGGCATTTCAGCCTTGTTTCATGCCTAAACGTTTCGCACAATACCTTATATGCTACAGTTTTACTACCCGCCCTCAACCCTCTCCATGCCAATAACAGCATTTATCCACCAAATAACACCAATCACGGGTTGAGGTTTCGTTGAGGACATCGAGAGGGAAAAGCCTTTTTGGATATTCTGAGCGTTAGCGGTGGT
Source organism: Microcystis wesenbergii Mw_QC_B_20070930_S4 (assembly GCA_007096525.1). Classification (GTDB taxonomy): domain Bacteria; phylum Cyanobacteriota; class Cyanobacteriia; order Cyanobacteriales; family Microcystaceae; genus Microcystis; species Microcystis wesenbergii_B. Next base: position 9,673 of record SFAQ01000090.1, on the reverse strand, counting down.
TTTGAAATACACCATTTCTAAGATCCTATCTTGCTATAATGTAAACTGTCAGGAGTCATTTTGGAAACCATTATGGAAATAAAAAACATTAAACAAAAAGCCAGAAATTTAATCGATAAATTGCCAGATAATTCTACAGGGGATGATACACAGGTAAATTAAATGTAATTTATTATGTTTAATTAGTAGAACGTAGGTTGGGTTGAAGCATGAAACCCAACGCCCGCTCATGTTACGCCACTGCTAACCCATCCTACAAATAATTGTGTCTCCCTACTTAATTCTACAGGGGATGATACACAGGTAAATTCAATGTAATTTATTATGTTTAATTAATAGTAATAGAATTGGTGCGTTACGGCGGATTGTTAGTCTTATTTTATTATCCAAATTAGTAGCCGCCTAACGCACCCTACACTCTACTTCGTAGCTGCCTTGCACCCCTTCCATCTCGACGATATCCTGAGCAACTTTGATAGCATCGGCTCCTTGAATTTCTATCTGCATCAGTTTTGTTCCTCCTGTCAGTACCCAAGCAAAATGATCCTAAATCCGTTTATTAAAAACTGATTATCTATTCCCCCTTTTGCCTGTCCTGATATGTAGCCTATACTCAACGAATTTAGTATGACCAGCTTAGTTGGGGAAAAAATCTCAATTACCATCAATAGTTGACCTAAGAAAATATTTCAGTCTCTCCGTCGGGAAATAACCTATTAGAGACTGAAAAATCTTAGTCATTCCATTCCCCTTTGGGTGGTACGGGGGGATTGCGTCGAAGATGACGGGTTAAGTCCTCATCCGGTTGTCTCTCTCCTCTTAGCCACTGTTTAATCGCTGTTTCGATAATGCGACTAGGATCGTTAGTCAGGTGTTTAATCTGGTCTAAAACTTCCGAGTCAAGGTGAATAGCGATTTCAACTTTCTCCGCCGTGCGCTGAGTCGGTGTAGCATTGTCGTTCATAAGCTCTATTAATGATTGCTATCTATCATTCTACCCGTCAGTCGAGGATTCTCATCCAAGAGTTTATCTATAGTAATCCGATTTGGACAAATCATACATCTTTCCCTTAGCCATTGCCCTTTGCCTGATTTTGTCACCATAATCAAGCCTACCATAGTTTCCTGTGGATGCCGAGAGGGAAAGCCAAGTCCGAAACCCTGACTATAATTGCAGTTTAGCTTTTTTTACCTTTTACTTTTCACTTTTGCTCCAGCCTTAGAGACTTTACCTTTACAATGAGTTAAGGAATCTAAAATTTTATAAACCCCTGACTTTTGCCAGCAGTGAACCACGATGACTGACGTTCCCGTTTCTCGCATTCGCAATTTTTCCATCATCGCTCATATCGATCATGGTAAATCAACTCTCGCCGATCGCCTCCTGCAAATTACGGGAACCGTAGCCCAACGGGAGATGAAAGAACAATTTCTCGATAATATGGACTTGGAACGGGAACGAGGTATCACCATCAAGTTACAAGCGGCACGCATGGATTATACCGCTAAGGATGGTCAAAAATACGTTCTCAACCTGATTGATACCCCCGGCCATGTGGATTTTTCCTACGAGGTTTCTCGGTCTCTAGCGGCGTGCGAGGGAGCTTTATTAGTTGTGGATGCGTCTCAAGGCGTGGAGGCGCAAACTTTAGCCAATGTTTACCTAGCGCTGGAAAATAACCTCGAAATTATCCCAGTTTTAAACAAAATTGACCTACCCAGTGCCGAACCGGAACGGGTCGCGGCGGAAATCGAGGAAGTGGTGGGTTTAGACTGTAGTGAGGCGATTCGGGCCTCGGCTAAGGCCGGGATCGGTATTAATGATATTCTAGAGTCGATCGTCCAATTAGTTCCCCCTCCCCAAGATACCCTCGAAGAACCCTTCCGAGCTTTAATTTTTGATAGTTATTATGACGCTTATCGAGGAGTAATTGTCTATTTCCGCGTCATGGATGGTCGGGTGAAAAAGGGCGATAAAATTCGTTTTATGGCTTCTGGTAAAGAATTTGTGATCGATGAATTGGGAATTTTATCACCGCAACAGGTACAGGTAAATGAACTGCACGCGGGAGAAGTGGGTTATCTGGCAGCCGCGATTAAAACTGTTGCTGATGCCCGGGTGGGTGATACGATTACTCTAACCGCTAAACCAGCACAAGAGCCTTTACCCGGTTATACGGAAGCAAAACCGATGGTTTTCTGCGGATTATTCCCCACCGATGCTGATCAGTATGCCGATCTCAAAGATGCCCTAGAAAAGTTAAAATTAAACGATGCAGCTCTATCCTACGAACCGGAAACTTCTAGCGCCATGGGTTTTGGTTTCCGTTGCGGTTTCTTGGGATTGCTACACATGGAAATCGTCCAGGAAAGACTAGAAAGGGAATATAACTTAGATTTAATTACCACTGCTCCCTCGGTAGTTTATCGGGTAACTACCACCGATGGGGAAATTGTCGAAGTGGATAACCCTAGTTTGTTACCTTCCCCACAAAAACGGGAAAAAATTGAGGAACCTTATATCCAAGTGGAAATGATTACTCCGGAAACCTATGTAGGCGCTTTGATGGAATTATGTCAAAGTCGTCGGGGAGTTTTCAAGGATATGCGTTATTTTACTAAAACTCGCACCGCTTTGATTTATGAGTTACCTTTAGCAGAAGTGGTGACGGACTTTTTTGATCAATTAAAATCTCGATCGCGCGGTTATGCTAGTATGGAATATCAATTAATTGGCTATCGGGAAAATGAGCTAGTTAAATTAGATATTATGGTCAATGGTGATCCCGTTGATGCTTTAGCGATGATCGTTCACCGGGATAAAGCTTATTATGTTGGTCGCGCTTTAACTGAAAAGTTAAAAGAATTGATTCCCCGGCATCAATTTAAGGTTCCCATTCAAGCAGCTATTGGTTCTAAAATCATCGCTAGTGAACATATTCCTGCTTTAAGAAAGGATGTCTTAGCTAAGTGTTATGGTGGTGATATTAGCCGCAAGAAAAAGCTGTTAGACAAGCAAGCAAAAGGGAAGAAACGGATGAAAGCGATCGGAACTGTTGATGTCCCGCAAGAGGCATTTATGGCAGTCCTAAAACTCGATCCTCAGTAAAATCTTGGGGTGAGTCAATCCTCACCCTTTTTAGTTTTAGCAGAGGGAAATTATTATGAAACTTTTGAGATTATCCTATCAAGATTTAGCCTCTGGATTAAGTATAGATTCTTGCGAGTTTTTTCCAGATTTGAATTTATTAGTTGGTATCTCAGGTGCAGGAAAAACCTCGATTTTAAAGGCTATTAGTAATTTAAAAAGAATCACTAACGGTGCATCGGTAAATGGTGTAAAATGGGATGTAGAATTTTTAACTAATGATCATGTTCGTTATCATTGGTTGGGTGAATTTGAGGTTAAAAAAGCCCGTTCTCCCATCAAAAACGATGAAGATGAAGTCAATAGTAATGACGGCGAAAATAAGGTTAGTATAATTAGTGAAACTCTTTTAAAAGATCAAGAGGTTTTGATCGCAAGAAACCAAGAGGTAATTGAGTTTAAAAATTAAAAGACACCAAAACTACCATCTTATTTAAGCTGTATAGAGCTTTTCAATCAAGAAGAAGATGTTTTCCCTGTTCGACAGGAATTTAACAAAATGATTTTCAATCCACTTAAGTTTAATATCTCATATTCAACATTTGATAAATTCCTTAGAAACTACGAATATACCGAATATAACTCTCTCTATGAATTACAATCGAGTCAACTTCGTATTTCCGACAAACTACTAATAACTTATCAAAAATATCCCGATACGTTCGAGATAATAAAGAGAAAGTTTTTAGATATTTTCCCTCAAGTTGAAGATTTAAAAATAGAATCTTTAGAGCCATCCGAACTAGGTGATCTGCTTGTTTCATTAACTAGAATTGGTTTACTTAAAAACTCACCTTGCATACAAATAAAAGAAAAAAACTCTCATGTCTGGATTTTAGAACCAAATATCTCCTCTGGAATGATAAAAAGCCTGATGTTCTTAGCAACGATCGAATTATCTCCTGATGGCAGCGTTATATTAATCGATGAATTTGAAAATAGTTTGGGGGTTAACTGTTTGGACACTTTAACAGAAGATTTATTAGTTAATTATCGAGATTTACAGTTTATTATTACCAGTCATCATCCCTATATAATTAATAATATCAGTCCTGCCTATTGGAAAATAGTCACTCGTAAAGGAGGAGTAATTCAGGTACACAATGCGGCTGATTTTCATATTTCTAAAACTCGACAAAAAGCCTTTATTGATCTTATCAATGTCTTAGAAGAATTTCCCCAAGGAATTAGTTAATCGATGAATATTTATTTTTTAGTTGAAGGAAGAAGTACCGAAAAAAAGCTTTATACTGCCTGGTTAACTTATCTTATTCCCGAATTTAAGCGAGTTGATTTTTACGATCAAGTCAATCACAACAATTACTTTCTGATTAGTGGTAATGGCTACCCCTCGATACTTAATGATGGAATTCCTAACGCCATCGATAAAATTCAAGAAGTATCCAAATATAACTATCTAGTCATCTGTCTCGATGCTGATGAGGATACTGTCGAAGAAAGAGAACAATATGTTAATGACTTTATCACCAAACATATTACTATTCCCGCACAACTTGAAATCGTGATAATCATTCAAAATCGATGTATTGAAACATGGCTACTAGGCAATCGTACAATATTTAATTCTAAACAACCTTTACAGAGACTTTTAGCTGATTATGTTCAACCCTATGATGTTTACGAAAATGATCCCGAACTAATGGGTAGATTTAATTGCAGAAATCATGCCGATTTTCATTTTGCTTATCTAAAGTCTATTTTTGAAGCTAAACGTTTGTCTTATTCTAAAAAATTCCCTGGGGAAGCTCAAGAACAATACTATCTTAATGAATTAAAAAAGCGTATCGATAAAACTGAACACTTAAAAACCTTTCAGAAATTTATTAATTTTTGTGATAATATTCGCCGAAATTTCAGATAAATGATATCTGGTACTTCTGCCAAGTATGAAATACAAGCTGATCCGGCATCATCTCCTGACTAATAGCTGATCGAGAATACAAGACTATGACAAGGCTTTTGTCCTAGAAATTTCTAGTTCGGCAGATTTTTGTAGTATTGTAGTATAATAGTAAATCCAGAAAAACAATCCTAAAAGTGCCGTCAGTCTCTTCAGTTAGCAGTTAGCAGATAGAAGTTAAAAATTGGCAATTTACTTGATGTTATGGCTTCCTTACGCGATATTATCAGTTACTATCGCAATTATCAAAAAGCCGCCTTTTTGAGCATTGCTGCCTCCAGTGTCTTTGAAATTATCGATCTGATGGTTCCCTACGCTGTCGGACAGATTCTTAATGTTCTTTCTGATCAACCTTTAGATGGATTCGTGCAATCTTTAGTTAATCGCACGATGATTTTAACTCCCTTTGCCTCGGAAAAGTGGGTTAGTTTGGCGGTATTATTAGGCTTAATTTTCCTAACCACGGTAATTAAAGCACCAATTCAGCCTTGGGTGGGTGTATGGTTTCACTGGGAAATATCCTTAAGAGCGCGACGAGATCATCTCAGAAAAATTATTGCCAAAATTCTCACCTTACCCCTATCTTTTTATGATGAAAATAATCCGGGACGCATCGCTAACCGGATCGCCAAAGGGATAGAAAATCATACTTGGACTTATCCTGAAGTGGCGGGAATGATGATCCCAAAACTGTTTAGAGTTTTCGGTATTTTTATCTTTATTTGGGTAATTCAATGGCAAATCGCCCTCGCTTTTGTTATTTCTTTTGTATTAATTCTAGCTTTTATTGTCAGAGATTTAAAAGATTTAATGCAAAAAGAAAGAATTCTCGATCGGCACATCGAAAATACCCAAAGTCGCAATTCTGAGATTATTACTAATATCAAAACTGTCAAAGCTTTTGCCACAGAAGGACAGGAATTATATCGTCAGAAACAGCGTTTAGAGAGAGAATTTACCTACGTTATCTATCGCATTCATAAGGGTTATGTGGACTTAATTACTTGGGAAAAAACCCTCGTCCAAGCTAGTTTATTTGGAGTATTTTTCTTTACTCTCCTAGCCACCGTTCAACAGAAAATCTCGATCGGGCATTTTATCACCACCTATACCCTCGCTAGTATGGCCTATGCGGAATTAGATCCCCTATCTCAAATGGCAGAAACTTTTGCCCGTCGCTATGCTTCTATGGCACGTTTACACGAATTTATCAGCTTGCCCAGTGGTACTGATGCTGGTAGTCTTTTAGCCGATCATGCCCAACATAATCCCTATCGTTTTACGGGGAAAGTAGAATTAAGTAATCTCAGCTTTGGCTATAGTCCTGAAAGAACCATTCTCAAGGATATTAATCTCCTGATTGAACCCTATCAAACCGTGGCATTAGTGGGAAGATCTGGTTCAGGAAAATCCACTTTAGTTAAGTTACTTTTCCGCTATTTTGAACCGAATCAAGGGCAAATTATGCTGGATGGCGAGGATATTCGTCGCTTGGATGTGACTTGGTATCGGCGACGGTTAGCGATTGTCCATCAAGAAGTAGATGTTTTTAATGGTACGGTGTTAGAAAATCTCACCTACGGTAATCCTAATATTAGCTTCGAGAAGGTAGAAGAAGCCTGTAAAATTGCCCGTGTCGATGAATTTATTCAGGAATTACCTAATGGTTATTCCACTATTGTAGGGGAAAGGGGCGTGCGTCTTTCGGGGGGACAAAGACAGCGTTTAGGAATTGCTAGGGCGTTAATTGTTGATCCAGATGTGTTAGTTTTTGATGAGGCCACTTCTAGCTTAGATTATGAGTCAGAAAGAGCCATTCAACTAGCCATGAAATCCATTTTAGGCACTCGCACCACGATTATTATTGCCCACCGTCTTAGTACCGTTCGAGAAGCTGATCAAATTGTCGTCTTAGATAATGGTCGCATTGTCGAGATCGGTAGCCATGATCAATTATTAAATCAGCAGGGAATCTATCAACGTCTCCACTCTTTACAAGAAAGCGGTGAACTGGTTTAGTCTTAAAATATACTTGGCACGGTTATAACTTGCATTGTTTACTCAAAGACAAGGCCAATTCAAGTCTGAATTGGCGCTTCATGCCGATAATTTCCCCATATTAATTGCTGGAGTGATTAACAACTTCAGGGACAATCTCTAATTCTTGTTCACCAATTACAGGTAAATGATTTTTCTGTAAACCCATAGCAGTTAAACAAGTATTGAGAGATTTTATCGCTTGGTTATAATCATCAATTTTTTGGTTAATTTCTTCTTGTTTATGGGCATTATTAGCAATTTTTTCCGCCGCTTCCTGTTCTAAAGTTTGTTCTAGATAAGAACGAGCTTGATTGAACTGTTGTAGAATAGTATCCGCTTGTTTTTTTGCCATTGGTATCAATTGATTTTTCAGAGTATTATTAACGGTTTGGCGGAAGTTTTTATGAATTGTTGCTGATACTTTTGGCTCAAAATCTAACTTAAGTAATTGACGGATAGCAGGTTCGGCAGCAAGAATACTTTCACAGTCATAACCTTGGGCAGTTTGTTGGACAGTTTGCCGAAATTGAAAGATCGAAAAAGTGCCTTCGTTGTAAAAATTATGATTTTCTCGTACATAGCGATCACACTCAGTTTTTGCTTCGGAAATCAAGGCATTAATTAACTGCAATTCTAGCTGTTTTAGCTGACTTTCTAGGTGGCCATCATTGCCTAATAATCGATAAATTTGTCGATAATAATCACCTTGTCTTACCGCATCTAAAAGACGCTGACAAAAGCGACTAATTAAACTGGTTGACTCCTCAATTAACACATCTTCTAGCTGGTTAGACAGATAATAAAAAGCTTCTACTAATACTGCTAATAAAGGTGCTGTAGCATTGCGAGGATGGGTTAAAGTCGCTTGCGAGTAAGCATTTTTAACAGAAAAAGTATTTAATAACTCATCCAATCTTGATACCATTCTCGCTTTCAGTTTCTTAAAGTCTTCCTCAAAGTTTTCATCGCTATTAACCACGATAGTATTGACATAACCATCGATATGTTTAGTTAATTTCTCTCCCACTTCCTTTAACTCTTGATTGAGGTGATTTAACTCCAGAGCTTTCATCGCCTCAATTTCTCGTGGTTGACTTTCTAAATCACTATAAATCCCTTGATAATGATTTTTGAGAGTGATGCAGAGAGATTGTAAATCATCGGCTAAATTAGCAAACAATTGCGGACGCTTTTCCTCCGTGAGATAACGAGTAATTGCCGTGCGAAATTCTTCGATACCGCTATCAGCAATTAACTGCTCTAGTAAAGGAGTTCCCCACTCGCTTAAAACTCGGAAGTAATTTTTATTAGGAGTTTCATAACCGTGGATGGAAACTTTAAAGGGAGTTGCTAGTAATTTACCGGAATTGGCACAATAGTTATTAAACTCGCTGACAAATTGCGGGGTTTCTTCTTCTCCTCCTAAATTTTTCACACTTTCGGCAAAGATAGAATCTAAACCATAACGCTGATTAATATTGGTTTGATTTTTCACCTGATACCCATAAAACCCTAAAAGTCCGCTGGTTTTGTAGAGGCGGTAACTATCACGAAATTGCGTTTGAATCAGGTTTTCTAAACGCTGTTTTAGTTGGGCTGCGTACCAGGTTTCATCAATGCGGTTAAAAACATAAAAAACTCGATCACGAATACCAGCATTAGAGCGAATTTTTTCGAGTAATTCCGTTTCTTCTGTGGCTAATTCTCCCGCAGAAGCAGCCTTTAAAACACAAACCACTGCCGAAGTATCAGGATGCTCTATTTTACGATAGGCTAAAGCGGCATCTTTTTTAACTGGGGCATCAATTCCGGGCAAATCTACCAAAACGTTACCATCTTTAAGGAGAGGATGATGACAGTAATATTCTAGACGTTTTAAGACGGCGCTATTGCTACCACGACGGGCAAAACTGGCCGCTTCTGCTAAATTAGAAAAGTGAAATTGTTCCATGGAATAGGTGGCATTATGCAGCGTATGGATCCGCTCACGATTTTGAGTAAATCCTTCAATTAATAATTTTAAACCCTGAGCTTGTTTAGCTCGCTCGGATTTGCCTTCTCCTCCTTCCTGTTCGATAATTTTTTGACAGTATTGGTTTAACTGACTACAGTATTCGGGGGAATTAATGTTACTGGGATTAGTTAATTGCAGATTTTGACAGACGGTATCGACTAAAGTACGAATTTCTACTTCGCTGAGAAAGGTTAAAACCACTCTTTCCTCATCAGCTTCTGCGTACTCAATATAACATTCTGTACCTGTTGCGTGTCCTTCGGCACTATACAACAATTCTCGCTCTAAAAGTGCATTGATTAACATTGATTTCCCGGCACTAAAAGCACCGGCGAAAACGATTTCAAATTTGGGAGAAATGGCTTTTTGTAGGGCAATTTCTATCTTGCTGGTATCCTGTTGATTGCGGAGAGAGGATTCGCCTTTGAATACAGAAATGTTGAATCCGTACATAAAACTTTACATACAAGCCGACGAGAACAGGCGTTCGCTTAGAGAGATTAAATTTCCCTCTTGCGATAAAATTAAGTTAACATAGCGCAGTTTATTA
>SFAQ01000009.1:0-125431 GCA_007096525.1 Microcystis wesenbergii Mw_QC_B_20070930_S4 | reverse complement strand
TGACCAAAAGCTCGAAAGAAACGGTCTAGGAAAATCTGAGCTTCTTTCCTTTCTTTGCCAGTAATATGCTGCTGACAAAAATCAATAAATTCCTGTAAGCTTTCAAGAGTAGTAGTCATACTAAATCCGTTTTTAATCCTGTGATTAACTGCCGATCTAACTTTAAAAACCCAGTTATGGATTGTTTCCCCCCTATCCCCTATCCCCTATCCCCCATCCCCTATCCCCTCTCCTGTCTCCTCAGCTTAACGGGTTACTCCATCCACCACCGGACGGACATCGCTGCCCTCAAAATAGCCGGGGTTGCCTGTCCAATTGAAATCCGAGACGCGGATGTTGAGTATTCCCAACTGCAGCACGGGGTTATAGCGCAAAATTAAACTATAGGTGCGACGACTCCATTCGAGAAAATATTCTGTGCTGATTTCCTTCGCTTGATCGATACTATAAATACTCTGGAAACCCACACGAATCGGACCATATACCTGTTGAGTTATACCATAGGACATTGTTTGTTGATCAACAAAGCGATCGAAGAAAAAGGGTGATTGTCCGTTAACTAAACCCTGACTAAAATTGAGATTAAACCCGGTATAGTCGAAAAAATCGCGGGAAAAACGCCCAAACTGTCCCAATAATCCCACGGTTCCCGTAAGGGAATTTTGCGTCTCTCCATTGGTGTAATAACTGGTGACACCGGTGACACCAGTGACAATAGCAATATAGGGTTGAACGGGAAGAGGAGAAAATCTTAAACCTTGGTCGGGAGTCGGTGGTAAAGTAAGGGCAGACCAGAGTAAAAAACTGCGATTGAGGGAGACAGCACCCTGAAAACGGCTTAAATTAGTCACATTATCCGTTGCATTGGCTGCTAAGAGATTACTGCGATCAGTGGGTGCGTTAACATTCTGAACAGAAGCTTGATAACTGAGTCTAATATCCGTATTGGGGACGACAATCACCGGTGAGGTCAAAATTGCCCCAAAACTGCTATTAACCGTCTGAAACCCCAAAGAACCGTTAAAGAGACGCTCGCGATAATTGTACTCCACATTGAGCAGATAGGGATCCTGCAACTGTCCGATCGTCTGTTGAAAGCGAATCTTAGAACGAACAGTATTTTCGATCTGTTCCAAATCTAAATTAGAAAAAGAAGCTGTCGCTTGCAAAAACGAGCGCTCGCCAAAATTAGTGGCAAAATTGCCCAATAAACCAAAAGCTTTCGGACTAAGGGCCGAAACTTCCCCACCTCCGGGGTTAGCTGAGGGAAAAGCATCGGGATTAAGGACTTTTTGAATTAAATATTGCGGTGTCAACTCAAAAAGAGTCTTCGGTGTCTCCACTAAAGTTAGGGGACTTTCCACGAAAAATCCGCCCCGATCCTCCCCATCATAGCCCGGAGCAATTAAAAAAGGACGACGACGACGGCGATCGAACGTAAGACTATTAATAAAAGTGGGTGCCACTACCCGTTGATCGAAAACCAACTGGGAATTACTCATCCGCAACTCATCGGTAAAGGGGCCGGTACTGCGAAAAGTGGCGGAATTGGCCCGAACTTCCAATTCAGGGGGGGAAAAAGGGTCATTCGTCAGACGCACATTAGTGGCATTCCACACCTTACCATCAAAATTCAAGCGTTCGGCCTGAAAACGGACACGATTAATCGTTCCTCCCGATGGACTACTAATATTCTGTCGATCGCGCCGACTGGGATCCTGTCCCCCGACGACAAATTGAAAACCCTCTCCCGTGGTGATTCTCTGCAAGGGTTGATTTAATGCCAAACGATCGGTTAGGGTTCCAAAAGAACTACTGGCCCCCACATCCGTGGGCAGCGTTTGTCCTAAATCCCTAGCGGTGCTGGGTTGAAAAATCTCCCCATTAGCATTAAATACCACACCGCTATCCTGGACGAAATAATACTCAAAGCGATCGCCGCGCAGGATTTGATCTCCCCGGGTTAGGATTACCTGGCCCTCCGCTACCGCTAACTTTTCGGGAAGATTAATCTGTAAGCGATCGGCCGTTAGTACACTTTGGGCAAAACGCAGGGTGACATTACCTCTAGCGGTGATAATCTGCCGATTTTGGTCAAATTCCTGCTCATCGGCCACCAATTCTAGGGGCCTTTCCCCTTCTGGATTAGCGACCTGAGCTAGGCTGTTATTGAGGGAAATCAAGTATTCTTGGCTGGTTTTTTCGCCTTTTTTCCGCACTAATAGCCGAGTTGAGCCATTTTTCTGGTTAAGAGCCTTTTGATTTAATCCTGACACTATCTCGGTTTCGGGATGAATGGTGACACCAACGGCTGCGGGGGGTGGAGAATTCTGAATAGAAAGGGGTTTTCCTAAAGCTGCCGCATCACCCGCACTGCTAGGTAATGGTTTGAGGGGAATACCCTGATCGGGAACCAAGGGTTTTACCTCGACGGTTTCCGGGGGTGGAGTGACGGTGAGGGGAATAGAAATGCTCTCTTCTGAGAACTTTTTTGCCTCTAGAGGTGCTGGGGTGACAGGGAGGGGAACTACAGACGTGGGACTATTTTCAGAAACTTGGCGCTCCTCCGTTTCCGGTTCAGCTACAGTATTAATTAGGGCAGGTGGTTCAACAGCTAAGAGAAAAAAAGACATGACTGCACGAGTCGGCGATCGAAATAGAGGACGAGCGAACCTCAATGATACTACCACGATCATTATTTCTAGGGAGACAGGGAAAGTACGATAACTTGTTCCCTGTGCCTCTACCCTAGAACCAGTTTGATAATTGTCTTCTACTCAAAGTCTTTGCGTCCGGGGTTACGGGTAGGATCGCCGGAAAGGAACCCAAAGATAAAAAGTAAGACAAAGAAGGAAACAACGATATAAACGGCGATTTTTAGGGTTAACATTACTAAGACGTTCTCCTTAGACTAGATTAATGCAATAACAGGGTTAGCATACCTTGACCTACTTTACCCTATTTGAGTGATCCCTGAACAGAGAAAAGCGATCGGTTCTCAGTTATCAGTGAGCAGATGTGAATTTTTAGTTTACTGATCACTTAAAATACGACTAAATAGCCTATTTTTAGCCAATTTATGAATAATATCGGTAAATTATATGTGGTGGGAACGCCGATCGGCAATTTAGACGATCTGACTTTCCGCTCCTTGGCAACTCTCAAAAAAGTCTCTCTAATTGCTGCCGAAGATACCAGACACACGGGCAAATTATTACAGCATTTTGATATTCCAACCCCTCAAATTAGTTACCATGAACATAATCGCCTTTCCCGTCTCGATGAGTTATTAAATATTCTCAGCCAAGGTGAGGATATCGCTTTAGTTACTGATGCGGGAATGCCGGGGATTTCTGACCCAGGTTATGAGTTAATTAAAGCTTGTATAGAAACTAATATCGAAGTGGTTCCCATCCCCGGAGTAACGGCGGTAATTACTGCTTTAGCGGTGTCGGGATTACCCACGGAAAGATTCTGTTTTGAAGGATTTCTTCCGGGTAAGGAAAAGCTGAGACAAGAGCGCTTAGAGGGTTTAAAAACCGAAACAAGAACGATGGTTTTTTATGAAGCACCTCACAAACTTATTAAGACTTTGGAGGATTTACGCGAAACTTTTGGACCCACGAGAAAGATAGTTTTAGGTCGGGAATTAACCAAGCTTTACGAAGAAATTTGGCGAGGAACTATCGCCGAGGCGATTAATTTATATCGGGAGAATAAAACTCCTAAAGGGGAATTTACGCTCGTAGTTATGGGCAACGATCAGGCCGATACTATCCAATTATCCGAGGAGGAATTAAAACAGGAATTAAAACAAATTATGGAACGGGGAGTTAATCGATCGCAAGCCAGCAGACAATTAGCACAGGTTACTAATTTATCCCGCAGTCGTTTATACAAATTAGCCCTAGAAATTTGATGATTATCAATTTTTACCCACCGCTAACCCTCGATTACTTAGCCGATTGAAGTAACAAAATTCCCCCGGCAGTTAATCCTAAAATATTGGGCAACCAAGCGGCCATCAAGGGGGTTAAAACTCCGCCAATGCCTAAGGAACTGGTGACAAAAGATAGGAGATAATAGGAGAAAATTAGGACAATACAAATACCAAAACTGGTGGCTTTATTAGAATTTTGGGGACGTAATCCCAAGGCTGCCCCAATCATCCCAAAAACTAAACAAACAAAGGGTAAAGATATTTTCTGCTCGATTTGAACCTGCAATTTTCTAATTTTGGTAGGATTGCCGCTTAATTGCAGTATTTTTAGGTATTCCTGCGCTTGTCTTAGGGTCATTTCTGAACCATCTCGGCCTCGAAAAGCTAAATCTAAAGGGGTACGCGGTAGGGCTAATTGTTGATGTTGAAATCGGACAATATTACGATAGGAACCATTAGGATCAATTAGATAAATTGTGCCGTTATAAAAATCCCAGATATTTTTTTCAATATTCCAAGAAGCTGATTCTGAGGTAATAATTTGATTAACTTCCGGTTGGGTGCGATCGAGAATGGTTAAACCTAACATTTCTTGACCGTTAAATCTTTCGGCATAAAATAATCTTCTTAATACCGTTTGCGCTTCCCCTCCATCCGGTGGCCGCACTTTGCCGTATTCAGGATAAATAATATTATCTTCAATAAAAGATTTGCGATTTGGTCGCAGGGCTTTCGTCATGGTAGCATTAGCTTCATAACTGGCAGCTGGGGCGACATAATCATTAAAAACGTAGGTTAATCCCGTCACTATTAAACTTAGCACAATGGCGGGAATTATTAGGCGATAAACACTAATTCCAATACTTTTAAAAGCAATCAATTCGCTATCACTGGCTAAACGACTGTAGGCCATTAAAGCTGCTAAAAGTATCGACATGGGAAAGGCTAAAACGATAAACTCTGGCATTTTTAATAAGAGAATTTTTAGGGCCAAAGTAAAAGGTAAACCCGATTCGGTAATCCGTCGCACTAAATCAAATAAAGTGCCGATCGCCACTCCCAAAGAAGTGAATAAACCCATACCAAATAGAAAGGGCAATAATAACTCGACAAAAATATAGCGGTCTAAGATGGTAAATCCGGGTATTCTACTTAAATTTCCTTGCCAATTGCTAACTTTCATGATATAATGTAGCGATTTTTTTATTAATAACAATTATCTTAAGAAATTATCACCCAAATAATACTGACGCACCAGAGGATTATTATACAGTTCTTCGCCACTTCCCGCCGCTAAAATCTGCCCTTCGCGCATAATATAAGCCCGATTAGTGATAGCCAAAGTTTCTCGCACATTGTGATCAGTAATTAAAATTCCCATCTGACGATCCCTTAAACCAGCGATCATCGCTTGAATCTCAGACACGGCGATTGGATCCACCCCAGCGAAAGGTTCATCTAATAATAAAAATCTTGGTCCGTTGACTCCCACCGCTAAAGCGCGAGCTAATTCCGTCCTTCTTCTTTCTCCTCCGGAAACGTAAGCACCTTTAGTGCCAACAATCTTATCGAGGCGAAATTCTTTTAATAAATCATAGAGACGATTTGCCCGTTGGGAAAAGGGAACTCCCGACTGTTCTAGGGCTAACTGAATATTTTCTGCTACAGTTAAATAACGAAAAATACTGGCCTGCTGCGTCAGATAGCCAATACCCAGACGCGCCCTTTGATTAAGGGGTAATTTGGTAATTTCTTTTTGATCGAGCCAAACGCGCCCTTGATTCGGTTTAATTAATCCCGTGGCGATATAAAAAGTTGTGGTTTTCCCCGCACCATTTGGTCCTAATAACCCGACAATTTCTCCCGGGGCAACAGTAATACTCACCCGGTTAACCACGAGCCTTTTACCGTAGGATTTATGGATATTTTCTAATACTAAAGTCATCTTGATTGGGGGATGGGAGATGGGGGATGGGGGATGGGTGTTGGGGGATGGGTGTTGGGGGTTGGGGGGAATAAATAAAAGCAATCTCCTGTCTCCTGATTCCTGACTCCCCATTACTGCGGGTTAATAATTGGGGCAGCGGGGAGGGAAGGGGAAGGTATGGGTGCGGGTGTCGGGGAAGCTGCCGGTTGGGGGGAAGTTTCGTTATCTTGGACTAAATAAATTGACTCCACCTGCTGACTGGTTTGGGGAGTAGCGATAAATCTGCCCTCATCGACTAGATAAGTCATCGTTTCAGCGCGGATACTGTTGCCTTCCTGCAAAACATAAACATTACCCGTCATCACTAAACGACGTTCGCGGCTAAAATACTGAGCTTGGGCAGAAGTGGCCTGCATTTTGCGGGCAGGATAGAACACTTGTACGTTACCCCTAGCAGTAATTACCCCCGTTTTTGAGTTCGCCTCCTGAATATCCGATCGCACTGTCATGGCATTACCTGGTACAATATTCTGCTGTGCCTTGACTAGGGGAGAAGTACCTAATCCCATAACTAAGCTAGTAGAAACGAGGGCAACTAGCCATCCTCTGATTTTTGTGTATCTTGCTCTCATAGAAATGTCACCTATAAATAGAGTATTTTATCCCCCCTTTTATCCCCCCTTTTATCCCCCCTTTTATCCCCCCTTTTATCCCCCCTTGATAAGGGGGGTGCTGACAATTTTTAACACCCACCTACTTAGAGGTAATTGTATTGACTAACTAATCTAGCTGTTTAGAGGACGGGATGAATTTTGAGGATTTTCGGCAGAGAACAGATAGATCGATCGAGGTGGGGATGAGGATGTTCCTGATTGCTTTTCATCCCTTCTAGCACTGCCGGTAAAGCTTGGGGATCGAGATTCTGTAAAAAGTTTAATAGAGCCAAACTCTCCCCGACCAAGTGCGTCACGTTGATCCCCTCGTAATCGGGTTGATAGTGTTGTAAACGTCTCACCCCTTCTCCCAAAAGGATTACCGCTCCGCGCCAGTTATTATTTTCTAGATGGTAACAAGCGACAGCAATCTGCAAAATGCCTTGATAAAAGGTTTTTTCAGGCTCTGCGGACTCCATCCACAAAGCCTCTAGGGTATCATGACAAGCATAGAATTGCTGACGATTAAATTCGTCGATTCCTTGCCCAAAAGCGCTGGCTGTCATTACCCTAAACTAATGCCCCTTCATCGATTCGCGGACTTCTTGGATATAGTCGAGGGAAATTACCTGCTCTTCCCCAGCAAACTCGTTATCGGGGGTAATAAACAGCATACAGTGACATTCTTTCCGTTCCCGCATCGGCACACAGGGACAATTCCAGAAAGTATTTTTTACCTCCGCTTCTTTGTCTTCGTAGTGACGACAGGGACATAAAGGAGCGCCTAATTCGTCCTTATGACGCGCTAATCCCTCAATTACTACGGCTGTCACCGAGAGATCGCTACAGAAGTAAGTATTTGTACGTCTAGCGTACTGTTCGGCAAAATTCTTCATCGCCTCAAGACTCTTATCTGTGTCTGTGATCTGGCTCATAGTTATCTGATCCCCTTAGCTTTCTAGAAAAAAAACTTTTTACTATCCTATCTCGATCGGCTTCCCCTTGGGCGAGGAGAATTTTTAGAATCTCTTTCGATTTTGCGAGCGATCCCCTTGTTACTGTAATACGATAAAAAGACTCTCTTTGGCCAAAAGCTCGATTTTTTGGCCAGCAAATCGGAATTATGGGGGCAAAGTTCCTCAAAACCTATCCTTGATTCCTGCAATCCCTGTACCCTATCAATACCAGAACATGATTTTATCTTTCTTGCAGACAAATAAAATTTCTGACGATAATACACCTTGGTGGCTGAAAATTACCTCCCTTTATCCCCACTGCATCTACTATTTTGGTCCTTTTGCCTCTTTTGAGGAAGCACAACAGCATCAGGGGGGTTATCTCCAAGATCTAGAGTCCGAAGGAGCGCAAGGAATCAGTCTTTCGATCGAGCGCAGTAATCCCCATTATTTGACCGTTTTTGACGATGGAAATCAGGATCTAGCTAAAACTTTTACTTCCCATGCTCGAACCTTTTCTCGCTTTATTTCTTAAGTCTCCCTGTCCTCTTTGTCAACGGCAGAGCGATCGAGAGCTTTGCCGTGATTGTGGGCGACAATTACAGGCCTATCGTCAGAATAACCCGCTTTTTCTCTGGCGTGGTTCTATTCCCCTGTTTATCTGGGGACGCTATGAAGGTAAATTAAAACAGGCGATCGCTAAAATGAAATACGATCGCCATCCCGCTCTCGGCTCTTTGCTAGGCAGTTGCATGGGGGAAACTTGGCTGCTTCGTCCTCCCCTCACCGATAAACGTTTGACGGTGATTCCCATCCCTCTCCACCCAGAAAGGTTAAAGGAAAGGGGTTTTAATCAAGCAGAAGTCATTGGTGAGGGTTTTTGTCGTTTAACCGGTTATCCTCTGGCTAGTCGCGGATTAATTCGGATTAAGAACACGGCAGCCTTATTTAGTCTGGCAGCCGAGGCGAGAAAAAAGACGATGCAAGCGGCTTTTCAATTGGGGAAAAATTTACCGAAATCAGTGCCGATTCTCTTAATTGATGATATTTATACCACAGGAACCACGATCGAGGAAGCTGTGCAGGTTTTACGCACAGAGGGATATCGGGTAGTCGGTGCGATCGCTCTTGCCAGTTCCAAAATTAGCTAAAATGCCCAGACGGAATCGGTCTAGGCATTTTAGAGTTAGATTAAATTAAGTGCGTTTGATCTTGTCGTATTGACTGATGAAAATCAAACCGATAGTGGCGGGGATCAGGACGATAACCGCACCTAAAACAAGGCTCCAGAGAAAGTTAGCTAAAGAGGGTGTCATGATAGATAAATCCTTTGTCATATTTTCAAAGACTTAGTTTTTTATCTTATCACCTTGGGCGAGAAGACCTCCAGTGCCACAGTCAGATAGATGCGATCGCTGGTTATTATATGTCTTCAATCCCTCAAGATAAAGTCTCCCTTAACTTCTCAAGGGGATAGGGATGTTTGACAATAGGTGATAGTTACAAAACTTTAAACTATATTGGCAAAGATTTTTATGGCTACTGACGATCGCAAACGGCGCATTCTCGATCATCTCTCCAGAAGCACCAGTGGTGCTGACTATATTCCCAAAAAACCGCTGCCAATGGTGGAACCTCCCCCGGTGGCAGCGGAACCCGTGGCAGCGCCGCCGCCAGTAACTCCTTCACCAGAATTAACCGCTAAAGAGCGCAAAAGAAAGATAATGTCCCATCTTTCCATGAGTAGCGAAGATTTTGGCGAAATTACTAGCACTACCCCCCAAGAAAAGCGTAAACGCCAAATTAACGAACATCTGCGCCAAAGCCAAGGATAAATAGTAAGGAGTGAGAATTAGCAACTAGGCATCTTCTAGACTGTTCTCACTCCCTCATTTTCTGCTGTCGATGGGAATAATGACAGTTGTTGCAAATCAGTTCCTCGCTCTGGCAACAAGGGAATGTTAAAGTTAGTAATAAGCGCTTCGGTGATCGGATGACGTAATTTTTCTGTGGAACCCACATGATAAAAATGCTGTTTAGTATAGATATAAAACTGATCAGCACTCCAATTTTTTTTAATTAAAGGATTGCTTCTAAACTGATTACTGTGCCAAGTAGATAAAATAAACCGACAAGAAATATCCTTTAAAATAGTCACCAAACAATCTTCATCCTCTTCAGACCAAGAGTTAAAATAATCGACGTGTCTCCCCAAATAAGGAGGATCGAGATAGATCAAATCTGTTTTTTGCCAATCAGATAAAGTCTCTCGAAAGTCCGCAACTTGAAAAGTATAATCATTTTTAATCAGAATATTTTCTATGGCAATAACTTGATTGACTATTTTTGTAATATATGCTTGGGAAAATCGTTCTGATTTATGACAGTAAGGTACGTTAAACTGTCCCTTCCGATTGAATCTCATCACGCCATTAAAACAGGAGCGATTGAGAAATAAAAAATCTAGAGAATTAGGAGCTTGATTAAATCTTTCTCGTACTTGATAATAATAACTTTCTCCCTGTTCCTTAAGAACTTGACCGTTTTCTTGCAAAAAAAGCTTAACAGTTTTACTGGTAATAACTTGATTTTTTAGATTATTATAAAACTCGATAATATGAGTATTTGTGTCCGCAAGTAAAGCCTTTTTGGGATTAATATTAAAAGCCACCACTCCCGATCCAGAAAAGGGTTCTATCCAACGTCCAAAGCTCAGATCAGACACAATATTTTTAACATCTTTCACCAATTTAGTTTTAATTCCTTGACACTTAATCGGTGGCACAAGTGGCGTTAACTTCACTAAACACTCTCCTCATTAACAGTAATTTCTTGATAGTCCGATGATAAATTAATTATTTCATCTTCACGAAGTTTTAGGGCATCACTACCTCTTTGTTTATATTCAAGATAACTTTTAAGATTGGTATAAGGACGAGAGGAATCTACTTGTTTTGCCATATCTGTTGTCAGGTAATACATCCAATAGTCATCATATACTTCTTCTCCTAATAAAGAAAAAATACCTTTTCCTTCGATTAATTCAGAAATTTTAGTCACAGAACCGATATTTTTTGTATTACCACTACCAGGACTAGAGGAGGCAATTTTATATTTAGGTTGAGCAAAGAATTGAAAATCTTTAATAACAGAAGGTATTTTTTCTATATCTTCAAGTCTGAAGGATTTTCTCTCATCAGCTACCAGATCGCACTTAGTGTAAATAACACCCAGAACATAGTGACCTGAATACTCTTGGTAAGGATATTTTATATTTTTGCAGCTATTCCTCTGTCGAAAGTATCCAGTAAATGTACCTAATGTCATTCCATTGACTTCTTGATTATTTTTTCTGTAAGTGCTTTTTATATCCACAGCAAACTTAGCTCCTGTTGGCTCGTGAATAAAGGTCAAATCAGGGTAAAAATTTTGTTGGGATACTAACTCTATCTTTAATTGGTTACATCTAGCAAAATTATCAAATATGGGAAAAAGAAGCAATTCTAGGATTTTAGAGATGATTTTCGTATCAATAGATATAGTATATACTTTTTTATGTATATCGATAAAACCCTTAATAATCCATTCACCTTCATTAGTTGACACAGTTTGAGCAAAGGAAGAAGTTTGATGTTGTAAAAGTTGCAAAAAATGTTCTGGAGTCATAAATCTCTCAGATAATCAGTGGCTTTTGATAAGCTGTTCAGTCTCTAAATTTCCGAGCAGATCGAGGAAAGGCAAGGGTTTCAACGATTTAAATTGCGAACAGCTTATACACTGTGTAGTTTACACGCTCTAGAGTCAAGAATAGTAAAAACTTCTACTGTTAAATCTTGACCTTCTCTAATCCAGCAATATCCCAGAAACCCTGAGACTTTGGCTAGAACAAATGAACTAAAAAAATCTCTCGTCATCATTGTTGTCAGAATTATGAGAATTACGTTACATTTAGTTAAGATTTAATTGGCTGCGGGGATTAATCTCGAAAAAATAACGTAAAATCCTTGACAAAAACAGCTAAATGAGTTAAGCAAAAATCTTTATCCTAGAACCACTAAACAAACATGAAACTATCCTGGAAAACGATTTTACTGTGGACATTGCCCGCCCTTGTGGTCGGTTTTTTCCTCTGGCAAGGCACTTTTGCCACCGCCACCAGTAATATCGGCAATAACACCGCCAGTACCCGCATGACCTACGGACGCTTTCTAGAATACCTAGACAGTGGTAGGGTTGTTAGCGTCGATCTCTACGAAGGTGGCAGAACCGCGATCGTACAGGCCCTAGATCCAGAACTAGAAAACCGAGTACAACGCCTACGGGTCGATTTACCGGCCAATTCCCCCGATTTAATCGCCCGTTTACGCGATTCTAAAATTAGTTTCGATGCTCACCCGATGCGGAATGACGGCGCTTGGTGGGGATTCCTCGGTAATCTACTTTTCCCCTTTTTGCTGATTGCCGCTCTCTTTTTCCTATTCCGCCGTTCTAATAATATGCCAGGCGGCCCCGGTCAAGCGATGAGTTTTGGCAAATCAAAAGCTCGTTTCCAGATGGAAGCAAAAACCGGCATCACCTTTGATGATGTGGCAGGAATTGACGAAGCGAAGGAAGAATTACAGGAAGTCGTCACTTTCCTCAAACAACCGGAGAAATTTACCGCCGTCGGGGCCAAAATCCCCAAAGGAGTCCTGTTAGTTGGTCCTCCGGGTACAGGTAAAACCCTGTTAGCCAAAGCGATCGCCGGTGAAGCAGGTGTACCTTTCTTCAGCATTTCCGGTTCAGAATTTGTGGAAATGTTTGTCGGTGTCGGTGCTTCTCGCGTGCGCGATTTGTTCAAAAAAGCCAAGGAAAATGCTCCCTGTTTAATCTTTATCGATGAAATTGACGCAGTGGGTCGTCAACGGGGTGCCGGTATCGGTGGTGGTAACGATGAACGGGAACAAACCCTAAACCAATTATTGACAGAAATGGACGGTTTCGAGGGGAATACGGGAATTATCATCATTGCCGCCACTAACCGCCCCGATGTTCTCGATTCCGCTCTCATGCGTCCGGGCCGTTTTGATCGCCAAGTAACCGTCGATGCACCCGATTTTAAAGGTCGTTTAGAGATTTTAGACGTTCACGCCCGCAATAAAAAGCTGGCTAACGAGGTTTCGATCGAAGCGATCGCCCGTCGCACTCCGGGGTTCAGTGGGGCAGATTTAGCCAATTTACTGAACGAAGCGGCAATTTTAACCGCCCGTCGTCGCAAAGAAGCCATTACCCTCCTAGAGATAGATGACGCGGTAGATCGCGTTATCGCGGGTATGGAAGGTACTCCTTTAGTCGATAGTAAGAGCAAGCGCTTAATCGCTTACCATGAAGTGGGCCATGCGATCGTGGGTACGCTCTTAAAAGATCACGATCCCGTCCAGAAAGTGACTCTGATTCCCCGGGGACAGGCCCAGGGTTTAACTTGGTTCACTCCCAACGAAGAACAGGGTTTAACCACGAAAGCGCAGTTAATGGCCCGGATTTCCGGTGCTTTAGGTGGTCGCGCGGCCGAGGAAGAAATCTTCGGCTATGATGAGGTGACTACCGGTGCCGGTGGCGATTTACAGCAAGTTTCTGATATGGCCCGCCAGATGGTGACTCGTTTCGGGATGAGCGATTTGGGTCCTTTGTCCCTAGAAAGTCAAGGGGGTGAAGTGTTCCTCGGTGGCGGTTTGATGACTCGTTCCGAGTATTCTGAGAAGGTCGCTACTCGCATTGATGATCAGGTGCGATCGATCGTGGAACACTGTCATGAAATTTCTCGGCAAATTGTCCGCGATCATCGCGAAGTGATCGATCGAGTGGTGGACCTGCTGATCGAAAAAGAAACGATCGATGGGCAAGAATTCCGGCAAATTGTGGCTGAATACGCCTACGTTCCCGAAAAAGAACAGTTTGTACCACAGTTATAGGTTGATTTCAATCCATAGGCGATCGGGTGGGTTAAGACTCACCCGATTTTTTTATGCTAGGGATTTAGTTATCATCATCGTCATCATCATCGTCTTTATTCTGGTCATTATCATCGTCTTTTTGCCGATTTTCCCCGTCGTCATCGTCATCTGCGTCCGTTTGCGGCGATTCCACCGTGGTAGGGACGTTTTTCGGTTCTTCGGCTTCTTTTGCTCCCTGACAAGCGCCTAAAACCGTAGTTAAGGTCAACAGAATCAGCAAAACTAAGGATTTGATTTTCATAGTCTTTCTCCCCACTCGATCGATGAATATAACGATTTTAAGACTTTTGGGCGGTGGATAGCTTGGCTAATTCCAAGAGAGTACATTCCCAGACTAAACGGGGTTGAACGTAGGCTAACAGCTGCCGGCGGGTTTTTTCCAAGATTTCTAAAATCGATCGCTCTCGTCGTCGTTGCCAATCCTCATACTGAAGATAACTCACATACCATAATTGGGTTTCCGTGTCAAGAGTTTGAGCGATAATTTTTGCTAATTCCAGTGCTTGGGAGAGTTTTAGGGGAAATTTGCTGAAAGATCGCGGTAAATCTTGGGGGAGACTGTCGAGAAACTCTAAAGCAGCGATCGCTTCTCCAGGGCTACCTTGAGCTAAACCGAGAATTGCCGGATAATTGAGAACGCGAGCGTGTCCGTTAGAGCGCAGGACTTGAGCGAGATTTTCTTCCGAAAGACGCTGAAAAGGGATCTGTTGACAGCGAGAAACGAGAGTGGGTAGTAAAGAGGAGGGACTGGGAGCAATTAGGATTAAAGTGGCTTTTCCAGGTTCCTCAAGCGTTTTTAAGAGCGCATTTGCCGCCGCTTCCGTCATGGTGTCTGCTTCCTCGATCACTACCACAGAGCGGGCCGATTCCAGGGGAGGACGACTTAAAAAGTTAGTAATCTCGCGAATTTGTTCGATGCGGATTTGCGGGGGAGCTTTACGCTTGAGATTGCTTTCCTGTGCTTCTTTTGCGGTGAGCAGTTTGCCTTGGTGTTGATAAGTGGGTTCAATCCAGAGTAAATCGGGATGATTGCCCCCTAAAAAGCGTTTCAGGATTAATTCCCTTGTTTCCGGAGATCGATCTCTAGTTAACAAGTCTTGACAGAAACATTTTGCGGCCAGATTGCGTCCGATTCCCTTAGCGCCAGCGAATAAGTAAGCGGGAGCGATCGAATTGATTTCAAGCGCTCTTTGTAGTAGTTCAACGGCCTGATTTTGACCGATTAACCGTGACCAATCTATCATCTTTTCCCTGCCATGGCTCGCTATTCCTGTTCCTATTTTGTCGGGATTTCTCCTCATCAGACCGAGTTTTTATACGATGATATCCTAAGTTTGGGTGAATTTGAAATCATCAAGCGCCGGCCCGATGTGTTACTTTTATCGGAGGTTCCTAACGATGCTCTCTTTCCCCAGTTAGTGAAAGTGGAATTGTTTATTCATCCTCCCACTAGCTCGGAACTTCAGATTGATTTATTGGTAAAAAATCATGAATTGCCCCTGAGAACTAATAATCGTTGTCGGCAATTTTTTCAATCTATTGACCAGATTATTACCAAAAATTATCAAGGTCAATCCCTGACCAGAATTACCGCTTAACCCGATTTGTTCCGACTTAGGGACAAAATACCATCTTATCACCCTGATTTAACTGGGGTGCTAACTTTTCCTTCAGATATAAGTAGGGAGGCACAATTATTTGTAGGATGGGTTAGCGGTAGCGTAACATAATCGGGCGTTGGGTTTCATGCTTCAACCCAACCTACGTTCTAACTTTTCCTTCCCTATCCTCTAAGAGAATTTGGGTTCTGTCTCGATCATCTTCGACGATGAAAAAATGCTCTTTTTGGCGCTTGATAGATTGATCGAGAAAAAATCGGTAATTGCTTTAATTTTTGCCTTCCTGCGTCGATGTGAGCGGGGGAAATTGACGACGTAAAAGCAAGGAATTACTCACTACCATAACCGAACTAAAAGCCATCAAAGCTGCTGCTAGGGCCGGACTGAAAGCTAGACCCCAATGGGGCAGTAATAAACCACCAGCAATGGGAATAGCAAAGGTATTATAACCCAAAGCCCAAAAAAGATTTTGTCGGATTTTTTGCCATGTGGCCAAACTTAAATGCAGAGATTGTACCACATCCTCTAGGCGATCGCTAATTAAAACGATCCCGGCCGTTTCCATGGCCACTTCCGTGCCACCAGCCAGAGCAATACCGATGTTAGCCTGTCCTAGGGCGGGAGCGTCATTGATACCATCCCCGACCATAGCCACGATTTTGCCCTCTTTTGTCTGTAGGTCGGCAATTAAGGCGGATTTTTCGGTGGGAGCAACTTGGGCATAAAATTGACTAATACCTAAACTATTAGCGATCGCTGTCACCACTTCTTGGCGATCGCCACTGAGTAAAATCACCTCTAAACCGAGTTTTTGTAACTGATTAACGGTTGTTTGAGCATCAGGACGCAATCGATCCTGAAAAGCGATCGCGCCGAGTAATTGTTCTTCCATACCCAGATAAATCACCGTTTTACCCGCTTGTAAAAGCTCTTGAATCCCCCAGATAGTTTCATCGATTTTAATGCCGTTCTGGGCTAACCATTGCCGATTTCCTAGAACAATTTTTGACCCCTGCACCCTTGCAGAAACTCCCAATCCAGCTACAGTTTGAAAATCTTCCCCCGTCAGGTTAGTAGGAGGAGTAACCGCGTCTAAAATCGCCCGAGCGAGAGGATGATTAGTGCCACTCTCCACTACTGACGCTAATTGTTGAATTTCCAGAGAATTAAGCTCAGAAAAACTCAAACAATCGGTAATTTCCGGATGACCTTGGCTAAGGGTTCCCGTTTTGTCAAAAACCACCGTTTGCAGTTGCGAGACGGTTTCCAAAACATCGCCCCCTTTAATTAAAATACCCCGTTCGGCTGCTAAACTGGTTCCCACCAGTAGGGCCGTCGGTGTGGCTAAACCGAGAGCGCAGGGACAAGCGACCACAAGCACAGAAATCGCTAATTTTAGGGACAAAAGTAGGGGAGAAGTGGATTGAATCATCTCGTGGTGTCCTGTGGTTGACCCTAACACCTCTGGAAAGAGCCTAGTTCCCCAAAAATACCAAAAGAGCAGCACAATTAGGGCAATTATCATGACTCCGTAGGCAAAATAACCCGCTACCCGGTCCGCTATCTTCTGTACCGGGGCCTTGCGAGTTTGGGCTGATTCCACGGCTGCGATAATCTTAGCTAGGGTGGTATCGGTCCCCACCTGACGAGTTTGTACTGCGATCGCACCTGAGAGATTGAAACTGCCAGCAATGACTAAATCTCCCATTTCCTTAACCACCGGCAGCGATTCCCCCGTTAATAAAGCTTCATCTACCGTGGTTCTTCCCTGAATAATCTCCCCATCCACGGGAATTTTTTCCCCGGGTAAGACGCGCACCCATTCCCCGACGCGCAACTGTTCCACCGGAATGGCCACACCCACACGGTCATCTGTACTACCAATCAGGTGAGCCACTGCCGGTTGTAGGGAGGTAAGCGCTTCTAAGTCTGCGGCTGCGCGATGACGGGAATGCGCTTCTAGAGTCCGTCCGAGGAGAATAAACCCTAACAGCATGACTGGTTCATCGAAAAAGCACTCTAGACCGAGATTAGGGAAGATAAGAGCCAAACAACTGGCTATATAGGCGCTACCTGTGCCTAAACTAACGAGAGTGTTCATATTTGGCATCCCGTGCCGTAATCCCCGCCAACCATCGATGAAAATATCGCGACCGGGGAATAAAATGGCTAGGGTGGCTAAAGTCCAGTGAAAAGCAATACTTTGAAAGATAGGGATTTCTGGTCCCCCGATGTGGTGTAAGTGACCAATCAGGGAAAAAACCAGTAAACAACAAGCGATCGCTAATCGGTATAATTGTTGTTGCCGTTCTTTTTGTTGGTTTTGCAGCCGTTGATTTTGTTGAGAAAGGGGAGTCGATGAGCTGCGCGGTTGGGTGGGGAATCCAATCGCGGTTAATTTTGCGGCTAACTGCTCTGGTGCGATCGCATCTGGTTGGTATTCAATCACGGCAATTTCCGTGATTAGATTAACTTGGGCCGATTTTACCCCTTGATTTTGGCTGAGTTGTCTTTCTACGGCACTCACACAGCCGGCGCATTTCATGCCTTTTACGTCTAGAGTAGCGGTTTTTAGTCCAGTTTCGGCGGCTAGGATCATAGAAAAAGTAGGCAAGGATGGTCTTTACTTCTATCCTAGAAATTCTCGGCCGATTTTTAAACTATTTTGGCGATCTCTTCCTGATCCATACTATTAGGGGGGCAGCTATTAAGTGCGATCTTGTAGGGTGCGTTAATGAAATGTAACGCACCTTAATATAATGTTCAAAATTCCTGCGTTACGCTGACTCTAACACACCCTACTGGACTATTAAGTGCGATCTTGTAGGGTGCGTTAATGAAATGTAACGCACCTTATCTAAGGTTCAAAATTCCTGCGTTACTTTTTCGGGATTTAGCTAAGATAACTGCTATAGTTGGCATCCAGCTTTTTGTAAAGAAATTTAAATTTCACGCATAGTTAAGCCTCTTCAGCCTAAACAAATGAATAGAAACAGTTTTATTGTTCACAAGCAAATCCAACACCTGTATTCAGGAAAAATCATGAACACTAACTTCAAAACCAAACTGCTGCTCAAAATCGCCAACAAGAAGGCTAACAAAGGTTTCACCCTAATTGAACTCTTAGTCAGTACTATTATTGTCGGCATTCTCGCAATCAGCGCCGTTTCTTTCCTAGGACAGATTTTTTTGGGCAGGAGTTTTGCCGAAAATCAACTGAGAGACCATGTTAATTCCGTTCTTAGAGAAGACCTAAAAGGAGCGAACTGTCAGGCAATAGATAGCGACGGTAACGGCTATGTCTCTTGCGACTATACGGTTGTTTCCCGACCTCAAGAGACTCGCCCGATTGAATGTGCCGCTTGGGGATGGTATGGCTTGATCAATCGCGGATGCCGCACTCGCTTTCCCAATTTCCCTAATCGCTAAGTTTTGGTGAGATGTAAAGCATCTTTTTCGGGATTTAGGCTGGATTTTGCCCCCACAAGGGTATTTGGACACACGCGATCACTAGATATCCATCAGGAATGATTATTCAAGAAAAAGGCGACGTTATGCAGAATATACAAAGAATAATCCTGTTAATCTTGAGCTTGTTAGTAGTCAGCTTTCTGCCCATCGTCATCGTTCTTAACGTGGGACGCAATTTAGGACAGATTTTTTTGGGCAGAAGTTTTGCCGAAAGTCAACTGAGAGACTATGTTGCTTCCGTTCTCGGAGAAGAAATAAACGGCGCGAGTTGTCAGGCAATGGATAGCGACAGTAACGGCTATGTCTCTTGCGACTACACAGTTGTTTCTCAACCCCAAAAAACTCGCTCGATTGAATGTGCCTCTTGGGGATGGGACGGCTTGCTTAATCGCGGATGCCGCACTCGCTTTCCCAATGTCCCTAATCGAAGACCATCCCATTTTCACTATGAAACTGGCTCTGACAGACAATCCCCCAATGGGAAATCAAAAATCAAAAAAGACTCCAAAATCGAAAATCAAAAAAGACTCCAAAATCGAAAATCAAAAAAGCGATAACTTATGGCTCTACCGAACCCAGTATGCTAAACCAATGCTTGAAAAAGGAAACGGGGAACAGGGAACAGTGCGATCGCTGATCTGGTAGGGTGCGTTAATGAAATGTAACGCACCTTATCTAATGTTCAAAATTCGTGCGTTACGCTGACGCTAACACACCCTACTGGACTGTAGCGATGCCGAAGGCACTGCATAGCAGATCGCCGATCTTGTAGGGTGCGTTAATGAAATGTAACGCACCTTATCTAATGTTCAAAATTCGTGCGTTACGCTGACGCTAACACACCCTACATTTGTTGTTTTCAGGCAAGATTATAGCGGTATGCAGTCGAATGAGGTATACTGCAACAAGCTATAAGTCAGTCTAGGCAAGACGATGGTCTGTATCTCACTCAAGCGAATACCGCTATATTAGAATCGGATAATTTCAATCGTGCATCGCGATCTTTGAAAACAGACATCAAATTCTCGAAAAAAGTTCGTTTGCCCAAGGATTAAAGGCACCTGAGAGACTTGTGCCCAAGCAAACGCTAGGCGAACAGGTTCTAAATTCCCAATTTGAACATGCACAAATAAACCGCGTGCTTCAACCATTGCAAGATTTCCAGCCAAAGGCAAGCGGACAGTTTGTTCCTCCCAAATTGCACCTAATTGTAGCCCGATGTCATAAGGTAAGAGATTGACCGTAGATCCAGAATCTAGCAGTGCATTCGCAGAAACAGAAGAGCCTGTATGACTCAGAGTGATGGGAATCGTAGGTAATGCTTCATCGTCAGAAAAGGGAAACTCAACCGTACTAGGCATGAGGAGATACCTCTTGGTCATCCTGAATCATCTGCATCAGGATGTTTGCAGCTTCTGTTGCGTCGTAGGGCGACCAAATCGGATACTCTGACGCAGAAAAGATAACTTGTAGTTCAGCGTCTGGGATTTGTGTGGCTAGGTGTTTGAAGAGTGATAATTTGTCTAACTGACTCAGATTGTTTACCAGAGGAATTAACTCAGCGAGTGACATGGCTTAAACTTCTAGATATGCGAGAATAAATTGATCATAAGCGATCTGTGAGGTACGGTCTGACAATCCCGTTGCACACCGACCGTATCAGGTTGGTTGGTGAATCAGAGAGGTTACTTGCGGCGGGTGAACGGGAGCGTTAGGCTCTCTTAAAAACGCGATAAGTGCGTAGGGGATTCGGTCAGGCAAAAGACCCTCCCCTTTCGCATTTGTCAAATAAATCTTAATCTAACCCACTGAAAAAAGGAGAATAAAATGGACTATAGTGCCGCAAAACTTCATCCTGACTGCGTGAAGTTGTTCAACGAATTTAAAGGTAATTCTAATGTGCCAACGCATGATTTTCTGACTATGAAGTTGGATGGAACCAACATCGTGCCAGATATATGCCCACTGATTGGTACTTCATCTGAAGATGATAAATACAAGAATAGCGAGCATCCTGCATTTGATTACATGGTTGATCATTTGCTTGAGAAAGGTTGCGGATATGCCTTTTACATATTTAATTATGACACGCCAAACGGTCATCGTAGTAAAATTGTGTTTTACACTTATGTAGATGACAATAGCTCACCAAAGACTAAAATGACTATTACATCTTCCAAATCAGCCGTGGAAAAAGGTTGTCCGGGTTTTGGGATTAAGATTAGTGCGAATTGCCGTGATGATCTTACATACGAAGTTGGTTTGGGGTATTGTCAAATTTCAAAGACGATCTAAATTAGCGCAACGCGATAAGGTGCGCTAATCGTAGGATGTGTCCAGCCAGGTAGGGTGGGCATCGCCCACCAAAATTAACAACTTAGTGCGATCGCCGATCTTGTAGGGTACGTTAATGAAATGTAACGCACCTTAATATAATGTTCAAAATTCGTGCGTTACGCTGACGCTAACACACCCTACTGGATTGTTTCAGTGCGATGCCGAAGGCACGGCGTAGCAGATCGCCGATCTTGTAGGGTGCGTTAATGAAATGTAACGCACCTTATATAATGTTCAAAATCCGTGCGTTACGCTAACGCTAACACACGCTACATCATATCGATCGTCAAGATTAAGTGATTGCCAAAGCGATCGGGTATAACACAGTGTGATCGCTATCGCTGTAGGGTGCCTTCCCTAATGCAAGTCCTATCCATAAAGACAATAAAATCTCTATTCTGGAAGCATAAAGAGGCTTCAGGCAGATTTAAAGGGACACTGAAGCAGTAAAGAGCAAATTTTTCCATTTTTTTAAGTAAATAAAGCTATTAATGGCTTGATTTCTTTGCATATAACCGAAAGCGTATAATTTTTTCCTTGATGTATTGAAAATGTTTTTTATTTCGTATAGAATACAATTCTAGAGAAAATACCTAGCAATCTCCCATAAATAAACAAAGGAGCCGATGACATCGTGATCCCTGACCCTAGATCCTCAAAACCGAAAACCCTCTTACCTTTTATTTCTCTAGCTACGGCTGCCGTCGTCACAACGGGAATCGGACTAGCTTCTAGTCCCCTATCGGCATCGAGTAATCTGCTGGCAAGTCCGGATAAACAGCAAGCTAAACAACAAACCGTGGAAATCACCCTGGTTTCCTATGCAGTTACCCAATCGGCCTACTCGAAAATCATCCCTCTATTCGTCAACAAATGGAAAAGAGAGAAAAAACAGGATGTAGTGATTAAACAGAGTTATGGCGGCTCTGGTTCCCAAACCCGCGCTGTTATCGACGGATTAGATGCAGATGTGGTAAATTTGGCTATCGGTTCCGATGTGGAACGCCTGCAAAAAGCGGGTTTAGTTAACCCCGGTTGGCAGAAAGAACTCCCCAATAACAGCATCGCCACTCGTTCCGTGGTAGCTTTAGTTACTCGTCAGGGCAATCCCAAAGCAATCCGCAACTGGCCGGATCTAGCCAAATCGGGGATTAAAGTCATCACTGCCAACCCGAAAACCTCTGGGGTGGCCCGGTGGAATTTTCTGGCCTTGTGGGGAGCGGTAACTCGGACCGGCGGCAATGAAGCACAAGCGACCAATTTCGTCCGCAATGTCTATAAAAACGTTCCTGTACTACCCAAAGATGCCCGGGAAGCTAGCGATGTCTTCTTTAAACAGGATCAGGGGGATGTGCTGCTTAACTACGAAAACGAGGTAATTTTGGCCCGTCAAAAGGGACAAACCGGTTTTTCCTATACTATTCCTCCGGTCAATGTTTCGATCGATCCGCCCGTGGCCGTAGTGGATAAAATGGTTGATAAACGCAAAACCCGGGAAGTAGCGACAGCTTTTGCCCAATTTCTCTTTACTCCCGAAGCGCAGCGGGAATTCGCCAAGGTGGGTTTCCGTCCGGTTAATGCTAATGTGGCCAAAGAGTTTAGTAAACAATACCCAAAAGTGCCGAATCTGTTCTCCTATACGGCGGTTGGTAGTTGGGAGGAGATCCAGAAAAAATTCTTCGCTGATGGGGCGATTTTTGACCAAATTCAGCGTTAATTGGTAGTGAGCCATCAGCTGTCAGCTAGATAGCAGAGATAGTTGATTGCTGATGGCAAAAAAACAAAAATAAGTAGTCGTGCAAAATAAATTTCCTAGTGAAGAAAGGCAAGAGGCAAGAGGCAAGGAGGGGGTTAGATATGTGTAATTAATTTTGCTTAGGTACTTAATAGTTAGTAACTAAAAAAAAGATGTAGCTTGACAAAATCAAAAACGGAACCTTGGTATTGATTAGACTTCTTGCCTAATTAGGGTTTGCGGCAAAAAGTTTTTCCTGGGGGCAGGGTGTGGGGTGTGGGGTGTGGGGTTTTATCGATTTTCAGGTGGTCAACTACCTAATTTTCAGGGAAAAAGTACCTGAATTTTACCCCCGATCACTCCAAGTGCTGGCACTTTTTGAGGGGAAAAAAGCCTAAAAGTCTTATCCAACAAGGTTTTTAGATTTATTCAGCAAACCCTAATTAATTTTTGAGAGTTCAAAAATGGGAAAAATAGGCATGAAGTTGCATAAAATCGGTAAATAGACCATTTAATTATTATTCATTCTTAATTCTCCTGACTACTGACTACTGACTACTGACTCCTAACCCTAACAACAATTTTTGATTTTTACAATAGGCCTATTTTAAACACCTCTTGTGCCACTCGATCGCAACTGCCGACTGTTCCTAAACCGGCTGTGGTTTCTGCGTATTCATCTAACATTTTTTGGCGACGTTGCTGATTTAATAATAAATCTAGACATTCCTGCATAATTCTCTCCGGGTTAGCTTCCTCTTGTAATAATTCGGGAACAATTTCTCGCATTAAAACTAAATTTACCGGTGAGACAAATGGTACAGAAAACTTCATAATATTGCGGGCAATCCAAGCAGTAATTGCACTTAAACGGTAAACCACCACCTGCGGCACATTTAATAAAGCAATTTCGAGATTAACTGTACCAGACTTAGCCACAGCCAGATCGGCCGCGGCAATCGCTTCTAAAGTCTGATCTCGTTCCATAATCACCGCATTTAATCCATATTCCTCTACTAATTCTCGCATTTTGGGTTCGTATAAAGCTAGGGGAACGGGAATTAAAAACTTAATATCGGGTATTTTTTCCTGTAATTTTTGGGCAGCAGCACACACCGTCGGCACGAGATATTTAAACTCCTGTTGACGGGAAGCAGGTAACAAAGCGATTACCGTTTCTTCGGGTTTTATTGCCCATTTTTGCCGCATTTCTTGCCGATTGGGAGCATTAGCCATACGATCAACTAAAGGATGTCCCACCCAAGTTACTGGTAAACCTTTTGTTTCAAAAAAACGAGCTTCAGCGGGAAAAATGGCCAATAATTTATCGGTGACGGCGATTAATTTTTCCGTATTAAATAACTTTTCTGCTGTGGATCTGAGTTTAGCGGAGGGGATATTTTCTTCTGACCAAATCCACACCTGTGGGGCAATATAATAAATTATTGGCACTTGGGGAATAATTTTTTTAGCCGATTGACCGATAGCTACATTTGCCCCCACATAATCAATTAAAATGATTATATCGGGGGGATGATCTCTAAAAAACTCTTTTGCTCGTTTTTGTAGTTGTAAGGTTGGCAAAATAAAGGGGATAGATTCAATTAATCCCATGGCAGCCAGTCGAGTGGTTTTACCCAACATTTTTGCTCCGGCTAACTCCATGCGATCGCCACCTAGTGCAAAAATTTCTAACTCAACTTCTTGGGTTTTAGCTAGTTGAAAAAGGGATTCAATCAGCATCGCTGCCTGTAAATCACCCGATACCTCACCCGTGCTAATAAATATACGCATTTGGATAATTATTTAATATAGGCAATGGGGAAATTCTGAGAACGGTGGGTTACGGCGAATAGTAAAGTTATTGGTGAATTATATCAGTTATTGTCGCCTAACCCACCCTACCTTGGGATTATTTCCCCGGAATTAAACCGCGACGTTTTTCTCCTGTGGTAGAAGATTGTAAAAATTGACAGAGATGTTGAACATGGGGATTATCGGTTAAGAGAGAAACTTGTTCTAAAGCCTCCTGAAGATTTATATTAGAACGATAGATAATCCGAAAAGCTTTTTTCAGTAAAGCTAGATCTTCATCGGTAAAACCGGCTCTTTGTAAACCGACTAAATTAAGAGTTCGTACCCGACAGGGATTGCCTTCCACTAAAGTAAAAGGGGGAACATCGCGATCAATACGACTCATTCCTCCTAACATGGCCATTTTGCCAATATGAACAAATTGATGTACTCCTAAAACCCCCCCGATAACTGCTTTTGATTCGATCTGGACATGACCAGCCAAAGCGACACTATTAGCGATAATAATGTTATCTTGCAAAATACAATTATGGGCAACGTGAACATAGGCCATTAATAGATTATTATTGCCAATTTGGGTAACTTCTCCCGTATCGGTGGCGCGATTAATCGTGACAAACTCGCGAATTTGGTTATAATCACCAATTTCTACGCTACTTTCGCCCCCTTTATACTTTAAATCCTGTGGTTCATTACCAATAACAGCCCCAGAAAAAATATGATTACCCTTGCCAATTTTAGTCGGACCCTCAATGACCACATGGGCATCAATAATTGTATCAGCTTCAATTTCCACATTGGCCCCGATCACAGCATAGGGACCAACTTTAACCTTGGGATCAAGTTTTGCCGACGGATGGATAACCGCAGTGGGGTGAATTAACGTATTCAAAGGGAAGTCTCCCGCGCTCAACTTCGTCACTGTATGAATCATGGTATAGCTTATCCTATATTGGACAGATTGTGATCAAGATTGATAGCGGTTGCTTGCGGAGGGGACGACTTTAATGGGGAACCAGAACCCGATAAACTATTAACCAGATTCTCTTGGTTCCTTCGTCCCTCCCATCCTGATAAAAAATATATGAGCAATAATAGACCCAAAATTATAGTCTTAGATGATGACCCGACAGGTTCCCAAACAGTCCATAGTTGTCTGTTATTGATGCGGTGGGATGAAGATACTCTCCGCTTGGGATTGGCAGATAATGCGCCAATTTTCTTTGTTTTGACCAATACTCGCGCTTTAACCCCCGAAAAAGCCGAGTCTGTCACGCGAGAAGTCTGTCATAACCTGAAAACTGCCTTAACTAAAGAGGGAATCGAGGATTTTTTGGTGGTTAGTCGTTCCGATTCTACCCTGCGCGGGCATTATCCGATCGAAACTGATGTTATTGCCGAAGAATTGGGCGGTTTTGATGCTCATTTCCTGATTCCAGCCTTTTTTGAGGGAGGTAGAATCACTCGCGATAGTATTCACTATTTAATCATTGATGGTGTTCCCACTCCCGTCCACGAGACGGAATTTGCTCGCGATTCGGTTTTTGCCTACCACTACAGTTATCTGCCGGATTATGTGGAGGAGAAAACGAAAGGTAAAATTAAAGCAGATGATGTAGAGAGATTTTTACTGGCAGATATCCGTCAAGGTAGTTTAGAACGACTGCAAAAGCTCAAAAATAATCAATGTGGGGTGGTAGATGGGGAAACTCAAGCGGATCTCGATCGCTTTGCTGAAGATATTTTAACCGCCGCAGGGGAGGGAAAAAAATTTTTATTCCGTAGTGCCGCCAGTATTTTAACTTCTTTGGCTAATTTAGGAACTCAACCGATCGCACCCGAATCTATGGGTAAGTATAAGCCCACGGGGGAAGCCGGGGCAATTATCGTCGGTTCCCACGTCAAAAAAACTAGCCAACAATTAGATGAACTGCTTCAACAACCCAACACCGTCGGAGTCGAAATCGATGTGACGGCATTGCGCGATCGTCCCGATCAACGAGATCAACTCCTAGCACAATCTCTGGAAAAAGTCAAGCTTATTCACAAAAATAAACAAACCCCCGTGATCTATACCAGTCGGCAAGAGTTAACCTTTGCCTCTGTGCAGAAACGTCTTGATTTTGGGGTTGCCGTCTCCACCCTGTTAATGGACATTGTTAAGGGTTTACCCAGTGACATCAGTTTTTTAATCAGTAAAGGCGGAATTACCTCCAATGATGTCTTAAGTACGGGTTTAAGCCTGCAATCGGCCCGTTTACTCGGTCAGATTCTACCCGGTGTCTCCATGGTCCGCACAGCAGCCGATCATCCCCTCTTTCCTAATCTACCTGTGGTTCTTTTCCCGGGTAACGTCGGTGATGTCCAAGCTTTAGCCACAGTTTATCAGCGTTTGTGCCAATAACCGATTTGCTATCAAGGAGGGATCGAGAAAGCGGATTTTTTGGTAAGAGATTCGCTTCCTCACCGCCCAAATAACGATATAGAGGCATATTTTCGGAAGCAACTGCAAATTTTAGGCGTACAGGATATATTTTCCCGCCAAAATCCCCCTCTCTGGGGAGAAGGGGAAAAGCAAACCCAAGATTAACCCTGTACCATGACAGAAGCAGCCGCAGCCACACCGGCGCCGGGGGTGACACTTTCGACACCTAACTCGATTAAAGTCGCTTCAATGGCAGCGATAACCGTGAGGATATCCCTCTCACTAGCAAAACCTAAATGACCGATACGGAAGATTTTACCCTTCAGGTGATCCTGACCACCAGCGAGAGCGATGTCGAACTTTTTATTGAGAGTCGAACGAATTTTTTCCGCATCCACCAGAGTGGGGGCCACCGCAGTAATCGCCGTGGAAGCCCAGGAATCCGCCGCATAGAGGGGCAAATCCAGGGCGCGCATACCCGCCCGCGTCATCTTGGTTAAGCGTTGGTGACGGGCGAAAATTGCCGCTAATCCCTCCCTTCTCATCATTTGCAGAGAAGCTTGTAAACCGTACATCAGGTTAACTGGAGGGGTAAAGGGGGAACTATCCTCATCGGTGGCTTTTTTGTATTTGCCTAAATCTAGATAAAAACGGGGCAGTTTGGCGGTTTCGTAGGCTTTCCAAGCTTTTTTGCTCACGGAAACAAAACCTAAACCGGGAGGAATCATATAACCTTTCTGGGAACCAGAACCGACCACATCTAAACCCCATTCATCGATGGGAATATGATAAGCTCCTAAACTGGTGACAGCATCGACGATAATTAAAGCTTCCCCGTGGTCTTTTACCGCTTTGTTAATGCTTTCCAAGTCATTGAGAACCCCGGTGGAAGTTTCCGAATGGGTAATAATTACCGCTTTGATGGCTTTTTCCTTGTCTTCGGTCAGTTTAGCGGTGAATGCTTCTGGATCTAGGGGTTTACCCCATTCTGCCTTAATGACATCCACATTTAAGCCGTATGCTTTCGCCACTTTCGCCCAACGTTCCCCAAATTTACCATTATCCCCCACCAAAACTCGATCGCCGGGGCTGAGAAAATTAATAATTCCCGCTTCCATGACACCGGTTCCCGAAGCGGTTAACATCAAGACATCACCACTGGTTTGATGCAACCATTTAAGATTTTCGGTTAATTCGGCGATTACCTTGCTAAAAGCACCCGTCCGATGACCTATCGGTGCTTTAGCCATAGCCAATAATACCGCTTCCGGCACTGGTGTGGGGCCGGGAATCATCAACATATTTTTATTTTCCATGGTTCGTCCTCTCTCGTTGGGCCATATTTAACAAAGATAAAAAACCAAATCTCGATCGCATCAATTCTGAGGGGATGATTTAAGATTCGGCAAACTCTGATTATATCCCGGCAGATAGCCTTGTCAGTTATCAGTGATCAGTTACCAGTTATCAGTTATCAGGTGTGAGTTTTCAGTGAATAGTATTAAGGGACAAGCTCGGAGCTGCCTGTTTACTGATAACTGAAAAACCTCTAACCGAGATTTTCAAAGAGTTTCTGGATACCTGCGGCAGGATCGGACAGTTTTACCAAAGATTCGCCGATTAGAACCGCATTTGCTCCCGCTTGCTTCACTGTGGACAGATCTGCAGCCGTGTGTAATCCTGATTCGCTGACGATCAGAATACCTTTTGCTCGCACCTGTTCGCCCCTTGCTTCTAGTAATTGGCGAGTATTGTCTAAATCGACTGTAAATGTCTCTAAATTGCGGTTATTGATGCCGATTAGTTCGATTCCCTCAATGGCTAACACTCGATCGAATTCGGCCAGACTATGCACCTCTACCAAAGCTGTCATCCCTAAACCCTTGACAATTTTGACAAAATATGCTAGGTCTTGATCGCTTAAAATAGCGGCAATTAAAAGGACAGCATCGGCTCCTTTAAAGCGAGCGTAGTAGATTTGATAGGGATAAAGGATAAATTCTTTGCATAATAGGGGTAAAGATACCGCTTGCCGGACGAGGCTAAGATTTTCGTAACTACCTTGAAAAAACTTACTATCGGTTAAAACCGATAAACAAGTGGCTCCTCCCTGTTCATAGGTACGCGCGATCGCTACAGGATCAAAATCTTCCAGGATAACTCCCTTGCTAGGAGAAGCTTTTTTCACTTCGGCAATCAAAGCGGGTTGGGTTTTACCCTGTTTTAAGGCAGCTAAAAAGTCGCAAGGTGGAGCAGTATTAGCTATTTTTTGGCGTAATTCCAATAAAGGCAACCGTTCACGCAATTTATCGACTTCTATCTCTTTATGCCAAACGATTTCTTCTAAAATATTTTGTGGTTGTGCCTCCGGCACTTTCACAACATAACTCAAACTCTCAACTTTGACGGCAGGATTGGGGTGTTTTCTTCGGATCTGCATTTTTTCACTGTCCAGAGCGTGAACAGTGATTAGTTTAACAGTGATTAGTTATCGGGAATTGAAATAGAGACGCAGTTAACCACGTCTCTACAGATATTTATCTATAACTTTTGTGGATATTCCCAGTCTTCACCGATCTCCTCAAGGCTATTGCATAGCTTC
The DNA here is from genome assembly GCA_007096525.1 of Microcystis wesenbergii Mw_QC_B_20070930_S4. Classification (GTDB taxonomy): domain Bacteria; phylum Cyanobacteriota; class Cyanobacteriia; order Cyanobacteriales; family Microcystaceae; genus Microcystis; species Microcystis wesenbergii_B. Next base: position 95,958 of record SFAQ01000009.1, on the reverse strand, counting down.
GATCGAGCGTTCTAAAATCTTATCTTGGAGTTTTTCTTCTTCTTGACGATTTTCAGTTAATAAAACCCGCGCTTTCGCAGTTTCTGCCTCTCCTTCCCCTAAAAGCTCCTCTGTACGAGTTAAGACATTTTCTTCGAGCATTCCTTCTGCTTGTCGTTCTTGGGTTAGATTGAGACGTGCTTTTTCTTGAATATTCATAAATTTATCCTTGCCACAGGTGCGATCAATTCCTACCTTCAGTCTGACACAAATTTACTATTCCGTATCATTAACTACAGAAAAATTTAGAATCTTACTGGGAAACCTGAGATTTAGGTATTTGTTCTCATTCCTTAAATGGACAGGGATCGATCGACCTCAAGCTATACAATAAAACCTATGGAACAATTCCCCTAGGGAGGCACAATTATTTGTAGGATGGGTTAGCGGTAGCGTAACCCATGCGGGCGTTGGGTTTCATGCTTCAACCCAACCTACGTTCATCTTATATTTAATTCCACCCACCCACTTAATTATCGATTGCCTAAACCAAGAGATTTCTTGACAGTATCCGATTCTATCGTAATATCCTATTTGCACAGCTTATGACCAAAGGTAATTTAAACGATCTCATCCGTACAGAAGCTAATAAAGAGGTAGAATCCCAAACCTCTCCTTCTCCCAAACCTGCCAAGGAAACTAACGCCACCCTACAGGCAAAAATTAACGACTTGACAACAGAGTTAGAAAAAACCGAGAAAAATCAGCAAACTCTCCAAGAAAAGGTTATTTCTCTGGAAAAAGAACTTCAAGAACATCGGGAACTCTCTGTCAGGTTACAGCAGTTACAACAACAGACCGAGCAGTTACAATCTGTCCTCTCGGAAAAAAATACTTTGGTGGCACAATTATCGAGTCAATTAAGTAAGACAGAAACAGAACTGACTGATAAAAAACAGTTAATTGAAAAATTATCGAGTCAATTGAGTAAGACAGAAACAGAACTGACTGATAAAAAACAGTTAATTGAAAAATTATCGAGTCAATTGAGTAAGACAGAAACAGAACTGACTGATAAAAAACAGTTAATTGAAAAACTATATAATCAAATTAAAACCCTAGAAAATGCTCCCCCTCCCACCCCTGAACCCTCACCAATTACCAAACCTGTGCCGAAGAAACCCAGTCTTTATAACTTTGAAATGGCAAATTTAGCCCGTTATATTGCCCCCAATCCTACCCCCACAGAGTTAACGGATTCCGATATCGGTTGGTTCGATTAATTATGGCTAGTAAAAATCAAGAACAACAACATCCACAGGAAAGACTCGATCGCCCGATTGTTGATCAGCTGCTGCAATCAGAACCCAATGATTTAAACTTAGCTGAATGCGCTCGTTTACGCATACGTTATCAAAACTTTCCGGGGGCAAGAGAAATCCAAAGAGATTTAGATTTAATCCTACAAAAATGGCAGTTAGATGAAGCTAGTTTATGGGCAAAAACTCGACAACTGCACAGTCACGGACAAGTGTATCAAATTCGCCAAACCGAGGAGCAACAGGATTGGAGTTAAATTGCAGCAGTTATCTTAGTGATGCGAGAGGAAAAATAAAACCTATAATTTGATTTTATCTAATAATCTCTGCAACGGATTTTTGGGTTTACTTGCTGGCGGATCTGCGGGGGGATTAGGATCATCTAGATGACGATAATATTTCCAGATATCCCAGTAAGGACATCCCGGTTCGATGCGAATTCCTGCCCAATGTAAATATTTTAAGGGCTGATTTAATCTCGGATCGATTAAGATATTCCCCTGACGCTGAAAATGAGAACTTCCCCCCCAATTTCCCGCTTGACAACCCGGGGCGCGGACAATATTAAATCGATTGGGAACTCGTTTGAGAATGGTATAATTAATAATCGGTTGATCGGAGGTTTTTTGAGAAAAATCAAAATATTCTGGATGAGCAGCACATTCTTGAAAAGCGCTATATAATTCCTGTTCTGAGAACAAATTCTTTTTACTAGCCCAAAAACCACCGTTAAACATCCCAGTTAGATCATTTTCTGTGAAGATTCCTTCTTCTAAAACAATCGGATTAAAGACGTTAGTAATACCTTTTTTGTGTTGGTAATCACAGCAGAGAAAATCGTAGGTATCGAGGAAATTTAGATTATCTATTATTTTTTCAAAAACTACGATATCGGTATCGATATAAAGAAATTGATCTAGTTCTCCAAACCAACACACCTGCTTGCGAAATTGATTGGGACGGGCAAAGAATTTTTCTCCAAAAATATCATATATTTTCTTGGCCAATTCTTCCACTAATTGCAGATCGGGATAGAGAATAACGCCATATTTTTCTGCCAATAAATCGGCAATTTGCTGATAATTATTGTCGTAGGGAATCAAGATGACGGGAGAATCAGGATCGTACAAACGAATACTATTCATTAATGCGATCGCTTGATCAATAACTCGATCGTTAGCGGTAATGTAAATTCCTCGCTTCATAAATATCCTAGGGGTAAGAGTTAGAAATAATTATATAGCAGTTATCTTAATGGTGAAGTAGAAAGTTTTCCTTTTGGGGAGTCAGCCATCAGCTTTTTTCTCCCGATATCCCTGTTCACTGATAACTGATCACTGATCACTGATAACTGAATAGCTGATCAGTCTTTCTCTGTCAACTCTTAAAGTTGATGCGTTGGATTTTTGAATTGGCGAATAATTAAGGAAAGCTCACTGCTACTTAAACAGTTTTTTCTTAAGTTTAGCCAGAGAACTCTGTATCCATAATTTTTTAAGTCGCAGGGGTTCTAAACCTTCTATATCAGCCGGATAGCGTTTTTTAATATCAAAGAAATCATTAATTTCTCTTAAAATTGTTTCAAAACGTGGTAGTAATTTTTCGGGATGATAATCATCGATAAAATTAGCTGGTAAAGAATTGACGGGAAAATTACGGGCATAACTAAGAATACGTGACCGATCGTATTGAGTAGAATAAGCCCCGATTTTTTGACAATTGAAACCGGGATCGAGATAATCGGCTAAGGCGCTATTAACGCTAGAAAATACCGTACAACCACAGGCTAAAGCTTCCAGGGGCGGTAAGCCAAAACCCTCCGTTAAACCGTTTACAGCCCAATATTCAGCCGAATCGTAGAGATAAACCCGACTTCGATTGAATAATCCCAATAAATCCTCCACATAGCTATCTAAAACCTTAACACGACAGTGGGGACGGAGGGCGGGAACTAGACGATTGAGAAGATACTTTGAGGATTTGCGCCCCTGTACTAGGACATCGATATCTCTTTCTAAGCCTAAATTGAGAAATTCTGAGCCGATTTGATTAGGAAGATAGTAAATCAAAGCATTAGGAGCTTTTTCTCCCCAATAACCCATAGTATGGCGGCTAACGGTGATAATTGGTATTCCAGGGGGTAAACGGAAGCCGTAACCTGTGCTATGGGCATGATAAATGATATTATGCGATCGCAATCTTGTCACCAATTTAGGAACATCAAAACCCCAGCTAACCAGAAAAATACTGTCATCTGAGTTTATTTTCGGGAGTATATCCTCTAAAAAAGGATAATTTAACTCTTTTTGACGATAAGTGACAATCTGGGCGGTACAAATTTGACTAGCCAAATTGACAGTTTTCATTTCTGCCCAAAGTCCACCCCCACCAAAAGGAGAAGTAGTACCGGGCAAGAGAAAATAGAGGTTTCTCATCAGGATAATAGAAGTTTTGGTTTGGAGGTAGTCGTAAGACTTTGCTATTATTGATCAGAACCGTGCCTGAGACTTTCACCTGACAAGGCTCCTAGTTTGACTGCTCCATTGTTAAGGATACAGCTTGTCTTAGGCGCTTGGAATATCCTCTTTTGGAAGTACCGGTTTCCCGCTGATGAGAAAGGCTGTAACTAAATATTAGAAGACTGAAAACTCACATCTGATAACTGATAACTGATCACTGATCACTGATAACTAACCGGTATAATGGGCGAGAAAACCGGAAAAAATCGATGTCTAGCCTTCCAGAAACCGACAAACCCAGCTACAAGGGCATCTTAGCGGCATTAAACCATTTAATCAGCGTTGTTGCCCGTTTACGAGATCCAGAAAGCGGCTGTCCTTGGGATTTAGCCCAAACCCCAGCAACCCTGATTCCCTACGTTATTGAAGAAGCTTATGAGGTGGTAGCGGCGATTAAAAGCGGTGATAAAACTGCCATTGCCGAGGAATTAGGCGATTTACTGCTACAGGTGGTTTTACAAGCTCAAATTGCCAGTGATGAGGGTAATTTTAGCCTAGAAGAAGTGGCTAGAGGCATCACTGATAAATTAATTCGTCGTCATCCCCACGTTTTCGGGGATCTATCCCTAGAAAATCCCGAACAGGTGCGTCAAAATTGGGAGAAAATCAAAGCTGAGGAAAAAAATGACCCGACTATTAGCGGCAAATTAACCCGTTATGCCCAAACTTTACCACCCTTGATCGGGGCGATGAAAATTTCTCGGCAAGCGGCGCGAGTCGGTTTTGAGTGGGAAAATATCGCGGGAGTCTGGGAAAAATTTGGCGAAGAGTTGGCAGAATGGCAAGATTCCCTAGAATCGGGCGATAAAGAGCATCAACAGGCCGAATTAGGCGATTTACTCTTTACTATTGTTAATCTTGCTCGCTGGTATAATTTAGACCCCAGTATCGCTTTACAAGAGACTAATCTGCGTTTTATTCAACGTTTTTCCCTAGTGGAATCTGTGGCGGAAAAGCCTCTCCATGACTATACACTAGAGGAATTAACAGTTTTCTGGCAGCAAGCGAAGGCTAAGTTACACCAACCATCATCCGGGCAATAATGCAAGAGCAAGAAATTAATAAGGACAAATCCAAGAGTTTTTGGGCTTCTATTCGAGAAAATCTGCAAATTATCACTATAGCTTTAGTTTTAGCCCTACTGATCCGCACTTTTGTCGCTGAACCTCGTTTTATCCCCTCCGATTCTATGTTACCCACCTTAGCACAGGGCGATCGCTTAGTAGTGGAAAAACTTTCCTACGATTTCCATCCTCCTCGACGGGGGGATATCGTCGTCTTTGAACCGCCGGCACAATTACAATTACAGGGATACCAAAAGGACCAAGCTTTTATTAAAAGAGTGATTGCCACCGCAGGGGATGTGATTGCTGTCAAGGAGGGCAAAATTTATCTGAATAATCAACCCTTGGCAGAGGATTATATTCTAGAATCCCCTCAATATAATTTAATGCCTTTGCTGGTGCCAGAAAATAATTTATTTGTCATGGGAGATAATCGCAATAATAGCAATGACTCCCATATCTGGGGGTTTTTACCGGAAAATAACGTGATTGGTAGGGCGGTTTTTCGCTTTTTTCCTTTTAATCGTTTGGGGATTTTAGGGGGGAATAGCTAATACTAAATCCTGTTTAGAAGGTATAGGGGAGCGGGGAGCGGGGAGAAACAATTCATAACTTAGGAGTTAATCACACTATTAAAAACGGATTTGGTATAACAGGAATTTTTAGTCCCGATACCCCAAACAAAAAAGCGATCGAATGACTGAACACAAACATCTAAGGGACTTCCAAAAAATAAACTATTCATTCTCAAGAATAATAATCATTCTCGGAGTGTGGGTGGGAGGGGTCGATGCCCCCTCCTTCCCGATTTTGTAGTAGAATTAATCCTGTACATTATTAATCAAGTTTTTCCTTTTAAGTGTATATGGAATTAACTGATTCCCTCAAGAAATTGCTCAGTGAAACTGCACTTCAATTAAAAGGTGCAGCTAAAAGAAGATTCATGGCGCAAATAGTCTTAGAATTGGGCTATGGGGGACAAACCCTTGCTTCACAGGAATTAGGCTGGAATCGAACTATTATTCGTCAAGGAATTAAAGAACTAAAAAGAGGCATTACTTGTGTTGATAATCATTCAGCTAAGGGTCGGAAAAAGGCAGAAGAACATTGACCTTTTCTATGAGAAGACATCAAAAGTTTAGTGGATTCTCAAAGCCAAACTGACCCAAGTTTTAAAAGCCAAAGGCTTTAGGTGAGACTGAGGGCAGCCCAAGTCCGAAAGCAATTAATTTCTAAATATAGGTACATAGGTAAAGTGATGAGGATTTACCGACCGAGGAAACTATTCGGGTTAAATTAAATAATTTAGGTTAAGTAGTCGTGCAAAATAAATTTCCTAGTGAAGAAAGGCACTCATGCAAGAGGCAAGGGGGGGTTAGATATGTGTAATTAATTTTGCGCGCGGTACTTATCGTCTGAAAAGAGTGGCTAAAGTTTTACCTCAAAAAAAATTCCAGAAACCGCAGCAATCTTTGAGGAATTAGCTAACATTAATCGGGAAGCGGATGAAGACCCTACGATGTTACGTCTTAGTTTAGATGCCAAAGCCCTTGTTAATATTGGACTGTTTGATCGAGGAGGTAAAAATAGAATAGACCTCTTGCAAAAATCAAAAATCTGACCTTAGGTAGGAGAATTAAGAATGAGCATTAATCAATTAAATGCTCTATTTAGGGCTTTTATGCAATTTTATGTCTATTTTTCTCATTTTTGCCCTCTCAAAAATTAATTATGCAAGAACTCTAATAACTGTCGAAACAAACGAGCATGATTTTAATCCGAAAACAACCCTAACCCCTTACGGAATATTTATTACAGAATTTGATGAGTTGTTTTTGTATTTCACTACCTCCACAGTCACCCGTGACTTTATTGTTGATACATTAGAGGATTTCTGGGAGTATGAAAAATATCGTTTTGAGAAAATTAAAACTTTGATAATTAATCAAGATAATCGCCCAGAAAATAATTCGAGACGAACTCAGTTTATGAAACGTATAGTAGAGTTTTCCCAAAAATATCAAGTTAATATACGTTTAGCTTACTATCCCCCCTACCATAGTAAATATAATCCTATTGAACGAACCTGGGCTGTGTTAGAAAACCCTTGGAATGGGAGTATTTTAGATGAAATCGAAACCGCTTTGAAATTCGCCCAAACTATGACTGGGAAAGGAAAATAACCGATTGTTAAGTTTATTACTGAAACTTACGAAAAAGGAGTAAAGCTTACTAAAAAAGCCAGGAAAAAAATTGAAGAAAAAATCGAACGTCTCACAGAATCAACGAATCAAGACTTTCCCAATTTGGGACAATGGTTTATTGATATCTATTATGATAAGACCTAGTTTGTAGTTAACTAAGATGGTTGGCTAAAAACTGTCTTTGATTCTTTAAGTTGTCCTTGTTATACTCGAAAAAGCTCGGAAGTATAAAAGTTTATGCTGCCTATTTTTTCGGAAAAATAGGTTGTAATGGGAGACTCTTTGTTTTCCTAGACAAAAATAATTAGGGCTGGCTGAAAATTACTGGAAGCCTTACTAGAAAACGGTTTTGGGACTTTTTTAGCCAAAAAAGTGCAAGAGACAAACGTTGAGAAATCGATCCGAGGGACTCAAAACCCTGGCACTTTCCGGAGGCGATTGCAAAGGGTTCTGCTTCCCAGTGCGCGAGGTCATTCTGTTATTGCTGGACTTCCCCGACCGACTCCCCAGACTCCTGACTCCCCAGACTCCTAACCCCACCAACAAACTTTTTGCCGCAAACCCTAGTTACTCACGACAATCGCATTTTAGATATTGCTGACCGCCTTATTCAGATGGAAGATGGTCGGCTAAAAACACCGAAACTGCCAGATTTATAACTGGAATTCCCCTTTGACAAAAGACCATAACCTGTGCAGTATCTGATGCCCCGTTACCTGCCGCAAATCAAGGAAACCTCGGTTCTTGTTACTTGGTATGGTTCGATAGTCCCCTGCTGTGCCGCTTCCGGCGTTGCCTGTTTCCTAAAACCACCAGACTTCGTACCTCATCATTAAAATAACTGCTATACAATAAAGGCTGTAAATCTGTTCTCATGCCCTTTTAAGTCGCAAAAAAGCTCTTTAACCGTTGTCGCAGCCAAGAGACGGGATTTTTCAGGTCTTCGGAGTCTAAAAGCCCCATTTCTCCCAATTTCTGCTGACATTCGCGCAATTCCTCTTGACGTTGGGCGAGTGCCTGAGTGAATTCCTCCGCTAGAGCCGGATAAGTAGTGATAAGATGCTGAAAACCCTGACGATCGAGCAAAAATAACAAGGTTTCCCCCACTGCTTGCATAGTGGTGGGATAGGGAACCTCTAACATTAACGGTAATTCCCCAAAATATTGACCTTTATTAAAAGTAAAAATTTTACGACTGATTTTATCGTTTTCATAAAAAGCATCCATTTGTCCCTGCAAAACAATACAGAAATAATTAGTTCTTTCTCCCTGTCTAATTAAAATCTCCCCGTCCTGGAGATGTTTACGACAACCCATTTCAATTAATACACGCAATTGCAGATCGTTAAAATGTTTAAAGTAACTCACCTCCAATAACATTTCTTTTAACGATAGCGGTTTTGAAGGTTTAACTATCTCCTGATCCTGTTCCTTAACTGCCTCAAAACTGTCGGTATTATGTAACCATAACTCTCGCTGGGGAAAAGGAATCGTTATGCCCCGATGACGCAGATTATGCTCGATAATGAAGTGTAGGGAACTTCTCAGAAAAACGGCCTGTTCGACTTTTTCCACCCATACCCACAACTCAAAATTTAAAGCACTATCACCAAAACCGTTAAAAATCACCTTGGGAAGCGGATTAAAGGCAATTTCTCCCGACATATGGGCTGATTGCAGCAGAATTTCCATCACTATCAAAGGATCCGTACCGTAGGCAACTCCCACCGGTACAATGACTCGAATGCGCGAGTCGGTATAATGCCAATTCTGGACGCGATTGCTAGTTAGGATTGTGTTAGGAACGATTAACTCTGCACCATCAACAGTGCGAATGGTGGTGGAACGAATCGATATTTCCCGGATATAACCCTTTGTTTGCTCAAATTCGATAAAATCGCCCACTTTTAACTTGCGTTCCACCAACAAAGTTAAACCACTGGTGAGATTTTTGGTTAACTCCTGCAAACCGAAACCGATACCCACCCCCAAACCACCGGCTAAAACAGCGATCGAAGCGAGATTGAATCCAGTCAATTGTAGGGCGATAATATAACCAAAAGCCCCAAAAGCAAAACTAGCCAGAGTTGCGATCGCTTCTCGATTACCCTCATCAAAACCGATACTTTTCAGCAGACGATTTTTTAGTAAACTTTTAAAAGCGATCGTCAGACAGGTGACAAGGACAAACAATACAAGAGTACCAATAAGCCAACCAAGAGTGATGGAAACTCCCCCAGCGCGCCAAAGGGGAGTGTTAAAAAAGGGCGTTAACCAAGCTGAGGGAGAGAAAGTCATCGCTAAAGTTCAGATTTGATAGGGATTACCCAAGCGATCCACAAAAACATTGTAATTTAAGGGTAAACGCCCCGGATTAAGCCGCGGTTCCGCCGCATAACCGATGGGAACGACAACAGCGATCGCCAGATGGGGATGATCGGCAGCACCGATCACAGCTTTTACCTTGTCCTCGATCCAACCGTTGAGAAAACAACTAGATAAACCGAGACTTTCGGCAGCTAAAACCAGATGAGTAGCGGCGATCATCGCATCTTTAATCGCGTATTCCCGGGTTTTTTCGCCCAAATCCTTTTGAAATCCCGGGATTGCCTGTTTAAAATATTTTACCGTGCCTTCGCTCCAGGCACCCGTACTGAGGGCCTGTTCATAGATGGGGGTTAGATCTCCTCCTCCTGCGGCAGCATCGGCAGCGAAAACAAAAGTAACCGGCGCTTGGATAATTTGCTTTTGTCCCCAAGCGGCCTCGGCTAAAGCGGCCTTTTGTGCCTCATCTTGTACTAAAATAATTCGCCAATCTTGGATGTTGAAACTACTAGGTGCGGCAACGGTTAATTCTACTAGGGTTTTCAGCAGTTCTGGGGCGATGGGATCGGTGGTAAAAGTTTTAATAGAACGACGTTGATTAATCGCCGTGGGAACATCGAGAGGCAAGGTCATAAAGTCAGTTGATTGAGTTACATATTCCTAATTATTATAAGGTCAAGCTATCAGCCTCAGCCTTCGGTGTGACAAAACAAAAATGGGGTGCATCTCACATTTGCAGAAATACCGACAATCAGCAATTATCAGTGACTTTTAAATGATGACAAATATATCAGCAGCTGTCTGTAAGCATCCCACCGAAAAACTAATGCGCTCCAGGGTTTGGGGGGTTCTACCCCCCAAAAGCTGGGATTGAGTGATAAAATCGAAAGTAATGCCCAATTTTAAAAGAGAGTTTCCCCTGAAAAATCCCAACTTAGTAGATTGACAAAAATGAGATGCACCCACAGAAATAGTAAAACATCAGGGTTAAATTGTGGTGGTCTGGAAAAGATCGACTATACTGTTAAACTTAAACAGGTCATAACCCAATGACCATCTAGCTATAATCATGTCACCGCCACAAAAATCATTTTATGCTTTCTGAGCCGGAACCGAGGGACACCCTCACCAATCCCACCGTCAACATGGCCGATCAAACTACCGATATCAAGCCAATTTTAGCCTTAAAAGAGTTGGTCGCCAGTTTATATCGCGAACAAAACAAAGTTCAAAATCTCTTAAGTTCCCTCGGTTTTGCCCTGCGGAGTTTCAATAATTTAAACCAATTCCTCGATCTTACCCCCTTGATGGCCGCACGAGTGGCAGACGCAGAAGGAGGGGCGTTGATTTTGAGCAAAAATAACGGTCAAGTGGCCCTCGATCAACTGCATTGCCAAGATAATCAAATTAATGGGGAACTACGCCGACAATTAGAGGCAATTATCCGACAATTAAACCAAGAAGCGGCATTTGAGAATAAAAATAGTCGATCGCTTCTCGATAGTCTCGACCATAAAATCCGGCAAACTCTCGGACAGGGTACGCAGGTTTATAGTACACCTGTTCTGGTAAAAAATAGTGAACGGGGACGTTTATACGTTTTCAGTCGCGATCCCGATTATGGTTGGACACCCACCCGTCGTAAACTGTTGCAGCTAGTGGCCGATCAAACGGCGGTAGCTATAGCTAATAATGAATTAACGCTGGAATTACGGGCCAAGGAACGTCAGGATCGAGAGTTAGAAATCGCTTCCGAAATCCAAAATCGTCTTTTACCTCGGCAATGTCCGAAAATTCAGGGGGTAGAATTGGCCGCCCACTGCAAAACGGCTAATCGCGTTGGTGGCGATTATTATGATTTTATCCCCTGCAACTACGATCAATTTAAACCGGCAACGGAGGCGGAAATGGAAGCTAGTACCGCTCCTTGGAGTATAGTCATTGGTGATGTCATGGGTAAAGGTGTCCCAGCAGGATTATTGATGACCATGACCCGGGGAATGTTGCGAGCGGAAGTGTTAAATCGTCACTCCCCGGCCCAGATTTTGCGTCATCTCAATCGGGTTATGTATGCCGATCTCGATAATTCTCATCGTTTCGTGACATTATTTTATTCCGAGTATGATCCCCTGACGCGCCGTCTTGGCTACAGTAATGCTGCCCATTATCCTACCCTCTGGTGGCGGGCCAAAACGGGAGAGTTAGAGTCTCTCGACACGGAAGGGACATTAGTTGGTTTAGAGGCCGATTCTATCTATGATGATGCCCAAGTGCAATTAGAAGCGGGAGATACGCTGATCTATTATACCGATGGCTTTACCGATGCAGTCAACTCGAAAGGGGAAAGATTTGATCAGAAAAATTGGCTATCGGCAGTTAAAGAAGCCTGTCAACAGTATAATAATCCCGAACAGATTCTAGAATATTTATTTGGAAAAGTGGCCGCTTTTACTGGGTTAGGAAATGACAGTAGTGACGATATGACTTTAGTAGTTATGCGAGTGAAATCGGAGTAATAAATTATCATCACCTAGCTCATAAATTAGCCTAATTCTGCTCTTGCCAAGGAGCAAATAAAGGCAATAAAGCTAACCCGGGTAAAGCGGCAATTACCGTGATTAAAAAGAACCACTGCCAACCGATCGCCGCGGCTAAAACTCCGGCGGGAGCTACTAAAATATCGCGACTAAAGGCCATTAAACTTGATAAGAGGGCGAACTGAGTAGCGGTAAAACGAGCATTACAAAGACTCATTAAAAAAGCCACAAAAGCGGCAGTACCTAGACCGCTGCAGAAGTTTTCAATATTAATAGCTAAGACCATAAAAGGATAGTTTTGCCCTAAATTTGCTAAAATAAAATAGGCTAAATTACTAAGAGCTTGCAAGCCGCCAAAAATCCAGAGCGATCGATTAATTCCCCAACGACTTAACAGGGAACCACCTAATAAAACTCCCACCATAGTTGCTATCATGCCCATGCCGCCTTGGATCGCCCCGATAGCGGTTTGACTGAAACCAGTTTTTAAGAGAAAAGGAGTCACCATATTATTAACTAAAGCATCCCCTAAACGATAGAGAACAATAAAGGCGAGAATGCCGATTCCTTGACCGAATCGATAGCGTTGAAAAAACTCTTGGAAAGGCAACCAAACCGCCTCTAAAAGGGTTTGGGGAGTATCATCTCTAGGGGGAGTAGCCGGGGCGAAAAAAGACCAAATAATCGTTAAAGCCATCAATCCAGCTAGGAAAAGATAGACGAAGGGCCAGGGAAAGTGATCGGCTAAAATTAAAGCGATCGAACCGGTTAAAATTAAAGCCAAACGATAACCTAAAACCCCGATCGCCACCCCAGCACCCATCTCCCATTTTTCTAAAATATCTGTGCGATAGGCATCGTAGGCAATATCTTGACTGGCACTAAAAAAAGCAATCAGTAAAGCATTAATTGCCAATAATTCTAAAGATCGTTTTGGTTGTTGAAAAGCCATAAAACCAATCGCTAAAGTTAAACAAACTTGAGCGATTAAAATCCAACCGCGACGACGACCAAGAAAAGGAGGAACATAGCGATCGAGTAAGGGAGACCAAAGAAATTTGAGAGAGTAGGGGAGAGCAACTAAACTAAATAAACCGATCGATTTCAGATCAACTCCTTCGGTGGTCATCCAAGCTTGCAGGGTGCGACTGGTGAGCAATAAGGGCAATCCGGAAGCGAAACCTAAGAATAACAAAGCCGCCATTTTTTGACTGCGGAACACTTGCAAATAAGCAGAAATTTCTTTGATCATAGAGGGGGGTAGGAGGATAGATTAGATTAAAGAATATAGTTAATTGACCCAAAAAGAAAGAAATTAGTTCTGACCGGCATCATCCCATCTTAACCATTGCCCGGCGATCAAAAAAAATTCCCGAAAAATAGCGGTCTTTCCCCCAACTGGGGCCATAGGCAGTAGAATGGATGAGATTTTGATTTAGTAGTCTTGAAAAATTGCGGTATTCTACCTAAGATAGATGCTTGATTCCCCCAACTAAATCCCACCCCTATTTACCCTTCCCAGATAAGGACTGTTATCCCCACCTTCCCTGCCGACTCCTGTGATTAAAGTGGACTCCTGTTTTATCTCATACCTATTGTCTAATCCCTCCGACTCGGAAGCGATCGGTGACAATGCCGCCATTACCGTCGAGGTGCGTTTGGCTCAAAGCCAAGATATCAAAAGCTTGGCGGAGATTCTCGCCGATAGTTTTTTCCCCACGGCCAATTATTGGTCTTTTCTGCGTCCTATCTTTAAATTAGGCATTTACGAGGACTTACGGGGACGATTGCGCGCCGATACCCCCTACTACCACTGTCTGGTAGTCAGTCAAACCAGCGTCACCGCCACGGGTTCTCAGGAAATTATTGTCGCTACGGCGGAAATCGGCTTAAAATCCAGTTCTTTTTTAGCCGTTCCCATTCCTTATATTTCTAATTTAGCCGTTAGTCCCGATCGCCGGCGTGCCGGTCTGGCCCGGAGATTGCTGCTCAAGTGTGAACAGATCGCTAGAGAATGGGGTTTTGAGGAACTTTCCCTCCATGTTCTCGATAATAATCTAGCGGCCCAGTCACTGTACTTAAGTAGCGGTTATCGTCTGCAAAAAACCGACGGTTGGTTGAGCAATTGGTTATTTAATCGACCACAAAAGTTATTTCTGCACAAAAAAATCAGCCAATGAGGGGATAGGAGACTCCGAGACAGGAGACTCCGAGACAGGAGGCAAAAGGCACTCATGCAAAAGGCACTCATGCAAAAGGCAGCTTTGTTCTCCCCACTACCCCACTACCCCACTACCCCACTACCCACTTCCCCACTACCCGCTCCCATAAAAAACTTTTTGCTGCAAACCCTAGATATTTCTACAAAATTGAGATGCAGAACGATTCTAAGGAAAAATTCTGCTATATTATCTGCTAACTCTCTAGAAAACCCGATTAGTTTCATAATCTTTTCCGGGTATCTGAGAAAACAAATAGTTTATCTCTTTAAATATGGTTTTAGGGAGATATTTAGTGACTGTGTGAGGCAATTTGTGGTTAATAAGACAAAATCAAGGCTTAAAAGCGGAAAATCAGGCAAATTAGCGGCTAAACCTGTTAAAAAGCGGCGATTGTCCGGTAAATGGTTCCTGACAGCCCTAGGCTTAACCGGCTGCGCCCTAGTTTCCGCTACGGCGGGCGCTATGTTGGCTGTGTCTCTCTCCTCCACACCTTTGCGACAAACTGCTCTTAGTCCCGAAGAAGCCGCCGCTTTTAACAATCAGCAGGCCATATCCTATCAAAATCTGCAACTTCCCGCCCTCAACCGTCCCGTTAATATTCTGGTAGTTGGGGCGAAAGTGTTGACATCCGATGTCAAGGAGGCACAAACCCAAGATCTGGGTTATCATGCCCCGGTTAATTCCTTGGAGGGTTTAACCGATACCATGCTGTTACTGCGTTTTGACCCCCAAAGACAGAAGTTAACCATGCTTTCTATCCCCCGGGATACCCGCACCGATATCGAGGGTTACGGGGAGAAAAAAATCAATGAAGCTAACGCCATCGGGGGACCTGCTTTAACGGCGGAAACGGTTAGTCATCTTTTGGACGGAGTGGCTATCGATCGCTATGTTCGCATTAATGTGCAGGGTGTGGAAAAATTAATTGATGCTTTGGGGGGAGTGACGGTATATGTTCCCAAAGACATGAAGTACAAAGATTTTAGTCAACACCTCTACATTGACCTGAAAAAAGGGGAACAACACCTCAACGGCGAGAAATTCCTCCAGTTTGCCCGTTTTCGTCACGATGCTAACGGCGATATCGGTCGTATCCAACGACAACAGGAATTAATGCGGTCTTTAGTGGAACAAACCCTAAAACCAGCAACTTTATTGAAAATTCCCGATATTATCGAGGTTATACGCAATAATATCGATACTAATCTCAGTTTAGAGGAGTTACTCGCCCTAGCCGGCTTTGCCTCTAAAACTCAGCGCGCTGATGTGCAAATGCTACTGCTACCCGGAGACTTTAATGGTGATGGTCGGCAGGGGATCAGTTATTGGCTACCCAATCAAAGTAAAATTCAAGAGCTAGTGGCTCAACATTTTAACCACGGCTTTTTTATGGCTGACACTGAAGAAACCATGCAACCGACTCGCATAGCTGTGGAAGATAGCATCGATAATCCAGAAGCGGTGCAAACTCTAGTCAGATATCTGCGCTCATTGGGTTATGAAAATGTTTTTGTCTCTAAGTCTTCATCGCCAATTCTAGAAACTACCAAAATTATTGCTCAAAAAGGGGATAATTCCCTGGCTGCTGCCCTGCATAATAGCCTTGGTGTCGGAGAAGTTTTGGTGGAAAGTACGGGGAATCTCGCTTCTGATGTGACGATTAAAATCGGTCAAGATTGGCAAGAAAAATCAGCTAATCTTTCTGAGCCATCCCTAGGCAACTAAGAAAAAAATCAAGTTTATCTAGGTTATTTATTGGCCAAAGTTTGACAAAAATCTTGGTGTTCTTGACTAGCTATTCCTTGTTGTAATATTGCCAAAACTTCGGCTAAATTCCCCGATAATAAAGCATTTTTATCTAGCCATAATCCGGGGAAGACTTGAGAGCAAAAGATATTATCTTGATTTGATTCTAGGGGCAAATATTCCCCATCAGTTAAGCGAAACCAGTCCAATTGAACATCATAAACTCGCCAGATAATATACTCTTGTACTCCATGGCGACGATAAACTTTGAGTTTTTCGTGTAAATCGTAGGAAGCGGTAGAAGCGGCAATTTCTACGATTAATTCCGGCGCGTCTTCTACATAATCATCTTCACTAATGCTTGATTGTCCACCGGTTTCTATTCTTAATAAAGCATCTGGTTGTGGTTGATTATCCCCATCCAGTCGCACAGTAGTATTATCCAGTGTTTCTACTCCCGGTGTCGCCACTTCGTAGGCAGTTAACCAACCGATAATATTAGCGTGGGGTTTACCGTGGTTTTTGGCTCTCACCGCGGCTGCCATATAAACAACTCCTGCGATTAATTCAGCTTTTTTTAGTTGTGTCATTGCTTGATAACGGCGCTCGAATTCGGGACGGGTTAATCTATCGCCATTTTCGAGAGGGGGAATAATATGGGGGGAAACTGTGTTAGTCGATAGCATATTACCAAACTCAGTTAATTTATCGATTAGGTTAAGCTGGGTATCGATAGCATCGAAGATATCCTATACTTATTTTACAGCGTTTCTGATCATTTACCTGGAACCTTGCGCCATGTTTGCCTTAGTTTCACCAGATAAAATCGAGCTACCAGCGGGAGCCTTAGTGAGATTACCTGCCACTTGGCTAGATTATCAAACTTTGTCTCGGCAAAGGGGCGACAATTCTCGACCTAAAATCAAATATCACAATGGAGAAGTCTTGCTTATGTCTCCACTTCCCAAGCATGGACGTGATGCCCATTTAATTGCTAATATCATCACCACCTTATTGGATTATCTGGGGCGTGAGTACGAGGCTTTTACTCCCGTAACTATGGAATTACCAGAAACAAGTGGTATTGAACCAGATTATAGTTTTTATATTGACCATTGGCCAGCTATAGCAGGGAAAGCCAGAATTGACTGGGTAAATGATCCTCCCCCCGATTTAGTATTAGAAATTGATGTCACCAGTTACTCGAATGTGGATGATTATCTGCCTTATAAAGTGCCTGAAATTTGGTTGTATCGTCAGAAAAATCTCTATATTTATTGGCTAGATAATCAAGAGTATATCCTGCGCCATCAAAGTCAATATTTTCCTAACTTTAACCTACAAAATTTAGTTTCTTTCTGTGGAGAAATTGCCGACAATCGCAATAGTAGTATGGCAATTCGTCAACTAAAACAACATCTCGAAGATTTTTATAAGTAGGGAGGCACAATTATTTGTAGGATGGGTTAGCGCACTTCGTAACATGAGCGGGCGTTGGGTTTCATGCTTCAACCGTTCGGCTGAGCTCACGGCCGAAGCCCAACCTACGTTCATCTTATATTTAATTCCACTTTGTACCTCATCATTAAGATAACTGCTATAACCATGAATAATTTTAAAATACTGCTCATCGGTTACGGTAATACTTTAAGAAATGATGACGGAGTGGGAGTGAGAATAGCCGAAATTATCGCCGAGGAGAATTGGACTAATGTGCAAGTCATCGCTACCCATCAATTGACTCCTGAGTTAGCAGCCGATATAGCTGATGCTTCCCTAGTTATTTTTGTTGATGCAGTATTATCTAATCAAACCGATATCCGGATAGAAAAATTAGCGGCAGTTACCGAATGGAATAATTTCGGTCATGCAGAAAGTCCCGCTTCTTTATTAGCATTAACTCAAGCAATTTATCAACAAACTCCCAGGGCCTGGGGAATATTTATTCCTGCTATTAATTGTGAATTTGGTGAAGAATTATCAACAATAACTCAAAAGGGCTTGACAAAAGCGATCGAAGCTATTAGGAAAATTATTACTTCTGAGGATTTGACTGAATACCAAAAGCAGGACTTTGATAATCTTCCGGCAGATAATTTTCAGGAATAGTGCTGTGATTGCCATCCCGGAGAGCCTTGTAGTGAGGAGACATAATTTCGATACCGACTTCGTTACATTTATCCTGAATATTTTGATGTAATTCAGAATAAATATACACCATTTTGCTAGGATGGTCGGTGTAGGCATTTAGCTGATAGCTGACATAAAAATCATCGAGACTGGTTTGCAAGACAAAAGGAGCAGGTTCTGAGACAATAAATTTGGTTGCTAAGGCTGCTTCTTTCAGGGTTTCGTGAACCTTACGCCAAGGTAAATCATAACCGAGAGTGACTGTGGTTTGCAAAATTAAAGGCTGTTTGAATTCCCTTTGAGAGACACTAAAGTTAATCACATTGGTGTTTAACAGCGATGAATTAGGAATCGTGATAATTCTATTAGCTGGTGTGCGAATACGGGTGACTAATAATCCTTTTTCAATCACATCTCCAATAACATCACCAATAGAAATTTTATCTCCTAATTGAAAAGAGCGGGTATAGATGAGGATAACTCCTCCTACCACGTTAGCGATAGCAGAGGTAGAACCCAAGGAAAATAGCACCCCTAAAAATACCGACACCCCCTGAAAAGCAGGAGAATTAAATCCGGGTAGATAGGGAAAAGCGATGACTATAGCTAAGGCAATTATCAGCAGTGACAGTAAATTATAGGTTGGGTTTGCCCAATCGGGATAGAAACCATGAATTACTAAAGTTCCTCTTGACAATGCCGTGAAAAATGGTTTAATTGCTCTCAACAGATAGTGAGTTATAAAAACAATTAGCAGTATAATAAAAATATTGGGTAAATATTTTGCTATCTCTTGGGAAAAAACTTCCAAAGCACTAAAAAAGTATTGCAGAAAACCATCACCAAATTTTCTAGTCCAGGGAAAAAGACGAAGGACAAAAGTTAAATAAAAATAGAGAATAGTTAAAATAATCAGAGTGCGGATAAATTGCAAAACTCTTAGGGAAAAAAATCCTATTGTCTGGGAACTAATAATCTCAAAATTTTGGAATCCCACCCCAGGAACTAGGGAGGTGATTAATCTCTGAATCTGGGGAAAAACCCGCGAAGATATAAAAATCATCGTCCAGAAAATTAAGACCGTGGACAGGGTAGCACTTACTGTCAAAACTGCATCTTTTAAGAGGTTATCTGGTTGACGTTCTTGACGATAACGGACAATGGCCGCTTTAATCTTTGCTAAAGCTCGTTCGGCCAATACTTCTTGACTTACTGAGTGTAATTTGGCATCTTTAGAAGTAATAGTAGCAATAACCGTATCTCCCAAAATAATCGAAGGGTTTTTGTCTTCAGAATCGATTTTTATGCTTAAATCTTCAGGAGAAAGGGCATCGTCATCGGCAATTTTTTCGATTCTAGCTGTAATCGATTTCGCTCTTTCTTGCGCTGAAAAAGAACCTATTCCTTGCCGAATCGTAAAAAGTTCTTGATTATCAAGCATGACGGGAAAAACTTCTCCCAAAGTTTCCAGGGGTATTTCCTGTCCTTGTTTAGCAGGATTATTCTGGGCTGCTATCATGAAGATAGGGGATAGAGTCAGTAACAAAACTAAACAAAACAGTCCTAGGTAACGCCAGATTTTTTTCATTTTCTAAGCTACAATTGCACAGGAGCGATCGAGTTTAATACCTCTTTTTTTCATCGTAGCATGGAATAGTTCTGTGGATAACACCTGTTCCACGGGATAAATCCCGGCTTTTTCGAGTTTTGCCGCTAAGATTAATTCTGCCACGCTGCCAGTTCCCCAGCCGGCTGCTTGGGCAGTGTTTTCGTGGACTATAGTTGCTTGATAAACTGCTTTTTGCTGCCCTTGCCATCCGGCGACTTTTGCTAACATTGCCACCCCAATTCCCGAAAATTTATCGGTTACTTCTGTCATGCGATAACTAACTTGGGAAAAAAACTCGATTCCCCGAGAGCTTTCTACCCAAGCATCGGGAAAAATATGGGCAGTAATCCAAGTTAAATGATTATAAAAATCGGGAATAGAACCAAATTTTGTGATCACATTTTGCACTTGAAAAGATTCAGCAAAAGTATAGGTTTCTGGCATATCAAACCAATAAACACCAGTTTTACCCAAAGGAGCGGGAAAGTCAATTACTTCTCTAGCAGTATAGGGTTCAATCTTTTGCCATTGTCCCTCAATCCAGGCTAAAAAAGGCTTTTTTAAGCCGAGAAAAGTTGTCCGCATCACAGTTAATCCCGCACCTCCTGAACCCGCTACGGCATAATTTAAACGGATCGTTTCTACCCTATCTAACTGTTCGACTCCCTCTCGCACTATACTATTAGAAATACCGGGGAAAATTCCCGTATTAACCACGGCAGTTATTCCCGCTTTTATTGCCAATTCTCGATAGGGGATTAACTTTTGATAAAAAGAACGATGATCACTAACATCAATATAATTGACTTTTTCTTCAATGCAAATTTTTACTACCCTGCCATCGCGATAGTGAAAGGGACCGGCACAATGAATGACTAAATCACTATTTTTAATTGCCTGTCTAAGCTTGTCTATTTCTTCTAAATCCAAAGCCAAAAACTGCATTCTTGGCAGTAATTTGATGGCTTTTTCCTTGCGTCCTGTGATAATAATTTTAGCTGAAGTATGATTAATAATATCTAGGGCGACACTTTGACCAATGCGACCAGTGCCACCTAAAATTAAAACAGTTTTTTCCATGGCAACTATTAATAATGTTTGCCCTAGTATAGCATCCTCTTGGCAAGTTTGCCTATTTTTCAAGATGAAAAATTCAGAATAATCTCAACTTATTTACTGCGTCCTAGGGGCAAGAAAATGGTTAAAATCTCACCTTCTTCGGGTTTTTGACGCACAATAAATTTACCTCCCAAAGCTTGAAAAAGGTTTTTAGTTACCTTCATATTCAGACTTAAGCTACCAGTTTCTGGTTGAAACATTAGGACTTTTCCTAAAGCTTTGAGAGTAAGATTAGGCGATTTTACCTGAGTTTGGAACTGCATTTTTAATTGATTTCCTGCCATTGATATATCTACTTGCAACAGGCCACCACTAGCCATACTGCGAGTACATTTTTCCACGACTCCATTTAACATTTGATCCAATAAATTCGGGTCGCTAATTACCGAAGGCAATTTTTTCGGTACATTAACTTCTAAATTGACATTGCGCCGTTTAGCCTGTTTTTGCCACCGGGGAATACTATCTTGAAAGACCTTTTCTAGAGCAATTGGAATTAATTGAATTGGTTTATCTCCCAGAGGATTAATACCCAATTCTGCGGCTCGGAAAATTAATTCCATGCGCTGAATTTGTTCACTACATTCTAAATCAATTGTTTCCAAATATTTCTGGACATCTTCCGTTACTTTTGCCCGTTTTAATAATAATCGGGTAATGGTGCGAATGGTGGTTAAAGGGGTGCGAATTTCGTGGGTTAAAGCGCGCAATAGTTCCAAATCACAACCCGATTCTAAATTAGAATTATCTTCCTTTGGGGGAGTGATTTCGCTATTGATAGACGATTTCGTTTTTTTCTGGTCTAAGTTAGACTGGTCGGGTAAATTTTGCAGTAATTGGCGACTAAATTGGCTAACTAGACGGTAATCCGGCGAGGGACTGCCATTAGCTTCGATAATTGCCTCTAAAGTCCCGATTTGCGGATAACGCAGATTAACTAATCTTTGCCGCAACTGCTGCCAAGCTTGCTGAGTGAGGACGGGATCAAAGGAAAATTGAAAAGAGGACAAACCCCACTGATCCTCGCCTAAAACTAGCAAAAGAGAGAAACTTTCGCTAAAAACCAGACAAAATCTTTCATTAGCAATCGGATCCGTTGGCAAGAGGGGCAATTCATGGATCTCCGTCGGGGAAACATCGGCGGCGGATTTTTCCTGAGAAGGCAATTGCAAACCCAGCCATTGTAAATGTTTTAAAGCTTTAACGGTAAAAACACCGAATTCAAAACCCGTTAAAGCCTTGCTTTCTCTGACTAAAGCCGTCGGACCGGAGAGAATTAAACCCCGACTGGCGGCATTATTTGGGTTTTGTAATAAGATATTTTCTAAAGCGGCGATCGCTGCGAACCATTCACTTTCCGCTTTCAGTTGCGCTCGCTTGAGCCATTCTGATAAATTAGGATAAAAAGCATTGGGGGTGAAAGTTTCCCGTTCCTGATGGTCAGTCGGCGGGAAAATATCGCTTAATTTCGGTAAAGACCCCTCTAACATCGTCTTCATCACTGACTAGATACAAATTCCTTACCTAGAATATTACCCCCGTTAATGCTCATCCCATAACGGTAAAACCGAACTCTATTGGCAGTGATATCCGCTTGACATCTCCCTGCGTTAAAACAACAGGGATTCTTTGTGGTGAATAGAAGCGGGTTGAAACTGCGCTTCTATTCGGTCTGCATGAATGAGAACTTGTTGAACTCCATACATTTTGACTTACCTCCTGTATAGAGGATAAGTTGAAAATACACTAATTGTCAAGTGTCAAGAGTACAATGGAAGATTATAGAAGAAATCCTCATTCGGTAACACTGCTTAACTATCACTTTGTCTGGTGTCCAAAACGAAGAAAGGCAGTATTAAAGGGAGACATTAAGTTGAGAGCACCGTCAATTATTTTTGACCTGTGCCAAGAAAATAACTGGAGATTAATCGCCTTAGAAATCAGGCCAGATCCTATCCATCTATTCCTAGAGTCTGCTCCTAGCTATTCTCCTTCAACAATAATTAAAAGAATTAAAGGGAGACTATCTCATCACTTAAGAAAAGAGTTCCCAGAATTGTTAAAGTTACCCACTCTGTGGACTCCTAGTTATTTCTGCTCAACTGCTGGTAACGCCTCTACGGAAACTATTAAAAAATACATCGAGAATCAAACTAATAAATGATACAGGGGGATAAATCCCCTTGTTCGCTCGACTACCATCCGTTAAAACCGATGGCTAACCCTCGCTCACGATTTTTAGGTTTTGAGAGCAGTTATCTTAATGGTGAGGTACAAATAGGTTACACTTCATCTGGATGAGAAAGGCTGTCAATCGGCTTAATGATTGGTAATATAGCTTAGTCCAGTTGATTACCTATGCTGGTTGTGGGTTTAGTAGCTTAATTCAACCTCGATAAGTCTGATATTTAATTACATCTCCCCACTTATGTGTTTTTTTGTTACATTTAAGTATTTTTTTGTTTATCTATGGTTATCATAAAGCAAGTTAAATTGTTCCCCAATTATTTCCCTAACCAACCAATCTTTGATCCCAAACCCTTTTGCCTTGACGTTAGGTCAATAGAATGAACTATCGGCTCTTGGTTTGCCTGTTTAAGTGTTGCTTTCAAGCTAGGTAAACAGTTGAGTAGCGGTAACTGTTCAGCAATAGTTGGGTTCGGTTATTGACTATATTTTGCCGTGGGCAAATTCTGAGAATTAATCAGAACTAAGTGCGTTTGAGAACGTGGAGTTATTCCCTGTCTCTGCTGCCTTTTATCTGTCTTCCGAACCCCTCAGTGCTGCGGATTTCAGGTTCATTTATCCTTTGTCTGAGAGAGAGTAAAAAATATGCTGCACATTCATATTCTTCAGGATACGTTTTTCAAGTCTTCCACAGCTTTTTCTGAAACCCTCAATAGTGGGCAAAAATTCTTAATCAAAGCGGGAACTAAATTACCAATTAAATCCTATTTTCGCCAAAATAATCATTATTCTGTCAAGTTAGCCGCAGAACAAGGTTCAGTGGGAAAAGCGGGATTTTTCTTTGATGATCATGTACAAGTAGAAGAAATACGAGGAGTTTGGATCACCAATGTTGACAGTGATATTCTCAAGTCTAAAGACAACTTAAAAACTGGGTTGGAAAAACTTAAAAATTTAGGTTTTAATACTCTTTATCTAGTAGTTTGGAATAAAGGCTATGTGTTTTTTGAATCACAAATTGCTGATAATATCTTCACTGCTAATGAAGAAAAACTCCAAAAAGTCAACCTTGAAAAAGAGTTAGTCGGTAGAGATATACTAGCAGAAATCATTGAGATTAACCAGACAGAAAAGTATAACTTTCGGATTATTGCTTGGTTTGAATATGGTTTAATGGTTCCTCCGGCTGCTCCCTTAGTTGCCCAAAAACCAGATTGGTTTATGCTTACTCATCGACAGAAAAATACAGTTGATGGTGATGGGAATTGCCGCTTAAATCCTGCTCATCCTGAAGTTAAAGATTTTTGGATTAGTATCATTCGTGAAGTGGTAAAAAACTATGAAATTGATGGTATTCAATTAGATGATCACTTCGCTATTCATCACGCAAAACTCTTGCCTAATGGTACTAAAAATTTTGATTTTAGTATGGGGTTTGACTCCTTTACCATCAAACTTTTTCAAGCGGAAACTGGTTCAGTTAGTCCCTTAAGCAATCCCCAATTAGCGAAATTTAAAGATTGGCGCAAGGAGAAGTTAACTCAGTTAGTGCGATTGATTTTTAAAACCATTAAAGCGGAAAAAGACGATTGTATTCTCTCCATTTCTCCCAATCCTTTAGGATTTTCGATCGATCATGCTTTAGCTGATTGGCAAGCATGGGAAAAAGAGGGATTAATCGAAGAACTGGCATTGCAAACTTATCGTAGAGATATCCAGAGTTTTGAGAGAGAAATCGATAAATTAGAGGTAAAAGCAGCGCGAGAACATATTCCCACCGTCATCGGTATTCTCACTGGTTTAAAACCCAGCGATAGACGGGTAAATTTCCAATTAATTCAAGCACAAACTCAGGAGACTCGTGAGCGAGATTTTGCTGGTTTTGCCTATTTTTTCTATAGCAGTTTATTAGACCATATTCCCACCACAGAAACTCTGGCTGACAGGGAGAATAAATTGGCTCAAATTCTGGCTACAGATCAATTTGTTTAATTTATTTATTCATTAAGGAGCTAAGTTATGAGTCAACGGTCTCTTTCAAAAACTGAAAAGTTGGCTGAATGATCCTTGAAATGCAGTTTTATCAGCCTTGGCTATTGCCACAGGAACTAAGCTATTTCATGGCTTGCCCGCTTTAGTCTCTGATACGCTAAAAGCTGCAAGGAGTCAAGTTAATAGTTAAGAAAAATAATTGATTGTATGGCTGTTCTAAATTAAGCTTTAGAATAGCATTTTTGCTGCCGAACTTTCTATAAAAATTGCCATAAAACAATAGTAAATTTTTGTAAAAATATAATTTTTATTAGTTTAATTGAGGTAGAGTATATCCAGAGGAATTGACCAATAAATAAACATTGAAGAAACTGGAGGTATACAGATGAAATTTGGGATTGATATGGGTCATAATTGCCCACCTCATGACATTGGCGCATCGGGAGTTAGACAGGAAGATGTTGTTATTAAAGAGGTGGGTACTCGCCTAATTGCTAAATTAGCCGCAGCGGGTCATTCAGTAATTAACTGCACCCCGACCAGTGCCGTTAGTCTTAATGATTCTTTGCGAAAAAGAGCCAATAAAGCCAATAGTAATAACGTTGATATTTTTGTTTCTATTCACTTTAATGCCTTTAACACAAAGGCAATGGGAGCGGAGGTTTATGGTATTAGTCAAACTTCTCAAGCGATCGCTGGCTCAGTTTTGACGGAAATTGTCAAGCTAGGATTTAAAAATAGAGGAGTAAAAAATACCCGTTTTTCTGTGTTGGTAAATACTTCAATGCCAGCAATTTTAATTGAATGTTGCTTTGTGGATTCCCAAGCAGATATGGCTCTTTTTGATGCGGAAAAAATGGCCGAAGCGATTAAAGTTGGTTTAATTGGGGATGCTGAGGACAACTCCACACCGGAACCGGCAACCCTAAGAATTACTCAAAAAACTATTCTTAAACCTTCCACAGAGCAATCTTCTGAATTAGAGGCAAGTACCTTAGTTGAGATTGAACCGGGAGATTATGCCGTGTTGGATGTGCGCCGAGAAGAAAGACATTTTTTTGTGAAATGGCCTGATAAAAGTTTTGGCAATCGGGACGAACATTTTGTGTTTGAAGAGTTTGCCGAAATAGTGTAATAGACCGAAATTTCGGTCTATTCTTACCCAATCAAAAATGATTTATTCTTTGTTGCTAACAGGAGATGGTAATGGCCTTACTAGATGACTTAGTTCAACAATATGCTCAAGCTGATTTGTCCATAATTTTTCGAGAAGTTGACGCTACCGATAATCGGCAAGTTAACTTAACTGCAATTCCTCCCGATCATTTTAGTCATTTAAAAGAAGTTTCTCTCGCTCAATGGCTATTAGAGTCCGCCAGAGCCACCAGTAAACTAGCCGAGGAACAGAAAAACTTCGCTGGTTTAAAATGGCGCAAGGAAATGACTCCCTTCGCTACTCCTAAATCGATTAAAGTACCTTCTGAATCGGAAGCGATAGACTTTTGCTTATTCACGGATATTGACAAATTTCTGCGAGGTTATTGGAAATTTTTAACCCGTGAACCCTATAAAGGATTAGAAGAAAATACTCAAACTCCTGAAAACTTTATCGGTTTTATTCAAAGTAAAGGCTTTGCTGCCGATATAAGTTATATTAGCAAAGTGTTAAAACTTGTTCCCGAAGCGAGGACTTTACTAGCAAAAACCAACGGAATTGTTATTCCACCACCCCCCGATACCTTACAAGTAACCAGTTTTCCCAAAGAAGTGGAAGTGGGACAAAGTTTTCGGATTGAAGGAACCGCCGCTGCTGCCGACAAAGGCAAAAAATTGACCGTTTTAGTTGATAATAAATTCCCCCTAGATGATATTGAAATAGAAGAAGGAGGGGAATGGGAAGCCGAATTTGTCTTCTTACAAGCAGGCGATCGCATTGTTAAAATAGCCATTGATAATCAAAGTGTAGAAATCGAAATCAAGGCTTCTCTACCCGAGGAAACAGGTGCAATTACCCTGAATTTAACGGGAAGTGTTGGATTAGGAGGAATCAACCGAACAGCCGATAAGATTGCGGTTAAACAGCGATTACATTCCCTCGGCTATACTTTTGTCGGTGATCCTAATAGTGCAGCCTTGAATACGGGTTTCATTCTTGCCATCAAACTCTTTCAATCAATTATTGCAGGGGAAGAAAAATTAATAGGAGATGGAAGAATAGATGTGGGAAATACCACTCAGAAATGGTTAGAAGCGGCCAATGCACCTCGTTGGCAAACCATGCCCGATAGTAATCCTTCTATTAGCTTAATTAATCATGAGAAAAATCAAACCAATGATGATCATGATTTTGGAACAAGTTGGTTAGCAGATGCCATCTTAGAAATTGCTGCTGACTATCATAATACATTCCGAGTTTCTAATCCCAGTAAGGCCGCTTTTTCTATTAATGATGTTAGTAAACCCACAGGGGGAGACACCCCGCAACACGCAGGCCATGAGACGGGTTTAATGTGTGATGTAAGGCTTCCGCGCACGGATGGACAACATGGCGGAATCACTTGGGAAAGTGGCAATTTTGACCGAACCGCAGCCCGCGCTCTGATTAAAGCCATGAGACGGCAAAAACTGGTTAGTCAAGTGTTTTTTAATGACACAACCCTGATGGGTGAAACTTTTTTGGGACAAAAACTATGCAATTTTGCCACTGGTCATGATGACCACATTCACTTTGCTATTCGCCCTCCCGTGAGAGCTTAGTTTAATTCATTGACTAACCAGATAATTGAATAATTGAGAGGTAAAAATTATGGGAATTGTACCGACAACATGGATGCCTAACTGTTCGATGAAAAGAATCATTATTCATTGGACGGCAGGGGGATATAAAGCATCTAGCAATGATAAATCTCATTATCATATTTTAATCGAGGATGATGGTCAGTTAGTGCGAGGAACTCACTCAATTAAAGATAATGTTTCCACCGCAGATAATGTTTATGCGGCTCATACAGCACTGTTTGGTACGGGTTCAATCGGAGTTAGCGTCTGTTGTATGAGTGGTGCGGTGGAAAAACCATTTAAAGCGGGTAGTTTTCCGATGACACAAACCCAATGGGAAACCATGGCGCAGGTAGTAGCAGAACTCTGTGATTTTTATGATATTGAAGTAACAGCTAAAACCGTTTTAGGTCATGGAGAAGTAGAACGTGAGTTTCCTAATAAACCCCAACGTGGAAAATGGGATCCGATGGTTTTACCTTGGGATACATCCTTAAGTAAAATACAGGTAGGAGAGCAATTTAGAACGCTAGTCAAAACCAAATTAACGGGCGTTTCTGGTTTAGTGGAAACTCCAGCTAGTATCACAGCAGTTGTTCAAGGAAAAGCCTTCCGAGAAGCGCAGATATTTAATGAAAAAAGTATCGTCAAGATTCGTCCTTTGCTAGATACTTTTAATTGGCAAATTATTACTGCTAGTGATCAAGAAGTGATGGAATTAAAATTTGCTGATGGCGAAGAGGCAAAATCCTTAGGATTTTTGTTGATTGAACACAGCAATAAACCGATGGATATCGCCGAGGGAACTAGCCAAGTAGAAATTATCAAGAAACTTGAACAATTCGGCTTTGTGAAAGTAGTAGATTTGGCGCAAGCATTAAATCTTTCTGTAACTTGGGATGGCACAACTCGGACAGTAACAATTGAGTAAAGATCGATAAGATAACTTCAGGAGATGATTTTATGCAAACCTACACGATTAAATCTGGAGATACCCTCAGAGGAATTGCTTTAAAATTTTATGGTGATGCTTCAAAATTTGTGGTAATTCAAGAAGCCAACGATATTGCCAATCCTAATCAAATTTCCGTGGGACAAGTTTTAGAAATTCCCGATCTTGCCGATGACAATGACAATAATCCCCTAGAAGATTTTCATCAGGCTTTTCCTAATAGTGTACGCTGGCGATTGGTAGAAGATGGAGTAGAAATTGAGGGTAGCGGCATTGAGAGAACCAGTGGTCAACCAGTAACCGTCACCAAAATTTGGAATAATTTTTCTGATGAAATTAATCAATGGTCAAAACATTTTAATGTGCCGGCAGTAATTATTATTGCCACCATCGCCACCGAATCGAACGGAAAAGCAGACGCTATCCGCAAAGAACCGGGTTATGTATCTGATTCTATCACCCCTCATTTGATCAGTGTTGGCTTAATGCAAACATTAATTTCTACTGCCAGAGGCACATTACATGATTCAACCATCGATCGAGATGACTTAAAAAATGCCAGTATTTCTATTAAAGCAGGAACGTCATTTATTGCCGATCAACGCTTGAAAACTTTGTTAGATCCGCCCAAAGTTGCCTGTGCTTATAATGCCGGTTCTCTATTTGAAAACAAAAATTCCAATAATCGTTGGCGAATGCGTCAATTTCCCATTGGGACTTCCGCACACTGCGATCGCTTTATCAAGTTCTTTAACGATGCAGTCTTTGTTTTGAAAGGAACCACCACACCTGTTAGCGTCGGCTATCAACAATTTTATCTAGCTTGATTTACTCGAATTTCTTGGGGTTATCGTCATCAATTCAGCTTGCCGATCTCAAGCATCAATTTTAGTCAGTCATGTCCAGTTATCTAGTTAGAGGAAATTTGTCTTTCTATTTATTTCAAGATTTCAAGGAGTGGTAAAGCCGTGTTATTTAAGCTTTTTCAGCGATTCATGATCTTTGGATTTACTTTAGTAATAATCTTATTTTTTCAAGCAAAAATCCAAGCTCAAACCGTTTGTCAAATAGTACCGACTTCTCAAATTTCTTCTATCGATCAGGCTAAATGTTTATTACGTCAACCCAAGATTTTTGGGAATGTGGGTCCAACTTTAACCAGTTTACCTGTTCCGTTCGATCAACTCTTAACTAGACCCACCATTGATATCAGTAAAGAGCAATTAAGACGATATCTACAAGCTCAAGGAATTAACGAAGCAGACATTGGCGGTTCATTAGATAACCCTGTCTCACGAACTAATAATAATAATCCCAGTGCAGAATTGGCTCGTTATTTTATTATTCATGATACCAGTACCCCTAATTTGGGAAATGCCAACTTTCCTAACAATATTAATCAATCTAGTTGGGAATTTAATAATTTTAATAAATATGGTAGTGGCGAAAAATCCCCTGCTCATATTATTATTAATCGAGTAGGAGAGTCCGTCACTCGTAAGGATTTTAATATCCCTTGGCGTTCTACAAAACGAGAATCGGATCAATTTTGTGGGGTGAATAAATGTAAGGGTTTATTTTTGGCAGTTGAATTAGTTCAACCCCGAAAATGTCAACCTAACTCTGGTCAAACACAATGTTCTCCCCCTACAAAAAATGATGCTAAATCGCCCGATCCCGGGTTTACCAAAGCACAATTAGATCGCCTAGCAGTTGTTTATATTGCCGCCAGTGTACGGCGCGGAAAATGGTTAATTCCCGCTTTTCATGTCGTTCTTGATCAAATCGTACCGGGTGGACATGATGACCCTCAGAATTTTAATCTAGACCAGTGGTCAAACCAACTTAATGACATTTTAACTGCAATTCGTTCTTAGGAGCTAATCATGAATCAATATTTGCGACACTTACTATTAATTATCGCAGGAATTTATCTAATTCTTATGAGCAGCTTTGTCTCTCCTGCATTCGCACAAGTTAGCTATACTCCCCCCGCTCAATCGGCGAGTGTTCTACAAGATATTCCATTTAATCAAGCTGTTCCAGTCGATGAATCCTATCGCAAAGAATTTGAAAACTGCGATAAAAATAATACTTTTCGAGGATTTTCTTTACCCGTCATTAGAAGATGTAAAAATGATCCAAACAATGTTAAAGCATTGCTAAAATTTACTGACGGAACAATTTTTATCGAATCTAAACTTAGTTTAGATATTGATGGTTCATGGTTAGCGTGTAAAGGAAAAGGCGCACCAACTTCTCAATGTCCAACATCTTTTTCTTGGCCAACGGAAACCCAAGAACCTAATAAATTTGTTGATCCTGATAACTTTGCCTACATCGTCAATCCAGTATCTAATTTTCAAAAAAGTAATGATCCTAGTGGAAATCAATTATTTGAAAAGAAAACAGGGGTTAAGTTAGGAGATTTAGGAGTAGTTGTTTACAAAAATAAGGTGGTTCCTGTATTCGTCGCTGATAGCGGCCCTTATAATAAATTAGGCGAAGGTTCATCCTTACTTCATCAATTGATTGGTGAAGATAAATGTAAACCGGGTAAACGAAGAACGGACGGAAAAACTCGCACTGATAAGCGATGGACAAGTGATGTTTATTGTACTGAATACAAGAATGTTAGTGTGGAAGATAAAGTTCTCTTTTTTATCTTTCCCAACTCTAAAATTCCGAATTTGAGTCCTGCGAATGCCACGAACAAAATCAATACAGAAGCTCTAAAACGCTTTGAAAACCTCAAGGATAATCGTCAAGGGGTGATTCAACTCAATCAACCTCAATCAGGACAAAGTTTTGCTGTTAATACTGCCGTGACATTTTCTGGTACTGCTAACCCAGAAGTTTCCCGAATTAAAGTCAGTATCGGTCCCGGAGGTCTCTTTGAAATTGCCGACCTCAAAAATGTTAAAAAAAACTGGACTTTTGAGCAAGTTTTTAACACAAAAGGGATCAATAGACCTGTGACTATTCAACCTTTCAATGCTACAGATAACCCGCTTAAACCTCTGAATTTTACGATTACCATTCAATAGTTCATTCTGTTCTTTTGTATTGACTTTCAGGAGAATTAAACCCATGGCTAACAAAACTCTCAAAGCATTAACCAACACCGTTATTAAGTCTTTACCTCAAGATAGCATTAGCTTAAGTGATTCTCAGAAAATTACTTTACCTGAAAATGCTACTTTAGAAATATTGCAATATCGTTCTGCACCTAATAATCATTGGGAAATTCAATTATTAACTCCCCAAAATGGTATCGTCACTTGGTTTGCTTTTATCTCCCATGTCGAAATATTTTCTGATCCCAACTTCAAGAAAAATTTAGTAGAGATAGCTACTGGAGAATGGGACTTTTTTGAAAAAGGAAAGGGACAAGAAACCACAAATGGCTTTTGGCAAAGAGTGGTTAGATATTGGAAAGAGGGTGTTAATATACACCATATTGATACTCCCGATGAAGTAGGAGACGGTATAAAAAATCCTTGGTCAGCTGCCTTTATTTCTTGGATCATGAAAGAAGCTGGTGCAGGGGATAAATTTAAGCGAGATGATAGTCATTCAGTTTATATTCACGATGCCGTTCAAAAACGTAAAAATCGAGTGGTTAATGCTCCATTTGTTGCTTTTAAAGTTGATGAAGTCACTCCAGAGGTGGGGGACTTAGTTTGTGCGCCAAGGGCAAGTTCAGCAGATTTTGTTAAATATGACACACCCCCACATTATGCTTCTCACTGCGATTTAGTAGTAGCAAAAAGACCCAATGAAATTGATATGATTGGGGGCAATGTTAATAATTCTGTGAGTAAGACAACCATTGAATTAAATACGGAGGGAAAAGTAATTCCTAATGGAAAAATTTTGGTTAACGGAAATCCAGCTACAAAACGACCTTGGTTTGTAGTGATTAAAAACCTTCTCTAATTTTTTCTTCCTTTATTTACTTTAACTGTCAAGGACAAAATTATGGCTACCTTACAAGACATTATCAACGATAACACAACCCTAACCCGTTCTCAACTAAAAGAGGATCAAGGTTTAGTAAGAGAAATTCAAACCAAACTAGCTAACTTAGGGTTATACCCCGGTGGACAATGGATTGATGGTGATTTAGGCACTGGAGATACTTTTACTTGGCGAGGACTTAAAGAATTTTGTCAAGCCTTGGATTTATCTGGACTTCCTTCTGACACAGTGGCAATTAATCCTAATATTGCTACTAATTTACTTGATACAAAACAGCTACCCTTTATCTTAGATCAAGCCAAAAATACTCAATTTATACTTAACAAATTAACCACCATCCAAGATAATTCAATTGCACCAGTCAATATTGGAGTAACTCAGTCATTCGTCGCTAGAACACTGCGGAATTCACCTTTTGCGATGGAAGTAGATGACTATCCTGAACACTTAAAACAGAAACCGGACGGGACTAATTTAGTTTCCTACGGAACTAATTTTACCCTAGCAGAATCGGGGAAAACTATTACTTTTAGCGATTATCCTCAACGGGGAAATTTGCCCAATATTGACACAACAGGCTTAAATTTTCTAGCCAGTAACATCTCTCATGCTTGTGTGTGTGTGGGAAGTTTTGGTGATGGCAACAGTCCCATCAAAACCCATTGGTTAGGGAAAGATGCTCTTAATCCAGAACAATTACTCAGTGCCACTAAATTCATTGGAGTTCTTAACGCAATTGAACAAATTAATGGGAAATTCCCTACAGTTGATGTTGATAATTGTGTGATTGAACCAGCTAATTCTCCCAAACCTAAATTTTTTGATCTGGTGGTTGATATGGTTTCCTATAGGAAAGATGCCCATGGTTCTCTGGGACGCTCGAATCAAATTGGAGCCTTATTTAAACGTTTTACTAAACGATCAGATTTGGAAGCTTGGCTAAAAGCTCAAACGGGAAATACCAGTTGTAAATTTACTGGGGGATATTTTAATCCTTCTCTGATTAAAGATCCAATTATCAAAGATTTAAGTAGCAGTGCCACCGTCTTAAGATCACCAGCAGATAATACCACGGGAACCAATGATGTATCGACTTATGATTTAGTGCGTTTAATTACGATGTTAGGATGGCATCTGCATTTAACTACTAATACTCGTTTTACCGGTAGTCAATGGAATAGTTTAGAAACCGTTGTTCGTGCTATGGGAACCGATGCAGCACGATATATTGATGTCGCTTTAGAAACTTTAGGTGTGATAAATATGATTAGTCAACCTGTGGTAATTTCTAAAGTTGGCTTCGGACCTAGTTCCTTTGCTTATGTAGCTTTCGTCAAATTTGTTGATAATCGTGTGCAACCAGCTAAACTGAGAACTTTCTCCTTAGCTCTTCGTACTCCCAACGGTTCCGACAGGGAAAGAGATACTAATTTAGCCGCCGCTGTCACCGAAATTGTCCGCCGTATTTTAACTGAAGAATTGGCTTAATTTGCTTTGGTCATAACTAAAAACAAAAACTTGTAAAATCAATAGTGAGGTCTTAAAAATGAACCTAGGAACCCTTCTCGAAATTATTGTTGCTCTAATTTTTATCTACTTAACTTCCAGCCTTATTATCTCCGAATTACAGGAACAATTAGCCGCCTTGCTAGAATTTCGGGCTAGGAATTTAAAAAAAGCTCTTGAAATATTCTTGGGGAAAGAGACGGTCAAATCTTTGTACAATAATGGATCGTTATTATCAAGTTTAAATCAATACACTAATTTGGGGAAGTCAGCTGGTCCTTCCTATGTTGAACCAAAGGTTTTGGCAGAGTCTCTAATTAGTCTAGTTAATAGTCAACTTTTAGATAATGAAAAATTATTAAAAGCGGATTTTTTAGGAAATAATCTTGTTGAAGAAAAAACAGGAATCTTTAAGAAGTTAGCTAGTATTTCTAATTTCTCTAAAATAGACAAATTAGCGATTGACAGATTAATAGAAATAGGTTACAGTACCCAACTCAAACATGACAATCCAACTCTGGAGAAGTTTGTTGATGAAATAGCCAACACTTTTACTCAAATTATGGAGCGAACATCGGGAGTATATAAAAGAAATGCCAAGGGGGTATCTTTTGCTTTTGGTTTTTTAGCGGCTGCTTTGCTCAATATTGACAGCTTTTATGTCATTGAGCAACTATCCAAAAATTCCAATTTAAGACAGGGAATTAATCAGGTAGCGACAGAAGTTTTTCAGACTAATGTATCTTGTTTTAAAGATGCTCAAGGTGAGCCTACTAAAGAAGCTAAATGTACAGAAAAATTACAAGTTAGTATCAAAGATTTAGAAACAATTAGTCAACCTTTGCCGCTTGGTTGGGATGAGAAAGGATGGTTTAATGGTGAACAAATAAAAAAACAAAATGGCTGGTTACAAGCTATCTTTGGCTGGCTAATGACAGGAGTAGCTGTGGCGATGGGTGCGCCTTTTTGGTTTGATATTTTAGGGAAGCTTATCAATGTGCGTAATGCGGGTAAACCCATATCATCTAATCTTCAGAAATAAATAATTATCTTTGTCGCTTTACCGAGTTTCAATCAATCTTCAAGCCGATTATTTATCAAATGAACCCTCGTCATTTCCTCTCTTTTTTTCTTTTATCGCCTATAATTTTCCTCACTTTTATAATTAATAAGGAGAATACAATCATGCAATCTCTCAACTTTTCTATTATCCAAGAAATCAAACATCAAGGAATTTGTGATGCTTCTGCAGCTATTGCTTTAGGAGAAAATAAATTTGTTGTTGGTAATGATGAAACGGATACAGAATTAGGTAATTTACTCTGGATTTATTCCTCTCAAGAGTCGGGAAAAGCACTGGAAACCATTGACATTAATGGTTGGCTGAAAAACAATCCTAAAAATAGAGAAATTGACTTGGAGGGGGTAACTGTACTCAATGACATAATCTATTGGATTACTTCCCATGGTCGCAATAAAAATGCTGAACAAAAACTCCCTCGTCATCAATTTTTTGCTAGTAAAATTACCGATGATGGCTCTAGTATAGTTCCAGTGGGTGAGTCTTATACTCAGTTAGTCTTGCGCGATATTATCGAAGACTCTCAATTGGCTAAAATATTTGATTTCAAAACAGCAGAAACCAAAGCTCCCAAAGCTAAAGGTGGATTAAATATTGAAGGTTTAACTGCAACTCCAGACGGAAATATTTTAATTGGTTTTCGTAATCCTCTACCAAACGATAAAGCTCTTTTATTGACTCTAAAAAATCCTCAAAGTTTAGTTATTAATTCCACCAATGCTCTGGCCAAATTTGGTGATCCTATCTTGTTAGATTTGGGAGGATTAGGAATTCGTAGCATTGAATTTTGGCCAGCTTTAGAAGTATATTTAATTATTGCTGGAGAATTTCATGGAGGCGATCAATTTGTTTTCTATACTTGGTCAGGAAAAAAAGAAGATGCGCCAGAAAAGATAGAATCACTGCAATTCCCTGACGGTTTTCGTCCAGAAGCTTTGTTGTTTTATCCCCATTTCCCAGATCGCTTTCAGATTTTAAGCGATGATGGTACAATCGAGCGAGTTGGTAATACTCCCTGTAAAGATATTATCGATAAAAATAATCCCGAAAAATATTTCCGCAGTATTTGGGTAAAAGTTAATTAATACCAATTCTCACCCATCAAAACTATAGATCGAATTATCGAATTTAAGTTCCCATTTCCCCTTTTTCCCATTTTAAGGGAGACGAAGGCAGGGGGATCGAACTCTTGTAGCTGGATTTTGGAGAATTGATATAATTAGACATCCCTCTTAGTGGAACCTCAACAAAACCTAGAACAAAAATAGCTTTAAACCCATATAGGGATAAGCTTTAAGCTCAAAAAAACCGCTTCTCAATGGTTTTTTATCCTAGAAGCTCTATTAATCTTTTTCTCTTATCCAGAGGACTTCTGGGTTCGCAAAGGGACAAAAAAGTGTGGAGAATTCTCCCATAATCGCTACAATTTTTCTAGAGGCTAAGTATTGCCCTCATTTAAGTTCTTTTGTACTCATTAAAAACCATGAAAATTCTTCACGGTACTTGGATTCCCCAATCAACGGACGAATTTATTCAGAAGGGTAGCTTTTATCTTTGGGGAGAAACTAGCACCCCGAAAAAGAGTCGCACCACTGCTGATAATTATCATCCTTTTCAGTTAAGCAAAGAAGAATTAACTAGCTTTCTCACTGGAGAATTAGGAATAGTTCAATCGAATTATAATCCTCTTAGTCGGCACTTTGTCCCCCGCTACTTTCTTTTACCTAGTCACGAGAATCAACCTTTACCCTCCTTAGAATTACTGCGTTATCTAGAAAAAGAACCCCCAGAAAATAGCCAATGGCAATCTTGGCAAATTGATTGTTATCCCCTTAATCCTGTACTTAAACTGCTCAATGATCTGCACTTTATCTGTCTTTACAACTCCTCAGAGATTCAGTTAGGTGCAGATTTACTTTTTTGGTATCACTACAGTCAAGCTTTTAAAGAAATAATTCTCAAAGATAACTATATTCCTGCCTTTAAATATCGAGAATTAGCCACAAATAACAAGAAAACCGCTAACTTTGCCATCTACCCTCTTTGGGAAATTATATCAGCAACCTACGAAACCAATCTCGATCGCTATCTCGAATATCTTCCCCGCATTTGTCTTGCTGGTGCTGAAAATCCCCATGCTTCACCACAATTATACGATCCCAAAACCCTACTCCGGCACTTCTCCGAATGTCTCCTCAATGAAATTGTCACTAATACGGCAATTCCTGCCAGTTTTGATAAAAAAATTAGCGAGACAATTATAGGTGATTGCCTCTCTGTGACTAAAGCTGCTGGATTTCTGCAAACCGCTGCCGCTTTAGAAAAATATCAACAGTGGCAAACTTGGAGACAGCAATTACTAGGAGACCAAAATATATCTAGTTTTACCCTCGGTTTTAAACTAACAGAAGCACCAGAAGATAATATTGAACAGTGGCAAATTACTTTTATCCTCATCTCTAAACAAGACCCCTCCCTGCGATTAGAATTAGACGAATATTGGTATGCAGTACCCGAAACTAGAACAAGCATACAAGCGCATTTTGGTCAAGATTTAGACAAAAATATTTTACTAAGTTTGGGTTATGCTGCCCGTATTTATCCCCCCATTTGGCAAGGATTAGAAACGGATAAACCGACGGGATTTTCTCTCAACCTTACAGAAGCTTTTACTTTCTTAAAAGAAACTGCTTGGATTTTAGAAGATGCGGGATATAAGGTGATTATTCCCGCTTGGTGGACTCCCCAAGGTCGTCAACGCGCCAAAGTTCGGCTAAAAGCTACTTCTAAATCAGGCAAATCTACCCCCGTTAGTAAAGGAATTTTTAGCCTTGAAAACATCATTGAATATCAATATGAATTAGCCATCGGTGAAGAAACTATTACCCAAGAGGAATGGCAACAATTAATTAACACCAAAACACCCCTAGTTAAATTTCGAGGTCAATGGGTAGAATTAGAACAAAATAAAATGCAGCAAATGCTGGATTTTTGGCAGAAATATCAGCAGGAAAATCCTGAGATGAATCTGATTGAATTAATGAAAAAAGCTGCCGAATACCCAGAGGAAATTATTGTTGAAACCGATGATTTTTTAGGTTCTATGCTAGAGAAATTACAAAATCCTAGTCAACTAGAACCGATCGAAAATCCTCCCCAATTACAAGGAACGCTGCGGGAGTACCAAAAGCGCGGGGTTGCCTGGATTCAATACCTGGAACAATTGGGTTTAAATGGTTGTCTTGCTGACGATATGGGATTAGGAAAAACCCTACAGGTAATTGCTAGATTGATTGGGGAAAGAGAGGGAGATAATAAGGTTTTACCAACTCTGCTAGTTGCACCCACTTCCGTGGTGGGAAATTGGGCAAAAGAAATTGAAAAATTTGCCCCTCATCTTCAGGTTTTAATTCATCATGGTAGTAAGCGCTATCAAGATGAGAGCGAATTTCAGACAGTAGCTAGTCAAAAGGATATCGTCATTACTTCTTTTACCTTAGTTCGCAAGGATTTGAAATTATTTAACGCGCAATCTTGGCAACGTTTAGTAATTGATGAAGCACAAAATATCAAAAATCCTAAAGCGGCACAAACTAAAGCAATCTTGAGTTTATCTGCACAACATCGTCTCGCATTAACGGGAACTCCAGTAGAAAATAGACTGCTTGATTTATGGTCAATTTTTAACTTCCTTAACCCCGGTTATTTAGGTAAAGAAACTCAATTTCGTAAAGCGTTTGAAGTGCCAATCCAAAAACAAAATGATCGTCTCCAGTCCACGGTTCTCAAAAAATTAGTGGAACCTTTTATTCTGCGTCGGGTAAAAACCGATAAGCAGATAATTAAAGATTTGCCTGACAAAGTGGAAAACAAACAGTATTGTAATTTAACTAAAGAACAAGCTTCTCTCTATGAAGTTGTCATCAAAGAAGTGGAAAAACAATTAGAAGAAGCGGAGGGAATAAAACGCAAAGGATTAATTTTATCTACCCTGATGCGCTTGAAACAAATTTGTAATCACCCGCGTCAATTTTTACAGGATAACAGCGCTTTTACTCCTGAGCGATCGCATAAGTTAGAGCGTTTGGGAGAAATGCTAGAAGAAGTAATTTTAGAGGGAGATAGTTTGCTAATTTTCACTCAATTTACTGAAATCGGTGACTCCTTACAAAAGTACCTCAAACAAACTTTTCGCTATAATACTTATTATCTTCACGGGGGGACTTCTCAACCAAAACGAGAACAAATGATCGAAGAATTTCAACATCCCGAAACAGAACCTTCCGTATTTATTTTATCCCTAAAAGCTGGGGGGGTGGGGATTACTTTAACCAAAGCAAATCATGTTTTTCATTTTGATCGTTGGTGGAATCCTGCGGTAGAAAATCAAGCAACCGATCGCGCTTTTAGAATTGGTCAACAAAAAAATGTTTTCGTGCATAAATTTGTCACTTTGGGAACCTTAGAGGAAAGAATTGATGAAATGATCGAGGAAAAGAAAAAGGTAGCAAATGCTATTGTTAGTAATGATGAATCCTGGTTAACGGAATTAGATAACGAAAGTTTTCGTCAGTTAATCGCATTGAATAAACAGACAATTATTTAATCGAGGTAAACCTATGAATAAATTTAGTAAAACTTGGTGGGGACAACGCTTTATAGAAGCATTAGAGGAATTTACCGACTCAGCGCGTTTGAGTCGAGGACGTTCCTACGCTAAAAATGATAAAGTCAAGAATTACGAAATTGACGGTAATTTAATTACTGCTCAGGTGCGAGGTTCCATTAATCCCTACTTTGGGGTTTACAAAGAACCTTTGTATAAGGTGAGTATCGAGATTAAACCAATTACTAGAGCAGAGTGGTCACAAGCTTTATACAATCTTGGTTCAAGAGCGAGTATGATCTCTAAACTGCTGCTCAAAGAAGTTCCCGATAATATTGATGAAGCATTTAGCGATCTGAATATCCACTTATTACCCCACAGTCAAAAGGATTTTATCACCAATTGTTCCTGTCCCGATTGGGAAAATCCCTGTAAACATATTGCTGGAGTTTATTACCTCGTTGCTTCCCAATTAGATCAGGATCCTTTCCTCTTATTTGAATTACGCGGTATCTCTCGTCAAAAATTACTGCAAGAGTTAGCAAAAACTCCTCTCGGTAAGTTGCTTTCCTCCTCCATCCAAGAGGAAAAAATTCCTCTTAACCCTGTCACTTCCTATCACACTAAACCCGAAACTATACCAGCAGCAGAAACAATTGATCTCAAAGAATTTTGGCACTCCCATCACCGTTTACCCGAAAATCCTCAGTTAGTTAAATCCGCAACTATTCCCGCAATTGTCATTAAAAAAGCCGGTGATTATCCTGCATTTTGGGATAAGGATACTTCCTTTATCGAAGTAATGGAAGAAATGTATCAACGGGTACGCAATAAAAATGCAGGGATACTTTAAAAAAATATAAGTTTTCCTTGTGGGGAGTCAGTCCCGATGCCAAATTAGCTTACACTTTATCTTGATGAGAAACGCTGTAGCTAAATTGCTGACTTTTTGACTTAGGTATCTATCCATAGGAGGGTAGATTAGAATAAACAGGTTAACAACTGTCAGTAATTGAAAATCTACCCCTAACCTGCTAGTATTGTTATGAGACTGGACATAAGAGAGATACAATGGAATCCTTGATTATTGAAAATTTTCTGATTGTTAAGTATGCGGAAATAGAGATTAAAAAAATTAATGTTATCATCGGTGAACAGTCCACTGGTAAAAGTATTATTGCTAAATTAGTTTTTTTATTTGAAACATTTTTGTTTTATCAAGTTAAATTATTAGTCACTAATCTTCAAGATCAGCAAGAACTCAAAAGGCACATACAGAAGCGATTTGAGGAATTATTTCCTAAATACGCATGGAAAGAGCAAGTATTTAAAATAGTTTATCGTTTGGATCACATTAACTTTTTGATTGAAAGATATAAGGACAAATCTGGCTATTTTAAACTACGATTTACCTATTCAGATAATTTTAAAAAGTTTTACAATACAACAATTAGACAAGTGAGTAAAATTGCCAAAAGCAATAACAATATAGTCACTCAAGATATTTATTCAGATATGAATAAATGTGTGGACAAAAATATTGCTGATTTTTTTCAAGGCAATGAAAAAATTTTTTCTACCAAGATTTTATTTGTACCAGCTAGTCGCACCCTTTTTGTTAAATACTTTACCAATAATATTTTTGCCTTTTTAGCTAATAATTTTGATCTTGATCCTCTGATTATCAACTTTGGCTATGATTATGAAAAGGCTCAACGCCTATACAGAATAATTAACGAATCAGAAAGTTTATTCAAAGATAAAGAAGATGATAAAAAACTTTATGATCAAATTAAATTAATTACCGAAAAAATTCTATCGGGTAGCTATGGAAGAGAGAAAGATCAAGATTGGCTTTATCATGCCGATGGTAGAAAGATAAACTTAATTGATGCTTCAAGCGGACAACAAGAAGCCTTACCAATGTTATTAATTCTCTTAGTTTTCCCCTTTTTTTTTCCTTACGAATCTAATCAATCTAATCAATTTTTTTCTCATCAATTCTTTATTGAGGAACCCGAAACCCATCTTTTTCCCTCCGCTCAAAGAGATATGGTAGAACTATTTACCTTACTTTATGCTAATAAAAATTGTCGTTTCTTTCTCACTACCCATAGTCCCTACATTCTCACAGCTTTGAATAATAAAATCATGGCGGCTAACGTTGAGCCTGTCAAAGCGGAAAAATCTTTAGGTTATAAAAATACTATTCAATTTCAAGATGTGTCAGCCTACACAATTAGTAACGGACAAACTCAAAGTATCTTAGATACAGAGGTGAACTTGATTGGTATCAATAACCTCGATGCTGTCTCCGATGAACTTAGTCAAGAGTTTGAAGAAATCTTAGAAAGAAAGGCTCAACAATAATGGATATTAGTCACTGTTCTGAATGCAATAATAATAAAATAGTCAAAGTTAAGGAAAATGGGAAAGAATTCATCGTCAATAATAATAGTCAGAAATTAATTACTAAGATAAAAATAGATAATTGTTTAATCATCGAGGGAAAAAGATGCGACTGGCTGTTAGAAATTGATAATCCCTGTAGCTTGGCTCTTTATATTGAACTCAAGGGTAAAAATATTGAACAAGCTTATGATCAATTATTGTCAACTCTAAATCATTCTTACTTACAAAAAAGACATAAAGAATCTAAAAAAGAATGCTATATTGTCGCTTCTAGAGTACCAAAAGCTGGAACCAATGTTCAGGTTTATCAAGCGAAATTAAAGCAGTCTCATCCCGAAGTTAGTTTAAAAGTCAAGTCGATGAAAGCTGAAATCACTATTTAGGTTTTTCCCTCAGAAAAAAGCTGAACCAATTGTTCTTGTACCGATTGGGAAAATCCCTGTAAACATATTGCTGGAGTTTATTACTTCGTTGCTTCCCAATTAAATTATGGAAGAAATGTATCAACGGGTACGCAATAAAAACGCTGGTATGTTATAATCAAGTGTGGGTTAAAAATTGTCTAATACTCCCCTTATTAAGAAGAGATTAAAATTGGATTAAGAGGGGATTAAAAGTCTGAAAAAGCATTCTATTTTTTAAGACAAGCAGAATCTATGAACCAAGAATCTCTCAGCTTTGTCCATGGGAATGTCAAGTTAGCCGATCGCTTTTTAGTTTGTGGATTGGGTAGTCTTGGACAACACTGCGTCAAGTCTTTAAAAGAGTTTGGGGTTAGCGTTGTCGGTATCGAACTAATACAGCCTCCCAGTTGGGAAATTAATGATTTTCCCGATTTATTAGAGGAAATAATTATCGGTGATTGTCGTCAAAAAAACATTTTAGCAAGAGCGGGAATCGAGCGCTGTCGGGCTGCTTTAATTGTCACCAGTGATGAGCGAATTAATGCCACCACTGCCCTAATTATTCGGCAATTAAATCCCCTTACCCGCTTAGTGGTGCGTTCTTCTAAAGATAATCTCAATCAGCTACTCAAGGAACGTTTAGGCAATTTTATCGCCTATGAACCCACCCAACTACCCGCCAATGCCTTTGCTTTAGCCACATTAGGCACAGAAACCCTCGGTTTTTTGCATCTTGACGGTCAGAAATTGCGGATTATCCAGAGACAAATTAGCCCCGAAGATGGTTTACTCGATCGCTTTTTAGGTGATTTAAATACCCCCACCCGTCGTCTGTTAGCACACACAGCCCCCGATGAACCTTTAAGGGCCGGATTTTATCAATGGTCCCCCACCACCACTATCGGGGCCGGTGATACCATTACCACCATCGAAACTACCTACCAAAACATCGATGCTGTCCGCCAGAAACCGTCAAATTATCGCCAGAAGTTGCGGTATTTTTGGCAAAAATTGCTCAAAGAAATCCAACAATTCTGGCAATTGAGTTTTCAGCAGCAAATTCACCGGGTGGCTTTCATGTCAGTATTTATCATTATCCTGCTGGTAATGATCGGGACTTTTCTTTTCCATCTCTACGCCCCGAGAGCTTCCTTTATTTCCGCTCTTTCAGGAACGGCGATTCTTTTATTAGGTGGTTATGGCGATGTTTTCGGTGCCTCTAACCCCGAAGATTTAAATGCAGTTCCCTGGTGGATGCAGCTATTTAGTCTCTTTTTAACCTTAGCTGGAACCGCTTTTATCGGGGTTCTCTATGCCATTTTGACAGAAACTTTATTATCATCAAGATTTCAATTTATCCCCAACCGTCCCCCAGTTCCCCAACAGAATCATATCGTTATTGTGGGCTTAGGTCGAGTCGGCAAAGAAGTGGCTAATTTATTACTAGAAATGCAACAGGCAATCGTTGGGGTCAGCTTAAATAGGGATTTTGATGCAACTATCCTGCCAAAAATGCCCCTGATGACGGGAAATATCGAAGAATCTTTAAAAAATGTCAATTTGGATAGGGCCAAAAGTATAGCGATTGTTACCGATGACGAAATCCTCAATTTAGAAGTGGCCCTAACAACCCGCAAACTCAACCCCCAAAGCTACTTAGTCATCCGCACCACCGACGACACCCTTAGTCAACAATTAAGTCAAATTCTGCCCCAATCTCACATTTTAGGAACCAACACCGTGGCGGCAGAAGCCTTTACGGGAGCGGCTTTCGGAGAAAATATCATCTATCTGTTCCGTTGGGCGCAAAAAACCATTCTGGTGACGGAATACGAGATCGAAGCCGGAGATACTCTCAATGGTAGCTCGATCGGGGATATTGCCTACGGTTATCGAGTCGTGCCGATCCTACACCAACGAGAACGGGAAACCACGAAATTAATGCCCGAAGATTATCTCAATTTACGCATCGGCGATCGCATTGTGGTGCTGGCCACCATCAACGGACTGCGACGGGTGGAACAGGGTCGTCGCACTCCCAAAACTTGGCGCGTGCGGGTGGAAAAAGCCTTTAACCGCAATATTGCCGCAGAAGCACCCACCGTAATCAGTCGTTTTTCTAATTGTCCCCTGAAAACCGCCAGCGATCTCATGGAAAATTTGCCAGCGACCCTCGGCGCCCCCCTCTACGAACAGCAGGCGATTCGATTAGTTTCCGAGTT
The DNA here is from genome assembly GCA_007096525.1 of Microcystis wesenbergii Mw_QC_B_20070930_S4. Lineage (GTDB taxonomy): Bacteria > Cyanobacteriota > Cyanobacteriia > Cyanobacteriales > Microcystaceae > Microcystis > Microcystis wesenbergii_B. Next base: position 51,064 of record SFAQ01000009.1, on the reverse strand, counting down.
AAAAAAAATTCAAGTTCAAGCCTTGGCTATTCCCATTAACCCGAAATCGGGGTAAATGGGAGTTATACTTTTTTTGTCAAACTAGAAGGCTCTCTCGGTCTTTTTTTATGCAGTTAAAGTGACCGTAGCCTTGGCAGTTTGTCCAGAATCAGAAGTGGCAGTAATAGTAATTTTATCCCCAGCATTTCCTTGTGCAGGTGCAGTGTAGGTAAATTTGGCATCAGTGGTATTTTTATCAATTTTACCGCTTTCTGGCGGTGAGATTGTGATGGTGTAGTTACCAACGGGGTTAATGGTAAATTCTTGGCTTCCATTTAATGCTAAACTTTCGATAGGCGGAGCAATCAAAATCGCTCGAGGTAGTCCCTGTCCAGTGGAACTAGCCTCTACAGTCACTTTTTTCTCTACTTGACTAATTAAATCGGGAACAAGACGTTCGCTAAATCCAGCCACAAAAGCCATTGCCAAAAGTCCATATAAATAGGTGTCATCACCCGTACCTTTAGTGCTAGGCCGAATTTCTATGGGAAAAATGTTAGAGTTAAGAATTAGCAGAATAAAGAAAGCGAAACTTCCCCCTAAAATGGGTTTGGTTAAACCAATTGCAAATGGCAAGAAGTCATCGTCATATTTTTGATTTTTGGGATTATCAAAGTCTTGCAAACGAGCTAGAAGACTAACTCCTCCCCCTAAAGTGCCTGTTATCCACATCAAACGTATAATTGTTATTACTCCGTCCTGAGTATTTTGGCTACCTTCTCCCTGAGTATTTTGGCTACCTTCTCCCTGAGTATTTTGGCTACTAGATTTTATGACTGGAGGTATTGTTATTACTCCGTCCTTGGGATTTGAGCTATTTTTTCCCTGAGTATTTTGGCTACCTTCTCCCTGAGTATTTTGGCTACTAGATTTTTTTATGACTGGAGGTAAGGAAAGTAACTCGTTCACTGGAGAGAATTTCATAATAAACCAATTTACAGGGAAAGCCAACGCTAATCCAATTAAAACTTTTGTAGGTATTCTGAAAGAATGGAAAAGATTATCTCTGAAGTTTGCAAAAATAAACCCAGAACCGTTCTGAATTTTTCTTAATCCCGTTTTCGCAGCATAGCGTAATTTTTGTGCCAACCTAATATTAGGTTGACCTGTTAAAGATTTAATCGCAATTTCTCCAGCATCTACCACCGCCTTTACTTGCATGATATCACAAGGTTTTGAAATGTTCATGAGTTCTACCTGCGCTATCCCTAGTATTTTAATTAATTTGGCTAGTTCTCCCTGTACCTCCCGATCCAATTCTGGAGGGAATCCCGCTACTTGTTCTTTGGTTTTTTCCAGCAAAATGTCAATTCTTTGGTTTAGTTTTACCGCTTCATTTTTGGACTTAATTTCATTGATTAAATCGTCTAAAGTTTTAAATAAAACACTTGCTTCTTGTAGTTGTGCAAAATTATCTTTAAATTCGTTGACTAACTTTTCAAAGGGTTCATCTACTTCAGGAATTGAACTATATTTGTCTAAGTTATCCTCCAGTTCAGCAATCAAAGACTCATTTTTCTGTTGTAATTCCACAGTGGCAGAAAATTTAACCAAAGTATCTTTAACTTTTGTTTGCCAAGCAGCTATCTTTTCCTTAAGTTCTGGCAAGTTTGGAACGTTAGCATTAGCATCGAATAGAATCGTAATTGTTGCAACTAAACTATCAGTTTCTTGGCTTAAAGTATCAAGAGGAGTTTCTGAAATTTTGCCAGTAGATAAAAGGTTGATTGTCTCCACAAGCTGATCTGTATGAGCTATTATTTGTTTTTCTAATTCCCTAGGTAAAGGGTCTGAAAAAGTTAATCCACCTAGTTTTTGAATAAGTTCATCTCTTAAATTATTAGTCTCTTGAGTTATTGTTTCGGCTTCTGTTTGGTAACTAGCAAGGGTAGCTGATTTATCCTGACTAAATTTATTTTGGGTTTCCAGAATAAATTTATTAATTTTTTGTTCGATAGCAGGATTCAGATTAATCATGGTTGTCTTCTCCTAAAAAAAAGGCGAAAATGGGCTAAAATTCTGTTAGCTTCCCGATGCTACAATAGTTATCATTGATTTTCTGCAATTATTAATAAATCTTGATAAATTTTTATTTTTTTAACTCAATTCAGTCTGCCGTAGGGACATAACACCGTTATCTCCTCAACATCGTTATCTCCTCAATAACCGCACACCGGGGTTAGCACTCAAGCCCTAAGAGTGCTAAATTAACTATAAGGAGTCCTATTACAACAGCGATACCATGTCCAAAATCATTGCCTTTAAAGATGAATCCCGTCGCGCCCTAGAAAGAGGTGTCAACGCCTTGGCCGATGCGGTAAAAATCACCCTCGGTCCGAAAGGACGCAATGTCTTGCTAGAAAAGAAATACGGCGCCCCCCAGATCGTTAATGACGGCATCACCGTGGCCAAAGAAATCGAATTGTCCGATCCCCTCGAAAACACCGGGGCGAGATTAATTCAGGAAGTAGCGGCAAAAACCAAAGATTTAGCGGGAGATGGCACCACTACCGCCACCATCATCGCCCAAGCTTTAATTAAAGAAGGTCTCAAAAACGTTACCGCCGGGGCCAATCCCGTCGCCCTCAGACGCGGACTAGACAAAACCATCGCCTATCTGGTGGAAGAAATCGCCGCCGTCGCTAAACCGATCGCGGGAGATGCGATCGCTCAAGTGGCCACCGTTTCTTCCGGCAACGATGAAGAAGTGGGACAAATGATCGCCACCGCCATGGAAAAAGTCACCACCGATGGCGTAATCACCGTGGAAGAATCGAAATCCCTAACCACGGAATTAGAAGTAGTGGAAGGGATGCAGATCGATCGCGGTTATATCTCTCCCTATTTCATCACCGATCAAGAAAGACAGATCGTCGAGTACGACAACCCCCTGATCCTGATTACCGATAAAAAAATCAGTGCGATCGCTGAATTAGTCCCCGTCCTCGAAGCCGTTGCCCGTCAAGGTCGTCCCCTATTAATTATCGCCGAAGATGTGGACGGCGAAGCTTTAGCCACTCTCGTGGTCAACAAGGCCCGGGGAGTCTTAAATGTCGTCGCCATCAAAGCCCCCAGTTTTGGGGAACGTCGCAAGGCGGTTTTACAAGATATCGCCATTCTCACCGGCGGTCGTCTGATTTCCGAAGAAGTGGGCTTAAGTCTTGACACGGTTAGCCTCGATCTGCTAGGGCAAGCGGCAAAAATCACCCTAGAAAAAGACAATACAATTATTGTCGCCTCCGGAGACAGCCGCAATAAGGCCGATGTGCAGAAACGTCTCGCCCAACTGAAAAAACAGTTAGAAGAAACCGATTCTGAATTCGATAAGGAAAAATTACAGGAACGCATCGCTAAATTAGCCGGCGGTGTGGCCGTGATTAAAGTCGGGGCAGCCACAGAAACCGAACTCAAGGATCGCAAACTCCGCATCGAAGATGCCCTCAATGCCACCAAAGCCGCTGTGGCAGAAGGTATCGTCCCGGGCGGTGGCACAACCTTGATTCACCTGGCTTCTAAGGTGAAGGCTTTCAAAGCTTCTTTGACTAACGATGAGGAAAAAGTCGCCGCCGATATCGTCGCTAAAGCCCTAGAAGCACCCCTGCGTCAGTTAGCTAATAACGCCGGTGTGGAAGGGGATGTGATCGTGGAAGGTGTGCGCGATACCGCTTTTAGCATCGGTTACAATGTCCTCACCGGCAAGTACGAAGACTTAATCGCCGCCGGAATTATCGATCCGGCTAAAGTGGTACGGTCAGCCGTTCAAAACGCCGCTTCTATCGCCGGTATGGTCTTAACTACGGAAGCCCTCGTGGTCGAAAAACCCGTTAAAGAAGCCGCAGCCCCCGATATGGGCGGTATGGGCGGCATGGGCGGCATGGGCGGCATGGGCGGCATGGGTGGCATGGGTGGCATGGGTATGATGTAATTCCTGATGCCCTCTGGCCCTTGAAAATAATCTCATGCAATTGAGCCAATCTGTCCCTTTTCTCGTTATCATCGGCATTAGGGGCAGGTTTTTTTTTCCTCACTTTGTATCGAAAAATCTAGGATAATGATCCTTGAATATAAGTATTGCTTCTTTCTTTTTTAAATCTTTTCAATCTCTCTGCAGCTATCTCGCAATAGTCTTGTCGAATTTCAAAACCCACAAAAATTCTTCCTAATCCCAAGGCCGCTATTCCTGTGGAACAAGAACCAGCAAAGGGATCAAGAATTATTTCTACGGGATTAGATGAAGCTTGTATAATTCTCTCGACAATTGCTAAAGGAAATTGTGCAGGATGTCCGGTTCTTTCCTTAGAACTGCGCTTTTCTCCTGTAGTGACTTTAGGAACTTCCCACACATCAGAAGGATTTTTACCGAGGGGATTACAACGATATTTACCATTTTTCTTTTGATTGGGATACTTAACGTTAGGGTCACGAATATTATCTAAGTTAAAAGTATATTTTTGGCAATTTTTGAGATAAAAAAGCCATTTTTCATTGCGAGGACTAAGACGATTTTTTGTAGAAACACCTGCCCCATATTTCCAGACAATTTCTTGTAAAAGATAAAAGGGAGACTTGTCCCAAAGAAGATAGGGAATCGGAACACATAATCCTTTTTCTGGTACTTCTAAATAACCAACATTTAGCCAAAAAGCACCGTTATCTTGAGTAATCTGATAAATTTGCCGCAGCCAATTAGCACACCAATCAACATAGTCATTGATTGAAAGAACTCGTTCATATTCTTTGCCAATATTATAAGGTGGTGATGTAACAGTGAGGTCAATTTTTATGTCACTATGAGATAGTTTAGACAAACAGTCTGTGGCATCTCCTTGATAAAGAATAAAGCCGTTGTCCGAGTAAAAAGGTTGACCAAGATGACTAACCAGAATTTCTTTAAGAGAATTAAATTTGTTGGCTCTATCTTTTTCTAACTCTGGAGAAAATGGCTGTAGTAAGGAGGAAGGAGCAATCTGAGTTGATTGATGATCAACAATTCCCTCTGCTAGATAAGAGTTTTGTTCCTTATTGGCAATTGGACGAGACTCATCTTCCGATAGTTTTTTTTGTTTTCCCTGGTACTCTACAACCATAATCTCAAAGGACAGGTAAGTATTTTGATAGTTTCAATTATGCCCTTATTTTACCAAAATATCACTGGAGTTGCGCTTAATTTAATAACTTTTGTAATCATTCTCCTTCGCTTACTCTGGATTGGGGGGGTAGAACCCCACCAAGAGTTAAAGATTGAGTGATAAAGCAGCGAGTTTTGCTTAAAAAATCTCAACTGAGTAGATTGATAATTATGAGATGCACCCGAAAATTATCCCTAAAATGGTGGTAAATAACCCATGGCATTTTTGACTCGATCGAGAGTTTGATTGGCTACCGCTTCTGCTTTGAGACGACCTTGCCGCAAAACTGTGGCTAAATAATCTTTATCCTCTCTAATTTCGGCGTATTTTTCCTGAATAGGTTTCAGGGATTCTATGGTGACTTCTGTTAACATCGGTTTAAATTGTCCCCAACCTAAATCGGCACATTCTCCCGCGACCACCTCTTGACTTTTTCCCGATAAAATGCTATAGAGAGTTAATAGATTATGGCATTCGGGACGTTCCGGATCATCGAAAGTTAAACCCTTAACTAGATCGGTTTTACAGCGTTTAATTTTCTTAGCAATGACATCGGGACTATCGAGAATATTAATCCGACTCATCTCGGAAGGATCGGATTTAGACATTTTATTCCGGCCATCGGTTAAACTCATCACCCGCGCTCCTTCCTTGCGGATCATCGGATCGGGGAGTTTTAAAATTGGTTGTTTCGGTTGCCCAAAAAGATGATTAATTCTAACAGCTATATCGCGGGTTAATTCTAAATGTTGTTTTTGATCTTCTCCCACGGGTACTTTATCGGCATCGTAGAGTAAAATATCGGCAGCCATTAGTACGGGATAATCGAGTAAACCTGTGCCAACATTTTCCCCCTGTTTAATCGCTTTTTCTTTAAATTGAATCATATCGGTTAACCAATTTAAAGGGGTGATACAATTCAATAACCAAGTTAATTCTGTATGAGCTTTAACATGGGATTGGACAAAGATCGTCGCATATTCTAAATCAATTCCGCAGGCTAAATATAGAGCGGCAATTGCTAAAGTATCCTCCGCAAGAGTGGCGGGATTATGGGGAACGGTGATCGCGTGTAAATCGACCACACAAAAGAAATTATCGTAGTCTTTTTGTCCCTCCACCCAATTGCGGATCGCACCGAGATAATTGCCTAAATGTAAATTGCCGGTTGGTTGCACACCAGATAAGATTCTTTGTTTACCCATAACTCCTGCGATCGCTTTTTATCATGATTTTATTGTATCAGTTTTTGGGGCTAATTTCATCCTAAATCCAATTGGGAAAAATCATTCTCAGATAATAATCCCGCACTGACAGGGGAATGCCTAAATAAATTGGTAGCCAATGGATAAAAGCAAAAATTATCAAAATTATGAGCGAGCGCGAGCCATTTTTATAAATAGGACTGGAACTTTCTAACCCATCGGCTAAGAGCCAAGCTAGAGCAATCCAAGTGAAGCTATAGGCAGCCATATAATGATAGAGAAAGGTACAGCGACTAATTTTTAACCAGGGCAGCAGATTAGCAATATAGTTACAGATAAGATAGGCGGAAATTACTCGCTCTTTTTGGTTAAATAATCGACTAAAAACCACTATAATCGCTACCGTAGAAAACCACCATAAAAACGGATTTCCCATAGCGTGAACATCATAAATTTTATCACCTACTCTCTTAAAATAATAAGCCACAGGTCGCCCCATTACTAACCAACTATACCAGGGAGAACAATAGGGATGGACATCAGATTGATTGCCCTTTATTCTCTGATGAAATGACCAAATTTCTTGATGTACTTGCCAAAAATTATATTGATGGTTGACGAGAAGATGCGGTATCCACAGTAAACTATAGGTAACTAGGGGAAAGACAATTAAAGCGATAAAAATGTCCTCTAATCTCAGGTTAGTTACCTTTGTCCAAAGATAATCTTTTGACTGCTCTTGATTAAATAATTTTATTAACCAAGCAACACCGATAAAAATAAATATTCCCAGTAAAAATCCTAAGCCATTCCATTTAATATTTGCCGCTAAACCGAAAGAAACTCCCGATAATAATAACCAATTGAGGTTTGAATTTTTCTGGAGTGCTAATAAAAAAAATAATTGTCCAGACAAACCGAATAAAATTAAGTAAATATTATTGAGAGCATAACGGGATTCCACCAGAAATAATCCGTCTAAACTAGCGAGGAAAGTTGTGATTAAAAATACAGTTTTTCTCTGGGTTAATTGATAAGCAATTCCCCCAATAATTAGGGGAATAAAAGAACCAGTGAAAGCATTTAACCAGCGATAACTAAAAGTTGAGCGCAGGGAACCCGTTAAATTATTAATGGTTTCAGGATCGGCAGGAAAATGAGAACCAATCCAGATACTAATAGCAATTAAATATTGACTTAACGGTGGGTGAGATTGGAAAAATTCTTTACCGATTAGATATTCATTGCCGTATTTAGCATAGTAAACTTCATCGAAAACAAGAGTATTAAACTGACTGAGATTCCAGAATCTTATTCCTAGAGAAAATACAAATATACCTAGGATAGATAGGTTCAATTTTACTTGAGAATTCATGGAAAGATAATAGTTATGATAACTGGGAATTTTCTGTTAAACGCAAGCGAAATTCTTTGACAGCAAGACGGGGATTAGGATGGTTGACGTATTCGGCTAATAATTCTAAATTTAAATCCGGTAATAAAGCACTTTTAGGGATTAAAATATATTCGCCATTCTCTTGCAAAGAATAGATTTTTAACTGATTATCTTGCCAAAACCAAACCTCTTGAGTTCCCAATCTTTGATAAACTTCTAAAACTTTCAGACTGCCACTGGTTAAGATTATTTCGATCGCCAAATCAGGAAACTCTTTTTCTGTGAATAAACAAAAACATTCATCTGGTTCTTTTCCCGCTTCTTTTTCCTGTTTTCGCAACGTGGTGGAACCTAATCCCCAGAAATCAATTTCAGCATATTCTAAATAAACTTCTACCAATCTACCGATGTTTTTTTTGCTAACTTCGTGACGACGACTAGGAGCCATAATTTCTACCATTCCATCTAAATAAGTAATGCGATAACTGGAACTATCTTCTAAATGTTTTAAGAGGGTTTCGTACTGTTGCCAATTAACCCCAGAAATTAACATTCTTTGTTCAGGATCATTAGCTTTTAACTCGAAACCTTCTAATCCTTGTAACCGAATCGTAGTCATCATAAAATTAATTACCTCATCTATTTTACTTAATTACTCAGGAAGACTTATTTTGATTTCTTCTGGCGTTAATTTTAGCGCGTAAAATCCTAACTTTATAGGGATCGGCATCTTTTCGCCACAGAATCTGATAGCCTTTGATTGTAGCACAATTCTCCTCTAAACATTTTTGCCAACCCTGTAAACGTTCGATCGCTTTTCTATCTTCTAACAATCCCCAATCCTTTTCTAATTGAGTTAAGCGAAGCAATTTATCATAGTTAGGATAATCAGCCGTTACTAAAAGCTCTTTTTCGTGTAGAATTGGTGGATTAGGACTATCCCGATAATCGCGAAAACTAAAATCAGCCGAACCTAAATATACATCCATGCTAGTAGCTAAAATCGGATGAATTTCTGTATCAAAATTGGGGTAATAGAGATAGGAAATTTTGGGTTGACGAAAGGATAAACGAATAACATTAGCATTTTCTAACCGTCCGATAGTTTGACTAGCACAACCTTCATATAAGCGTAATAACATCGGTAATTTTTCCAGAACGCTAATATGAATAGTTAGGGAATAACGGGAAAGTTTGCCTAAGGAACTATTTTCACAAGTACGAGCGATCGCTGGCAGATTTCCCGCACTTATTAACACTTCTTCTGCTAAAGCGCAAGCATTGCGATAACTGCCAAATAAACCTTTAAAATCGGCACGGGTAGCGGGGGATAATTCCCGTACTTTCGGACAGTGGCTAAATTGACTTAAAGCTAAATAAAGTAAAAGATCGGCGCGTCTTTTGTCGGCAATTATCTCCCATTCTTCCCCTTCTGTTACTTGTAGAATTACTTGAAAAGCGCGTCTAAAAGTGCCAAATTCTGCCTTAATTTCTTCCTCTTGTAATAATTCTCCCGCAACAGGTAAACGTCCCTGCTCGGTATAAAATTCCATCAGGGGAGTTAATAAATCTTCGTAATCTTCAAAGCGTTTGAGATGGGTTTTAATTTTAGGAGTGGTAGTGCGGGAACGACATCTGGATAAACGAAAAGTTTCGGCTTTTTCTTCCTCTCGAAAAACTAGATAAATTCCTAAAGTTATTGGAATAGAATCAACCCCCAAAGTGTTATCAATATACTGTTTTAGTTCTTCCTGTTGATAGTATTTTTGAAAAGTATTACGACGGGTTATAATTCCATCTTCATAAGCCATTAAACCCCGTTCGCTATCATCAATTAGAATCTGGGCTGAAACAATTAAAACTTGACGGGTTAATTGCCAAGCTTTTAATAAAGCTTCTTGCCGTTCTTCGGCAGATTCAATAACATTAATTACATAGCCCAAATTAACAATATCAGATTCAATTAAAGGACTATCGGGACGATAATAAGGATCCCAACCTTCACTTTGATAACCCTGTTCAGCTATGCGTTCTATATCACCTCCATAACCACAACCGTAATCAAAAAAAGTGGTTTCAGGAAGAAATAATCCCGCCGCTAATGCTAATCTTGCCGGACGAGAAAGGGTTTTGCGAACAAGAGCGGCTTTATGGCGATCAATTATTATCGATTTTTCCCTTTGTTCCTCTAGATTACAAACTAAATAATCTCCTGCAAAATCAAGGTGATGCTTTCTTAAAAGCCGTTGCCATTCCTGTTTAGTACCGATGGGATAAGAACTGTTTAAAAGTCCTAAAGAACTCTCGATTTTTGTGAGATGCTCGAATTCTTCATAAAGGGGATAGTCCCTAGTAACAAAAGTTTCTTTTCGGTGTAAAATGGGCGGATTATCAGCATTTTGATAATTCCATTCACTTAAGATTAATGTCCCCATATCTACCACTAAACTTTTAGTTAAAACTGGGTGAGGTTCTCGATCAAAATCGGGATAAAAAAGATAGGATATTTTCGGTTTATCGGTGCTAAATTTAATTATTGTTGCCTCAGATAAATGCTGATTAATTCTTGCTTGTTGTTCGTAATTCTGGAGAATAGGGTCCAGCTGATGTAGTGCTTCTCTATGAACATAAAGCGCCCCCGGTAATAGTTTACCGATGGGACTAACTTGACACAGTTGCACGATTAAGGTGAAATTCTCAGCCATGGCAATTAATCTGTCTAATAACAAATTTTAGAGACAGAAAAAACTAAATAAATCTAGTTAAATGAACCCGATAGCGCTCTTTTTTTGTCACAGTAACCTCACCCACTTCTAGACGACCTTTTCCCCGAAAAGAAATCAAATCACCGGTTTTAACATTATAACTAGATTGACTGATATCTTTCCAGTTAACTCGCACATCCCCGGCGCTAATTGCTTCGGCCATTTTACTGCGAGAAATGCCAAAACCCGCCGAGGCAATCGCATCTAAACGTAGGGAAGCTTCCACGGTATTAATTTCTTTTTTTTGCGGTGGTCTAACTTTTAATTCTGTCAAAGGAATCGGGCTAGTTTTCACGGGAACCGAACGCACTTGTCGCAAATTAGCAGATAAAAAATCTGCCAATTCAGGCACTACAATCGCCTGCGCTCCTCGCTCACCTAAAACGATTATATCGCCCACTTTTTCCCGAACGATCCCCGTCCCCAACATCGCCCCTAAAAAATCCCGGTGGTTAGCGGTATCAAAAAGAAAATTACCGGCAATATCAAGGGCAGATAGGGGAATATCTGTCACTGCCAAAGGTAGATCAACTCTAGCAATACCGAGGCGCTGTCTTTCTGCTTGGGGATAACCGCCCGATTTTTGCATTGACACATCGGTTAAACGCTGAAAAACCCGTTCTACTTCTGCCAAAACCGCAGGAGAAAGAAAGTCTGTCACCGTCACTTCCCAAGTCTTGATCGCTTGTTCGGCTTTATCAATAACTTTCGCTATCTCCTCGCGGTTCTCGACACCCTTTAGTAATTCTTCTCTTGGTAACATTGTTTTCTGGTAATTAATCAAAAATTCTTAGGAAAAAATCAGATGACCGATAACTTATTCCTAATAACCGTTCACCGTTCTAGGGCGTATCCTTGCAGATTTTCGGGGTTAAATTGACGGAGGATAAGAGTCGCTTGATTTTTCAGGTTTTCGGAACCCTGCACGACAATAATATATTTTCCGGCGCCGAGACGATTGCGATAGGGAAGTGCATCGCCACTGCCGGACGATAAACCCACGCCACCACCGACGAAAATACTGCCCATCGCCCCCCCAATCGCCCCGGCAATGCCGCCCACGATATGATTCCCCGGTTCTCCCGCCCAATCAAAGGTATGCAATCCCGTAATCAGGTTAAAAAGGTAGCCCCCGGCAAAACCGAAGGGAATTAGCCAAAAAGCCATGAGAGTAGCCCGTTTTTTGGCCTGTTGGAAGGGATCGATCAAACCGAACTCATCGGCACTTTTATAGCCGCGACCGAGAATAGTCACTTGAGATTGGGGAATTCCCGCTTTTTCTAGGGCAACGGCAGCTTCTTCTGCTTGAATGCGATCAGCTAACACGGCAATGAGATAATTCATATTCTCCAACTTTTCAGGCTATCTTCATCTCCTATTGTAAGGATTTTCGGGACTGAAAAGCCGATCGATCAAGAAAATATTCAAGGGGATGCGTTAGTCAATCTTGGATAGGATTGATTATTATGGAAGTATTAGCAATAAAAGGAATTGCCTTATTTTGGTTATTTCTGGCACTGATTGACCATAAAGATAAAGGAAGATGGTTATCCTCTTTAAGGACATTTTTTTCACCAAAAAGAAAGCCCCATTTTGGTTCAACATAGAAAGGAACATCTGCTCTTTTCAAGGCTACAGCCACACTCACTACTATAGGCCAATTATCATTATTAACAAGAAGTTTTTTCGGATTATTACCATTGGGATCAGACTGTAAAGCTTGACTCACTTGTGTCATTATTTGAATGTTATCCTGGTTCACTCCTGACGTAAAAACTAAAAAAGAGGTTAGAGTTCCAGCAATAATAGCTAGTCTTAAGGAATGATTGAGGGAAAATTTTATCTGGGAAGCAAATCTACTAGCAAAAATCAGCAGGATGCAGTAAGGAATTGAAAAGATATAAAACCCGTTGAAGTTAAACATCTGCCCATCTTGTCTTTTGGCCCAAACTATTGATAAAATCAGAGCGGCAATTATAATGCCCAAAAAATATCTTTCAAAGCTGCTATCTATAGTAGGTTCATTTTTTCGCTTGTACAGAGAAAATCCCATGTAAATAAATATAGTTAGCCAAACCAAATAATAGGGCCAGCGTTCAGCCAAAATCGTTACTGCATCTGGTAAAATTAGAATTTGCTGAGTACCAAAATAGCTGAAGAAAGAAGCAACGTACAAAAATCCCTGCAGCCAAGTTTTTTTAGCTTTATAACGTCCTAAATGGTCAAGTATATTAGCAAAATTGCTGTCTTCTCCTTTGAGAAAATCCAGAAAAATTGGTAGAAAAAATATGCCTATTATCAGTAAGGCAAAAATATGGGAATATTTAAAGATATTGTCATTCCATAAATTATTTTGAGCCGAGGATTGGGAATGATTAAATAAAAATAGACCATAGGAACTTAAACCGATTATTATTGTGAATAAAGGTTGCGCTACATGACCGTGAACTAGGGTGCTTCCACAAAAAACTGCTATGGGTAAATGTTGAATTTTTCCTCTAGCAAGAGAAGCACAACTGACTAAAAAACAAAGAAAGGGAAATAAAAGTACATGAGGAGGCCATATACTTAGAAAAATGCTGCCCGGTATGGTTCGATTCACTAGGCTAAAATGAATAAAAGCGCCAAAGAGTGCTAAGGGCAGAAAAAAAGTCGCCCGAAAATAATTAGCAGTAATATGAAGCGCACAGACAAAAAATCCTAGTTGTAGAGCAATTCCCATAAAAATATGGGAGTTTTGGGGAGCGGGAAAAATCGGAATAAGGTCATAAAATAAAATTTCCGAGAAAGCATACATATAAAAGAAAAATGGACCAGGGTGATAAAAACGCCAACGGGAATAATTGCCATAAATTTCGTTAAAACTTTTAGCATTAATAATTTGTAAAGCGTTGGCCGCCGCATCACCATCTTCGTACATTGGCACAGTAAAAATATAGCGATTAGCTAACAAAATAATCACCAGTAAACTAAGCCAAATAATGATAGAGAAACGGACAGTAATTTGCTTATTCATATTTGATGATTGAGTTAATTTTTGGGGTTTACGCTTCGCTTTTGGGGGGTGCATTCCCCTTCGCTAACACACCCTACCTAATCCGAAATTCATCTAGGGGGCAATTACTCATTCAAAAGAATTAAACAAAAGTAATTCATGCCGATAATTTCGTCCCATTAATTGCTGGAGTGATTAACAACTTCAGGGACAGTCTCTAATTGTTGTTCACCAATTACATAAGAACCTGCTTGATTCTACTGTTGTAGAATAGTATCCGCTGGTTTTTTGTTCATTGGTATCAATTGATTTTTCAGAGTATTATTAACGGGTTGGTAGAAGTTTTTCTGAATTGTCGCTGATACTTTTGGCTCAAAATACAACTTAAGTAATTGACGGATAGCAGGTTGTGCATCCTATCCAAAAGTTAGTTTCGGTCTAGGTTTTAAAAATACCAGAAAAGGTTTCTATGATTGCTTTTGACTGATTGCCGTCCCAGTTAATAACATTGATGCTTGGTTTTCACTCCAGTGAATCATCCAACTCGGTTGTAATCCCAAAACAATAATAAATAAAGCCAAAGCAATTTCGGGGAATCTTTCGGGCCAGGTACTGCGAGGAATGCGCGATAATTCAGGGGTTAAACGACCAAAGAAAACCCGATTAATCATCAGGAGAAAATATACTGCGGTTAAACCACTAGCGACCAAACATAAGAGGGTTTGTATCGGAAAAATCGGGAAACTGCCACGAAAGACCAAAAATTCGGCGATAAATCCCACCATTCCGGGGATGCCGGCGCTGGCCATAGCCGCTAAAATCATTAACATTCCCGTGATTGGTAAACCTCTTTCTGGATTTAATAAACCGCGTAGATAATCCACATCCCGGCTGCCGGTTTTTTTATACACTACTCCCACCAACAAAAATAATAAAGCGGAAATTAAACCGTGACTAATCATCTGCAAAATCGCCGCGGTGATGCTTAATCTGGTGGTGGCCGCCGCCGCTAGTAAAATATAGGCCATGTGAGAAATAGAAGAATAGGCGACTACTTTTTTCATATCCTTTTGGGCAATAGCGCAACTGGCCCCGTAGAGGGCGCTGATAGCTGCTATGGTTGCTAACCAAGGGGCGAGAGTCACCCAAGCATCGAGAAATAAACCGACTCCAAAGCGCAGCAGTCCATAGGTTCCTAATTTGAGTAATATTCCCGCTAAAAGCACAGAAACGGGGGTAGATGCTTCGACGTGGGCATCCGGTAGCCAAGTATGAAAGGGAAAAATCGGGATTTTGATGGCTAATCCGATGAGAAGGGGGATGAGGAGCAATAATTGGGTTTTAACGGGTAAATTGTTCGATAAAAGGGGATTATAGGCGAAATTATTAGCACCAGTTAGCCAAACTACGCCGAGGAAAGAGATTAGCACTAAAAAGCCTGAAATTGCCGTGTATAATAAAAATTTCATGGCCGCGTAACCGCGTCTTTGACCCCCCCAAATGGCAATGAGAAAGTAAAGCGGGACGATTTCTAATTCGTAAAATAGGAAAAATAGCAGTAAATCCTGCGCTAGAAAGGCCCCCGCTACTCCAGCATTGAGTAACAAGAGCAGAGAATAGTAAAATCTCGGCCGGTTAACCTCTGTACCACTAGCATAAAGAGCAATTATTGTCAAGATGCTGTTAAGAAAAAGTAACGAAAATGATAAGCCATCGACACCGAGGGCATAGTTGAAACCGAGGAAATTAATCCAAGGCAGGTTAACCGTGAACTGCATTTGCGGGTTACTAGGGTCAAATTGCCAGCCAAGGAGAATATTCAGCAGTAAGAGAACGACAGAAAGAGTTAGAGCTAATCCTCGCACTTTTTTCGCCTCTAGAGGCGTGTAGGCAATCAGTATCGCCCCTATAATCGGTAGCCAAATAAAAGCGTTCAGCATTCTTTACTTTGATGGGGATGATAAACTTAATATTATTGCCTAAGCGGTCAATCTTTAGCAAGATAGCTATCAACTTTTAACATTTATTAATAAAATGAGCCAGAGATTACCATTACCAGAAATTCCTCGGCAAAAAAACAGCGATTTTGCTGCCATATACCGAGTAAATTCCTTGGCTTTTGGCCGGGAAAATGAAGCCAATTTAGTCAATGCTTTAAGAAATAATGTCCCTGTCTTTTCTTTTGTTGCTGTAAAAGAAGAAAAAGTTATCGGTCATATTCTCTATAGTCCAGTGTCTTTAGAGTCGGAAGATAAACCTAATTTAAATCTGCTGGGATTAGCACCCCTAGCCATTTTACCCGATTATCAAAGCAAGGGCATCGGTTCTCTTTTAACTCAATATAGTCTAAGGGAATGTGCCGCTAGAGGAATTGATGCAGTGGTGGTTTTAGGAAACCCGCATTTTTATCATCGTTTTGGGTTTATAACCGCTCAAACTAAAAATTTATCCTGTGAGTATCCCGTCCCAGCGGAGGTATTTATGGTGTTAGAATTACGGATTAATTGCTTAACAGGAGTGCAAGGTTTGGTTAAGTATCGTCGAGAGTTTGACTCGGTGTCAAAAAAGTTTCAGCTAATTTAATTAAAGTGGTTTGATTAATCTTACCTTGGGGACTTTTTGGTATCTCTGGTAATTTTATCCAATGTTTCGGCAGTTTATACTTGACTAATTTATCTTTAATCTGGGATTGAATAATTGTCTGGCTTATCTGAGAATTAACGGGTACATAAAAAGCCACAATTACCTGTCCCCATCGAGAATCTGGCAATCCTAAAACCACCACATCTTTAACTAAATTAGTTTTTCTAATGGCAGTTTCTACCTCAAAAGGATAAACATTTTCTCCTCCAGTAATTATTTTTTGACTATTGCGGCCAATGATATATAAATAACTATTTTCATCGAAGTAACCTAAGTCATCGGTCTCGAAGTAGCTTGCTTGATTAAGATGGGGATAATAGCCTAAAAATAAAGATTTCGCTTCAATAATAATTTTCTGGTTATCGGGATTAATTTTTATCTGAGCATGGGGTAATAGCTGTCCATTACTATTATTTCCTCGTCGAAAATCTTCTGGTTTAAGGGTGACAATTTGTGAGGCAGTTTCCGTCATTCCATAGGTGGGAGATAGGCAAATATTATATTCTCTAGCTTTTTCTAGTAAAGATGGCCATGCAGGGGAACCTCCTAGTAAAACTGTTTTAAAATTGGCTAACCAGCGAGGATCATTTTCTAGAAAAAATTGTAATTGAGTGGGTACTAAAGAGATAAAATAATCTTGAAGATTGAGATTATTTATGCGCTTTTGTTTGATTTTATGGTAAGGAATAAGAGCAAAATTTCCCCCCGTTAAAAAACTTCTGAGAAACTGCATTAAACCACTGACATGATATAAAGGCAATAGGCAAAAAGAGTTAACCTGCTTGACTTGAAAATATTCAGAGAAACCTTTGACAGAAGCAGTTAAGGTTAACCAGTTATGGATAGCAAAGCGAATTTTTCCCGAGGTTCCTCCCGTGGGTATCATCAGAGAATTAGTCAAAGGATTTACAGGAGTAGAACTATGCTTAAAAACCTTGATATTTTCACCAAAAATATAATCGGGTTTAATCAGCGAGAAAACCTGTTGCCATTCGTTAGTTTTCCAGTCGGGATTAGCTAGAAATAGGCAACTTTTGACCCTGACAGCAGCCAAGAATATCGCTAAGAATTTAAGGGGATTGCCTTCAGCAAGCAGTATAGTCAATCGAGGATTATCTGCGGCGATAAATTGCTGAGAATAGGACTGATATAATTGATAAAATTTTTGGCTATTGTATCCATATAGCCAATCTTTTTGACTGAGATATGCTAATTGTTTGCTGATGTCGTCCACAGTTTTTCCAACCAATCGGGTTCACTATTATTAAACCATTGTTGCACACCAAAACCTAAAGCTCGCTCCTTTCTGGGGTATTCTTGTGCTAGACGTAAAGCGGATTTTCTGCCGATATTAGTTTCTAAAACGGAGGAAAATACTAAATCTAAGGGATATTTTTCCCAGAGATTTCTTAACCCTTGTATTGAACCGGTAATAGCAGGTTTAATCACAAAAATTCCTCGCCATCCTCGTTGATAACATTCCTCTATTTGTCGAAGATTGGCTACGGATTCATCTAAGGCAATCCCTGTGGTAAAATCTTGACTTAATTGCAACATTTCTAACCATTGAGATGGGGGTAAAGGTTGTTCAATAAATTCAATTATTCTACATTCATCGGCAATTTTTAACCAGATTTTACTCTCAGTAATACTTAATCCCCCATTGGCATCTAAACGCAATTTAATTTTCCTGGGTAATCGGTCAATTAATTTTTCAAATAAGGTTAACTCTTGCTGGAGAGAATTAACTGCAATTTTCCATTTATAAGTATTAGTTTTATGAGCGGCTAAAATATCATCCAGACAGGGAAATACTGCCGCACCAGTGGGCAATAAATAACTATAATTTTTCGGTTCTAATTCTCTTGATTGATTTTCTATACTTAAATCTTCTAAAGCTGATTCAAAGGCAAATTGACAAGCGGGAAATTGTTCGGGAATAGAAAAAATTGAAGTTATTGATAGGGGATTTTCAAGACTTTGACAGAATAATATTGCTGCCGATAATGTTTCTGAACCAAATTCAGGTAAAGGAGCAATTTCTCCCCATCCAATACGTCCATCTTCCGCTTCTAAGCGAATAATAATTCCTTCCCTAATTTGCCAGAGTCCGTGATGGGTTTGTAGGGGACGCAGCAAAGGACGCTGATAAACACGAAATTGCCAGAAATACATGATTAACTATAAGTAGTCGAGATAGGAGACCTTTCAGTAATCAGTAATCAGTAATCAGTGAAAGGCTGCAGCTCAATTTTATATAAATATCTATATCATATTTTGGGCTTGTAGGGACGAATTGTATTCACCCTCTTTTAATAACTTCTGCTGCTGATCATAAGTGGGAGAAAGTCCCAGAGATGAGATGCACTCGATAAATATTGACTATATCGCCATCGGACTCAATTGCTCAATACTTCATCGACGAGCAAATGGGAAACCCTGTTACTTTTTCTCGGACTTTCTCGGACTCCTGTAGCGTTTTTTGGGAAAACTTTGATTCAGTTTTTTCGTAATTCGCCCTAGGGTGGCTCTACTGACTTTAATCTCTGTCTTTTCATAGAGTAAGTTAGATAATTCTTGCAGGGTTGCATCCCTGTTAGCTTCGATGATTTCGACAAGAATTACTAACTGCTCACTATTTAACTTGCTTGGGGGACTGCCTCCTTGGGGACGAGGACGGATATCTCCAGTTTCTCGATATTGTTTCAATAACTTTTGAATAAAGCTTTTGGCCACATTAAATCTTTTGGCTAGTTCTCGAATAGAAATTCTTTCTTTTTCCCAGACATCGATAATTTTTTGGCGAAAGTCTACCGAATAGGGTCTCATGTCTGCTCTGCCTCTCAATTATTTGTCTAGATGATTGAGATGGGAAACCTTCAGCCATCAGCTTTTTTCTCCCTACTCCCCCCAACCCCCAACCCGGATTTAGATAAAAAAAACTGGAGCGAGCGCTTTTCGCTACCCCAGTGCTGTCACGGAATTCAATTCTGTATCTAAATTAACACATTATTGGTAGCAAGCATGATTAAGGAAATTGGAAATTTTCCCCAAAGGGGTTTCCAAAGGCTGTAACCTTCATTGACAGGGGATTTCGAGCCTGATAAGGCCAAAGTTTTGGGAGTCTATCCTCGAAAATTAAACTTCGGCGCTGAGATGTTCCCCCAGATGAACGGTTTTCACCCATTTTAAACGTTTAGGACGCAAAGCCATCCGCAGGCTGACACTGGGAATAATAATAAACCAGTGCATCATATAAATCATGCCGCGAATGGTTTGAGCAAGGATGTCTAAACCGAGAGCAAAAGTGAATTTTTTACCCGTATTGACTCGGATTAATCCTGTCACCATCCCCCAGAGAGAAAGGGAAAGAGCCAAACCAGTTAAAGGAGTTAAAATCGGGGTTTGATGCCGGGTAATAGTAATTAAAAGATCGGGAATAGCGGCCGCAGGTAAGATATATTGAACGAGCAAAAAAGCAATTAAATCAAACTTTTTCGGCCAAGGCATGGGAGACTTTAAAATCGCTTTCCAATAGTCGAGATAACGCTGAAAACCACCTTCGGCCCAACGATTGCGCTGATGCCATAAAGCGATCGCAGTTGTCACCCCTTCTTCCGCTACTGCGGGAAAATTTAAGACATTAATTTTCCAATTATCGATATGGAGACGAATAGTTAAATCAAGATCGTCGGTGATCGTTTGTTCATTCCAACCCCCGCAACGATTTAAGGCACTACGACGGACAAATTGACCATTTCCGCGCAATTCTCCGATCCCTCCCACTGCGATCCGTTGCTGTTGAAAACAGCTATCAAAGATCATTTCTACCGCTTGTCCTTTGGTCCAGAAGTTTTCGGCGGCATTGGCGATCGCTTTTCGCACCTGTACCGCACCCACTTCTCGATCGTCGAACATTGAAACCACATGACGCAGTAAATCGGAGGATAATCCCGCATCGGCATCGAATACGCCGATAATTTCCCCGTTAGTCAGGGATAAAACCTGATTCAAGGCGCCGGATTTGCCACCTCCGGCATTAGCAGCACGATGGAGAATTTTTAATTGGGGATATTCTAAAGCAAGGCGATCGAGAATCGCACCCGTGTTATCGGTACTATAGTCATCGACGATCCAGACTTCTAACTTATCTTGGGGATAGTCTAGATGACAGAGATAATTAACCAGTTTCGTGATTACGGTTTCTTCATTTTTGGCCGCTACTAAGAGGGAAACCCTGGGGACAGAGGTTAAATCCCAATCTGGTAAAGGAATTGGCGGAGTTTCTGGTTTCGTGAACAGCAGCCGCAAAGCTTGCCCCGATAGTACCATAGTTAAGGCGATAATTGCCCAATAACCCCAACTCAGCCAATGAAGTACGATAATTATTGTCCAGATCGCCATGAGGCTAAAAGCCGCTTTCTGTCTGCGTCCTGATCGGCCTTGAAAAATTTCGCTCCTAAATTCCTCCTCCTCGTCTTCGGGATCGGACCAGTCAGATAGGAGGGAACCGATCGGGTCTAATTCTTCGTTATCATCCTCTCGCGACCAATAATTTTCTGCCATAATCGACTCAGGTTAAGTAATTGTTCAAATAGAAGCTTATTTCTTGCTTTATCTTACCGAAAATTGTTAAAATTTTTAACAGAATCTTAAGTTTTTTCGGGAAAGAAACCCTAGTTTTTCAAGCTATTGGTTCCTTTTACCCGATAAATGCGCTTTTTCGGTTAAGATTGCTTTGTTTACATTTTTTGAGAAAATTTAACATTTATCCCCTATGTCAAACCTGCTCCTCTGTGTCGGACTGATTTGTGGCTCAATTATTTGGGTGGAGATCGTGCGTGATTGCTATCATGCTCTAGCCCACCATTGGCAGCCCCTTTATCGTCTGCACGTCTGGCATCATCGGGTTTTTCGTCCCGATCTGTCGGTCATGAGCGAGGAAATTTATCGTCGGGCGCACTGGTACAATGATGTACCGGAGGCCTTGGTTATGTTGGCTGCCAGTGTTTTGCCTGTACTACTGGCCTACTATTGGGGGTTCGATCGCCCTTGGTTGGGTTGGTTAGGCTCCCTTTATACTTTGGCTTTTCTCAGTACGGCGATCGGTCGAGGTTTAGGTATGGCAAATCTGGACGAATTAACCGATTTAACCCATCGTCCGGGGCAATTTGAGAGTTTACCCGCTCCATGGCGCGTTAATCGTACCTACCACTGGCGACACCATTTTGATAACCAAAAGGCTTATTATTGTGGCACTTTCACCTTTATGGATAAATTGATGGGGACGGCACTTTCTCTCAAGGGTAAAACGATCGCCATTACGGGAGCGAATGGAACTTTAGGGCGATCGCTGTTAAAGTACCTACAACTGAAGGGAGCCAAGGTGATCGCGCTCACTTCCGGGGAGAATGCGATCGCTATTGAAATTAACGGCGAATCAGTCCCTGTAAAAACCGTAAAATGGCAAATCGGTGAAGAAACGCAACTTGAGAACCTATTTAAGTCTGTAGATATACTGATTTTAAATCATGGCGTTAATGTCCACGGCCAAAGAACCCCAGAAGCGATCGAATTAGCCTACGAAGTGAATACTTTTTCCGTCTGGCGTTTAATGGAATTATTCTTCAAAACTGTCCGCACTAACGAGCAAATTGCCCGCAAGGAAGTCTGGGTGAATACCTCGGAAGCGGAGGTTAATCCTGCCTTTAGTCCCCTCTACGAACTCAGTAAACGGGCGATCGGTGATCTGATTACCCTGCGTCGTTTAGATGCTCCCTGTGTGGTAAGAAAGCTAATTCTTGGCCCTTTTAAGAGTAATTTAAATCCTGTGGGTATTATGTCCGCCGATTGGGTGGCTAAACAGATTATCAAGGCGGTACAGAGGGATAGCCGCAATATTATTATTACTATTAATCCCTTGACTTTTATCACCTTTCCAATTAAAGAATTCTCTGTTTCTACCTACTTAAAACTATTTACTCGTTCCCCAAAAAAACAGAAAAATCCCTAACTATTTATCCTTAATCGGGTATCAGGACTATTTTTCCTCGCACTCTTTCCGATTCACTATAACTATGAGCTGCTGCCACCTGGGAAAAAGTATAGGTGCGATCGATTCTAACAGTTAATTTACCCGATTCGATCGCTTCTTTGAGAAATTGCCAGTCAGACGCTTGTGCCTGAGCAAAAAATATCAGTTTCCCTTTTTGGGGCAACCAAGCAGTGAGATAATTTAAGAGGATAATTTCGGGATTTGGTAGGGTGGTTATATAGATGCCTTGGGGTTTTAAAAGCTGACGACAGTGCCAAAAAGAAGACTTAGCCACAGCATCGAAGATTATATCATATTTCTGCTCAGTTTTTCTCCAATCTTCTTGGGTATAATCGATAACTTTATCTGCTCCTAAAGAGGTGACATAATCGATATTTTTACTACTACAAACTCCATCTACTTCCGCGGAGAAAATTTTTCCTATCTGCACAGCAAAACTACCCACTCCTCCCGATGCACCATTAACTAAAATTCGATTTCCCGCTTGAATATTGCCAAAATCGCGCAAGACTTGCAATGCGGTAGAAGCAGCTAAAGGAGTGGCGGCAGCTTCAATAAAACTCTGATTATGGGGTTTTTTAACTAATAGGGAAGCGGGAATAATTGCATATTCAGCATAGGTTCTACCCGGTAATTGATTGAGAAAACCAAAAACCTCATCTCCGATCTGAAATTGTTCCACCTGACTACCTTTTTCAACGATAATTCCCCCATAATCAAAACCTAATTGCAGGGGAAACTTATTACCTGTGGCTATTTTGAGCATTCCCCGACGAATCTTCCAATCAATCGGATTAATCCCCGCTGCCATAATCTTAATTAAGACTTCTTTCCCTTGGGGAATTGGCTTTTCTATTTCTGTGTATTGGAGAACATTACTATCGCCATAGCGATTAATGATAATAGCTTTCATAATTAAGAAAAAAGTTGATAAAATAGTAAGGGAGCAAAAGTAATGACCAAGAGAACAAAAATCCAAACTCGTCCCGCTAAAAGATTATAATCTTGACCTAATCTTGACCAAGAGTGACCGGCGATAAAATGACCGAACAGAAACTCAAAACCCACTGTTAATACTAACCAAATTAAACCGATAGTAATTGCTTGGCTGGACGATTCTAGACCACAAAAATAGACAAGAGTGCCAATATAAAGGCTAAAAAAGAGGATTCCCGTCAGGGTAGAAATTTGATGAGCGCGCAGTTCATCGAGATATTTTCCGTAGGTGCTTTCCCTGAGAATACCGTTACTAATTCCTATTACGATCATCGGGAGCCATGGGACAATGTAGCGACTAATCATAAGTTGTTGGTTTAGAACTCGCTCTAATCGGATTATAGCTATATTTGGCTGATAACTTGAGATATTTTGATAAAAATTAATATTGTTACTTGCCTAAATTTTCAGCAAGATAATCAACTAGCTTTTTCACTGTTGTAAATTCTTGGCATTTTTCTTCAAGTTCAAGTTCGAATTCTTCTTCTAAAGCCATGATTAAGTCAATCGTGTCAAGTTCATCTCCTCCCCAATTTGAGACTAATAAACCATTACTACAAGAACTATAAGAACTATAAAAGCTATAAGAACTATAAAAGCTATAAGAACTATAACTACCGACGTTTCCCTTAGATTTTAAATAAAATAGTTCATCATCAATATGTATCTCAGACTTTTCCACATCTAATTGATCACTAATTATCTCTTGAACTTTGATAAAAATTGACAATTGTCGTTCATTTTCTTGTGATCTTATTTTCTCGGTATCATCAATTTTTTTATCATTAATAACAGCATTAGCTTTTTGTTCTGCTATTTTAATAGCTTTCTCTTCATCGATTCTCTTTGATTCCAATAGACTGGATTTACTGAAAAATAACTGATATTTCATGACTTCAATTCTAGAATTAATTAAGTTTCGTATTATATGAAATTCTACTTTATGACCACTTTCCTTGTAAATTCTTGTGGCTAAATCCCAAACAATCTGATCGCGCTTTGCCTCTAGCTGATTTAATTTTTCTTCACTCAGAGATACCATATCATCTAAATACTGATTGATCATCATTGCCAGAATTTGCATCTCATAATTTTTGCTATCTTCATTCATTTGATTAGATCCTCTGCTGCAAAAAATCTCAACCGTATTATATCTCAAGATAAATACTTTTCTAAAAAATCTAGGGGTGCATCTCACATTTGCAGAAATACCGACAATCAGCAATTATCAGTGACTCTTAGATGATTACATACATATCAGCATCTGTCTTTAAGCATCCCACCGAAAAGCTAATGCGCTCCGGGGTTTGGGTAGGGTTGATTCATGAATCAACCCTACCTTGAATCAACCCTACCTTGAATCAACCCTACCTTGAATCAACCCTACCTTGAATCAACCCTACCTTGAATCAACCCTACCTTGAATCAACCCTAGGGTATCGTCTCGGAGTCTCCCCAAATTGTTAATTTTTTTGCTAATTCAGCTACATTATCCGAAAAATGTCACACTAGAGTTAGGGGATCGTCAGCGATCAATCATCAGCTTTCAGCAATTTTCTGCTATTTCCCGGGGGTATTGCTGGCAATGGTTTTTATCCCTGAGCTTATCTGCTATCGAGGAGGCAATTCTATGAATAATACGGAAACAATCTCAGTCGATCGGGATACCAACAAACTCTACAATAAAATTATCGTGGCTGTGGATTATCAAGATCCAACTCCAGAGGTATTGAATACGGCTATTCTCTTAGCGAAAACCTACGCTAGTGAGTTGCGGATTATTTATAGTCTGTCCAAACCTTTGACCCCCTACACGGAAACTTTTATTTATGGTAATCTGATCGGTTATGGTGGCGGTTATCCCTCCGATATGATCGCCTTAGAACAACAAATCACCGAAGAAATGCAGGCGGAATTACAAGCTTGGTTAAACGGTTTAGTCGATCGAGCTAAGGAAGATAATATCACAGCCCGGGCTGATTATTATATCGGTGATCCGGGACAGAAAATTTGTCAAGTTGCCCAGCAAGAGAGGATAGATTTAATTATTGTTGGTCGTCACGGTCGATCGGGTTTATCTGAGTTAATCTTAGGTAGTGTCAGTAATTATGTGGTGCATCATGCTCCCTGTTCAGTTTTGGTAGTACACATCACTCATTAATTAGAAAGGGTTGAAATCCATTTTTTGCCGTCCATTGAATTGCACCATCTCTCCCAGTCCAATAAGTCTTAATACCGGCTTTTCTCAGTTGATTTCTGACATTGCGGGAGAGATTGGTAGTAACAGCGATCGCTGTTTGAGGTCGAATTGACTTTAGCCATTGTTTATCTAGATTACTTCCCTGCCATAATAACACTAGAGGGCTGAATTCTTGGGATAAATTAACGGGATTTTTCGGGTTGACAATCCATAGCCAAGATTGATTTTTTACCTGAAATTTAAATAAATTTTTCTCGATCAATTGTCCAGTAATTTCGCCGAGATTAAATTTTTCTAACTGGGATAAACTAATAGTTTTTTTGATCGGTATGTCCTCATTGATAGTTGAGAATTGCGCTGAATTATTGACGGTTATTGCTCCTTGTATTTGATTAATTCCCTCCTGTCGCAAAAAGGGCAAAACTGTATAACGTGCTGTTGCTGGTTCCTCCCCATTAATTAAGAGAGTATTTCCTCGATTTTGAATAATGATTACTGGTTGCGATTTGGTGGCTAAAACTGTCACCTGAGTTAAAGTCAAATGTTGATAAATAATCGGTATTAAAATTAAAGTGAGGATAAATAAACCGACTAAATGCCAGCGTTGACGAAACCAGAGATTGCAGCAGATTAAGGTAAGGCAAATATAAATAATTAACATCACTCCTAAAGATAATTTACCCGTGGAGTAGGTACTAAAAGGAAGCAGACTAAAAAAGTTGGTAATTTGCAGTAATAACTCTAGAGGGTAATAGAGAATACTAGCGCCGATACTGCCCAAAGGGGGATAAATTAAGCCTAAAAAGGCAGTAAAAACTCCTCCTAAACTAATCAGGGTAACTAGGGGAGTTGTGATAATATTAATGGGGATATTATAAAGAGCGATCGAGTTAAACGTAAACATTAATAAAGGCATAGTCCAGAGAGTAGCAGCTAGACTAATAGCTATAGGTTCAGCGATTAAATTAGGGAAATAGTCAATTTTATTTTTCAGTAAAGGAACGGTAATAATTAATCCCAAAGTCGCTAAAAAACTTAACTGAAATCCTAAATCCCAAATCCAGAGAGGTTGCCATAATAATAGAATTGTAGCCGCTAGTAACAGGGAGCCTAAACTATTAACTTGTCGATTATAAAGCAGACCGATTAATGCCCCAATTCCCATCAAAATCGCCCGCAGGACTGAAGGTTGTAACCCGGTTAAAGTGCCGTAAATTATTAAGATAGTAAGAGCAATAATAAACTGTTGTTTGGGGGATAAATTGCGAGTAATAGTTAAAACAAATCCCAACAAAATAGCCACATGAAAGCCAGAAGCTGCTAAAATGTGAGCCAATCCAGTTTTAATAAATAAATCAGTGATTTTTGCTGGCAAATTAACCGCTTGTCGTCCGAGGGTAATCGAACTTAATAAAGTGCCTTTTTCTTGGCCTAGTCCTTGAATTTGTGCCTCAACAATGCGCTGACGAATCTGCCAAACTCCCCAAGTTAGTGACTTTTTATTGATAATTATTTCCCCTTTTAAACCAGCAAAAGCACCCTGACGCGCTAGATAATTAGCAAAGTCAAAAGCACTGGGATTATTGGCACGACGGGGACGATACAGTAATCCTTTAACTGTTATTTCTTGTCCGGGATAAACCTGATTTTCTGCTAGATTTGGTAGAGTAACGTAGAGTTTACCCGTGGATTTTTCCTTTGGTAAATTATTCAAGCTAAATTCTTTTACTTCTAACCAAAATTGTAAATTTTCTCGGCGATTGAGACGAATTTCTGATATAATATTACCCGTGATTTTAATAGAGTTAACTACATTATTTTTTAAAAGATTACTGATATCGTTTGCGCTGGGGTAAGGAGTACGAATTTCTAGATAAACAACGGCAAATATAGCTATTAATCCCCCCATCAGCCAAATTTTTTTCGGGGGACTTTGCCACCAAAAACGACGGATAAAAATCGTGGTTAATAGGGTAATTAGACTAAGAATAACAATTCTAATTACCACTTCTTGCCATCGGTTTAACTGCGGACTAAAATCTACCAGACCTGTAGATAACAATCCCAAAATATAGGCTAAACCGAGAATAACGCTATTAGGGCGATTCATAGAAATTTTTGTCAAACAATTTCAGAATTAGCGGGCATTATTTTTACCTAATATCAGCGAAAATCGAGATTAAAAAGTAACTTAGCATAAACACTATGGGGATCATTAAATGTAGGTAACTTCAATAATTCCTGCTGAAAATTTTGCCATTCCTGCGTCAAAGGGTGATTATTTTTAGTTAGAGGAGGAAGATAGGTTTGCAATAAATTAGAAAAAAGTTCTTCTTGCCAACTTTGCGATCGAGGATATTCTTTAAGACTCCAATTATCTCCTAATTTAGCTGTTTTGGCTGCGTATTGTACTGCCGCTTCCAGGCCACCGATTTGATCAACTAAACCAATTTTAACCGCATCTTTTCCCGTCCACACGCGACCTTGGGCTACACTTCTTACCTTATCTGGGGATAATTTTCGCCCCTTGGCTACCGTCTCGATAAATAAATCATAGAACCGATTAACTGCCGCTTGATAAATTTCTAATTCTTGGGTATTTTTCGGTCTGGTAATAGTAGATATATCAGCTAATTGTCCAGTTTTCACCGTATCCCAATCGATGCCATTATTATTAGCAATCTTCTGGATATTTAACAATAATCCAAACACACCGATCGAACCAGTAATCGTATCATTATCGGCAAAAATTCTTTGACCCCCCATCGCAATCCAATAACCCCCAGAAGCAGCCACATCACCCATAGAAATAATTACTGGTTTTTTCGCATCTAAACGCTTAATTTCCCGCAGAATCACCTCAGAAGCGGTGGCACTTCCCCCCGGACTATTAATTCTCAAAACTACTGCTTTCACCTCCTCATTCCCTTGTAATTTTCGCAGTTCTTTCGCCAATTTATCCCCACCGATTTCGCCTCTATCTCCCTGACCTTCTACGATTGTCCCTTCTGCATAAACTATCGCTATTTGATTGCTACTATCTCCCCCCTCATCATCGAGAGAACTAGCATAATTAGCTAAAGAAATTTGCGAAAAAGAGCCAGAATTTTCCTCCTCATTAGTTTTATTTTTTGCTTCTCCCGTCAACTCTTTTGCTAAAACAATTACTCGATCTAAATAGGCCACTTCATCAACAAAACCCGCCTTTTTCGCGCTGGTTGCTTCCAGAATACCTTGAGTATCAGAAATAGTTTGCACCTGTTGGGGGTTTAAATTGCGACTTTTTGCTACTGTGGAACTATAATTAGACCAAATTGTATCGAGTAAAGTTTGCAGCTGCTGACGATTCTGGACACTTAAATCCTGACGCGTATAGGGTTCCACTGCACCTTTAAAAGAACCCACTTTCACCACTTGTACTCCCACACCATATTTTTGTAGTGCATCGGCAAAAAAGGTTTGTTGACTACTTAAACCATTAATTTCCATTCTCCCCACGGGATTAATAATCACCTTTTCAGCAACGGAAGCGAGATAATATTCCTTTTCCGTCCATTCCATATCGTAGGCGATAATTTTTTTACCCGATTGGCGAAAATTTGCCAAAGCTTGCCGCACTTCCGTCAGGGTAGCATAGCCATATTCACCGATATTGTCGCGACCATAGAGTAACAGACCGACAATATTATCATCAAGGGCGGCCTTTTCGATCGCCGCTATCACCTGTCGCAAATTTAAAGTGGTTCTACTCTCACTGGTCAAACTATCGGCTAAACTGGAACTAGGGGGAGCATCGCTGATATTGGTGGCTAAGTTAAAAACTAAGACCGATTTTTCCTTAACTAGGGAGCTATCGCTAGAATTAAGGAAAGAAAGCAGTAAAAATGCTAATCCTCCCACACCTAAAGACGAAAACACCAATAATCCCAATAAAGTTCCCAAGCAACTAGCGAAGGTTTGTTTAAAAAACTGTCCCATCGGTTTTCATCTGCTACTAATTATCCTGTTTCCTATTGTAGGGATTCCCCGCCCAGAAACAAGTTTTTTATTTGCAAACAAATGTACTAAAACCTTACTCTCGCTCTATTTTAAGGAGTATGATTAACCTTTAAGGAGTATGATTAACCGGTTGCGGCAAACTAAGTAGCCGTTGACAATTAAAGATAAAATACAGTAAAACGTAGGGTGCGTTAGACGGCAAAAATTCCTGCTTTGACTTGAAGGTAACAATCCGTCGTAACGCACCACCTGTCATCAACTAAGTAGCCAGTTACAATTAAAAAACAGGAACCAGAAGCCTGTCCTACTATCTAACAATTAATTGAGATTACTTACCTAACAGCTAATTGGTTTTTTGGTTTTGACTTTTCACTTTAATTACTTAATCCTATGCAGTTTATTGATCGCGCCGAAATAGAAGTAGAAGGGGGTAAGGGAGGTGATGGAATTGTCGCTTTCCGTCGGGAAAAATACGTCCCCGCTGGTGGTCCGGCCGGAGGGAATGGGGGAAAAGGTGGTTCGGTGATTTTTGTGGCGACTCAGAACCTGCAAACCCTGCTAGATTTCCAATATAGTCGCTATTTTAAGGCCGATGACGGCAAACGGGGCGGTCCGAACAACTGCACCGGAGCTAACGGTAGCGATCGCATTATTAAAGTTCCCTGTGGTACAGTGGTTTATGATCTCGATAGCGAGGAAATTATCGGCGATTTGGTCACTCCCGAACAGACTTTAATCGTGGCTGCCGGGGGAAAAGGGGGATTAGGCAACCGGCACTTTTTAAGTAATAATAATCGCGCACCCGAATACGCTTTACCCGGTTTAGACGGAGAAAAACGCCATTTACGCCTAGAATTGAAGTTATTAGCGGAAGTAGGACTGATTGGGCTGCCCAATGCGGGAAAATCCACCCTAATCTCCGCCGTTTCCTCTGCTCGTCCCAAAATCGCCGATTATCCCTTTACGACTCTTATCCCTAACTTGGGAGTGGTACGCAAACCCACAGGAGACGGGACGGTATTCGCCGATATTCCAGGATTAATCGAGGGAGCGCACCGAGGAATCGGCCTAGGACACGAATTTTTACGCCATATCGAACGCACACGCCTGTTAATTCATCTTGTCTCCTTGACAGCAGAAGACCCGATCGCCGATTATCAAATTATTCAAGGGGAATTAGCCGCCTATGGTCGAGGATTAGAAAAGCGATCGCAAATACTGGTCTTTAACAAAATTGATGCTGTGGACGAGGAAACGATAGATAACTATCAAAAGCAGTTTGCTAAAATAACCAATGCCGAGATTTTGACTATTTCCGCCGTGACGGGAGCCGGATTAACCACTCTACTCGCCAAAGTTTGGCAGCAATTAGAGCAACTGGAGAGGGTCGAGGATGAAACCCCTTCCCTGTTTTCCTAAAATTGCTCGTTAGTTGTTGAGCTGCCGGGGTGCGGGTGGTCGGCGATTGCTCGGTCTTCTTTCCGTACCTTCAAAGTTACCATTAGAACGACGGGTGCGGCGCTGTTCGCCTTCATTTTCGGCCGCATAGACTTCTAGATAAAGAGAGCGACCCGCACTCGCGGCCGCCATTTCTAGGGTAGTTCTAATCGCCTGTAAATTGCGTCCTCCCCGGCCGTAAACTTTGCCTTTATCGGCATCATCGAAGGCTACACGCACCCAAAGACGTTCATTTTCCTTACAGCGCTCGATATCCAATCTCAGACTGGCCGGATCTTCCAAAAACGGCTCGATCATAAATTTCACCAGTTCGAGATAGTTGGGGGTACTAGGCATTGATTTTCTCGAAAATTTTCTGTTTGGTGAGAATGCTGCGCACGGTGTCCGTCGGTTGCGCGCCTTGTTGTAAGCGTCGGATAATCCCTTCTTCATCGAGACGCACTTCATCGGTGCGGGGATTGTAAAATCCTAATTCCTCTAGGGGACGACCATCGCGACGACTGGTGCTAACGGCCGCAACGATACGATAACTGGCTTCGCGTTTTTTACCAAAGCGTTTTAGACGTAATTTGATCATGGTTACTCAAAAATTCTTCTTTCCGATTCTAACTCATCCCGACGGTATTTCCACAAGTGGCGATCGAGGGAACGGTGGGCAGCCTTTCGATATTATTGAAAATAACGCCGATATCTTAATAGTGAGGTACAAGGTTTGAGGGTGTTAGTTTTGGCTAACACACCTAAAATTAAGATTAAAGTTTTTACCCTTCTCTAACCGTAAACTTTATCATAATACTCTTGATATTCTTTGGATAACAAAGGTTGCCACCAATCCCGATGATCGAGATACCATTGAATGGTTTTTCTTAATCCCCCCTCTACGGTTTCTTGAGGTTGCCAACCTAATTCGGTGCGAATTTTACTGGCATCAATAGCATACCGGCGATCGTGTCCGGGGCGATCCTTAACAAAAGTAATTAAATTCCGAGCGGGTTTCACGGGTAAATCGGTGGCTAATTCATCCATTAACTCACATAACATCCTGACTAAATCGATATTTTTTACCTCATTATTTCCGCCAATATTATAAGTTTCTCCCGCTTTTCCTTGATGAATAACTGTATCTAAAGCTTGACAATGATCCCGCACATATAACCAATCTCGAACATTTTGACCATCACCATAAACGGGTAAAGGTTTACCCAAAAGAATATTAATACACATCAAAGGAATTAACTTTTCGGGAAAGTGATAAGAACCATAATTATTAGAGCAATTAGTAATAATTGTCGGCATTCCGTAGGTGTGAAAATAAGCTCTCGCTAGATGGTCACTCCCCGCTTTTGAGGCAGAATAGGGACTATTAGGAGCATAGGGAGTAGTTTCGGTAAAAGCCGGATCATCTACTCCTAAACTGCCGTAAACCTCATCGGTGGAAACGTGCAGAAAACGATAGTTATCGGGTTGGTGATTACTTAACCAATGTTGCCGAAAACTTTCTAATAGAGTGAAAGTTCCCACCACATTAGTTTGCACAAAAGCTCCAGGACCAAGAATCGATCGATCCACATGGGATTCGGCGGCAAAATGGGCAACCGTATCGATATTTTCACTGGCAAATAACTCATCAACTAAAGCTCGATCGCAGATATCCCCTTGCAGAAAACGAAAATTCTTTCTATCTTTCAGTGTCGCTAAATTATTCAAATTGCCCGCGTAGGTAAGAGCATCAAGAACAATGACACGATCCTCAGGATAATTCTCGCACCAATGATGAACAAAATTCGAGCCGATAAATCCTGCTCCACCGGTAATTACTATGCTTCTAGCTTGATTTTCTGTCGTCATGGCCACCTCTAGCAAAAGTTTGCTACTTATTTTAGGCCTTTTTGCTTCACATTTCTTGATCAAAAGTGATCTGATCGGAACGATAATCCGGCGGTTCAACGTGAATTAAAATTCTCACAGGGCTAAATTGTTGGGTTAATCTTGCTTCTACCGCTTCCGTGATTGCGTGGGCCGTTTCCACATCTTCAGCGGAGACCACTAGGTGCATTTCTATAAATACCTGTCTTCCCACCACTCCCCGAGACGCGATCGCATGACAATTAAGCACCCCCGGCACCTCCATCACAATTTGATGAATCACTTCAGGAGCGATCGCCATTTCATCCACTAACAAAGGTAAATTCTCCATCAGGACTTTCCAACCACTGCTAAACACCAAAAAAGCGACGGGAAAGGACAAAATCGCATCTAACCATTGTAATTGGGGAATATTAGCCGTATTACCCACCCAAACCCCCACTAAACCCAATAAAACCGTAATTGTCACCCACACATCACTCATGGTATGACGAGCATCGGCAATCAAAATCGGACTACCGACACGCTGCCCCACCGATCTTTCATAATAAGTAACAAAAATATTCACCCCTAGAACGATAATTAATAGCCATAATTCGGGACCTGCAATCTCGATCGGTTTTCCTCCTTTGATAATACGCATGATCGCCCCTTGCAAGATTTCAAAACAGGCAATCCCCAAAAAGGCGGCGATCGCTAAAGCCCCGATCGCTTCGTATTTCAGATGTCCGTAGGGATGATCTCGATCGGGATAGGGAGAGGAAAACCGCATCGCTACCAATCCCAGTACATTATTCGCACTATCGGTGACACTATGAAGAGCATCCGCTTGCAGACTTAAAGCACCAATTCTCAAACCCACCCCCGCTTTGATCGCCATAACCAAAATGTTCAGCAGCAGGGTGATCCAGAGAACTTTTTGGACGGTAGCCCGATTATCTTTTAAAACAGCCACAGGATTATCAGTTATCAGTTATCAGTTATCAGTTATCAGTTATCAGTTATCAGTCATCAGTCATCAGTTATCAGTTATCAGTTATCAGTTATCAGTTATTTCCTATCTCGGAGTCTCGGAGTCTCCTATCTCCTAATATTTCAGTTATCAACAATTGATCAACTCCCGAAATAACAGACTCCCATCGGTCAAATTGAGCAGCGGATCGGCGGCGCGTTCGGGATGAGGCATCATTCCTAGCACATTTCCGGCTTTATTGGTAATTCCTGCAATATTATTTAACGATCCGTTAGGATTCCCTGACTCATTTACCTCTCCTGTGGAACTACAGTAACGAAAGAGAATTTGTCGGTTATCCTCTAGAGATTTTAACGTATCTTCTGCGGCATAATAACGCCCTTCCCCGTGGGCAATGGGCAAATTAAGCACCTGTTGCGGTTGATAACCCCGCGTCCAGACAGATTGATTATTTTCCACTTTTACTGGCACTCGATCGCAGATAAAATGTAAATCGCGATTACGAATTAACGCACCGGGTAGCAGCCCGATTTCCGTTAATACCTGAAAACCGTTACAGATGCCTAAAACTAATTTACCTTTTTCGGCTTCTTCTCGGACAGTTTTCATCGCTGGCGAAAATCTAGCGATCGCACCACAGCGCAAATAATCGCCGTAACTAAATCCCCCTGGCACCACGATCACATCCAAATCCCCTAAATCCGTCTCTTGATGCCAAATATAGCGGGTGGGTTGCTGAAAAATCCCCTCTGTCACCGTTGCCACATCTCGATCGCAATTCGATCCGGGGAAAACAATAATCCCAAACTTCATAATTTTTAACTTGGTTAATTCATTGTGCAAAAAGCTCTCATCAGATGGGTGTTAGGGTGTTGGGGTGTTAGGGTATTAGTTGAATTTCCCCATTTCCCCATTTCCCTATCCCCTAATCCCTATCCCCTATCTCCTGACAATGCACATCAAAGCGATAATTTTCAATTACAGGATTAGCCAATAGTTGATCGCACATTTGATCCAATTGTTCGCGGGCGCTGGTTTCATCCGCTGCTGTCACGGTAAGCTGAATATACTTACCAATTCGCACCCCGGCTACAGTATCATAACCTAATTGCTTTAGTCCCGACTCTACCGCCGTACCCGCCGGATCGAGAACCGAAGGACGCAGGGTAACATAAATAAAGCACTGATAATTTTTTGACATAGAATTAATTTTGATCGCTGACCTTTTTGATATGAAACCCCAACGCACCCGATCGCAAGAGCGCATTATCCACTTACTCAAAACCTTAAATCGGGCAGTATCCGCTCAAGAATTGTTTGTGGAACTCCGTCAGCGTGACCAAAATATGGGGTTAGCCACTGTTTACCGCGCCCTAGAATCCCTAAAATTACAGGGTGCAGTGCAGGTGAGAACCCTAGCCACAGGAGAATCCCTCTACAGTTCCGTTCAGCAGGATCAACACCATCTTACCTGTATTCATTGCGGTCGGTCTATCGTCTTTAATGAGTGTCCCGTTCATGAATTGGAAGAAAAACTCGAAAAATCCCACCAATTCAAGGTTTATTACCACACTCTCGAATTTTTTGGACTTTGCGATCACTGTCAACCCGGTTAAGTAGGGTTTGCGACAAAAAGTTTTTCCTGGGTGTGGGGTGTGGGATGTACTAAATTGAAACTACCGATCAGGAAAATTTTAGTACAAATGCTCGGACTGGCAACTTCAGTGCTGTCTGACAGAGGTTAAACTGTTGTTTGCCCTTGGGCTGTTTTCAGAGGGATTAACTCCGGTTGACTGTATTGATGATGACTGTTGAGGGGGTATAACAAGGGGAAAAAGGGCTGATGTAAACTAATTAATTGAGCGAGAGTTTTTTTGAGATGGGTACGGGGAACGATCGCATCGACAAAGCCGTGTTTTAACAAGTATTCCGATGTTTGGAAACCTTCCGGTAATTTCTCCCGCAAAGTCTGTTCAATTACCCGTTTACCAGCAAAACCGATAGTAGCCTTTGGTTCGGCGATAATAATATCTCCCAACATAGCAAAACTGGCCGTGACTCCTCCCGTGGTGGGATTAGTCAAGACGGGAATATAGAGTAACTTTGCTTCTCGATGCCGGTTAAGAGCGCCAGAAATCTTGGCCATCTGCATTAAACTTAACATTCCTTCCTGCATTCTCGCCCCGCCGGAAGCGCAGATGATCACCAGGGGCAAACTTTCATCGGTAGCGCGTTCCGTCAAACGACAGAGTTTTTCTCCCACCACCGATCCCATGCTACCTCCCATAAAACGAAAGTCCATCACCCCTAAAGCGAAGGGTAAACCATCGATTGTCCCCATTCCCGTCCGGACAGCATCCGTCAGACCGGTTTTTTCTTGGGTTTCTCGCAGGCGATCGCTATAACTTTTTCGATCGCGAAATTTGAGGGGATCCGTCGGTCGAATCTGTTCATCGAGGCAATTCCAAGTATTAGCATCCACTAACTGGCGAATTCTTTCTTCACTTTCCACCCGATTATGATGACCGCAATCGAGACAAACCAGTTGATTAGCTAATAAATCCTTCGTATAGGCCAAAACACCGCAATTTGGGCATTTTGTCCATAAACCATCGGCTATTTCTCGTTCCTGTTGTTGTTGAACCTTGGGTTCTGTTTTTTGGCGATTTGCAAACCAATCAAATAGAGACATAGTTTAAAATAAAGACAATTTATCGACTTTCTTCTAGAGGACTTAATAACAAAAGTGCTGTCCAGCGATCCTGGGGACGCACTTGTAGGGCGGCCTGATGCCCCTGGCCGCAATAAATACCAGGGCCAATAGCGATAACGCGACTGGGGATGTGGTGAGCTTTGAGCATTTCCTGCAGCCAATCGGCTTCCCAACTACTGGGGGTTGTTCTAATGGTGATCCAAGACACGGAAGACTATTGTATCAAGATTTAATTACAAGATAGCTTTTTTACAAGAAAGGGAAAAAAATGGTTTGATAGGCTGAGATGATCTTATCACTCCAAAAGACACTCATCAGAGCGCCGAGGGCAAGAAGTGGGCCGAAGGGTATAGCTTGTCTTTTCCCCATTTTACCGAGAAAAATGCCCGTCATACCGATGGCCGCCCCGATAGCGCAGGCCAGAAAAGCGGTGACTAATAATGCTTGCCATCCTAACCAAGCACCGATCATGGCCGCTAATTTGGCATCTCCTCCCCCCATGGCCTGTTGTCCGAGGGCAAAACTCCCCCCCCACCGGATCAGATCAAATAACCAGACTCCTAAAACCGCACTAGCGATCGCTGAAAAGAGATAGATAACAGTTTGATTATTTTGCCAACCTAAAAGAGTCTGAAAAACTATCCCTAAAACTAATCCTGATTGGGTGAGGGAGTTAGGAAGCGTCATCGTGTCAAAATCAATCAAAGCTAAAGCTAATAACCAACTGAGGAGAATCCAATAGCCGAGGGTCTGCCAAGAAAAGCTAAAATCTCCTAAAACCAGACAAAATAACAAACCGGTAAAAGTTTCGACGGCTGGATAACGGGCAGAAATCGCAGTTCCACACCAGCGACAGCGACCCCCTAGCCATAACCAGCCGAAAACGGGTATATTCTCGCTTTTCCCCAACCTATGGTGACATTTCGGACAGTGGGAAGGGGGATAAACTAGAGATATCCCCTGGGGTAATCTATAGATGACCACGTTTAAAAAACTGCCCACCGAGGCACCAAAAGCGAAGACAAAGGCAAAAGTAACTAGATGAAAGAGGGTTTCCATAGACTCAAGGCTGAAATCCGATCACTTTCCTAGAATACTCGGTTATAGCAGTTATCTTAATAGCGAGATAGGAAGTTTTCCTTTTGGGGAGTCAGTCCTCGATACCAAATTAAGTTACACTTCATCTATTACTGGTCAAGAATGGAGTGGCCGACCTCCCCTCCCATTCAGATTTCAACTCCAATCTAAAAATCGATAAAAAAGCAAAACTTTCTATTCTACCCTAAAAAAATTAGGCAACAGGTCTCATGAGTTCAAACAAGTATCATCCATGTCCGATTTGTTGTAAATCGGTTCCTCATTGGGAACAATATCCTCGCGCAGTTTGTGAAGTCTGCTATGACAAAGCTTGTGATGCTTACGGACAAAAACTGAGTTTCTATAATATTTCGATAGGTGGCGGATTCAAGGCGGTTTTCTCTGGGACTCAAGAGGAATATCAAAGCCATATATGCTATATCGAGGGCATAGAATGTTGGGCTGATGAAGCTAGATTTGGTGGCATTGTGATCGAAGCTCTGAGTGAGCCGATCAAGTTTTATCACCTTAACAAGCCTTACGGGTTTTTCTCGAACTTCGCACCATACCCAATCTATCTAAAAGATAGAATATGGCCTACCTCAGAACATTACTTTCAGGCTCAGAAGTTTGTTAATACTCCTCATGAAGAAGAAATTCGACGAGCCAAAACAGCACGAGAGGCGGCTGAGATGGGACGGGATCGTCGCAGACCACTGCGTCGAGATTGGGAAATCATCAAAGATGATGTGATGCGAGAGGCTCTATATGCCAAATTTACACAACATCCTGACTTGACTGAAAAGATACTTTCAACAGGTGATCTAAAGCTGATTGAGCAGACAAAAAATGATAGATACTGGGGTGATGGTGGAGATGGAACTGGATTGAATAGGCTGGGTCAGCTATTGATGGAAATCCGTGAACGAATACGTTACGATTTTTCCAGTGGCCAGTAGATGGTTGACTGGCGAGCTAACCAACGCCTGCACGGGGAAAAGATACCACTATCTCCCCTTTTAAGCATCCAGTAATAATACTTCAGGCTCATCCCTAAAGGGGAATTTTCTTAGGGGCATTTTTTTTGATTAATTAGCGGGGATAACCCTACATAATGGGGGGTAAAACCCCACTATCAGAGCCAAGGGGAACCTGACAAAATTAAATTATCGCCGTCAACGAGGAAAAATTAATGAAACCGATTGTTGAATCTTTTTACAACTGGTACAGCAGCAAAATCAGTCACCCTAAATATCGTTGGATTATCATTCTGGGAACTATGGTCTATCTTTTTAGCCCCCTCGATATTTCTCCTGACGTTTTCCCGATTATTGGTTGGATCGATGATGGGATTGTCCTCACCCTTTTAACCACGGAATTATCGCGATTAGTTCTTGATTATCGCACTCGCCGTCCGGGGGGAGTGAAGAATCAAACCGAAGTTTCTTCCACAACCAATGCCGTTGATACTGACGCGGTAGAAGTCCCCCTTCAATAGTCTTTTCTTCTCACTCCTACTTCCTTTTTTTCCTTAACTTCCCACCAGCAATTAATGGAGAAACGTGGATGAATCAACAAGTAAATCATATCTTAAAATTTTGTATTCATTGCGGAAAAAAAGTTGATAAATATCAATATTCATCTATTGAATATGGAGATGTTTATGAATATGGTAATGACGTTTTTTCTCTGCCGCATTACCTGAGAAATAGATCGGGAGTTGTTACTTATCAATGTAGCTGTCATCATGAAGAATTACTTGCTCCTAATTTATGTAACACAGGAGCTTGTTGTCCAGATTGTGGACATTTTATGAATTTTTTTGCCGAATATTGTGGGGTTTGCTCAAGAAAACTATGGGATTAGACGAGCGCAAAGATAACCAGTGAGTTCTTGGTGATAGAATTGCCTAAATTTACTAAGTAGGTGGGTGGAATTAAATATAAGATGAACGTAGGTTGGGCCCTCGGAACGAAACCCAACACCCGCATGGGTTACGAAGTGCGCTAACCCATCCTACAAATAATTGTGCCTCCCTACTTAAATGTTGAATCCGTACATAAAACTTTACATACGCGGAGAACAGCAGTTGACTGGGCAAGAGAAATGTCGATATATGGTTCTGCTCGCTGTCTATACTGGGGAGAAATCCCTCTGGCATTTCTCCAGTGGGGAATGTAGGCTCAAAATTGGCCCGGTCAGGAAATCTTGATTTTGAATTCCCCAAAAATTGCGCTAGGATCGGCTTAATGGAACAGGAAAGGCGATCAAGTGGGATAACCGATCCTGTGGTTTGAGAAGGTGACTGTATAATTGTTAGAGTATCAATAGATCAATTCCAGAGGAATCATGAGCAATATCCAAGATAAAATTCAAGAAGAGCTAGAAAATGCCAGAGCCGTCTGTAGTACGGAAGGTGCTACCTCTGGTGAATGTGCCGCCGCTTGGGATGCGGTGGAAGAATTACAAGCAGAAGCTGCTCACCAACGTCAAGACCATCCCCAAAAAACCTACTTTGAAAAGTATTGTGCTGATAATCCCGATGCCGCCGAGTGTCGCCTTTATGAAGATTAATGGAGTCGGGCAGCGGTTTTTTCTCTCCTCACAGTAGAATCCTAGCTTTAGGGCGATCTCAACTATAAAGGGATCGCCCCCCGTTTTTTTTGTTTGTTGGTCAAGCTGTGGCTGATTTTGGCTCCTGCGTCCGAAGACAGTAAAATATTGACAGTGTAATTGTCTAAATAATTTATGAATCAACTTTGGTTTCGTCCTCTCGTTTGGATAGATTATCGTTTAGCCGTCCTATTTACGGTGATTATTCCGGCAATTTTGTTAATTTGGTCTTTATTTGCAAAAATCGAATCATTACAAAAATTGTTGATTATCTATTGGCGAGTGGCTAGTCTTTTGTTAATTACCGTATATTTAATGATCGCTTCCTGGCCGATTGGTTTTGTCACCAGTTTTTTAGCTAAGATTTTAATCCCGATTTCCCTCTGGTTTTGGGTGGATATTAACGATGAAATTAAAGATTTACCCGCCAGTCCGATTAAATTTGTCACCACTGCTTGGCGTTGGGCAGTAACGATTTATTGTCCTTTGGGTGCAATTTCTACCTTACCTTTTCTCTCCTGTGCTATGTCAGGGGAATTGCTAAATTCTCCCTATTGTCAGGTTTGGCAGGAAGCACCCTGGCAGTTTCGCGAGATTTTTCATTCAGAAGCTACCGCTAACGTTTTGGGCTTTTTTGGTTTAGTTGGTCTCTCTTTTTATACTCTCTATTTTGCCCATTTTCTTCTTATTCGCCTTGGCAAACAGGGACGTTCAGCTTTACAACAGTAGGTCTTTAGCTATCGATAATTAGCCATTTTTCTATGAATATTGGTAAACAACTCGAACAATACACCCTCAAAAATCCCCAAGAGGTTTTATTAGTGACTATTGCTGTGGATGGGGAGGAGGAAGAAATCTCTATTTTTAAGGGTTTTTCTAGTTCCCTTACCCGCAGCACTCCCTACGATCCCGATATTCCGCTCATTCCTGAAACGGCGACAATTATTAGGATAGATCGTCTTGCTAGTCCCTATCATCTCCTTAATCCTCGCTATATTCAAGAAAATCTTACTTTAGAGGAAATGCAGTCTTTACTGATTAATTGAACCAGTAATTTTACTTGAATA
Source organism: Microcystis wesenbergii Mw_QC_B_20070930_S4 (assembly GCA_007096525.1). Taxonomy (GTDB): domain Bacteria; phylum Cyanobacteriota; class Cyanobacteriia; order Cyanobacteriales; family Microcystaceae; genus Microcystis; species Microcystis wesenbergii_B. The sequence continues at coordinate 9,875 of SFAQ01000009.1, read as the reverse complement.
ACATCAGCACTCATCTTGAGCGATTTAACAGCTTTGATTGAGGATCCATAAACTTTGTTTATCTAGACAAGAGGTAAATTTTGCGGCGTTTTAGTGGTAAGATTACTAGGGAATGATAATCTCTGCCAGTATTCAAGCTGTCAAAGTGGATTTCATCCTCGGTATTGATCGAGAACAATCAAAAAACTGGAGAATAATCTGGAGAATCTATGCAGTTTAAACCATCTAACCAAGAACTCTTACAAATTGAGTATTTAGCCACCGCTGCCACCGGTCAAAATATGGTTAAAGACGAGGGAAAAGATGTGATTAAAGGATTAACTAAAACCCCCAAAAGTTTACCATCTAAATATTTTTATGATCGGCAAGGTTCCCAACTTTTTGAAGCAATCTGTCAATTGCCAGAATACTATCCCACTAGGACAGAAGCCGCTATTCTTCAAGAATATGCTCCAGAAATTGTCGCCTATACAGGGGCCTGCGAATTGATCGAATTAGGTAGTGGTAGTTCCACTAAAACTCGTCTGTTATTGGATGCTTATTATCGGCAACAAAAATCCTCTAAATATGTCCCTATTGATGTTAGTGAAACTATTCTCAAAGCTAGTGCCATAGAATTACAAAAAGAATATCCTAATTTACCCATTCAGGGCTTAATTGGAACCTATGAACAGGCCTTAGCTTATTGTCAAAACCCTTCCTATAATACCAGAATGATTTTTTTCTTGGGAAGTTCGATTGGTAATTTTTCTGCGGCTGAATGTGATAAATTCTTAGAAAAAATTGCTACTGTCCTAAAACCTGGAGATTATTTTTTATTAGGGATTGATCTGCAAAAACCAGTGGCAATTCTAGAAGCAGCTTATAATGATGCTCAAGGGGTGACGGCCGCTTTTAATTTAAATATGCTTTCCCATTTAAATTGGCGTTTTCAAGCTGATTTTAACCTTGATTTATTTAGTCATCAAGCTATCTATAATCAAGAGCAATCCCAAATTGAAATGTATTTAATTTGTCAAAAAACTCACCATGTTCATCTCAAAAAACTCGATTTAACGGTTAATTTTCAAGCGTCGGAAAGTATTTTAACAGAAATCTCGCGTAAATTTAACCTAGAAACTATGCAAAAAGACCTAGAATCAAAGGGATTAAAACCGCTTAAGGTTTTCACCGATCCTGAAAATTTATTCGGTTTAATTCTCTGTCAGTTATCCCTGTAAATAATGAGAAAATTATTAGCAGTAATAGAGGCATAAAAACATGGAAAAGATTCAAGCACAGGCTCCTATCTCTCTAAATAACTGTAGTCGAGAAAATATACTGGACTATTTTGACAATGCTTGGCAATTAGAAGAGCTGCTGTTAAAAAGCATCATCAAAGAAGAAACTTTTTATTGTAACCCTGACGATTTAAGAAATCCCCTCATTTTTTATTTAGGTCATGCTGCCGCTTTTTATCTTAATAAATTGCAACTGGTTAACCTATTAAAAAAAAGCCCTAATCCTGACTATGAATTATTGTTTGGAGTGGGAGTAGATCCGGCAACTCCCGCAGAATTAAATTCTGCTATCGCTCATATTCAGTGGCCTGGGGTGGCTAAAGTTTGGGAATATCGGCAACAAGTCTCTGAAATTGTGGTCGAAATCATTAAAAATATCCCCCTTAATCTTCCTATTCATCCTCGCCATTCTCTCTGGTCATTAATGATGGGAATTGAGCATCAGCGTGTTCACTTTGAAACATCTTCAATGTTACTCAGACAACTGCCCTTAGATTGTCTGCAACGTCCTCCAGGTTGGCATTATGCTCCTGCTTTTGGTCAAGCTTATCCTAATCAAATGGTGGAGGTTTCTGGGGGAATGGTAGAAATTGGTAAACCCCAAAATTCTCCTATTTATGGTTGGGATAATGAGTATGGTTATCGTCAAGTTCAAGTTAACAATTTTCTGGTGAGTAAATATATGATTACTAACGGAGAATTTAAAGAATTTGTCCATAATGGTGGCTACGAAAATCCCAGTTATTGGGATGAAGAAGCTTGGCAATGGAAAAATCACTATCAAGTCAAATATCCTAAATTTTGGTTGGTAGATGAGGGAGGAAATTATCAATATCGAGCCATGTTTGATGTTTTCGATTTACCTCTTGATTGGCCGGTAGAAGTGAACTATTATGAAGCGATCGCCTACTGTCGTTTTCAAGGTCAAGGAATACGTTTAATGACGGAAGCTGAGTGGAATTTAGCCACCTATGGCAGTCAAAAAAATCGATGTTATACCCTAGAAAACGATAACTTTGATGACTATAACCTCAATTTAAAATTCTGTTCTCCCACTCCCGTGGGAATGTTAAAAAATGCGGGCAATAACTCAGAAATTTACGATTTACGCGGTAACGTCTGGGAATGGCTAGAAGATGATTTTAATCCCTTAACTGACTTTCAACCCCATTACCTCTATGCTGACAATTCCACTCCTTTCTTTAATAGTCAACATAAAATGATGTTAGGAGGAGCTTGGGTGACTAACGGCACAGAAATCCTACCCTACTATCGCAATTGGTTTCGCCAGAATTTTTATCAACACGCTGGTTTTAGAATCGCACAAAGTCTTTAGGTGGGGTGTAGGGTGTGGGGTTTTATCGATTTTCAGGGAAAAAGTGCCGAAAATTTCCCTGCGATTACTCCAAAGGCCAGCACTTTTTGATGTCAAAAAAGCCTAAAGATATTATCCAACAAGGTTTTTAGATTTATTCAGCAAACTCTAGGTAATTGCCAATTTTAAAAAAAAATTCCTGGAAGAATCGCCCCTCGATCGCTACAATAGAACCTAGTAGAGTGCGGATAAACTCGATCGCTATGAATCAACCTGCAATTTTTCATCTCGCTATTCCGATTACTGATGTGTCCACCGCTAAAAGCTTTTACTGTGATGGTTTAGGTTGTTTAGCAGGAAGGGAAACCGAGAAAGCGATTATCTTAAATTTCTCCGGTCATCAGGTAGTCGCTCATGTCACCGAAATGCCTCTTACTCCCCAAAATAGCATTTATCCTCGCCATTTTGGTCTAATTCTGCCCGCTGCCAGGGATTGGGACAATCTTCTCCAACAAGCACGAGTCAATCAACTACAATTTTATCTAGAACCAAAAACTCGCTTTACTGGGGAGATAACCGAACATAAAACCTTTTTCCTAGAGGATCCTTTCTATAATCTTCTCGAATTCAAACATTATCGCCACTACGAAGCTATTTTTGCCAGTCGGGAATTAACAGCGATCGGCGATCGAGCTTAAAATAAACAAGAGGTGACTTTTTTGTAACCGGTTAGTTCTATCTTTAACTGCGACAAAAATAGGGGAACTTCCCTCAGATTTTCTCATCAAAACTACAAAAACCTTGGCTTGTAATGATCAATTCTTAGGAAATCTATGAAAAAAATTTTATTGTTAACCCTATTTATTATCGGTCTAGGATTTGCTCTCTTTAACTTTACTGGATTAGCAAATCGGGGCGAATATCAATCAATTTTGATCGACTTTAAGGACGATATACCCGTCATTGTCCTCGATGAGCAGTTAAATGCTATCAACAAAAAAGCGGGAAAAACCACCAGTTTAAATAGTATTTTTTCCATCGATGAACATCTTTACACCGTGGAAGGAGATAGCAAACTCCTGAAAACTCTCCGCAATTCCGACCTAAAAAAATACACCGAATCGATCGAACCCGATTATATTTATCATGCTTTTATCGCCCCCAATGACCCCGACTATAGCAAACAGTGGAACTTGAGGGGGATAAATATCGAACGCGCTTGGGAAGAAAATCACGGTGAAGGGATCACCGTCGCTGTTATTGATACAGGTGTATTAAGAGTTCCCGATCTGCGAGAAACCGAGTTTGTGGAAGGCTACGACTTCGTCAACGATCGCAGCAATGCCGAGGACGATAACGGTCACGGAACCCATGTAGCGGGAACAATTGCCCAATCGACTAATAATAACTACGGGGTGGCCGGCATCGCCTACAAAGCCAAAATTATGCCCCTCAAGGTGCTTTCCGGGACGGGTGGGGGAAGTGTGGGAGATATTGCCGAAGCGATCCGTTTTGCCGTCGATAATAAAGCCGATGTCATCAATATGAGTTTAGGGGGTGGAGGGGAAACCCAAGTAATGAAAGACGCGATCGAATATGCCTATAGTAAAGGTGTGGTAATCGTCGCCGCTGCCGGTAATGCCGATGATAATTCCGCCGCCTATCCTGCCCGTTTTCCCCACGTTATCGGCGTTTCTGCGGTAGATGCCTCCGGAAATAAGGCCCCCTATTCTAATTTCGGGGCCGGAATCGATATTGCTGCCCCCGGCGGCTCCGATACGGGTAAAATTATCCAAGAAACCATCGATCCCGCTAAAGGGGGGGAACCGGCGTTCCTCGGTTTTCAGGGAACCAGCATGGCAGCCCCTCATGTTGCCGGGGTGGTAGCTTTAATCAAGGCCGCGGGAATTAAAGAACCCAGTGCAGTTTTAGAGGTTTTGCAACAGTCGGCCCGTAAGATCAATGATGATCCCTTTAATCATTTTGGGGCCGGACAATTAGATGCGGGCAATGCCGTACAATTGGCCCTAAAAGGACAGATTACTTTCCGGGATTTTTGGCGTTGGTTGCGCGATAACGGTTATCTCAATCCCCGTTTCTGGATTGATGGCGGTGCGGTGGCGGTTTTGCCCAAAATGGCGATGGTTTTGGGTTCTTATCTCCTCGCTTGGTGGCTGAGAAGTTATTTTCCCTTCTCCTGGAACGGATTTTTGAATGCTGGTCTAATTTTTGGCAGTTCTGGCTTATTTTTCCTCAGAGGTCTTTATATCTTCGATTTACCCCAATGGCCTTTCCGAGTGATGGGGAGTTCTCTTTCCGACCTAGGAGGCGTTATTCAGGGAAGTTCTGCCCTTAATCCGCTTTTTGCCAGTGTTATCCTGCCCTTTGTCCTGATTGCTCTGCTTTTGGGCCATCCCCAAGCAAAATGGTTAGCGGTGGGGGTAACTTTAGCCATGGCGGTGACTTTAGGTATCAGCGCTGTTATCGATCCTACTCTGATCTGGTTAGGTTCTGGGACGAGCGCTCGGACATTTTTGGGCGTAAATGCGCTTTTATGTCTCGGTTTAGGTTATTTAGCCCTAAAAAGTGCTAGTTCATCCCGATACGCTTAAACAGGGGTTACAATGGGACAACAAAGGTGATCTACCGATAAAAACCTCTTTGGTTTTGGTATCTTCCTTTTGTTTTGCATTGAGTTCTCCTACAACAGCAGCCTCGGACATTAACCGAGGTTTTTTCTTTATAGTGTATGTTAGTTTCTAAGGGTTTTTTGGGAATGCTGAATCTGTTTCTCGAAAGTTTCCCTCAATACCCCCTCGAATCATCGAGCTTATCTATTGTCTCTTTTCTAAGGTGTATATCATGTCAAATCAGAAAATTCTCGTTATCGATGACAGTAAAGTGATCAGGATGCACATTCGCGATATGCTACCAGAGGGTAACTTTCAATTCCTCGAAGCTAAAGACGGATTAGAGGGCTATCATCTCATCCGGGCTGAAAACCCGAATTTGATTATTTTGGACTTCCTTCTCCCGAAAATGAGCGGTTGGGAGGTGTTTCAGCAAATCGAAAGCGAAGATAATCTCAAAAGTATTCCCCTCGTGTTAATGTCGGGACGGAAAGAGGAGGTAGTAGAGAAAATCCCCGAACCTTTCCAGCATTTTGCCTTTATTGAGAAGCCTTTTGACCAAAAACAATTGGTACAAGCAATTAAAGAAGCGATGGCCAAGGCCAAACAGTATTCTCCTAAACCAACAGTTTCTAGCCCGAAACTACAGGAACTCACTGGAGATTATACCACCGATATTCAGACTCTCCATGCCCAAATTGCCCAAATGCAAACAGAAATGGCAAGTATGAAGAGACAAATGTCTCAATTAGTGGCTTTTATTAAGAAAAAACTGGCCTAGAACTATTTATCCCGATCTTTGATAACTTGGGCAAGCAGTTATCGTTATCCGGCGGTGCCAATTTATGGCTAATCTCCTGTCCCTTTTAAACAGGATTTAGTATAATATGAAGTGGTATTTATGGCTCTTCTAGAGTAGTTATGATATATTAGCAGAAAATAATCCACGCCAGCCTTGCCAAAAGGCTCACCAGAATTCAAAAAAGCAATTTTAATAAAAAAAAGCTTTTTGCTTTGTTGGATTCCAGGCTATGTAAGGGGTTAGGCTGATTTAAACTACTAATTTGCTATAACCAGTCTAGGAGAGCCGTATTTATTTGGTGAGTGACGGCGAACCCTAAGTTATTAATTAACTGATAACTAATTATGAATTGGCAAGAAATAGCAGGTAATTGGGTTTTTCTACCCCGTCGTACCCGGGGTATCATTCACTTTTTAGGGGGGGCATTTGTGGCGGCAGCCCCTAATATTACCTATCGTTGGTTATTAGAAAGTCTTGGGAATTCAGGATACGCTATTGTCGCGACTCCCTTTGTTAATACCCTCGATCACAAGTCGATCGCCCGCACAGTTTTAAACCGTTTTGATAATATTATTGAACGTCTGCGCTGGAATCATAGTCTGCCCCAAGGTTATCTCCCCATCTACGGATTGGGTCACAGTATGGGGTGTAAACTGCATTTATTAATCGGTAGTCTCTACGAAGTGGAACGGGAGGGAAATATCCTCATTTCCTTTAATAATTATCCCATTCGTCGAGCTATTCCCTTTATTGAACCTTTGCAAATTGACACCACTTTTAACCTCGAATTTACCCCTTCCCCGGAAGAAACAAACGAGTTAATTTTCCAAGATTATGCCATTCGTCGCAATCTTTTAATCCGTTTTCAAGACGACACGATCGATCAATCTCTGGTATTAAATCCCCTGCTAAAAAAACGCTTTAATGATTTAATTGCCCTGCGAACTCTCCCGGGCAATCATCTCACTCCCCTGAGTCAAGATGTCAGTTGGCAAACCGGAGAAGTATTTACTCCCCTTGATGCGATCGGCCAATGGTTAAAACAGGGACTTGCCCGGGATAATTCCCGTCTCAAAGATGAGATTCTCCACTGGTTAAATCCCGTCCTTCCCGCCTCTCGTTAGCTTTCCTCTAGATTAATCCCCACGGCCCGTAATTGCGCCTCTAAGCGGGCTAATTTTGCCTCAGCTAATTCGGCCCGTTGACGTTCCTGTTGGGCTTGCTGTTCGGCTAATTCCGCTTTTTGCTTGATTTCTAGGGTGGTCAAAAACCGCGAGCCATTGGGATAAAAAATAGCTAACTGGGGACTCTCCAGTTGAAAACGGATCTGTAGAAGCGGACTCTGCCAATTATCAATCGCAGGAATCATCTCCAATCGATCACCCCTGCGCCACCAACCCTGTAGATAATTAGCATCGGGATCATAGAGATAATATTCTTCTACGCCAAAACGCTGATAAAATTGCCATTTTCGGCGCATTTCCGCTTTAGTGTTGCCCGGAGAGAGAATTTCAAAGACTACCTGCGGCGCAATCTGGTTTTCTAACCATTGCTTATAGGAACCTCGATCGCCCTTGGGTCTGCCAAACACCACCATAGCATCCGGCGCTTGACAAGTTTTATTATCCCCCTCGACCGGATACCACAACAGATCGCCGGCGATAAACACATGGTCATTGTCTGCGAATAAACATTCGAGATTTTCCTTAATCGTCACAATCGGGCGAAACTGTTTGGTATTATCGGCCATCGGTTTACCATCACTATCGGCATAGATAATCTCCGACTCAGAGAAAGATTGGGCTTTTACCATCGTTCTACTCCCTAGTGTACTAACTATCTAGTATAACATTAAATTCCCTGACGAAAGAGGGCAAAAGCCGAAGTATAACCGTGTAAAAAAGTGCGACCGGCCACCGGACCGATTTCTCCGTTGCAAAAGAAGCCAGCGAGGGGAACATTGGCGAAATAACGCTGAAAAAGACCCGAATCAAAGTCCGGTTTTTCGTAGAGATTTTCCCCGCGACCGAGACAGGAAAAGATTAAAGCTCCTAGTACCTCTGAACTATTAGATTTTTCTTGGGCAAAAGCTTGCAAAAGTAATTCTAAATCTAGGGCGGAAGTGTCGGCATCGCGCAGGTGAAATTGTACCCGCTGGCCCGGACGAACTCGATCGCCAATTGCAATCGCACCTTGACGAGGATCTACTCCCAAAACACTGCGAATTAAGAAATCCCCGGCCCGCAACTGCATTTTAAACTCATCCCTAGCAATACCGATAAAAAGGGAGTTTTGCACTAATTCTCGGTCTTTTTCCCTTAAGGAGGGGATTAAATCCCGCAGTAGGTTTAAAGGTGGTTGCGGAGTCCCATCGGCCTCTTTACTGGTCATGGAGATGATAATATTGCGTTCTCCCTCACTCACCTGATAAATCGGTCCAATGGGACGACAACCTTGGGCGACGATAGTTTCGACGATAATATTGCCAGAAAGGGCGATTCCTACGGTTCCCTGACGATAGAGATAGCTATTACGGGGTTTTTGTTGATCGTGGTAGAATAGACCCCCAGAACGTTCGATCATGCCACCACTGACTAAACCGCCGATTTTGGCCGAACCGGGGTAGGCAAAATCCAAACCCTCTAACAGATCATTGATGCGACTGGAAAAAGGATCGGCTAAAAGGATAAATTGGGGATTTTTGGCCGCTTCTACCCCTAATAATTCTGTCCAACTAGAGGGGGAACTGTCGAGATCGGGCATTTCCGCCGCTTCGATATAGAAGGGCTGCACTTCCACATTAGGCAAATGGGCGACGGTGAGACTTAAAGCCGGACTCGCTTCGATCTCCCGCGCTTTTTCCCTCTCACCCATGCCGACAATCCCCGCCCCACCGCAGCCGATCAGGACAGGAACCGGGAGTTTATCCAAGATTAAGGGAACTAAACGGGGATAGTCGCTGGCATAGGCAGAAGAAATAAAAATTATGGCTAAATCTGCCGATCCGACTAACTTATATGTCACTTTTTCCACTACCTCCGTCACCGCTGCTTCTAGGGAGGGACGGGTTGATAGGGCATTAATCCACTCGATGCGATCGCTCATGTTTCTTGACCCCAAATTTGGTCTAAATGGTCAAAAATGATCATCTTAACAATAAATTAACCTAAAAATCCGCTCTTCGTGGCTAGAGGTGGGGATAAATTGTAGAATTGTCATGACGTGAGCAAGTACGGCCGCAAGGGATTGCCAGTTATTTTAATCATATTTAATCTTAAAATAGAGAATTGTCCCCGCTAAGATAAAAGTAACAAAATTAGCGACAATAATCGGTTTGCTGCTCATATAAATCCCGTAGATTAGCCAAAGAAAAACCCCCAGACAAAAGCAAATAAACATAGTGAGGGACAAGTCCTTAGCCGAACGATAACGCCAAGTTTTAATCACTTGGGGTAAAAAGGAGACAGTAGTTAATATTCCCGCCACGATCCCGATTAGTTCAATAATATTCACCGCTTATCCTCTTAGCTTAGTTTCTTTCATTTTAAACTGTTGACTATCTAAATTACTCCTGACTTGAAAGAGGGTGTAGGGTGTGGGGTATAGGGAAGGAAACCTCTTTCATCTGTGGGGGTGAAAATTTTTTCATCAGGACTGACGACCGACGACCGACTCCTAACCTCACCAAGAAACTTTTTCAGCAGACCCTACTTATTGAGCGATTACTATTGGGACTTAAACAAATTTCAAGCCCAAATAAAGCCTAAACTGGCTTTGTAAGCGGCAAACACATCCCGATTCTCGGTCAGCCACTCAAAGAAACGGAAAGACATCGCTACTCGAAAAGC
>SFAQ01000089.1:0-20602 GCA_007096525.1 Microcystis wesenbergii Mw_QC_B_20070930_S4 | reverse complement strand
TGCCCACTCTCAAAGCTATCTTATCTTGACCCTTTAAAGCTCTTTTCTCCCTTTGAGTCGCTTGAACAATCAAATCTAGTTCCTTCTCTGTTGCCTCTAATAATGCCTCTCTTTGTTGTAGTAGATATGTATGGGGGAAGTTCAGGTATACAATCCTTTTTGCGCTATCAATTAACAACTACACGAGAGTTTAATGCAATAAAATCAGAAGATTTGTCTATGGTAAACTAGCGCCTAGTGATCCCGTCAAAACCGAAACAGTTTTTGACACCAAACAGTATCATTATCTCTTGTTTCATCTGGTTTGGAGTGACAGCATCACGCGCATTTATGGCTGTATAATTCACGTTGATATTATCAATATACCTCTGGTAAAAATCAAAAATTGTTGTTAGGGTTAGGAGTCAGTAGCCAGTAGTCTCCGAGTCAGGAGAATTAAGAATGAATAATAGACCTCTGGTAAAAATCAAAAATTGTTGTTAGGGTTAGGAGTCAGTAGCCAGTAGTCTCCGAGTCAGGAGAATTAAGAATGAATAATAATTAAAGAAATGGTCTATTTACAGATTTTATGCCATTTAATCCTTATTTTTGCCGTTTTTGAACCATCAAAAATTAATTATGCAAGAGGTCTAATGATAAAATCTGGGTGCAGCAGGACGGCACGGCAGCAGCGATCGCCGATAAATTGGTAGCGAGGGGAGTTCCCAAACAAGACCTCGTTTCGAGTTTGCCCTTGGCTAAAACCATTAATTGATGACCTTGCCCATACAAGTTTTACCCCAAGACGTAATCGATTTAATTGCCGCAGGAGAGGTAATCGACTCTTTAGGCGCTGTGGTGCGAGAATTAGTCGAAAATGCCATTGATGCGGGGGCAGATAGGATTACCATCGATATATCTCCCCAAAACTGGCGAATACAAGTATCGGATAACGGTAGGGGAATGTCTAGAGAAGATTTGCCACTGTGTAGCTATGCCCACAGTACCAGCAAAATCCGCCAACGGGACGATCTTTGGCAGATTACCAGTCTCGGATTCCGTGGTGAAGCTTTGCACAGTATCGCACAGGTGGCGCGTCTGCGGGTTGCCAGTCGCCATGACGAGGATTTAGGTTGTTATTGTCTTTACAATCACCAAGGCGAGCCGGATAATTTAGAAACGATTCCTATAGCTATCGGTACTATCGTCACGGTAGAAAATCTCTTTGGTAACTTTCCCGTGCGTCGTCAAGCTTTACCGTCAATTAACAAACAATTAAAGGATATACAGACTTTAATCCATAATTTTGCTCTCTGTCATCCCCAAATTACTTGGCAGGTTTTCCAAGAGCATCAAGATTGGTTACGCATTAGTCCGGGTAGGGATGCCAGTCAAATATTACCGCAATTAGTTAAATCTCTGCATTTTAACGATTTAGCATCCCTAAACCTTGACTTAACGACTCCTGACGCAGAATCTGCCCAAATTGAATTAGTCATTGGTTTGCCCGATCGCATTTCTCGTCATCAACCAGATTGGGTTAGAATTGCTGTTAATGGGAGAATGGTGCGCTCATCGGAGTTAGAACAGGCAATATTTCAAGCTTTCGCTCGCACAGTCCCTAAAGATCGCTATCCCGTTTGTTTTCTCCATCTACATCTTAACCCTCGTTCGATCGATTGGAATCGTCACCCAGCCAAAGCGGAAATATACCTGCATAACCTCATTTTTTGGCAAGAACAGATAATTTCAGCCATAGACAAGGCTTTAGAACTAAATCCTGAACATATACCCGAAAAAGCGCAAAATCAGCGCGTCAGTCAAATTCTCAAGGCTGCCGAAGAAAAAAGCACCTATACAATAGGGGAGAAATCCAGGAAAAATCGGCTGGAATTAAAGGCATTAGCCCAAATTCATCAAACTTATATAGTTGCCGAACATCCTAACGGATTATGGTTAGTGGAACAACATATTGCCCATGAGCGGGTTTTGTACGAACGTTTAGAGGATAACTGGGAAATCGTGCCTTTAGACAATCCGATCATCTTAAATCAGCTAACTACTCGACAAATCGAACAATTACAACGTTTAGGATTAGAAGTTGCCAGTTTTGGCGATCGCTCTTGGGCAATTCGTAGTATTCCTGTTCTACTAAAAGAGCGGGAGGATCGGGCTGATGCTTTACTAGAATTAAGTTTAGGGGGGGATTTACAAACCGCTCAGGTGGCTACCGCTTGCCGGAGTGCGATCCGCAACGGTACAGCTTTAAGTTTAGAAGAAATGCAGAATTTACTCGATGATTGGCAAAATACCCGTAATCCCCGCACCTGTCCCCACGGAAGACCGATTTACTTATCCTTAGAAGAAACTTCGCTCGCTCGCTTCTTCCGTCGTCATTGGGTAATCGGCAAAAGTCACGGCATTTAATCAGTTATCAGTTATCAGTTATCAGTTATCAGATGTTAGTTTTCAGTTCACTGATTACTGTTTACTGTTCACTGTTCACTGAAAATTGGGAGATATTGCTAGGGAAAAACGAAAAGTGCTGCCTTTTCCTAATTCACTTTCCACCTCGATTTGACTTTGGTGTAATTCCACTAAACGACGGGTAATCGCTAAACCGATACCACTACCCCCAGAATAACGGGAACGAGAACGATCGGCCCGCCAAAAGCGCTCGAAAATAAAGGGTAAATCCGCTGCTGAAATACCGATTCCCGTATCGATAACGGCAATTTGTAGGCGGTTTTTGTCCCTTGTCACTTGCAGGGTAATTGCACCATTATCGGTGTAACGAATGGCATTACCGAGCAGATTGACTAAGATTTGTTCGAGGCGATCGGGATCGGCCATCACAGCTGGTAAATTGGGGGGACAATCTAACTGTAAAGTCGGTCCATCTTCTAATAATTGATCGGCAAATTTTTCGATGAGAGAATTTAATAAAGGTAATAAATTAACAGGTTGCAGTTTAATCGAGAGATAACCAGATTCCGCTCGCGATAGTTCCTGTAGATCGTGGGTTAAACGTTCTAACCTGCGGGTTTCTTTCACTAATTTCTGATAAAGTTCTGGATTAGGTTCGATCGCACCATCGGCTAATTCTTCTAAATATCCCCGCACCACAGTTAAAGGGGTGCGTAATTCGTGGGTAAGATCACCGATTAATTCCTGGCGCCTTTTTTCCACATCGGCTAAACTAATCGCCATCTGATTAAAACTGATGGCTAATTGATTTAATTCGGGGATTTCGCTTTCTGGAACTCGCGCCGATAAATCCCCTTCCGCAAAATTTTTAGTGATTTGTTTCATTTGTTTTACTGGTTTCATAATGCGTTGAGAAACCAAAAAACTTAGATAACCAGCTGTGCTTCCCCCGGCAATAAATGACCAAATGGCACTACTATCCCAAGCTGTCTCAAAACCCCTAACCAAGAAAGTTCTCGCCGAGCGCACGGTAAAAAATCCCTGTCTTTCTAACTGTTCCAAACGCAAAACAAACATTCGCGGAGAAGATAATTTAGCAATGATAATAAAGCTACTCAATCCCACCACCATAACAAGGAGATGGGATAAAAATAATCTGGTTCCTAAGCTTAATTTTGGTGGCTGCATATTTGTTAAAAAACTCTATTTGTCGTCAATATTATTGATAGTTTTTATCATAAAGATGAAGTATAACAGGATTTGCTATCGACGGCCGACTCCCCACAACGAAAACTTTGTACCTCACCATTAAGATAACTGTCATATATTCGGCTACAGCATCTTGGATAAAGAACTCTATCGGGTTCTTCCTGTTTAACAATCTCCCGTCAAGCTATGCTCTGAGGGGAGAGTAGGTCAAAACTTAACTTTTTGCCGCTCTATGCTATGGTATCAAGATGCGCTACTGTGTTAGGAGATGATTTTGCTTGAGTCATCTGCCCAAAGTAGCGTCTGTTTTTTTAACCCTTATCCCCAAAAGAGAATCTTTTCTGTATGCTAGAGGCTAATAATCAGGGAGAGAATCAAATATTTCTCTATGAAGTTGTTTTTTCGGGTTCTTCTGGCTCTTTGCCTCAACGCTTCTCCCGGACAGTCCTGCGAGTACCTAAAAGCCGCATGAGTCAAGAAACACAGCGCCTCCTGCGCCAAGGGGCCAAGATTCTCAGTATAAGGCTTCTTGACCAAGAAACTCTCTCGATCAAGCCTAGTTTACCCCCTCAACCCTGGTGGGTAGAGATCACCACCAGTCAGCCGAAATGTCTCTATTATTTCGGTCCTTTTGAGAGTTTTTCGGAAGCTTTATCCCATCAATCCGGTTATATCGAAGACCTACAATCGGAATCTGCTGTGGGAATTAACAGCGAAATTAAACAATGTCAGCCAGAGGTTTTAACTCAAGAAGATTTTTAATTTATGGTATCTAATTATACAGATTTTTAGCAATAGTTAGTTTCCTCTTTTTTTCGTTTAATAATGCCTTTACCTTCACAGAATTTACAGGGGACGGATTCATTGTCCGTCTCTAGATAGATTCTTCCTTTGCCTTGGCAGTGGGGACAGATAACTTTTTCTTCCCACCAATAATTCTCTAAAAAAGCCTCATCGGTAATATAGGTAAAATCTTCAAACATTGGCCTGTCCTCTTATCGTTGAGATAGCTTAATCTGGATTCATCTTTCAACCTGAGAAATTGAAAATCAGTTTTACCCCCATCGTAAAAAAGATCGGGTTCATTCTTCTTGAAACTTAAATTACTTCATATTTATTTATATTTATTAATGTATAGTGATTGTTCACTATCAATAAAAAAATCCCCTGCCTGTTAGCTGCGCTGAGAAAATGGGCATAATAAGGACTGTAGTGGGCTGTACAGTCTTAACTGGTTCTATTCCATGTCATCAGCAAACGAGAAACCCCAGGCCAAGCTGCCTTCCTTTGCCCAAAAGTTGGTGCAATCCGGTTATATCACTATCGGGCAACTACAAAAGGCAATGATCGAAAAGCAGAAAAGTCATCTACCTCTAATCGAAATTTTACCCCTGATTACCGGTCGTCCTTTACCCAAAGAGGTAGTGGTTTACTACCGACTCCAACAACTGTCAAAATTAAAAGCCAAGTATGGGGTAGAATATCTTGACCCTGAAAGTGAGACGATCGACTGGACAGAAATCGAGAATCTGTTTCGTCAAGTCCTCCCCTTTGAAATTTGCCGTCATTATCAGATCCTGCCCCTACAAAAACAGGAATCCCCTCCCCATGTCCTTCACCTAGCCATGGTGGATCCCGCTAATCAGGAAATTCTCGATGATTTACGTCGTATCCTCCGGGATCAAGAATTGCAGTTTGAACGTCGTGTCATTGATCGGGCAGATTACCAGAAATTGGTCGAAATCTATCATTATCGCCAAGAAGAAGCCCTATCTGGCCATTGTCTTCCCCAAGCACAAGATCTAAAGGCCATAGTTGACACAAGCGAGATTTTTGAAGAGGCCCAATCTCTCCCCCATCTCAACCCCGAGATTACCTGGGATGTTTTCGGGAGAATCGAGGCGATCGAGCAGCTATTACAGGCTCTCAATCGTGAATTACAGTCACTAAAGCGGGAAATTAACCTAAATTCGCCCAAAGCTTCCCCTGAGAGCGCAAGTCCGACTATTCTCCACCAGGAGTTGCCTGATTTGACTAATCCAGTCCTTCCTCCCCGATACTGGTCATCGGACAAAGAAACGATCGTTTCCGATGATCCTGTTTATGAGGAGTTAACCGACCCCGGCGATTGGGAACAGTTAAAACAAGAAATAGACCCGAATCAAGGAGCGATCGTCTCCTCGGATTTAGACGCTCCTTTCTCTCTCGAATTCAATACCTCTTTTCCTTCCGTCCCCGATCCTTGGTCCTAGTCGGGTAAAATGCTGGGAAAACAGAATTAAAATTTAACCTGGGCAATATTTGAGGACTAAAAAGTAATGACCACAGAATTAGAAACCAAAAAAGTTACTCCTACTCGCTGTTTAGTTGGGGCAGCAATTTCGTCCGCATTGGGGACAATTCTCTATTATCTCACGGCAGCGATCGGTCATTCTTTTTACTCAAAACCGATGGTTGCACACAGTCCGATCGCCTTGAGAATTGGCAGCGCTGTCCGCACTTTAGTTTTTGGTTTAGCTTCTCTAGGAACCTTTATTTTTGCTTTTGTCACCATTGGTTTAATTCTTTTGGCTATCCAATTACTACTTAAACGCCCTCAACAAACATAAATTACGAATTATGAATTGGCAGTGGGGAAGTGGGGAGCTTTTCAGTGATCAGTAAACTGATCACTGATCAGTGATCACTGATAACTGATAACTGATAACTGATAACTGATAACTGATCACTGATAACTGATAACTGATAACTGATAACTGATAACTGATAACTGATAACTGATAACTGATTAACGGACATTTTGTGCAATAAAATCTTCGATTAGCTGTTCTAAAACAGCCGAGGAGGCGCGGGTAATCAGAAAACATCTAAACTTTTGGCCTTGACTGAGATATTGGGAATAGGCCGGCTGTAAAAAAGGTTTATAGCCGGGGTTTTTGCGAATATAGACCTCAAAAAAGGCCAAAGATAGGGAATGGGCGTAACTATCGATCAGATATGGTGCTGGCAAGGTAAGATCGGCTATGGATTCGATCGCTTCGTTAATTCCCGCATCTAGTACCGAAAAATCGACGTGAGCTTGACCTTCAATCAGAGCTAAATATTTATTTTCGGTGTTGAGGAGGGGAAAAGAGCGCACCTGTTCAAAAATAGCGGGGGTAGCGGGATCGTAGGTTCCTGCCGCTACAAAAGTGGGAATTTCGATCTTAGCTAGTCCTTTAGCCCCGAAAATACTCCAATTAAACGGATTAACCGCAAAAATCGCTTTGATTCTCCGATCGCGAAAGTTGTATTCTTCCCGGGGTAAATCCAAAGCA
Organism: Microcystis wesenbergii Mw_QC_B_20070930_S4; assembly: GCA_007096525.1. GTDB lineage: Bacteria > Cyanobacteriota > Cyanobacteriia > Cyanobacteriales > Microcystaceae > Microcystis > Microcystis wesenbergii_B. The sequence goes on along the minus strand of SFAQ01000089.1, from coordinate 13,670 downwards.
CGACACTGCAGCAAGAGGGAGACATTGAGAAAAGCTAATCTTCTTTGGCAGTCCCGTTGTAAATTCTCGAAATCGATCGTCGCCCCACCCACGGCTAAGGCTGTATAACCGCCGAAGGAATGTCCACCAACTCCCACATTATCTACATCTAATTGCCCCTGAAATTCCCCCGCGTTGCGTCTTTGCAATTCATCGATCACAAAAGATATGTCCAATGGACGATTGACAAATTCGTTGGTATAAAAAACCATCCGCGATAAACCAGCGAGCAGATTCTGTACCTGTAGGGTATCACTGCCGGGGTGTTGGGGCATGGCGACGAGATAACCGTAACTAGCCAAGTGTTCCGCTTGTCGGATAAAATCTTCGGGACGGGAAGCTAAACCGTGGGAAAAGACGATAACGGGGGTTTTCTGGGTTAATTGCCCCTTGGGTTTGACAATGATTAGATAAAGTTCCCTCTGACGACGGCTATCGGTTAAATCCAGCCGCATTTGTTCCACTTGTTGGGGTCCCGGTTGTCGGGGGTCGGTCATGGCGGTAAAATTAATTTCACCAGCCTTTTTAGCTTCTTCTAAGGATAATTGCGCCACCTTTTCTGTAAATACTGTGGTCGCTTTCAGGACGACATCGATCGCCCGGGCTAATCTTGCCACTTTTGTCACATCAATCTGCATATTAGTGGGCAGATTACGCAGCAGGCTAAGAATAGTTACCCCTTCCGGTTCAAAAGCTGATTTAACTAGGGCAGAACGCAGGGCAAATTTACCATTAATACCCCCTTGAATGGTGATCAGTTCCCCTAAAAGGTTGAGGATATCTTCCCCCATTGTGGAGTTAAAAAAGCGCGAGATCAGGACGGGATTAATTTCTTTACTTGTGGTTAAAGCTTGGCGAAATTCTCTTTGTTGTTCGGGTGTGGTATTACCTAAATATTGTCTTAGATTAGCGTCAATTCTGCCAGTTTTGGCAAACTTTTCTAGGGAACTAATTTCTAGGGTACGACTAAAGGGCGCTAAGATAAAGGTGATTCTCTCGGCCGAGAGGACAGGAAAGCTAGTCAGTATCGTTCCTAAGCAACCAAGAGCGATCAATCGACCAATTTTAACTAATTGCAACAAGTTTTTCGGCTCCTTTTCTTTCTGCGTTCCTATTCCTTCTGGATTATAACAGTAACCTGGCAGTTTTTAACGGTTTTCCTGCTTGACTATCAACAAAAATTATCAATTTACCTCGATCGATAATCTTGACCTAGAATAATAGGTAACAAGTCTCGAAAATTTCCATCTTGCCGATTTCAAGCTACTCACCGCTTATGATTTCAGGGTAAAAATGCCAAAGTTGCCACTACTTTCACCCCAAATTCTTCCTCAAAAACAGGTTTTTTATAGTCTAAACTCCACAATTCTAAAGCACAATCATCTTCAGCATTATTGGGAAAAAGATGCAGATGTAGGGTTCTATATTCGGGATCGTACTTACATTCAATCTTTTTAATCGCTCCTATTTGTCGCCGATCTAAAGCCACGGCCAAGCGCAGTATAGCACTTAAATGTCTGACCATATACTGATAGTATTCCGTTAATTTCATAAACTCATCGTGTCTTTTCTTCGGTTTACTTTTGCGGTGATAACGAGCGATATTAGCGATAACTTCTAACTCTATTTCCGTATAGCCCAACAGTTCACCATTGCGAATTAAATAATAGGAATGTTTATGATGGGCAGCATGACTAACATATAAACCACTATTATGTAAAATTGCCGCCGCCCATAATAGATCTTTAGCCTCCTGATTCCAAGAATGTAATTGTGCTTGGGTTTGCTCGAATAAAGATAGAGAAAATGTCGCTATTCTCTCAGCAGATTCTAAATTAACTTGATACTTTTTCGCTATTTTCAAGACACTGCGCTGACGGATTTCACTCTGATAAAGTAACCGATTATCAATTAAACCGTGCGTCAGCATCCAATCGACGATTACCCCTTCTCGCAGGGCCCTTTCACAGAGAACTAACTTATCAACATCTAACATGGTCATCGCTTCCAAAAGCACGATCGAACCAGCTAGAATTATCTCGGCCCGTTTATCGGACATCCCCAGAATTGCCAGTCTTTGGTGATAGTCCAAAGTGGCGAAACGTTTGACCAATTCTTTAACATCTTTGCGGGTTAATTGATAACCATTTAAAGGATTGGGAATTAACCCCAATTTCTCGAAAGCATGGATAGTCATCAAAGTTTCGATCGTCCCAGAAGTTCCCACTAAACGCGGCACTTCTCCCAGCTGTAAATGATGTTTAATTTCCTCCACCGCCCGCTCTAACATTCCCCGGGTGTATGCTCTTAAATAAGCCAATTCTGTGGGACTAATGGGATCGGTAGTAATGAAATCTTGCGTCAAACGCACCGCGCCGATTTTGGTACTACCAAGAAAGCGAATTTCTTGACTATCAGCTAAGATTAATTCTGTGGAACCGCCACCAATATCGATAATAATATGGGCTTGATTTTGGAAATCCATCCCCGAGACGACACCGAGATAAATCCGGCGCGCTTCCTCCTGTCCAGAGATGAGATTTACAGAAATACCGACTTCTTTCTCGATTAAAGCCAAAAATTCGTCACCGTTGGCCGCTTCCCGGGTGGCGCTGGTGGCAACGGCAATAATCTGGTCCGCATGGAGACTAATAGCTAGATCGTGACAGCGTTTTAAAGCGGCGATCGCTCTTTCCATGGCCGCTAGGGTTAATTTACCGGTTTTCCTATCTCGATCGCCCAGACGGACTGTATCCTTTTCTCGGGCAATAATCGTAAAAGCGGGTAAAGAGGGTTCAATTGCCACTACTACCATGTGAACCGAATTCGTACCAATATCGATCGCCGCTAGGATTTGGGCATCGGCGGCTTTTCTCAGGGGCGCTAGTTCCCGATTGGGTGTAACTTGATTAGAAATATTCACCATCGCTTATCAGTGATCAGTTACCAGTCGGGGGATAGGGGTTAGGACTGGTCTTATTATCCCTCTAATTGCCCGCCTCGGCCTCGCAATTTTAGCTTGATCTAGCATTGATCTTAATAATGAGGTAGGAAGCTTTCCTTTTGGGGAGTCCTTCGTCGGTCGTCAATACCCGATCCAGTTATACTTAATCTTTATGAGAAACGTTCTAATTAAGAAAAATAAACTGTAGCGACATATACTGTTTTCCCATGTTCTAATGGGGATAGATAGGGGGAAAAAAATCATGTCGAAATCACTCTTTACCGATGCCAGCAGTCGCCTAGAACGCGCCCTTAAGTATGTCTCCATTTCCGATGATGCGATCGAGCGGTTAAAATATCCCAAAGCTAGTCTCAGCGTCTCCATACCCGTCCGTATGGACAACGGCACTTTAAGAATCTTCCAAGGCTACCGCGTCCGCTACGATGACACCCGCGGTCCTGGAAAAGGAGGTGTGCGCTATCATCCCAACGTCAGCATTGATGAGGTACAGTCCCTAGCTTTTTGGATGACCTTTAAATGCGCCCTGCTGGATTTGCCCTTTGGTGGGGCTAAGGGAGGTATTACCCTCAATCCGAAAGAATTGTCAAAAGCCGAGTTAGAACGCCTTAGTCGGGGTTATATCGAGGGTATAGCCGACTTTATTGGTCCGGATGTCGATATTCTTGCCCCCGATGTTTATACCAACGAGATGATCATGGGTTGGATGATGGACCAGTACAGCATCATTCAGCGTAAAATTAGTCCGGCGGTGGTGACGGGGAAACCTTTAACCATGGGAGGCAGTCGCGGCCGCGATACGGCCACAGGAACGGGGGCTTTTCATGTTATTCACTCTCTTTTGCCGAAATTAGACAAAAAACCCGCTAATACTACCGTAGCCGTCCAGGGATTCGGTAACGCTGGGGCTGTAGTAGCGGATCTCTTAGCCAAAGCCGGTTATCAAGTGGTGGCGGTAAGTGATTCCCAGGGCGGCATTTATCGGGAAAAAGGCCTAGATATTGCCAGCATTCGTCAGTATAAACAGGAACATCGGGGGATTACTGCTATTTACTGTCAGGATACGGTGTGTAATATCGTGGAACACGAGGCGATTAGTAATGAAGAATTATTAGCCCTAGATGTGGATATTTTGATTCCAGCTGCCCTAGAAAACCAAATTACCGCCGAAAATGCCGATCGCGTGCGGGCAAAATATATCTTTGAAGTGGCCAACGGTCCCACTACCTCAGAAGCCGATCGCATTTTAGACTCAAAAGGGATTCTCGTTTTCCCCGATATTCTGGTTAACGCAGGTGGGGTAACGGTGAGTTATTTTGAATGGGTGCAAAATCGCAGCGGTCTTTATTGGCAATTAACCGAGATAAACGAGCGTTTAAAAGAAAGAATGGTGACAGAAGCCGAAAAAGTCTGGTCTTTCGCCCAAGAATTCGATATATCTCTGCGTACCGCCGCCTACGCCCATGCCATTGCCCGTCTGGGTGAAGCCTTAGATGCGAAGGGAACCCGCGATTATTACGTCAATGGTAAGAGTTATTCCTGAAGTCGATTCGGGAATCACTCTCCCGAAAAACTCCCTTTTGTGACAGGAAAAACACGGGATTACCAATATCAAAACTGCGGTGATCTGGTACAAACCAGTATCAATTGCACCCGTTAGTTTGGGTCTAGGTTTTAAAAATCCCGGAAAGAAAGTCTGAAATCGGCAACGCCATCTATTCTCCGTAGGATTCAGCAGTAATTTTACCCCGAAAAACGATGTAATTATAAACCGTATAGGCTAGTAAAATTGGGATTAAAAACCCCACAAAAGTCAGCATAAACACCAAAGAACTAGGGGCGGCCGCCGCTTGATAAATTGTCACGGACGGGGGAATAATATCGGGAAAAATCAACAATCCCAAACCGATAAAAGAGAGCATAAACAGCAATACTGTCCAGACCATCGGGGTGTTTTCTTCCTTTAGTTGCAAACTCCGCAGTAATAAACCCAGTAAGACCACAGCTAAAATCGGGATGAGGATAAAGATGTAAATTAGTCGAGGGTCAAATAAACGCTGACGAATATGGTCAGAAAGCAGCGGCGTACTGATGGTGATAAAGATAGCACCGATAAAAGTGGTAATAGCGGCAATTTTTGCCGTTTTATAGTGAACTTCCTGTAAATTACCCGTAGTTTTCAGAATTAGGTAAGTGGAACCCACTAAAACATAAGCTTGGATTAAAGTTAGAGACACTAGAATCGATCGCCATGTTAACCAATCAAAGGGACCGCCGGCAAAATGACCCAATTCATCCACTTTAATCCCCTCAAAAACCGCACCGAGGGCGAATCCTTGCCCCAAAGCGGCCAAAAAACTGCCGAGTCCGAAGGCATAATTCCAGAACAACTTGCGACGAGAATGTTCACGAAACTCGAAGGAAACCGCCCTAAATAATAGCCCCACCACCATAATCACTGCTGGCAGGTATAAAGCGTTTAAAATTGTCCCGTAAGCTAGGGGAAACGCCCCAAACAGGGAACCCCCCATCAAGACAATCCAAGTTTCGTTAGCATCCCAAACATTGCCCAAACTGGTCATTAAAATACTGCGACGCTTCTCGGAGGAGGAAGTCAGGGAAAGAATTCCCACTCCCAAGTCAAAACCATCGAGGAGGACGTAGAGAAACAGGAATAAACCCAGAATAAAAAACCAAATTTGCGGCAGAAAATACTGTAAAGGTTCCATAGTTCCTCCTATTGTTGCGCTTCTAGGGAACGAGAACTAACCTCCTGTGAGGTCACTTTTTCCTCTTGAGTCCCCGGCAGTGGTAAGTTAAGATTGGGTCCCTGACGGATAATAAGACTGCCGAAATAGAGAGCGGAAACCAAGAAAACGACATAAATCGCCGTAATTCCGATTAAAGAGGTTAAAATCTCGCCCGCAGGTAGATGAGAAGCTGCATCCACCGTCCGGATTTGATTGTAAACCGTCCAGGGTTGACGACCGACACAACGGACAATCCAACCGGTTTCCACCGCAAGATAACCCAGGGGGGCTGCAAAAACCCAAGCGCGTAGTAACCATTTTTGACTGTCGATTTTTTCGTTAGATAATTGACCGCGCAGCCATTGCCCGACAGTTACAGCCATTAAAGACGCGAGAAAAAGACCGATAGCGACCATAATCCGGAAGGAATAATAGATTAGCCCCACCATGTGCGGTCTGTCTTCGTATTTCCACGTTTTTAAGCCGAGAACAGGTTCCGATAACTTGGGTTTTAACTCCAAAAGATAACCCAAAGCATTAGGTATCTTCACTTCCCAGCTATTTGTCTCCGCTTTATCCTTGGGTAAAGCAACCAAACTCCAACCGGCAGTTTCTCCCGCAGGAATGGTTTCCCATTGCGCTTCCATGGCGGCTAATTTAGCCGGTTGATAGTGATACACTTGTTCGGCACTAAGATGACCGACAAAAATTTGCAAGGGAGCGATAACAATCGCTAGAGTAAGAATAATTTTGAGAGAACGACTAAAAAAGCTAATGTGACGTTTATTGAGCAAATACCAAGCACTAATCCCACCAATGACGAAAAGAGAAGTTTCCAGAGTGGCGAAAAACATATGCAGGAAACTATTAACCATGAAGGGATTGAGAATCGCTTGTAGGTAATCTTGAACGATAAATTTACCATCCACGAAGATGCCACCGGCGGGGGTTTGCAGCCAAGAATTAGCGGTTAAAATCCAGAAAGTGGAAAGATTAGCCCCAAAAGCGACGAGAATTGTCGCTAGGAAGTGAATTAACGGGGGAACTCGTCCCCAACCAAACAGCATAATTCCTAGAAAACTAGCCTCTAGCATAAAGGCCATGGTTCCCTCGAAACCGAGGATAGTTCCGAAAAAGTCCCCCACTGCTTCCGAAAAAGGCGCCCAATTCATGCCAAACTGGAAGGCCATGGGTAAACCAGAAGCAACTCCAATGCCGAAATTGAGAATGTAGAGTTTTGACCAGAAGCGAGCGTGATGATAGTAGTCAGGATTGCGGGTTTTTAGCCATAATCCTTCGACAATAACTAGATAAATGCCCATACCAGTGGTTAACACCGGCCAAAGCATGTGGAAGATAGCGGTGATGGCGAATTGTATCCGCGACAAAGCGACGGGATTGGCAAGTAAATCCATGATTATAATCTTTGAACGATCGTGAAGATATCATAAGCACCTATAATACTTAGCCAATAATGCCCTGAAAAGGCAAGGTTAAACAGGAATTATATAGATTGTTTTTAGATTTATGCGATCGCTTTGGTGTTAGTCAATGACTTTAGTTAGTATTCTTGTATTATATTTGAGGGAAAACTCAGAAAAATTGCTAGAATATTAGCCTGATTAACTAATTTTCCCCTCGATCGAGTATGACTTTCTCCTCAGCCGCAGACTTTCAAGATGAATTTGATGTCATCGTCGTCGGGGCGGGCCATTCCGGCTGTGAAGCGGCCCTAGCTTGCGCCCGTCTCGGTTGTCGTACCCTTCTCCTCACCCTTAATCTCGATAAAATCGCTTGGCAACCCTGTAACCCCGCCGTCGGTGGTCCAGCTAAATCCCAATTAACCCACGAAGTGGACGCTTTAGGCGGCGAAATTGGCAAAATGGCCGACCGCACCTATCTGCAAAAACGGGTTCTTAATGCCTCTCGCGGACCGGCAGTCTGGGCCCTACGCGCCCAAACCGATAAACGGGAATACGCGGCGGTGATGAAAGGTATCGTCGAAACCCAGGCAAATCTGGTTATTCGGGAAGGCATGGCCACAGACCTGATTTTAGGGGCAAATGAGCAAGTTTTAGGGGTAGAAACCTATTTCGGCACTTGTTTCGCCGCTAAAGCCGTCATTTTAACCACTGGCACTTTTTTAGGCGGCAAAATCTGGATCGGCGGCAAGTCTATGGCCGCCGGACGCGCGGGCGAATTTGCGGCGGTGGGTTTAACAGAAACCCTAAATCGTCTCGGATTCGAGACCGGTCGCCTAAAAACTGGCACTCCTGCCCGTGTGGATAAGCGTTCGGTGGATTACTCTCGCATGGAACCGCAACCGCCCGATGACGAGGTACGTTGGTTTAGTTTTGATCCGGAGGTGTGGATCGAACGGGAACAAATGAACTGTCATCTCACCCGCACCACGGCGGCAACTCATCAATTAATCAGAGATAATTTACATTTATCCCCCATTTATGGCGGTTTTATTGACTCTAAAGGTCCGCGTTATTGTCCCAGTATTGAGGATAAAATCGTCCGTTTTGCCGATAAAGAAAGTCATCAAATTTTTATCGAACCGGAAGGGCGCGATATTCCCGAACTTTATATCCAAGGGTTTTCTACGGGACTGCCGGAAAATGTTCAATTAGCAATGCTGCGGACTTTACCCGGTTTAGAAAACTGTGTGATGTTGCGGGCTGCCTATGCAGTGGAATACGATTATTTACCGGCAACTCAGTGTTATCCAACCCTGATGACGAAGAAGATTGAGGGGTTATTTTGTGCGGGACAAATTAACGGGACAACCGGTTATGAAGAAGCGGCAGCCCAAGGACTGGTGGCGGGGATTAATGCGGCAAGATTTGCTTTAGGAAAAGAGTTAATTGTTTTTCCCCGGGAGGAAAGTTATCTGGGAACTTTGGTCGATGATTTGTGTACTAAGGATCTGCGGGAACCCTATCGAATGTTAACCAGTCGTTCTGAATATCGCTTAGTATTGCGATCGGATAATGCCGATCAAAGATTAACACCTTTAGGGCGAGAAATTGGTTTAATTGATGACCGGCGTTGGCAATTATTCCAAACTAAACAGACTAATATTATCGCTGAAAAAGAACGCCTACACGAAACGAGAATTAAAGAACGGGATCAGGTGGCAATTGCCATCGTTAAGGATACGGAACAAAAAATTAAAGGTTCTCTCTCTTTAGCGGATTTACTGCGTCGTCCTAGCTTCCATTATCTCGATCTTGATCGCTATGGTTTAGGTAATTCTGATTTAAATTTAGCCGAAAGAGAAGGGGTAGAAATTGAGATTAAATATTCCGGTTACTTGAAACGACAACAAAATCAAATTGACCAAATTAGTCGCCACAGTAACCGTCATTTATCCCCCGATATTGACTACATGAAAATCGAAACTTTGTCAATGGAATCCCGGGAAAAATTAACAAAAATTAAACCCGCCACCATCGGTCAAGCCTCGCGCATTGGCGGAGTCAATCCCGCCGATATCAACGCATTATTAGTGTATTTAGAAATGCGGCAGATGTCGGCAGTTAAAAGTTAGGAAATAATCTTGATTATCAGCGATCAAGATGGGTGCATCTCCTTGACTTTCTCCCATTGATTATTATCAAGATTCTGGCGACATAGTTGTAAAAGCTGACCAGCTTTCCAAGCTGAGGCTGGCAATTTCTTTTATTGTGGTGGCCAGAGCCATTCTCGTCAACCTAAAAAGATTTAATTGTGTTCAAAGATTCGGTAACGTGAGCTTTAAAATCTAACATAGAATCAAAAATATGTCTGACGATTCCCTCTTTATCAATGATATAGGTAACTCGTCCAGGGAGAACGAATAAGGTAGAGGGAACACCGAATAATTTCCGGACTCGGTTATCGGTATCACTTAAAAGGGTGAAGGGAAGATTATATTTTTGGGCAAATTGTTGATGAGATTGGGGAGTATCGGCACTAATACCAATAACTTCCGCACCCGCATCGGTAAACACTTCGTAACTATCGCGGAAAGCGCAGGATTCCGCGGTACAACCCGGAGTATCATCTTTGGGATAAAAATAAATTACCAGGGATTTTTTACCGATTAAATCGCCGATATTAACCGTTGCCCCTGTTTGGGAAGGGAGAGAAAAATTGGGAACTCGATCGCCTACTTTTATAGCTGCCATAAGATTAATTAATGAATAGATAATCGTGGATAGGGTGATACTTTATATTCTAACCTTTTTTGGCCTTTTGTTTAGCCCGTTTAGCGGCAGCTTTGGCCGCTTTTTCTGCTTCAATGCGTTTTTGTTCGGCTTTTTGTTTTTCTTCGTCTAGTTTTTCTAGATAATAGTGATAATCTCCCGCATAGGCAATTAATTCACCATCCCGAATCTCAACAATTTTGTTAGCTACCTGGGAGATAAAATAACGATCATGGGAAACAATTAAAACCGTGCCTTCATAAACTTTTAAAGCCGATTCTAACATTTCCTTGGCGGGAATATCGAGGTGATTAGTGGGTTCATCGAGAATTAATAAGTTAGCGGGAGCAAGTAACATTTTTGCTAAAGCAAGACGCGCTTTTTCGCCACCACTCAAGGATTCGACTTTTTTTAATACCGTTTCCCCACTGAATAAAAATCGCCCTAAAAGACTACGAACTTCCACATCTTTCCAATCGGGAACTTCATCATGAATGGTATCTAAAACAGTTTTAGTTAGGTCTAAAGCTTCCGCTTGGTTCTGCTCAAAATAACTAGGAATAACGTTATGTTGACCGATTTCGATCGAGCCTTCTGTGGGAGTTTCTAAGCCAACAATTAAACGTAAAAGCGTGGATTTTCCCGCACCATTGGGTCCTAAAAACGCCACTCGATCGCCTCTTTCTATTTCCAGATTTGCTCCCAAAAAGAGAATTTTATCATCGTAGATGTGAACAAGATTTTTAATAGTTACCACTTCTCGACCACTACGCACTGCTGGAGGAAACTGGAATTTTAAGGTACGCACATCGGCGATTGGTGCTTCAATTTTTTCCACCTTTTCTAGTTGTTTTTCCCGGCTTTTTGCTTGGGTGCTACGGGTGGCACTGGCCCGGAACCGATCGACGAAAGCTTGCTGTTTTTCTAGTTCTTTTTGTTGACGTTCGTAGGCACTTAACTGAGCGGATTGTTGTTCGTATTTTTGCTCTAGGTAGGAGGAATAATTACCTAAATAAGTGGTAGAAACTCCCCTTTCAGTTTCGACAATTTTGGTACAGAGACGATCGAGAAATTCCCGGTCGTGGGAAACTATGACCCTGGGAGTGGTTAAATCCTTGAGGAATTTTTCTAACCATTCAATGGTTTCTAAGTCTAAATGGTTAGTCGGTTCATCGAGGAGTAAAATATCGGGAGTTTGTAGGAGAATTTTGCCTAAACTCATCCGCATTTGCCAACCACCACTAAAGGAACTTACTAAGCGATCTCCGTCATCAATAGTAAAGCCCATTTCCGGTAAAATTTTCTCGATGCGTGCTTCTAATCCGTAACCATCTAACCCTTCAAATTGTCTTTGTAGGCGATCCAATTGATGAATTAAGCGATCTAATTCTTCGGGATCAGCTTTTTCCATGTGCTGGGGAATTTCTATTAGTTGATGGTGGACTTGATTCGCTTCTTGAAACACCGTCCAAAATTCCTCCCGTACCGTCCGACGGGGATCCACTTCAAATTCTTGGGTAAGATAGCCGATATGGAGACTGGTAGGACGGATGATCTCCCCAGCCGTAGGTTCCACTTGCCCCATAATAATCTTTAGTTGGGTGGATTTTCCCGCCCCATTGACTCCCACCAAGCCGATGCGATCGCCAGTTTTTACTTCCCAAGTGACATCTTTTAACACTTCTCCCGTCGGGTAAATCTTACTAATTCTCTCTAGTCGTAGCATCGCTGATTTTTCTCCAGTCCTAGGCAGGTGAGGCAGTCCGCCTTTATTGTAACATTTAGTTAAGCTTTATCTCGTCCCTGTCAAGTTTTCGGGGCAATATCTCGAAGCAATCAGGAGGAGAAATCGGAACTCCGCCATCTAAAATATAGTAAAACACTCCGAAAAACCATGACTTATTCCGGGGAAATTAAACTAAAAACCCAAAACCCTAAAACCCCAATACCCCGCAATCCCTTGATATTGTTTATGTTAAAAGAGAACGCTTTTGTGGGGTAGGGACTGAAACATTTATTGAGAAATATTAAAGATTAATTACTATGACCAACTCTTGGGGTTAGAGAAAGATAAACTTGAGACTCTTAAGTCAAATTTATTTAAATGAAATAGCCCTACCCCACTCCCCACTGATTACTGATCATTGTTTACTGATAACTGAAAAATCACCCTTCTCTTGTCTCTTAATCAAATTCTGCTTTTAAATCCCGACGCATTAATTCATCCACGGCAACTTGGGGAGAAATTTCCCCGCGCAAAAGACGATCAACTTGGCAGGTAATCGGTACATATAAATTTTTTGGGGAGGCAATTCTCATTAAAACTTCTGTGGTGTTTATTCCCTCGGCAGTTCCCTCTAACTTAGCTAAAATCTCAGGCAAAGATAAACCCAAAGCTAATTGATAACCCACTTGATAATTGCGAGATAAAGGACTATTACAGGTGGCTAATAAATCCCCTAAACCAGATAAACCAAAGAAAGTTTCTTGACAACCTCCTAGACAAGTTCCCACCCGAACTATTTCCGGTAAAGCGCGAGTTAACAGGGCAGATTTGGCATTAGTCCCCAACTGTAAACCATCACAAACCCCAGAAGCGATCGCCATGACATTTTTGAGAGTGCCACCTAACTCAGTCCCCAAGGGATCGCTATTAAGATAAACCCGAAAAGATTCCCCAGATAATAATTTTTGTAACAATATTGCTGCTTTTTGCGTATAACTTGCTACCACCGTCGCCGCAGGTAAACCTTGATTAATTTCTTTAGCTAAATTGGGACCAGAAAGAACCACAAGAGAATTATCAGGAAACGCTTGATTCCACAGGTGAAAAGGGGTACGAGTGGTGATTGGGTCTAAACCTTTAGTAGCGGTGACGATAACTATGCGAGAATTTAATTGTAATTGCTGTAATTTTTCGATTGTTGGGGCAACTCCTTTAATCGAAACTGCTGAAATAATTACCTCAGTATCTGCTATAACAGTCCCTAAATCTTCGCCGCTATGACGCGACCAAATCCGAACGGCTAAGTGATTACGTCTAGCCAAATTAGCGAGAGTTTGCCCCCAAATTCCCCCACCTATAACCGTAATTTTCTTGGCATTTTCTAACAACTTTTATTCTCCTCCTTATTAGTGTTCCGTTATCAGTTACCAGTTATTATTCCCTGATAACAGCAAAAAGATGATCGTTGCTCAATCAAGCTATGAATACCAACCGTGCATCCTATCCAAAAGTTAGTTTGGGTCTAGGTTTTAAAAATCCCATCAAAGAAGATTCATATCTTAAACTAGCAACGCCTGTCTTACTAGAATCTTGCCATGATACGTCTGATGCTTCGCCGTTTAACCGATAACCAGCGACGGAGACCCAAGATGGCTCCGATTGCCGCTTAATGTTCATTTACGAATAGTCTCTCAGGGCAGGGAGGATGTCAACAGGGCAATCACTTTCATAAGTAGGGCTTATCTCTATGATAATGAGAAATAGGGTTAAAATTCCTTAAACCCCCTTTACATAACTATAAAAAGACGATAGTATTAACTCATGTCAAACAAAGAACCTTGACAACTAAATACATACAGAAATTATCCAATCATGACTACAACTCTACAACAGCGCGAGAGCGCTTCCCTGTGGGAGCAGTTCTGTCAGTGGATCACCAGCACCAACAACCGTTTATACATCGGTTGGTTCGGTGTGATCATGATCCCCACCCTGCTCAC
>SFAQ01000088.1:0-55115 GCA_007096525.1 Microcystis wesenbergii Mw_QC_B_20070930_S4 | reverse complement strand
CTCGCTCTACGGCACTCACTGCTTTCTGTCTTAAATCATCACTATAGGGTGCTGCCATGAAAGCTTCTCCTCATTTCTTTTTCTCTATTATGTCCTAACTATCCCGCTCTTTGCTATAAAATCAGAGACTTCCTGCCTCACCCTTAAGATAACTGCTAGAGTTGTTTCTTCTTGTATTTGAATTGATCAAAATAAATTTATTTGATGTTGTCTGTGGAGATTTTTTGGGTAATATAAACCTATCTCTTGTTTATTACAACGCCAATGCAAAAACTTGTTCAGGAAACCCAAGAGCAATTGCTAACAGGCTGGAATGACTTCTAATCGTTAGTCTCACTGAGTCTAGTTGAGAAAACCACCATAACCAGCATTGATTATTAACTAAAATTCTCTAAAGCTTCAAATTGACGTAAGGCAATACTAGAACCTTGGCTCCAGCCTAATTCTACATAATAGGGTAAAAGTTTCTTGATATTTATATCGGGAAAGAGACGACTGTTTTCGCTTTCTTGATAACTGTCTTCTCTGAACAGATATATTTTTAATTCTTCCCGACGATAAACCCACAATTCGGGGATTTTTAGCAATTGATAAGCCTCTACATCAGTCAGAGAAGTCAAATCCACTTCTATAGCTAAATCGGGAGGAGAATCAACAGTTAAATCAATTCTTTCTTTGCCTAAAATTGCTTGTCTATTATCAATATAAAAACAAGTATCTGGTTCTACTCCCGCTTCCCCCGGCATTTTCAAGGTAATCGGATCAAAACATTGCCAGTCTTTGCCCTGGCGACGGAGGATAATTTTTACTAAATCCCTTAATGTATCAACACGATTGCCATGACTTGGTAGGGGAGACATAAGCCTAATTTCTTCAGTTTTGCGATTAAAATAGAGTTTGGGATAGGTTTTTTGGAGACGTAAACTCAGCAATCTTTCGTAATCTTCCCAAGTCTGATACGGAAAAATAACTTGACTGCCCGGAGATAAAGATAAAGTATTTTCGTTGAGAGTAATTAGTAGCATTTTGGTAATTATCTTTGGTTTGTCAGATCCCCCCGCCTATCGGCACCCCCCTTAATAGGGGAGCAGGGGGGATCAAGCCTTATTAAGCGGGGATTAAGGGGGGATTAATTGGGTACATGGCTCACTTTTATACAAAAAGTGTTTTAACTAAAATTCTCCAAAGCTTCAAATTGACGTAAGGCAATACTAGAACCTTGGTTCCAGCCTAATTCTACATAATAGGGAAAAAGTTTCTTGATATTTATATCGGGAAAGAGACGACTATTTTCCCTTTCTTGATAACTGTCTTCTCTGAACAGATATATTTTTAATTCTTCCCGACGATAAACCCACAATTCGGGGATTTTCAACAATTGATAAGCACCCACATCAGTCAGAGAAGTAAAATCCACTTCTATAGCTAAATCGGGAGGAGGATCAACAGTTAAATCAATTCTTTCTTTGCCTAAAATTGCCTGTCTATTATCAATATAAAAACAAGTATCTGGCTCTACTCCCGCTTCCCCCGGCATTTTCAAGGTAATTGGATCAAAACATTCCCAGTCTTTACCTTGACGACGGAGGATAATTTTTACTAAATCACTTAAAAGATTGATACGTTTGCCATGACTTGGTAAAGGAGACATAAGCCGAATTTCTTGAGTTTTGCGATTAAAATAGAGTTTGGGATAGGTTTTTTGGAGACGTAAACTCAGCAATCTTTCGTAATCTTCCCAAGTCTGATCAGGGAAAATAACTTGACTTCCCGGAGATAAAGATAAAGTATTTTCGTTGAGAGTAATTAGTAGCATTTTGGTAATTATTTTTGATTTTTTGCTGTTATCTCTTATTTTTTTTCGGCGGAGGAGACTTCTAACACCGCTTTCGGGTAGGCAATGCGTTGATGGTGGAATTGTTGCCAAACTTGCACAAAAATCTCGGCAATGATTGGTAATTCCTCCTGACGAATACCACTATCTACTAATTGTTGATCGCGCCATCGGGCCTGAAAAATCTTTTTGATCATATCCATAGCTTGTTCTGGGGATGCCTCCTTCAGCGATCGCAAAGCGGCCTCGCTACTATCGGCCAACATAACGATCGCCGTTTCTCGCGATTGGGGAATTGGACCATCGTAGCGAAAGGCCGCCTCATCGACGATTTCTTGACCATTTTGGGCGGATTTTTGCAAAGCTTGCTGATAAAAATAGGAAATTAAGAGATTGCCTTGGTGTTCGGGAATAAAATCGCGGACCACTCGCGGTAAACCGTGTCTGCGGGCCATGACTAACCCTTCGCTAACGTGCTTTTTAATAATCTCGGCGCTGACGTAGGGATCGTTAATTTCATCGTGTTTATTCGGGCCACCCATTTGATTTTCAATAAAACCGAGGGGATCGTGCATTTTCCCGATATCGTGATAGAGGGTTCCCGTGCGAATTAATTCCACATTACAGTGCAGTTTTCGGGCGGCCGCTTCCGCTAAACAGGCGACAAAAAGGGTATGTTGAAAAGTACCCGGTGCTTCCGTGGCCAAACGTTTGAGCAAACTACAATTAGGATTGGACAACTCCACCAGACGAATGGGAGTGACCACATCGAAACAGCGTTCCAAATAGGGGGATAATCCTAGGGCGATTACCGTCCAAGCTATCCCCGATAGACCATAGACGAGCGCCGTGGGTAGTAGAGTATAGATGATCGTGCTGGCCGTGGCGCTAACGATTAGGTAAGTGAGCAGATAAACACCGCCTTGGCTGACTCCGATTCCCATCCCTAGCAGCGATAATTCATCCCGGGAGCGCAATTTTGCCGCTATCATCGCCGCTAATAGTCCCCCCATCGTCCCGGCGATTAAATCGGCGCTGATGCCTTGGATGCTGAATAGGGAAAGACCGGCAGTTAAGAGGACTTGGGTGACGGCCAGAGTCGGGCCATAGAAACTGCTGACTAATAAACCCACGGCTGCCAGATTGGTAAAGGGAATATGGGCGATCGCTAGGATCGGTGTGGTAAAACTCAGTAAACCCAAGAGAATAAAATCCCGGTGACGCAGAGGCCGATGGAGACGCTGGGCCACGAGGCAAAAAGTCCCGATCGCGCCGGTGACAAGGATTGCCGTTGACCCTAAACCCATCCAGTTAATGCCCCGTTCGCTTAAACCAAAACCATCGATGAGAACAAACTGAGCTTGAGTAATTTTTTCGCCTGCTTTAACGATAATTTGACCGGTTTGAGCGTTAGACATGACCATATCTACCGCTTCCACTGCTTTAGTGGCTTGTTCTTTGGTTGCCTCTCGATCTTCTATCAGGTTCGTTTGTCCCTCTAGGGCCGCCAGAAGGATATTTTCGGCTAAAGACTGCTGACGACGGGTTAGGCGATCGCTGCTAATCTGCACGGCGATGGTATCCTGTAGGTGACTGGTGGAAATCCCGGGGGGAATGCCTTGTACCAAAATCCGGCGCCCCGCTTGCAGGACGGCTTTTTCTAGGTTTTGCCACTCTCGATCGCCCATTTGGGCCGCTGTGATCAGATCGGCATATTTGAGTTTATTTAAGCTGGAATGCCGATAATTTTGGCCGGTTTGCTCCTGTATTTGCCGTAATTGCTCCAATCGATCGATAAATTGCTCAAAGTTTCCCTTCGTCACGCCCTGACGATAGGCTTGGATTTCCTGTATAGCATATTCCTGTTCTTTTGTCAAGGGTTTTGCAAAAGATTCTTTATAGTTAAGGCCGCTTTGTAGAGTTGACCATTGAGCGGCAGAAAAGGTGAGCAGCGTTCCCAGCGTGGCGTTAGAAATAGTTCTGCTCATTAAAATCGAATTTTTTCGCAAAAATGGGCTAATTTGACTTAATTGCCCTAAAGTGTCCCGTAGCGATCGCTCAATCTGGGCAGTGATTTGGGGGTCTCTTTTTAGCCGGGGAAGCAGTCCAGCCCGAATTTTTTGGCGTTTGAGGTCGGTGGTTTCTTGGTCTTGAAAACTGGCATCTTCGGGGGCGATAATTGTGACCGGAGAAATAGTCCCGACGGCCAATTTCGGCTGATTATAGAAACGATAACCGACCACGCTAGTCAGACAACCGACGGTAAACAGGAAGATTAACGGTCGTCGCAGTTTACCCAGGGAGTAAGAGCGAGATTTTCGGGCATAATCAGGAAAAACAGTGAAAGAATGCAGAAAATGATTCATAAATTCCAGCTAAATTCTATAAACTGCGCCACCATGCCCAGAGGAAAAATACCAGCAACTTGGTTTTGTGTTCCCTTTTCTATTTTAAGGATTCCCTGTACAGAAAAAATTTTTTTCTCGATCGGGGTTGGGGGTTGGGGATTTCAGTTATCAGCTTCTGAAGGCAACAGGCAAAAGGCAAAAGAAAGAATCTGGCAATTCTCTTACCTAAAAAGAAGGTTAGAAAATAAGCACATCAAAGCTTTTAGCTTAACCAATTAGGTCTTAGTTTCGGCCCTTGTTATCAGTTATCAGATGTGAGTTGTCAGATGTGATACCATTTTTCACAAGTAATGGCAGAGATGGTTAATTGCCCTCACCCCTAACCCCCCCGATGTCGGGGGGCAAGGGGGGGTAAGATACCTGCCAAGAATAAAGAAAAATGGTATCAGCAGTGATGCTAGAAGAATCCACGTCCGTTTACGGCGTGGGGTATGTCAAACCTCTCTCGCCTTCCGTTCCCCGCTTCAGTGCCAGATTTGTGACTTCTGAAACTGGGGGTGGCTATCGCCGTTACTCTCAACTTTGTCAAATATAATGACAAGTGTATTGACCTTGAGTCCCCTGGCCGAGTTTGGTATCGAGTGATACTAAACGTCGGGACAGATAAACAGTTATAAGGTCGGTCAAGGTTGATAGGGCTCCTTATTTCATGCCTAAACGTTTCGCACTACTGTTTACTGTTTACTGATCACTGATTCTGGGCCCGATCAAGAAATAATCTGTCCCCAAAATCCCGTAAAAATTCGGGTTCCGTCTTTGAGAATATGAATTTCCACTTGATCCGATGCCCAATTAATCTGATCTTCCCAAGCGGGATTGAGGAGGTGAATCCGTTGATTGCTAGAAGAAACGGGAGAATCGGGAGAATGAATAGCCAGGGATTCCACATAGGCCCCATCCACCAAAATATCTAACTGGGCCAATAATTCTTGAGAGTGGGGCGGTGCTTGGGTTGAGCGCAATTGTTCGATCGTAAATCCCGTGAAGGACATCACATTTAAGCCTTTTTCCTTAACATATTTAGCCAATTCTGTCAAGGCTTTTGCTTGCCAAAAAGGTTCACCCCCGGAGAAAGTTAGGCCGCTATTGCGGGGATTAGCCAAAATTTTGGCAGCTAGAGACTCAACAGTAATTAATTGATTGATCTCAAAGGGCCAGGAAGCTTGATTAAAACAACCCCGACACTCGCGAGAACAACCCTGTACCCAGACCACGGCCCGACTGCCGGGGCCGTTAACGGCGGATTCATCCACATAGCCCATGATATTGAGATGATGGGCGGGAATTTGTGCTAATTGGGCAGCAATAGTCAGACTCATCGCTTATAATCCTCGATCGATTCCTATCTTTTTCATGCTAGAGAAAAAAAGACAAAAATCGATCGATCTGGCCATGATTTGTTAACCTTTGACACACATCACCTGCTTGAGAGTGGCGACAATTTCCACTAGATCAGCCTGTTGATTCATCACCTGTTGGATCGGTTTATAGGCCCCCGGAATCTCATCAATAACGCCCTCATCTTTGCGGCATTCAACCCCTTGGGTTTGGGCGATTAAATCATCAAGAGTAAAGATTTTTTTAGCCAGATTTCTCGACATCAAGCGCCCGGCCCCGTGGGAACAGGAACAGAAGCTATTATGTTCTCCTTTACCTTTGACAATATAAGATTGCGCTCCCATGGAACCAGGGATAATACCATAATCGGTTTCTCTGGCGCGGACGGCTCCCTTTCGGGTGACATAAACCTCTTCCCCAAAATGAATTTCTTTTTCGGCATAATTGTGATGACAATTAACTACTAAGAGGGGTTTAGTTGGTTTGCCTCCCGCTAGATGTTTTTCAACAATGCGCTTAAATCTAGCCATCATAATTTCTCGATTATAACGGGCATATTCCTGGGCCCATTGTAGGTCATGCCAGTAGGCGGCAAATTCTTCTGTACCGGCGACAAAGTAGGCCAGATCGAGGTCGGGTAATTTACATTCTGCTAGTTTTGCTAACTCTTTGGCGGTATTAATATGACATTGGGCTAGTTGATTACCAATACCTCTAGAACCGGAATGCAGCATTAACCAAACTTGATTATCTGTATCTAAACAAATTTCGATAAAGTGATTGCCTCCTCCCAGAGAACCCATTTGTTTAAGGGCTTTTTTCTCCAGGTTTTGTACACCTCGATGAATCTGTTTAAATTCCGCCCATTTTGGCCATTTAGTCACTTGCCGATCCACTTCTTTATTTTCAGCAAAACCGACGGGAATATTTTCTTCCACATCGAGGCGAATTTTTTTAAGTTTTCCCTGCAATTGTTCACCGGTGAAAGGCATTTTTAGGGCAGCCATGCCGCAACCGATATCGACTCCGACGGCGGCAGGAATTACGGCATCTTTGGTGGCAATCACCGAACCGACTAAAGCACCTTTACCCAAGTGAACATCGGGCATTAAAGAAATGTGTTTATAAACAAAAGGGAGGGAAGCGACATTTTTAGCCATTTGGGTTTCTTGGGGCCCCAATTCATGCCCCGCCCAAGATAAAATCGGTGTTGGTGTGGAAAGTTCCAGAGTTTCGTAAGTCATAGTTTTTATGAAATAATCAAATAAAAAGCCGATGCAACCAAAATAACGCAATTGAGATTCTGCGATCAATTGAATAAATTGTTATCAGTGATCGTGTTT
Organism: Microcystis wesenbergii Mw_QC_B_20070930_S4; assembly: GCA_007096525.1. GTDB lineage: Bacteria > Cyanobacteriota > Cyanobacteriia > Cyanobacteriales > Microcystaceae > Microcystis > Microcystis wesenbergii_B. Next base: position 48,192 of record SFAQ01000088.1, on the reverse strand, counting down.
TAACACAGAGGATAAGCTGTTGACTATCTAAATGACTTGTTCAGACTGCACCAGAGTTCTGAGCATTTGTACTAAAATTGTCAAGACGCAGTTTAAATGCAGTACAGCTTATTACCTATATTACACTATATACTACATTTGTGTTATAAACAAGTTCCCAGAAAGAGCGGGCATTGGGGAGCTTTTTTGCTGTGATCGGTAAACAGTAAGCTGTTCAGCATCTAAATAGCGTATAACAGAAACAGTAACTTAGTCAAAAAATTCAATGATGAGCAATCTTACTGATTTACTCGCACTTCCATTTGGCAAACCTTTAGCTGAGATCGATGCCACAATCCTTGAGAGTTTTGGGGATAATTGTTACAAAATAAATGATCAGATTTATTTATTAACAATGAGTATTGACAATATTCCTGTATATAGAGGTCTTGCTTGGGTAGTTTCTGAGCGGGCAGCCGCCTGGATTTTTACAGGTCGTTGGTCTGATGATGAAATCAAACTGCCGCCACCAGATATTCTTTTACCAATGTTTACTATAAAAGATTATCAAAGTGTTTGTGAATTTGGCCGGCAAGTAGATCAGAAAAACTTTGTTAATGATCTTCCAGGGCCACGAAGAGTAAAATTTAGCAACTACACTTACTATTATCGCATGGTAGAACCCCGTCAATCGGATGATCCTATTGGTATCGAGATTGATCGCCGACCAGAACAGTATAGGTATTGGGTAAATTCTCTAGTCATTATTAATAGTTGGCAAAGAACGATAACTAAAACCTTTCTTGACTTTCAACAATGTTCTCTTAATAATTTAAGAGGAGGGGGAGTCAATACTGGTAGTCATCTTATTCAGTTGAGAAGTTTTGGAAAGCCTGATAATTATCGGGAATCTATTTTATCTGTTTTTAATCCACCTACTCTATGCTATTTTGATTTAGGCTTAGAATTTGTGCCTTCTGTAGATATGCGCTTGGCCTACATCTACATCTATTTACAACCTAACTGTAGCAGTTTATTTTCCGAGGAAACCCGTTCTTCTACCTTTAGGGTTTTTTCTGGTGATCTTCTTTACGGAAATAGATTAATTAGTACCTCTGAATTAGAGGATTTTCCTAGGTTAATTAACAGTTTTCAAGATAGTAGATTTAAACGATATGACACCGATATTTATATTCAAGAAATAAATGGAATACGCACAGGAACAATTGTTGTTACTCATGATCACATAATCTTGTATTAATAGCACGACCTTTCGGTTATTAATTAAAGTCAAGTGCGGTCAATTTCTGAACTATGGAATGATATTGATATTTGAGATTCATGTTTTCTACTTAAAAGAGAGGAAGTGAGGGATTGCCAACACCAATCCAGGGAAACCAAGGGGAGCGAGCATGGAGTGGTAAGAACTAAGAGTTTGTCTCACTTCTGACTCCTTTCCTTCACCCCTAACTCTTTGATCCCGAACTGACATTAGCAATACTACCAAAAAGGTTCGGATACCTACACTATCGAGAAAGCGGGGTTATTTTGCATTATAGAGATAACGAAGGAACTGATAGGGGTGGGTATCGCCTAAAAACCGAGTACAGTTCCGATTCTAGAAGTCACTATAATTTGTATCGGAGCAGCACAAAGATTATGGGAAAAGTAGTTGGAATTGACTTAGGGACGACTAACTCCTGCGTTGCGGTTATGGAAGGGGGTAAACCCACCGTTATCGCCAACGCCGAAGGATTTAGAACCACGCCCTCAGTCGTCGCCTACGCCAAAAATGGCGATCGCCTAGTAGGACAAATCGCCAAACGTCAAGCGGTAATGAACCCGTACAATACCTTTTATTCCGTCAAACGCTTCATCGGCCGGAAATTCAACGAAGTTAGCAAGGAAGCCACAGAAATATCCTACAAAGCTCTTCAAGACGGCAACGGCAACGTTAAATTAGACTGTCCCGCCCAGGGCAAACAATTCGCCCCCGAAGAAATTTCCGCCCAGGTACTGCGGAAACTGGTGGAAGATGCCGGTAAATACCTCGGCGAAACCGTTACCCAAGCAGTCATCACCGTACCTGCTTATTTTAATGACTCCCAACGTCAAGCTACCAAAGATGCGGGGAGAATTGCCGGGATTGAAGTTCTCCGCATTATCAACGAACCCACCGCCGCCTCTCTCGCCTACGGATTAGAGAGAAAAGCTAACGAAACCATTCTCGTTTTTGACTTGGGTGGGGGAACCTTTGACGTATCGGTTCTGGAAGTGGGTGATGGTGTCTTTGAAGTTCTCGCTACCTCTGGAGATACTCATCTTGGGGGTGATGACTTCGATAAAAAAATCGTTGATTATTTAGCCGAAGAATTCGAAAAATTTGAAGGGATCGATCTCCGTCAAGATAAACAAGCCCTGCAACGTCTCACGGAAGCGGCGGAAAAAGCCAAAATTGAGCTTTCTAGCGTTACCCAAGCGGAAATTAACCTGCCCTTCATCACCGCTACCGCCGAAGGACCAAAACACCTAGATACTACCTTAACCAGAGCTAAATTTGAGGAAATTTGTGGCGATTTAATTGATCGCTGTCGGCGTCCCGTAGAAAATGCCGTCCGTGATGCCAAAATCGATAAATCTGCCCTCGATGAAGTGGTTCTCGTCGGTGGTTCAACCCGGATTCCCGCCATTCAAGAATTAGTTAAAAAAGTTCTGGGCAAAGAGCCGAACCAAAGCGTTAACCCTGATGAAGTGGTAGCTGTGGGTGCCGCTATTCAAGGTGGTGTTCTTGCCGGTGAAGTCAAAGATATTCTTCTGCTTGATGTTTCTCCTCTGTCTCTGGGTGTGGAAACCCTCGGCGGTGTGATGACGCGGATTATTCCCCGCAATACCACTATCCCCACCAGAAAATCGGAAGTTTTCTCTACGGCAGTAGACTCACAAACTAACGTAGAAATCCACGTCCTGCAAGGGGAACGGGAAATAGCCAGAGATAACAAGAGTTTGGGAACTTTCCGACTCGATGGTATCCCCCCAGCGCCCCGGGGTGTGCCTCAAATCGAAGTGGTTTTCGACATCGATGCTAACGGTATTTTAAATGTCACCGCTAAGGATAAAGGTACAGGAAAAGAACAATCGATCAGCATCACCGGCGCTTCTACCTTGCCGGCAAATGAAGTGGAACGCATGGTAAATGAGGCAGAATCGAACGCCTCGGTTGATAAAGAACGTCGCGAACGCATTGAACGCAAAAATCAAGCTGATGCCCTGGTTTATCAAGCTGAAAAGCAGTTAGTCGAGTTAGGCGATAAGGTTCCCCCATCCGAGAAAACGAAAGCCCAAAAGTTGATTAAAGAACTGAAAGAAGCGATCGCTCAAGAGGATGATGGTAAGATCAAAACCATCCTACCGGAATTACAACAAGCCCTCTACGCGATCGGTAGCAGTATCTATCAGCAAGCAGCCCCTAGCAATCCCACCGGTGGCAATAACAATGGCCCCTCTGGTGGTGCTGGTGGCGGCGATGATGTCATCGATGCGGAATTCTCCGACACTAAATAAAAATTAAGTTCCTAGCTTCCACAAGGACACAAGTTACCTTGTGTCCCTTTTTAGTCTCAAAATCGGAATTTATGCTAATCCGACTAATTTAGCGCTGTATTCCCACATTTTTTCGCCTCTTTCATCGTCGCGAGCTTGAGGAGAAACCCTTTGAACAAAGGATTTACCCTCTTTTTTCTGACGATTGCCCCAACTCCAGTAAGCGCCGGATTGACGGTATTCGGGGTCAGCCACCACCATGGCCACTCTTTCCCCGGCTAATTCTTGGGAAACATAGCCACCGGTGATATTTTTCTGGAACCAGGGGAAAAACTGCTGGAAAAAGGGGTAATGATTGCGGAAAAGGGGTGTATCGGCCACACAACCCGGATAGAGGGAAGTAAAAGTGATTCCGGTCGATTCGTGATAGCGTTTGTGCAGTTCCCCCATGGTGAGAACATTACACACCTTACTATCTTTGTAGGCTTTGACCGATTCAAATTTTTTGCCGTCGGCCATAGTAATCGGCTCTTTGAAACCCTTGGCAAACCCGTCCAAATCGCCCAAATCGGGACGAGGAGGAATTTTACCGCCTAATTCATCGGGATTATGGGTGACAGTGCCGAGAATGACTAAACGCCGGTCGGGAGAGGGAGAATTTTTTAGATCTTCCAAGAGCAAATTTGAGAGCAGGAAATGACCTAAATGATTGGTGGCCATGCTCAATTCATAACCGTCGGGACTTCTTAGGGGTTCTTTGAGCAAAGGCAGATAGATAGCGGCATTGCAGACTAAAGCGGTTAGAGATCTGCCCAAGGCCCGGAAATTTTTAACGAAGCGCCGGACGCTATCGAGGGAACCGAGGTCGATAAATTCAATACAGTAGTTATCCCGGGGAATGTTTAATTCCTTGGCCGCCTGTTCCATTTTCGGGATATCCCGACAGGCCATAACCACAAACCAACCTCTTTGAGCAAGGGATTTAGCGGCGTAGAGACCGACTCCAGAAGTTGTCCCAGTAATGATCACCGTGGGTTTTTGATCTTGTACCATTTTTTGATAGTTTTCGTTAATCGCTCTGGTCTAGGGAATATCCAAGGGATTCCGACTATAAATTTTATCGGTTGTCTTACCTGACCCCAGGCTTCCCTTTACATAACTTCAAATTTTCGTGAGTGTTCACTTATCAGTTATCAGTTATCAGTTATCAGTTATCAGTTATCAGTTATCAGATTTGAGTTTTAAGTTTACCGATCTCCCCACCTCCCCACCTCCCCAATTCATAATTCATAATTCATAATTGATAATTCCAGGTTAACGAATGGGTTTAGCTAAATCACCGACTTTAAAACCATTACCGGTAATGATGCGACCGACGCTAGATTGACCATCAGCTTCGACAATTTCGAGAGTGCCAATCGGTTGAGTAATCTGACGGATAACCTTACCCGTTTGCGGATCCTTGACCGTTTGAGTCGTCCGTTCGATGGAAATGCGTAAACCGACACGATAGCCTTCTCCCGTACCTTTATTGAGAATTACCTGATTTCCCGCCACGGCAGCCACTAAAGCGGTGACAGTCGGGAGCGAGCGCGGTGTAGCGGCGATTTGTTCGGCTTTATCATTGAGATTACCCACCACCTGCGCTACTGCCTTATCGGTGGCAATACTGAGTAATTTTCCTTCATTGGAGGTTTGGGAACCACCCCCAACTCCTAAAACCACGGTTGAACCATCGGATTGATTGGCAGTACCATCTCCCTGAGCGGTGGTAATAATTTCGGCCGTGGTGGTATTAATTGCCCGGACATTTAACTTGACAAAAGCATCGGTTTCTGTCTTGGCGGTGCTAAAAATAATAAACGAGCCACCGGATTGTTTTTTTTGTAAATCGAATTGAGTAATCGAACCGATAATCACCACATCTACCCCCAAAATTTGCCCGATTTGAGCAGCGGTAGCGGCATCTACCCGTCCGGAAGCCCCAAAATTTTGTTCTTTGAGGACAGCATCAATGCGACTGCGCTCAATCACTGTATAGCGACCACTTTCTACCAATTTATTGACGAGAATATCACTGACACCACTGGCTCCACCATTGAGAAATGTTAGCCACTGGGGATTACTGAGACCGCTATAATCGAAGTCTAAAACCGCTACGCGCACCTTTTCGCTTTTTTGGGCTAATAGTAATGGTAAATTGTTAGAGGTAGCTTGGGAGAAAGCTGGTGCGTTGAAGCTAAAACCCAAACTAGAAGCGACTCCCACAAGGGTGATTAGGGCAGAAAAACCACGGATACTATCTCGATCGAACATGATAAGGGGTTCTCCAGTCAAATAGAATATAGATCATAATCATCTCAAAATTACCCTAACTATCGAGAGTGATCAAGAGGAAGAATTTTGAACGGCAGTAATTAAACCTCTGACTTCCTCGGTTCCCTCGGAAGCTTCAAAGGAAGTGGGAAATTTACCCTTAGCAATCATCCGCAATCCCAGGGGGGCAATACTTAATAAACCCTGTAAATCACGCCAATAATTGCCCACCACATAGAGGCCGAATTTGCGTTCATCCACCCATCCCCCTGCTTTGACTAATTCCACTAAAACTTTCCGGTGACGAATGGGACGACTACTATCGGCCGACTTGCGAGCGAGTATTTCCTGTTTAATTTTACCGATCTGATCCATAGGAGCCACTTCCATAGGACAAACCGCATTACAGAAATAGCAACGGGTACAACCCCAAACCCCAGCGGTGCCTTGGTTATAAAGTTCTAGGCGACTTTCCTGATTACCATCGCGGGAATCTGCTAGGGTGCGCTGCGCTTTTGCTAAAGCGTGGGGACCGACAAAATCAGGATTGACTTGCTTGGCGTTACATTCCGAATAACAGGCCCCGCACATAATGCAGTTACCCATCTGATTGAGATTGGCTCTTTCTTCTGGAGTTTGCAGAAATTCTCGTTCGGGAATGCTGCGTGCTTGACTACTAATATAAGGTTCAACCTTTTCTAAATCGTCCCAAAACGGTTGCATATTGACGATTAAATCCCGGATAATCGGTAAATTACCCAGGGGTGCGATCGTGATTTCGGGAATTTCTCCGGCATCTTTTTGGCTACAATGGTTTAATTCACTGGCGATATTTTGTTGACAAGCCAAGGCCGAACGACCGTTAATTTTCATCGCACAGCTGCCACAAATTGTATTGCGGCAATTTTTGCGAAAGGCCAAAGTTCCATCAAGTTCCCATTTGATGCGATTAAGGCAGTCGAGAATTGTATTTCCTGCCTCCACCTCTAGGGTAAAATTTTCTAGGTAGGGGGTGTCGTTGGGGCGTTGACGCAGAATTTTAAAAGAAACTTCCATACTCGGCACGGGGATGAGGGACTCCTAATACTCAGGATAATCGATGTTAACGGGCCAAAGGGGAGCTAGTAATGGTAATTAATCCTTAAGATTTTCCCCGGTCGGTTGAGCCAAGGGGTGGGTATCTAGGCCTAATGATAGATGGGGAAGTCGCTCGAAAACAGTTTAATCCCCCCAGATTTACTGCTCTGGGTCATTAGTTTTTTGCCAACTCCAACCACAAGTATAGTTTCTCAATTCCTTGCTAGGTATAGCTTGAGCGGTTTTACGTCCTTACTTTCTCCCCCCTGTTTTCCTCGCACCCGACCAAAAATTGCCAGAGTCTTGACCAAAAATTTCCTCTCCCCCACAAGGCCTACACTTACTACCTAGTCCGGGGTCTTCTTAGCACGATTGTCATCACCGAACCATCAGTTTTAAAAAATTTATTATTCCCCTCTAGACATTTTTGGCTAGATTTTTGGTATGATCAATTTGTCAGTGTAAACTTAATTGACAGTCACTAAAAAATCAAGGGACATTAAAAAGTACCATGAGTGATATCTCTCCTACTCCCCTAACCGGGAAAGCTCTACTACAAAAAGTCAAAGAGTTGGCCCACTTACCCCGTCGCGAAACGGCAAAACGTTGTGGTTACTACTCTCAAAGTAAAGATGGCCAAGTTCGGGTCAATTTAACCGACTTTTACGATGCTGTTTTAGGTGCAAAAGGGGTTCCTCTCGATCCCGACGGCACTAAAGATGGCCGCGGCCGCGAACCCACTTTCCGGGTTAGTGTCCACAAAAATGGTCAAATCGTCATCGGTTCCACCTATACCGAACAAATGAACTTGCAGCCCGGCGATGAGTTTGAAATCAAACTTGGCTACAAGCACATCCACCTCAAACAAACGGAATCAGAAGAACCAGTAGAAGCTTAAATAGGTTACGGAGTAGGGATAAGGAAAAAAAAATCGGCAGTCAAAAGGGCTAGTTTTGACAAGACCGACCAAAAAGACAATATAGATTCTTATCCCTAATTCTAACCCCTGTCCGCCTCTTTCATCAACTTGAGGGGTTTTCCTTAAGCACTTTTTCTTCTTTTTCGCAACCCCCTAGGGACGGATTTTTGTTGGAGCTAGGCTTTCCCAGAGCAAAGTTCCACAGTTATTCTGTACCTAGAGGGGTTGTTGTTTTGTCCATCAGGAGTCAGGAGACAGTCGGCAGGTTTTGGGGTTTTAGGGTTTTAGGGTTTTAGTTCAATTTCCCCACACCCCACACCCCACACCCCACACCCCACACCCCACACCCCACACCCTACACCCCCACTTCCCTAGCACCTAATTGACAATGGATATGGCTGCCTTAATAAAAATTATTATTTTCCTGTTGGCCTGGTTAATTCTCTGGCTGCCGATTGCCATTGGTTTAGGGAGTCGTTTGGGATGGCAACCGCTGCAAGGGACAAAACCTGACCAGAAATTGCCCCTTGTGGCCTCTCTTTACGTTTTGGCTCCCTTAGTTATCTGGGGATTATTAAAGATAGAGGGGAGCAGCCTCCATAATTACGGATTAATTTGGTCATTTTCCCTATTTATCTCCCTAACCAAAGGATTAATCTTGGCAGTGGTGGGATTAGGGATAATTTTTTTTCTAGAGGGGATTTTGGCCTGGGTACATTGGCAGCCCAAAAATCTAACTCGCGCTTTTGCCTTGAGTTTACCCCTGTTGATAGTGGCCCTCTGGGTGGGTATTACCGAGGAATTAATCTTTCGGGGCATCTTTTTGAGTCAATTAAGCCAAGAATACGGTTTTTGGCTGGCGGGAGCCATTTCTAGCCTAATTTTTGCCCTGCTGCATCTGCTTTGGGAACGTCAGCAAACGCTGCCGCAACTACCCGGTTTATTTCTGATGGGGATGGTTCTGGTCTGGGCGCGGGCGATCGATCATGGTAGTTTAGGATTAGCTTGGGGACTTCATAGCGGTTGGGTATGGGGATTAGCTTTGCTAGACAGTGCCGAATTGATGTCTTACAGCGATTCTGGGTTAGTTTGGGTTAAAGGTATCTATAACCAACCTTTAGCGGGTTTAGCGGGTATTCTTTGCCTCTTGGGGACAGCTTGGGGGTTAAACCTGCTTCAGTAGCCAAAAGCCGGTAAAAGTGCGACCAGAATCATCTGGTTGTATGAGGAGAAAGTGCAAACCTTGGCTTTCCTGTTTGGTTGCTTGATAAACATTGGCTGCCCGGGCCACTTCTTCATCTTCGTAGGTCAGAAAAATCCAACGTTCATTTAGACCCGATTCCAAGACTAAACCGCCCGATCGCCCCGTTTCTGTGGGAATATGATCGATAAATACTGGGTTAATTTCCTCTAACCAACGAGCGATCGCCAAAGATTTTTTACCACCGGTAATAACCACACCGGGGATCATTAAAGTGGAGGCTAAACCTAATTTTAAAGGAGAAAAGGCCTCTGGTAGGGAAAGAATCGGTATTCTGCGATCACCAAAAAAATTAACTAAATCAACGGCGGGAAAACGAGCAAAACGCCACTCTTGACCTAAAAATTGGTCTGGTAGGGGTTTTGGTGGAGGGGAGTCGATATTTATAGAGATTTGCCGCAATTCTAGCTGTTTTTTCAGGGCGTTAACGTGACGGGTTAACTCAATTTTGATCTGTAAATTTTCACCAGCGAGGAGAAATAAATTGGCGCATTGGGGGCGAAAAACTTGGATAATTTCCGGGTATGAGACTTGACAAGCTTGCTGTAACTGTTGGGTTAACCAGTCGCTATTAGCTTGGGATTGGGGACAGGAATTTTCATAAATAAGATGACCAAGAGAATCGGAAATTAACAATTGCCAGACTGTCCCAAGAGGAGAAGAAGATGAAGATTTATAAAAATCCGCTTGCCAAATAGTCATAATTCAGTAAAAAGCCACCAGTAAAAAGTCAAAAAATGGTCAGGAGTAGAGGTCAACTAAAAATTTTACCTTACCAAGACTTTTAAGTAACGCACAGAAAACGGGTTTCTCGGAGAAACCCGTTTTCTGCTCATGCACTCATGCAAAAAGGGGAATAAATAATCAGTCTTTAATAACCAGATTTAGTATTATTCTTAATTCTCCTGACTACTGACTACTGACTACTGACGACCGGCTACTGACTCCTAACCCTAACAACAATTTTTGATTTTTACAAGAGGTCTAATCTAGGATCGAGACAAAAAAGGCTATATACTAGGGAAAGCTATAGCAAAAAAGTCGAGACAATGGCAGAAAATTGGCTAGAAATTGGGACAATAGTAGCACCCCAGGGACTGGAGGGAGAATTGCGAGTTTTATCGCTATCAGATTTTCCCGAACGTTTTCAGAAGCGAGGGATGAGGGGAATACAAGGGCCCCAAGGGGGAGAAATCCAAGAAATTACTCTGCTCAGGGGACGTGAACTACCGGGCAAAAATGTTTATGTTATCAAGTTAGAGGGGGTTGAAAATCGGGAACAGGCCGAAGCTTTGCGCGGATATAAATTATGGGCGAATAAACTAGAAAAACCTCGCCTAAAGGCGGATGAATATCATGTTAGCGAGCTAGTAAACTTAGAGGTTTATCATCACCTGACAGGAGAAAAAATCGGGGTTGTAGTAGATATTTTCTGGGCGGGTAATGACATTTTAGCAGTGCAACTAGAAGCAAATCTCGCCTCTGTCAAGAAAAAAAGTCCATCCTCCGACTCAGGGGCCCGGGCCCTGGTCCCCTTCGTCAAAGAAATTGTTCCACTGGTGGATCTGAAAGCGGCACGCATCGAGATCTCGCCACCACCGGGGTTATTAGAGATCAATTTATCCTAGGCTGATTCTTGATGGTGGATTTCGACAAAGATAAGGTAACACTCGAACAGTAAGGATTAGCTGCTGTTTTGGCTAACTTTAAGAATACCTAGTCATCGTTACGGACTGCTAACCAACCGCGACAATTTTTGATTTTGAGAGTAGATCTACTTTTACCCCAGAAATGGGTAATCTCAAAAGGAAAGAGAGATATTATTTTGATGAAAGGCTATGGGTATCAGCATCCTGAGAATCTGGGCGATCGCAGCTAATGGTTTTCGCGAGGTTATTCGCGATCGCATTCTTTACTTTATCGGGTTTTTTGCCTTGTTGATGGCCTTCGCTTGGCGTTTATTACCGGAAATTGCGGTGGGAACCCATCAGAAAATCTTTCTTGACTTGGGATTAGCCGCTATCGGACTATTAGGGGTAATTGTCGCGGTTTTTGTGGGTACAGGGCTAATTAATCAGGAAATTGACAAGAGAACTATTTTAGTTTTGATTCCCAAACCCCTGAGTCGGGCCGAATTTATCCTCGGTAAACACTTGGGTTTGTCCGGGGTTTTAGTGGTGATGTTGGGGGTAATGTTGGTGATTTACTTGCTGATGTTGCTGGGGATGAAAGTATCTTTTCAAGCTTTACCCCTGATTGTCTCGGTTTTCTATCTCGGTTTGGAATTAATTCTGATCGCGGCAGTGGCGATCGCTTTTGGGGTATTTACCAGTTCGATTATAGCCACGTTAATGACTTTTGGGGTCTATCTAATGGGTCACATCAGCAAAGATCTGATCCAATTAGGTATTATCAGCAAAAATCCCAATATCCTCGCTATCACTAAAAATATTTATCTAATTCTCCCAGATTTGGAGAGATTGAATTTTAGAAACGAGGCTGTTTATGGTTTGCTGCCTAGTGCTGATGTCTTAATCGCTAATGCCCTCTACAGTCTCGTTTATACTGGTCTATTATTGGGTATCTCCATCCTCATCTTTTCACGACGACAATTTTAAATGGCCTTGCCGAATGTCATCGCCATCGATTAGTTTATAGACATGATTAGCCATGAAATTAAAGGCACAACTGCATATTTTAAGTCGAGAAGCGGTCAATTACGGACTGGCAACCGTGGTCATGGAAGAGGCGGTTAATCCTGTCCTCGCGGCCGTGGCCAGAGAGTTAAAACATTTACAATACTATGTGGTTCAGAATAGCCAGGGTGATTGGTTACTAACCACCTTAGCTCATCGGCAGCAGCCACAACAGGAAAAAAGGGTGATCTATGCCTTTGCTACGGAAAAAATGGCCATATCTGCCCAAAATACTGCTAATTCACCCCTATCGACGCTCCTGATTCCCGTAACCCATCTTTTATTCCAATTATTTGCCGTAGAAAAAGTAGATAGTATTATTTTTCTGGAAAATGCACACACCGCTCAAACAGGAAAAGAAATCTCCCGGACCCAATTAAAGGCTAATATTGAAAAACAACTGCAAAAACTAGGGGCAATTCCTGCCAATCTTGCTTAATTAGTTATCAATAGGGAAAAGTTAATTATCTGCAATTGCCTTTTTTACTCGTACTCACATTACCATGACCGAGCCAACCCGATTAAACTATCACGATACCTATTCTTGTCCCGTCTGTCGCCATGGTAAAATCGCCACTTTACCACTCATGGAAGCCTATGCTTGTAACTTTTGTCAACACATTTTTACTGCTAATTTAGAACAACAGGTTTTAAAAATGGCCGATAGTCAATTACCCTTAACTTGGTATTGGAATGGTAAGTATTGGCAGGGTTTACCGAGAGAAGGAATGGAGATAGCAGGTTTTTACTTAATTATCGGTTTGGGATTTGTGATTTTTCCCACAGCAATTGTGACTACGGGAGCCTATCTTTTTCCTCCAATCGAGGGGAGTCCTTTGTCATGGGTGCCTCTATTTTGGTCGATTTTAACCTTTATTTGCCATGCTATTTGTTTACTCTGGTTAATTATCGAATATTATCAGTTTCCCGTTAATATGTATCTGCGGGCCTTGGCTCGTCGTTGGCAAAATTCTGTCGTCACTAGATTATTATCCTAGTAGTCATTCAATCCCAGAAAGGGGAACAGGGAGAGGGGAGAATAAATAAAAGCTGTCTCCTGACTCCTGATAACTGTTCTCTAAATTATCCCCAAAGGACAAAATTGACCCGATAATTCTAGTTGATTGTTTTGCAGCAGATATAAACCGTATTCAATTCCTTCTACTACTGCTTGATAGGAAGCTTCCAAAATATTACTAGACACTCCTACGGTAGTCCATCTTTGTTGACCGTTACTTGACTCGATTAAAACCCTAGTTTTCGCTGCCGTCCCCGAACCACTATCGAGGATTCTCACTTTATAATCGGTCAGGTGAAAGTTAGCGATTTCGGGATAGAATTTGACTAAAGCCTTTCTTAAAGCCCGATCTAAAGCAGCCACGGGCCCGTTACCCTCGGCCACTTCTAATAAATCTTCCTCTTTTACCCGTACTTTAATTGTTGCAATCGCATTACCACTATCCCGGAGCATATCACAATAAACTTGGAATCCTTTTAATTCAAAAAGGTGGCTTCTCTGTGCCAAAGCTTCCCGCATTAATAACTCAAAACTAGCTTCGGCTGCCTCAAATTGATAACCCTCACTTTCCAAGATTTTTAAACGTTCCAAAATTTGCCGACAGGTGGGATCATCTTTATTTAAATCGATGCCAAAACTGCGCGCTTTCGCTAACACATTACTTAATCCCGATTGGTCAGAAATGACGATGCGGCGCTGATTACCGATCGCTTCCGGGTTAATATGTTCGTAGGTGAGGGGATTTTTCGCCACCGCAGAAACGTGAATACCGCCTTTATGGGCAAAAGCGGAACGTCCGACGAAGGGAGCATGATCATCCGGGGCTAAATTGACCATTTCGCTGATTTTTCGGCTAGTTCCCGTCAATCGGCCTAATTGATTTTCTTCTAGGCAAGAAAATCCCATTTTTAACTGAAGATTGGGAATTAAAGTACATAAATTGGCGTTGCCGCAGCGTTCACCATAACCGTTAATTGTGCCTTGAATCATGCGTGCGCCCTCGTTAACTGCCGCTAAAGAGTTAGCTACGGCGGTTCCTGCGTCATTATGGGCATGGATGCCTAATTGAGGCGCATTTTCGTCATCGGGATCGATGCCCAATTTCTCCCGCACTTTCTCGACAATAGGGGCGATTTCTTGGGGTAAAGTGCCACCGTTGGTATCACAGAAAACTAACCATTCGGCCCCGGCATCCCTAGCGGTTTTCAGGGTTAAAAGGGCGTATTCGGGGTTATTTTTGTAACCATCAAACCAATGTTCGGCATCATAAATGACTCGTCTTCCCTGACAGCGTAGATACTCGATCGTGTCTCCTATCATGGCTAAATTCTCCTCTAGACTGGTTTTTAAGCCCTCTGTGACGTGCAGATCCCAAGATTTGCCGAAAATTGTCACCCAACGGGTTCTAGCGGCGAGAATGGCGGTTAACATCCGATCTTCCCGGGCCTCGATATGGGGGCGACGAGTGGAACAAAAAGCGACTAATTCCGCTTGTTTTAGGGGTTCTTCCTGCAATTTCCAGAAAAATTGACCGTCTCTAGGGTTTGCGCCCGGCCAACCGCCTTCGATAAAAGGAATACCCATCCGATCTAATTCCCTGGCGATTTTAATTTTATCTTCTAGGGAGAGGGAAATACCTTCTCGCTGGGCCCCATCTCGGAGGGTAGTGTCATAGACCCAAATGCGCTTACCATTGTTCATAGAAATAGTCAATAGGTGTTAATATTAATTAATAAATAACTGTAGCAAGTTAAAATCACGCCCCTAATGCCTAGAATAACAGTTTACGGTCAAACAATCACCTGCGATCGAGGTGAAAATCTCCGTCGCCTATTATTAAAACATGACATTTCTCTGTATAACGGCGGTTCCAAGTTAATCAATTGTCGCGGCATTGGCAGCTGTGGGACCTGTGCGGTGGCAATTATTGGCGAAGTTTCTGCTATCAATTGGAAGGAAAAAGCGCGTCTTTCTTTACCTCCCCACAACCCCGATAATAACCGTCGTCTTGCTTGTCAAGTCAAAGTTTTTGGTGATATTGAAGTGACTAAATACGATGGTTTTTGGGGACAAGGAGACTCAGTGATCAGTGATCAGTTATTTTAGTTATCAGGATTCAGGAGATTATTTTTATTTATTCTTCCCACTTCCCCATACCAACAAGATAAAGGTTATCAAATGAACGAGACAATAACTTTTCGGATATCACCAATAATTAGGGTAACTTTATTAAGTTTATATGTGGCGTTAACCATCCCTTTACCCTTTTTAGCAAAAGTCACTAATTCCCCTGTTAGTCCCAATTTTCTCTGGGTAGGAATTAGCTTAGGATTAATCGCTTTATACGGAGCTTTAAGTGAAAGAGTAATTTTATCAGAGACAGGGATACAAGTTACCTATCCCCAATGGTTTCCTACTTTTCTTCGCTCTGGTTGGTGGTTAAATTGGACAGATATAAAAGAACTTAAATGTCGCAGTACAGGACAGGGTGGTTTAGTTTATTATTTCCTTGATCGCTCTGCGGAAAAAGCCTATTTATTGCCGATGCGAGTAGCGGGATTTAATCGCATGGTCAAAATAATCGAGGAAAAAACTAACTTGGATATGACTGATATTCGCCCCCTTTCTCAGCCTTGGATGTATGTAATTCTTTTTACTCTCACCCTATTTTTATTATTAGTCGATGCTTGGACTATTGCTACGGCGAGAACTATGATTCCCTAATAAATTCGGCTCAAAACGTAATCCACTAGCTCGATTAACACCTCTTTTGAGGGAGAAGAAGCTAAACAGTCAAGGTGTTTTAAGGCGCTTTGACCGTATTGATCGGCTAATTCTTTTGAGCGAGGAATACCTTGGCTAGAGTGAATAAAATCAAGAGCTTTTTCGATGTCTCCTTCCTGACTAAATTCCCGTTCAATTAGCACTTCTATATAGGGATTTTCCTCCATGGCAAAGAGAGCGGGAGCAGTGATATTACCACTGATCAAATCGGAGCCAGAGGGTTTTCCTAATACTTCCGTGGGGGAGGTAAAATCGAGAATATCATCGACGATTTGAAAAGCCAATCCTAAATCACGACCATAATTATATAAATGATGATTAACTTCAGCCGATTGCTCGCTTAATACCCCAGCTGCTTTGGCGCTGTTGGCAATTAAAGAAGCAGTTTTGTAGTAACTTTTTTCTAGATAAGCGTCCAGGGAGATACTGGTATCAAAGCGATTAATTCCCTGTTGAATTTCCCCTTCAGCAAAATCGCGAATCACTTCTGAGAGCAATTTTACCACTTCTAAATTATCTAAATTTGCTAGATACCAAGAGGATTGAGCGAAAAGAAAATCCCCCGCTAAAACCGCCACGCGATTGTCAAATAAACTGTTAACAGTGGGAACACTGCGCCGCAATTCCGCCTCATCTACCACATCATCATGGACGAGACTGGCAGTGTGGATCATCTCCGTGATTTCCGCTAATCGACGATGACGGGGAGTGATATCCCGGTCTAACATGGTAGCGCGAGATACCAGCAACACGATCGCCGGTCGAACGCGTTTACCACCGGCCTCGAACAAATGTTCTGCTGCCGCCGCTAAAATGGGATGACGAGCGCCGACGAGGTTTTTTAAGTTATCGGTCAAAAGACGGAGATCATCGTCAACGGGTGCGAATAAAGAAGTTGTTGGGATCATTGGTTAGCCAATTGGCGAGATAGTTACGAAAGTTTACATATCCTTACATTTATTTTAAGCTAACCGTCCAGACTAGGGAAGGGGAAGCATCAGTGATCAGTAAACAGTAATCAGTGAGGGGTTTTAGGGTTTTAGGGTTTTAGGGGTTGGGGTGTTGGGGTTTTTAGTTGAAATTCCCCACTTCCCCATTTCCCCATCTCCTATCTCCCCACCTCCCCACTTCCCCCCACACCCCACACCCCACACCCCACACCCCACTTCCCTGATTTTTTTCTGGACAAAACCCTTGTAATTGTCAAGACTCTAGGGTAACTTGTATATAAAAATTAATAAAGCGAGAAGTATTAGAGCGATGTTGAGACTAATTAGCGACTTTGACGGGCCGATAATGGACGTATCGGAGCGATATTACCAAGTTTATCAACACTGTTTACAGAAAACCGCCTATAAAGGTCAAATTATTGGGGAATTATCGAAAGCGGAATTCTGGCAGTTAAAACGGGAGCAGGTTTCTGAGAAGCGTATCGGGGAAATGTCAGGATTAGATGAAGATCAGGCCCGGAAATTTGCCCATCTTCGTCGTCAAACTGTCCATACTTTACCCTATCTTGTCCACGATCGCCCGGTGGTTGGTTCTTTGGAAACTCTCCAGAAAATCCAAGATTTAAAGATCGATTTAGTCGTGATGACGATGCGGCGGGTATCCGAGCTAGATCATGCCTTTAATCGCCACGATATCGGTCGTTTTTTCGCCGCTAATCGTCGTTATTGTCTAAATAATAATTACACCAAAACCAACGACGTGCGCGACAAAACCCTGCTTATGGCTAAGGCCGCTAAGGAACTGCCGGCGGCTGCCGATACTTGGATGGTGGGGGATACGGAAGCGGATATTGCCGCCGCTAAGAGCCAAAATATTAAGGTTATTGGCGTATTATCCGGGATTCGCAGCCGTTCCCGTTTAGAGAGCTACGAGCCTGATTATATCGTCAATAACCTTGGGGAAGCAGTGGACGTGATCTTAGGCTCCCTACGAGCGATTGGTTAACGGAAAAAACTACTAATCACCCAAAAGATCAGAAAAGTGACGAGCGCGTAAATTTGGCGAGCGCCGAAAATATTAAAATCAGCATTGGCTGCTAAACTGGCTACTCCCGCACCCAGAGCGACTCCTAGCACTAAACCGGCGAGAGTGAACAGTAAGGCGCGGCCAAAACGTTTTTCCTTGCGGTTGAAAAAATAGATATTAACAAAAACGCCAAAAGCTAAGAGCAGCGGTAAGAGGGAGCCACTGGGATCGGGAACTAACAGCGTTATTGCTCCTAAACAAGCATAAATCACTGCTGGTACGCCGACATCCTGTGCAGAAGGTGTATCGATTAAGCTTTGCCACCAGTTAGGAGATTTGCCGCTAGTAACTGGTTTACTTTCCACCGGAATCGTCAGACGTTCGGGAAACCGAATGCGATCGGGTACTTTAATTCTACCTTCCTGTCGCATCCGCAGTCGATCCATGAGGACAGAATCGTAGGCTGCCTCGATCGATTCGACAATTTTGCTATCATTCTGATACTGTTGTACCAGTCTTTGTTTGGCCTCTTGAATTTCTTCAAAAGACGATTCTTCAGTAACCCCAAGTTGTTCGTAGGGATTCTGTTCACTCATGAACATACCTCCTTAATTATGCTCCCGATAGTCATGATCTTAACCCGATGTTCTGTTGTGTAACTTGAGATGCAAGCTTTTTTAAATTAATTAAGTTTAGCGAAAATCTGGGCAGAATCGATCGCTTCGTAGGGATAACCACTGGCATCTAAGAGGCTTTTTTCGGCGATTTCTCCTTCTTTAACGATAATTAAGCGGTTTTTGCCACCGTAGGCTTTAATTGTGACAATTTCTAAAGCGAATAACCCTGGAGAGAAACGGGGATTTAAGGCCCCATCGTACTCGAATTTACTCTGCATTAACTGCAAAGCATAGACGCTACTACTATCAAAGGGTGCTGCATCCCGGAGGGTTTTAGCGCGCACCACGGGGATTAAATTGCGGAAGGGAATAGAAATGGTTTGCCAGGTGCGATCAAGTGTATCAAAAGAATAACAGTAACCGATGCCATCCCAACGTCCTTCACAACGCAGAATTAATTTATAGCGTTTTCCGTCCCCTTCTACCTGTAATTCTATTCCCTCGTAGTTAGATAAATTTAGGGGAGGATTCAGGTTTCTGGTACGAACTGAGGCAAAACCGCCGTTATTTTCAGTTCTAACGATACCGGAAAAGAGCGCTCGTCCTCTAGTCAGGGTTATCTGACTCTCACTCACTCCTCCCATTACCACATCATCCACCGCACCCCAGATTTCTTTTATATCACTGCTGGGATTGCTAAAGTCAAAGAGGGTTTTTTCGGCGGTTATCCCGGCATTTTTCAGTAAATCGAGTAAATTAGCTAAACTATGGCGGTTATTCTCCCCTTGACAGTAGATAATTCTCTCAATCCCTGTGAATAATTGCGGGGTTTCCAGAGCAAATAAATCGACATTTTCGCCGAATAATTGACGAGCATCATCAATATTATCGACTAAAGCGCGAATTTGATAGTTTTGCTGCTGTAGTTGAGTGATTACTTTTCTACCGATCGCACTTTCCCCACCAATGACTAAAATGGTCTTCATCCCTTGCTCATTTGTTAGCTGAATTTTTTTATCTTCTCCGAAACCGAGCAGCTTTTGCAGACAACTCCAGAGGGGAATACTATCAAAATAGTCGAGAGTTTGCCAAAATCTCTGAAAATCCCAGTTTTTTGACTCAGCCATAACTTTTCTCTCCTTATTGCCATTAATTGTTATTGTATCGAGTTAGCTTGGCTGTTTGAGATCAAAAGCTCTCCTGTAAACATCAAAAATCTTTCATTAGGTGAGGAGACTCCCAGACAGGAGGAGAAAAAAGACAAGAGACAACTATCCTATTCATAAAACCTAAGATGATGTCAAATTTATCTGTGCTTTTAGATATTTTGACCCGATAGCGGATACAGAACTTACTTTGACAGGATATTAATTCTAACCAAAAATCTTTTTACTTTGTTCGATTTTTCTATAACCAGTCTAGGAAACCCAACGGGAGAAAAGGGAAAAAGTTGTGGAGTTAATTAACAATCGTCCCCGAAAATGTCTTGACTATGCCATCCCATTTGAGGTATTTTATGAAATAGGATCAGATAGGGATGCAATTCAGATTTAAATTGGCGCTAAACTAGGCTACACTCTCTAGGAGAAACGCCAGGACTAACTGCATTATTTCCGAAAAATATGGCTAAAAAGCTTGATTTTGTTGTTCCCGCCATCGGTGGAGTCGCAGGAGCCAATTTATCCGCTTATCTGGGAAATATAGGCTTAGTCGGCGGATTTGGAGGGATAAGCGTCGGTTTAGTGGGAATGACGGGGATTGGCATCCTGACAAGTTCGGCAATTTATGCCAGTCTGCAAGGAATAGAAACAAACGATCGCACCGTGGGGTTAGCTTTGGGGACAGGAAGCCTTGGCGGAATCGGTATCTACTCTACCTTTGGGGGTGTGGGAGTCGCGGTTAAAGGTACAGCTTTCGCTGTTGGTGTCGGTTCTATGGCGATCGCTGGTGGGGTAGTCGGGTTAGGAGTCTATGGACTGATGAAAATGTTATCTCCCACCTACTCCAACGATAATTTTTATAGCAATCTAGAATTTTTTGATCGCATTACTAGAGAGTACGAAGCAGCTTTATTTTGGCAAGAAGTTACGGGAAAATATGAAAATCTAGAGGCAGAATTACAGCAACTGTTAGAAGAAGTATCTGTTCAGGAAAATCCACAGTTATATTCTACAGAAATTACTATTCCAGAGCGTTTATCTTGGCAGTGTTTCCAAACTCTTAAAGGTCATCAGGCAAATATTGGGGCGATCGATATTAGTCCTGATGGTAAAATTATCGCTAGTGCGGGAGAAGATCAAACCATAAAACTTTGGCAGCGAGAAACGGGTAAATTAATTTATTCCTTTGTGGGAGTTAATGAGCCGATCCAAACTCTGGCTATAAGTCCTAACGGTAAATCGATCATTGCTGGTGGATTCGATGGCAGAATTAGTCAGTGGCAATTAGAAACTAAGCAGTATAAAAGTAGTTTTTTCGCTCGTGTAAATGCTCCCGATAGCCACGATGGTGTAATTTTACAATTAGCTTTTGCTGCCAATGAAAGATTTATTGTTAGTGCTAGTAATGACAAAACTCTGCGAATCTGGAGTTATTATACAGGAGAATTAAAGCGAACTTTAATTGGTCATGAGGAGGCAGTTAATACCTGCGCTATTAGTCCCGATAGCCAAATTATTGCTAGTGGTAGTGATGATAAAACTATTAAATTATGGCGATTTGATCATAGTTATGCTTATCAAACTTTTATCGGTGACAGGGTAGCCGTTAACAGTTTAGCTTTTAGTAATGATGGTCAATATCTAATTAGTGGTGGTAGGGATAAAACGATTAAAATCTGGGATATAAAGACAGGAGAAATTATTAAAAGTTGGCAGGCACACGAGCAGGCAATTATCAGTATTGCTGTTAATCCTCATCGTCATTTAATTGCTAGTGCTTCCCGAACAGAAATTAAAATTTGGCAAGGACAAACTGGGGAATTAATTAAAACTTTACGGGGAACTGCTCCCTTAAAATTTAGTCCTGATGGTCAATTTTTAATTACAGGTAGTTATGGAGGTAAGGTAAAAATATGGTCGGAAATATTAGAAAAATTAGAAATATTACCCCCTGATTCCGATGATTGGTGGGAGGTTTTAGAAGTTTCTAAGAATGCCAGTTTGCCAGAAGTTAAACAAAGATATTATCAGCTTGCTCGTCAGTATCACCCCGATCACAATTCTTCCGCCATGGCGATTAAAATTATGCAAAAAATTAATCGAGCTTATGATCAGTTTTTATTTTCTATCTCGCAACAATCACAGTGTTAGCGGAGTGGGGGGAAGTTTAGATATAGGAGAATCAAGAGTTATTGGTAATCTTCCCCGATAACTCCCAAAAGTTAATGCTCTTAAATTGGTAACTGGTCACTGATAACTGATAACTGATAACTGATTAGGATTTTTGGCTGAAATAGGCCTCTAGCGCCGCATTGATGATTTGATTCATCGGCCGTTTTTCCGTTTCCGAAGCTTCTTTGAGACGGACAAACATCTCATCGGGGACGCTAACACGATTTTGATTTTTACGGACGCGTTTGGGTTTTGATTCAGTGGTGGTAGTTTCGGTCATTTTAGGTGTGTAGGTGGCTGAAAATGCTTGTAAAGCAGGGAAATTGACTCGATGACAGAATTCTCCGAAGGTCTCGTTATTTTGTTGATCCTGTTGGAAGTAAACGAAAATCGGTTCTAAGACCTTTTCTAGATCATCGATCGCCATTTTATCCAAATAGGGGCGCGCTAGTCGAGTTTGATCGGCCGTTCCCCCTAACCAGAGTTGGTAGGAATTGGGAGCGCTACCCACAAATCCTAATTCTGCCATATAGGGACGCGCGCAGCCATTGGGACATCCTGTCATGCGGATGACAAATTCCTCTTTGGATAATCCTAAACGATTAAGCAGGGTGCGAATGCGTTCAATCACGCTGGGTAAAATTCTTTCTGACTCAGTAATCGCTAATCCACAGGTAGGCCAAGCGGGACAGGCCATGGAATAACGAGTTAAAGGGTCAATTTCGGCGGGATTGGTGATAATTCCGTGTTCTTTCAGGATCGCTTCCACCGCTTGCTGATCCTTGGGTTCAATTTCGTAGAGAATGATATTATGGTTAGCCGTCAAGCGCATGGGTAGCTCAAAACGCTCGATAATCACTTTTAAGGCGGTTTTTAGCTGAAAACTGCCCTCATTTTTGACCCGGCCATTTTCTACATGAAGACCAAAAAATAATTTTCCGTCTCCCTGTTCATTCCATCCCAAAAAGTCTTGATATTTCCAATCGGGGAGGGGGTGGTAGGGTGCGATTTTTTGGCCGAAATAACCCTCAACAGTGCTGCGGAATTTTTCTACTCCCCATTCTTCGAGGATATATTTCATTCTCGCATGACGACGATCGCCGCGATCTCCGTAATCTCTTTGGGTTGCCACGATCGCTTTTACCAGATCGTACACCTCTTCTTTGCTCACATAACCGATCGGATCGGCCATTCTGGGGAAAGTTTCTTCCTTATTGTGGGTTCTTCCCAGTCCACCCCCCGCAAGGACGTTAAAACCCTGTAATTGGCCGTTTGCGTCGGTAATTACCACCAAACCGAGGTCATTGGTGTAGATATCGATGGAGTTGTCTCCCGGTACTGTGACACCGATCTTGAACTTACGGGGCATATAATGTTGACCGTAGATCGGTTCGATGGGATCGTTTTTGTTAATGCCATTTGTATCTTTTTGTCTCGATGCCTTGACGGACGGCGCTTCTTCTGCACTGATCACTTTTTCGCCATCGAGCCAAATTTCGTAGTAAGCGCCAGTTTGGGGAGTGAGCAAATCGGCGATATTATTGGCATATTCCCAAGCATAGCCGTATTCGGGGCGATTTTTGTAGGGGGCTGGCGGTGCGGTGACATTGCGGTTAACATCACCACAGGCCGCTAAAGTGGATCCCATACTGCGGATAATTTCCCCGAGGGTTGCTTTGAGATTTTTCTTTAAAATGCCGTGTAATTGGAAGCCTTGGCGAGTTGTCACCCGTAAAGTGCCGTTACCGTAGCGATCGGACAAACTATCGAGGGTAAGATATAGTTGCGCGGGAATAAAACCCCCCGGACTGCGGGTACGCAACATCATTTGATAGTCTTTTTCTTGACCTTTGGCTCTATTGTCGCGATTATCCTGTTGATAGGAACCGTGAAATTTGAGAATCTGAACCGCCGCATCGGTAAAATGGGTTGTATCTTCGAGGAGTTCACTGGCCAAAGGTTCTCGTAGATAATTACTGCGTTCTTTGATACCTTCGACTTTAGAAACCTTGGCGGTAGGAGAAATAGGAGTTGTAACCATCGTCTAACAGCACGATAACCTGTGGATAGGTCTTAGGAATAGGAATTTAGACAAGCTCGATCGATCCTAAGAAGTTTTACTAACATGATCTCTAGAGTTCGTTCCAGACTCTGAGGTTAACAGTAGCGATCGAGACATCAATTCTATCTTAGCTTCTTACCGTCCCCCGCGAACGCCATCTACCGATCGAGTTTTTATGACCAATTCTCCCAACATTAAAACGGTTATTAGTCAAGAACCCTACATTATTCTTAACAATCAGGGAGAAATTCTGCCTTCTATTAATCTAAGTCGTCCTAATTATAAATTGGGGCGGGATGGTCAACAGGTGGATTTAGTTGTTCCCCAACACTGGACGGTGGTGAGTCGAGTCCAAGCTTGTTTTCGTCGTCAGGGAGATGATTACTATATCTACGATGGAGACGGAACTAACCCTAGTTCCAATCAACTTTTTATCAACAATCGCGTGATTACTCCCAAAGAGGGCTATCTTTTAAAAAATGGGGATGAAATTAATATCGGTCAAGATGTCAAAAATTCGGTCAAGATTACCTATTACCATCCTAACCAACAGGAAAAAAGTTCACCTTTAGCTTTTAAATTCGTTTCTTTACGCAATCGCAGTGTAGTTTTAGGAAGAGATAATGCTGCCACTGTGGTTTTAGACGCGCCGACAATTTCCCGACAACACGCGATTATCGACAGCGATAACCAAAATCGTTATATTCTCCACGACAAAAGCACCAATGGAGTCTTTATCGACGGAGAAAAAGTATCGGGTAGTGCCATTTTAACTAATGGTTGTACGGTGAGAATCGGCCCCTATAGTTTTCGTTTGCAGGGAGATGACTTAGTTTTATTAGATAGGGGGGATAATATCCGTCTGGATGCCGAAAATATCGTCAGGATGGTGCGGGATAAAAAGAAACAACCTTTGATAATTCTCAATCATATCTCCTTACCGATCGAACCGAGTCAATTAGTGGCGATTGTTGGGGGAAGTGGTGCGGGAAAATCGACTTTCTTAAAGACTTTATTAGGAATTGAACCCACCACCTCGGGAACTGTTTATCTGAATGGGGAAGAGCTGCGCCAGAATTTTAATATCTATCGCACCCAAATCGGTTATGTTCCCCAATACGATATCGTCCACAGGGATTTAACTGTGGGAGAAGTGTTATATTACGCTTCTAAATTAAGGCTACCTCCCGATCTTAATTGCCAAGAAGTGATCGAGAAAACCCTGCAGCAGGTGGAGTTATTAGAAAGAAGAAATACTTTAGTCAAAGACTTAAGCGGTGGTCAATTAAAAAGGGTGAGTATTGCGGTAGAATTATTAGCCAATCCCAAATTATTCTTTTTAGATGAACCTACCTCGGGATTAGACCCCGGTTTAGATAAAAAGATGATGGAATTGCTGGCAAAATTGGCCAAAGAAGGCAGAACAATTCTCCTAGTCACCCATGCTACTAATAATATCAATCTCTGCGATCGATTAGTTTTCCTCGGTCAAGGAGGCAATTTATGTTATTTTGGTTCTCCGGGGGAGGCCTTAAATTTTTTCTCTTTACCTCAGGGGGATTTTGCCGATATTTATATTCATCTAGAAACTAGCGAAAAAGTTGAGCAAGAATGTCAACGTTTTCAACAATCGGACTACTACAAAAATAATATTGAAGCAAGAATCGGTAAAATATTTCAGCAAAATAATAGTAGGCCGCAACAGGTTCAACAATCTTTTTGGCCACAACTACAGGTCTTATGTCAACGCTATAGCCAGTTAATTATCCGTGATCGGGTTAGTTTAATTTTATACCTATTAACTGCTCCGATCGGAATTTTCTTAATGGCTATGGTTTTAGGTGGCAAAAATCCTTTATTTTTGGGGGATAATCCCAGTTTTAATGAGGCTATCCAATCGGTACCTTTAGCATTAAAAACTCTCTTTGTTTTTACCTGTGCGGAATTATGGGTAGGTTTTGCCTGTTCCCTACAGGAAATTGTTAAAGAATCAGCAATTTATCAGCGAGAAAGATTAGTTAATCTGGGATTATTACCCTATTTATTCTCGAAAATTCTGGTTTTAGCAGCCTTAGCTTTTCTGCAAACAATTGTAATCACCTGCGTGATATTTTGGGGATTTACTGACCCGCAACCGGAATTAATGACCTGGTTAACTGGCTGTTTTATCACCACATTTTTAACTATATTTACGGCAATTAATCTCGGTTTATTAATTTCTGCTGGCGTTAGTAATATCACCCAAGCAAATAGTGCCTTACCTTTAATTTTAATTCCTCAGATTATCTTTGCTGGGGTATTATTTAGCTTAGAAGGTCTGGGGAAATATCTATCATGGTTGATGATTAGTCGCTGGTCGATTGGTGCCTACGGGGTATTAGTAGAGGTGGAAGACATGATTGCAGAAGCGAAAGAACAAAATACTTTTAATTTCCCTTTACCCTTTGAGGATACCAATCAAGTTTATCAATTATCTATCAATAATTTGTTATTGAATTGGGGAGTATTAATTCTTCATTCCCTTATTTATTTTCTCCTTACCTATTGGTTGCAAAAAAGAAAAGATATTTTATGATCTGAATGATAACTGATAACTGATAACTGATAACTGATAACTGACTCCTAACCCTACTTAAGTTAACTTCAGATCAAGAGCGATCGGACATTCCACTTTCGTTCCCCCTAAACCGCAGTAACCGCCGGGATTTTTCGCTAAATATTGCTGATGATAAACTTCAGCATAATAAAATTCAGGTGCGTCGATAATTTCCGTGGTAATTTGACCATGGCCCGCTTTATTGAGAGCTTCTTGATAGATCGAGCGAGATTTTTCCGCTAATTGCTTTTGCGGGGGATTATAGGTATAGATACCCGATCGATACTGGGTTCCCGTATCATTACCCTGACGCATTCCCTGGGTGGGATTATGACTTTCCCAGAAAACCTTTAACAGTTGTTCGTAGGAAATCACACTGGGATCATAGACCACTAAGACCACTTCATTATGCCCAGTCATGCCGGTACACACTTCCTGATAGGTGGGATTAGGGGTGATACCAGCCGCATAACCTACGGCCGTAGTGTAAACTCCTTCTAATTGCCAAAATTTCCGCTCTGCTCCCCAAAAACAGCCTAAACCAAATATTGCGGTTTCCATACCGGTGGGAAAGGGGGGCTGCAAAGGATGACCGTTAACGTAGTGGCCGCTAGGTACGGGCATTTTTTCCGATCGCCCGGGTAGTGCTTCCCTTACTGTGGGCAAAGTTAATTTTTTTCCGAATCCGAATAACACCATAATAAGAATTTGTCCAGAAAGTTTTACCTTACTTTACATTGTCGCTTAATTTTGGCGATTTCAGTGATCGGTGATCAGAACTGAGGCTGCAGCTCAATTTTTGTCAATCTACTGAGTTGGGATTTTGAAAGGGAAACTCTCGGCTAAAACTGGGCGTTATTTCTGATTTTATCACTCAATCCCAACCCCGGAGCGCATTAGTTTTTCGGTGGGATGCTTACAGGCAGTTGTTCATACACTTGTACCAGTTGAGGCGTTGCTGAATCAAGGTATGAATGCAAACTGTGCATCAGATGCAAAAGTTAGTTTGGCTCTAGGTTTTAAAAATACCAGAAAAGAAGATTCATATCTCAAATCAGCAACGCCTAAATCCGACATTCCGCACATCTTCATATACTTTTATGTATTTTTATAGCAGTTTTCATCAGAATGAGGTATAGGCAAGGGGCTTAAGCCCTTTGTTGGCAAAACTTGTCGATACCTCAGTAAAGTGAAAAGTGCTATACATTCCCCAAGATGTTTTGACAAAAAACCTTCATTGTAGAAACTACTATTGAGAACATTTTCAATAATTGATTTTTTCTGACAAAAAAATTTACAATTCTTCACCTTGATAAAAATCCATCATTGTAGCTATAATCCTTACTGGTAAGGGGTGGTCAGCAATATATTAGTAAAAATTATCAATTGAATGTTAAGAAGTGCGGAAAGTGGGTATATAGAGGTTCTCACACCTGTGTGGCACAGTTAAACCTTTGCTAATTAAGCTTTTCAACATTAATAATGTACCTCGTGCGAACAGGAAACGCTATAGTCCGATATTTAAATCCGATGTTAAAATTTATTTCCTCAAAAATTTATTTCCGCAAAAACTATCTACACTACTACACAGCGATGACTTTAATGTATATCGGCGATCGCTAGTGCCAGTCTCATAAGTCTTGAGCGATTAAATGTAAATGCAAACAAATAGTTGATGGAAAGGATGTTATGACTAATCTTCTTCAGACCACTCTCAACAAGACCTATAACCAACTGAAAAACTTTGCTGGTTTAAATGACTTCTGGAATTTGTTCGAAATAGCATTTGGTACACAATATGACCATACAGTAGCCACAAATCTCCGTTCTCAATGGCTTGTAGGTGATTTTAGTTCCTTTCCGCAAATTGAAGTTCTTGATAGTAGCATTCTTGGTAACGCTAGTGGTGCTTATGGGACTAGCACGAATAAGATTTATCTCGCTGCTAATTTTCTCGATACAGCTACGGAGACAGACATTATTGCGGTTTTGTTAGAAGAATACGGGCATTTTGTAGATGCTCATATCAATCAGACGGATAGTGCTGGTGATGAGGGAGACATTTTTTCTAACTTAGTGCGTGGTAATATTCTCAGTGCTGAGACATTACAGGCTTTGAAAGGTGAGAATGATCACGCGACGATTACATTAGATGGGCATAGTATTGAGATAGAACAAGGTGTGATACAACTTACTGACTTGACAATTGGTTCTCCGGCTCTATTAACGTGGGCTGATAACTTAAATCGCTATCAGTATGAAAATGTACGCACAATAGGTGGCGGATACAGAGCAAGATTTAAGAACACATTCCTACCTGGACCTATTCTAAATCCATTTCCCAACCCTATTCCTGCTGGTATTCCTCCTCTTTCTACAGTGGCTACTACCATCAATGAACTTACCTCCACAGAAAAGGGATTGCTTATCCATACTGCTGGACCTAACCATGTATTTGGGAGTGCTTCTCCATGGACTCCATGGTCTCTAGCTACAGGTTTTTCTAACATCCCGAATGCAACTAACTTCATACAAACTATTGCGTTATCGGCTACGGGAAATACCCGCCATATCTTTGCAGAAGATACTTACAATAGCACAGTTGGTACACCAATTAATGTAGGTATATTGAGATATACAGGTGTTGGTGGGGTCAAAGTCACCCTAGATTGGACAGGTCCTGCCAGCAATAATCTAGATGTGTACTTGACGAACACTCTGGGCGGTTCTCCATTGTATACGCCGTCATTTATAGGAACTGAGACAACTGTTACTAATGACAACATCGAACAGATTTTCTCAACTACGATCCCTGCGGGTAACTACTATATTTATGTTACCAAAAATAGTACGGTAACTACTCCCTTCATTCAAGATTTTTCAATCTTTGCCACTGCTAATAATCCAGTAACTCAGGGTCATGGTTGGGGAGATGTTCATCTCGTAAATTTTGATGGAAAACCCTATGATTTTCAAGCAGTTGGGGAGTTTATTCTTGTCAAATCTCTGATAGATGATTTTCAAGTGCAAACCCGTCAAAAACCTTGGGGAGCAAGTACAACTGTTTCTGTCAACACAGCTTTTGCCACAACGATAGATGGTTACAATGTTGTTTATGACTCAGAGCTTGCAGTTGGTCAAGAACTCAAAATTGACGGAGTGACCTATAATTTAGCAAGTGGTCAAAGTGTATTTCTGAGTAGTAGCAAAATCCAGCGTTCAGGTAATCAGTACACCTTCACCTATGCTGGACTAGACGGTGATTTATCCACAGCCGATGATAACGATGTCATCATCGCCTCGGACAATGGAAGCTACATTGATGTTTATGTCGATCCCGCTGACTATCGTTTTGGGGTACTTCAAGGGCTTTTAGGTAATGGTGATGGGGTTAGTACCAATGATTTTGCTCTGCGCGATGGCACAGACTTGGGACCTAATCCCACTGATCAAACAATACATACAACTTATGCAGATAGTTGGCGGATTACTCAGCAAGAATCCCTTTTCGGGACACCGACATTTGCTGATAAAAGTTTTCCCGCTAATTATGTCTCCTTACAAACTTTAGCGCAACAAAATCCCGAAGGGGTAGCAACCGCTTTCGCAAAGGGACGGGAATTTGGTATTCCTGAAGGTGCTTTTTTAAATGGTGGGGTTTTCGATTTTGTGGTGACGGGGGATGAAGGCTTTCTTAAAGGAGCAAAGCAAATAGCGGACTTAGCACTTAAAAATGGAGACATTCAAATTCCACTTGGAAGCATCCAAGGCAGTAAATGGAACGATGCTAATGCTAATGGTATCTGGGACAAAGGTGAAAATGCCCTAGCCGGTTGGACAATTTACATTGATAGCGTTGCCAATGGAAAATTAGATCCTTGGGAACTCTCCACAGTCACTAACGCTGATGGTCAATATACCTTCAGCAACTTAGGACCAGGAGAATATGCCATTCTGGAAGTGAATCAAACAGGCTGGATACAAACCTTCCCCACCACTCCCTATGCTCTAAACTTGAAAGCAGGGGAAAAATTGACTGGCATTAATTTTGGCAACTACTTTCAGTTACCCACGATTAATCTTAGTCCCAACAGTCAGACGATTGTTGAAGGTTTGACCACGCCTCAAAACGCCTCCTACACCGCCACTCTTTCCCAAGCAAGCAGCCAAACCATCAGCGTTAACTATGCTACTGCTAACGGCACAGCAACTGCGGCATCGGATTACACGGCCACCATTGGAACTCTAACCTTTGCCCCTGGTGTTACCAGTCAAGTCATCAATATTCCCATTCTCAATGATTCTCTTAATGAGGCAGATGAGACCTTTACTTTAACTCTGTCTTCGTCTTCTCCCAACAATGCCACCTTGGGTACAACCACAACTGTAACTACAGCCATAACCGATACCCTCACGGCTGGGGTTACTACCGTCCTACCAGCGAATGTGGAAAACCTGACACTAACAGGAGCAGCAGCAATTAACGGTACTGGTAACGCGGGTAATAATGTCATTACTGGTAATACTGGTAATAACATCCTTAATGGTGGTGCTGGTGTTGATACCTTAATTGGCGGTTTAGGCAACGATACATACATTGTTGATACTGCAACTGATACTATTACCGAACTTGCCGGCGGTGGTACAGATACCATTCAATCTAGTGTTACTTACACTATTGCTGCCTTAAATAACGTGGAAAACCTGACACTGACGGGAGCAGCCGCCATTAACGGTACTGGTAACGCAGGTAATAACGTTATTACTGGTAATAGTGGCAATAACATCCTCAATGGTGGTGCTGGTATTGATACCTTGACGGGGGGAACAGGAAACGATATCTTCCTCTTCCAATTTTCCCAATCTACTGTCGCTAACCCTGACCGGATCAATGATTTTGCGATCAACTCCGACAAAATTGATTTGCTCAGTGCCGCAGGAGGTGTGCTGCCTGCCCCCGCTGCCTTTAGTCGTGCTGCCAATTCTGCGGCTACCACTTTAACCAATGTCGTGAATGCTGTTTTTACCGATGCCAATGGTTCCTTAGCTGGAAACCAAGCACTTGGTATTAATGGCGCGGCCCTGGTCCAAGTAACCACTGCTGGGATAGCCGGAACCTATATTATTGTCAATGATAATGTTGCTGGTTTCCAAAGTGCCAATGACTTACTGGTTAACGTTACAGGCATTACCGGCACATTACCCGCTCTCGGTAATATCACTGTTTCCAACTTCTTTGTTTAGTGGATTCCTGATGGGGTGACAAGAATATTCTAAAGCCGGCGTGTTAGGGGTCGGGAATGGAGTCGCCTCCATCCCCCCCCTCAGAACCGTGCATGAGACTTTCACCTCACACGGCTCCTAGTTTGATTGCTAGGGATACAGCTTGTCTTAGGCACTTGGGTAATGATCTGGTATGACTACTGACTACTGGCTACTGACTCCTAACCCTAACAACAATTTTTGATTTTTACAAGAGGTCTACTGATTACTGTTTACTGATCACTGATTACTGATGACTGATGACTGATTACTGAAAAAAAAACCGCCGCTGCCCATCAAAATTAACCGAAGTGAGGCATAAGAGTCAAAACTCCCAAGTCTAAATCTTTACTATTGATCGATTTGGCCTCGTAGAGGGCTAACATATCGTTTAATTGGGGATTACCGCAGGAGGAACCCGTTACGCCCATGGCAATAATCAAACCACAATAACCCTCGGTATTTTTGATGCGTTTTTGCCAATTGCGGCGAGCATTACGGTGGTCGGGATCATCTTGCTCGAATTCCCCAAATAGATAAAGATCACCGTTAGCCATTTTCAGAATCCCCAGATCATAACGGGTATCTTCGAGGGGATCTTCGCCGGGGTTAAAACCAATGGCCGCCAAACCGCCAGCTTGTTCGATTTTTTCGATAATTTCCTTGGCTTTCGGTCGGGAGGTCTGGATCATCACCACGGGGAAACCCTCTCCTTTTGTCGGTACGGATTGGGGTTGATGATGGATTTTTGGACGACTGCGAATTTTATCTAATAATTGCCAGGGAACCATTCCTAGACTGAGATGTGCATTATCGGGGACTAGATCTTCCTTGAGTACGGATTCTTCCTCATCATCCTCCTCATCATCGTCGTCGTCCTCCTCCAAGAGTTGCATAAATTCCGCACATAGATCGGGCATCGTGGCCACCGTCACCGCCACGGTTTCCCCTTTTGCTTGTTCGGGATCGAGGGGAATGCGAAAACGACGCTGTAATTCTCCGATCGGTTCTTCGGATAAAGCGGATTGATTGCCTTTAAAAAAGCGCAGCAGAGCCATTAAAGCTAAATATACCGTGATTGCTTCTTCTTCATCCAAGTAGGGGCGAATACCTTCGTAGGGATGCACGCTGCCGAAAACTGGATGGATTTGGGAGGGGGCAGCCGAGGCTAGATCGTAGTCATCCTCGTCATCGTCCTCATCATCATCGGCCAATTCGTAGCTTAAAAACCAGCAATCTTGGGAAAGAAAGGCTTTTTCTAATCTTTCCATCGATTTTTCTGCTAAAGCGGACTGGCGGAATTGTTTGAGGGATGCTAGGGAACGATAGAGAATGACTCCGTATTCCCGACCGAGCATTCCCATGACACAGGCGTAAAGATTCGGGAAATCGGGGCGATCAATCTTAATTTCCAAAATATCGTAATCAGCTAAACAGGACCAGGGTTCAGCTTTCCAAATTTCGTGAGCGGTTTTCACTAAAGCGGACTGCCAAGCGGGGGGAATTGCCGGGGGGCGGTTATTTTGGAATTCGTCGAATCCACGAAAGAGATCATCGATCAGGGGCAAATTGGGGACATAATCGATGGTGATATCGAGATCTTGCAGTACCCCGCGCAGAAAAAACTGTGTTTCTCGATCGCGGACGATAATTTTTTTCGGTCTGGCTGGCCGGGCGGGACTTTGCGGCGTTTCGATGGCGCGGATTAAGGTTCTCACCATGGCCTCCGGACCTGTTTGAGGGGAAACTACTTCCATAGCGCGTACACAGCCCTCGCTGCCATCCACCCAGATCACGCACTCGCCACCGCTTTCTTGATTTGGTTCTAAGGTGGCCCGGGGCATTCTCTCGGATAAGGATAAAGCACGACGATCTCCTTCCCAAACGCTGGGAATTTGTGGGATTTTTTTGAGGCGGCTTTGGGTCGTCCGGGGCAGAAGATTCATCGGGAAATTTAGGGGTAGCTGTGTTAGGATTTTAACCTTTTCTTTTCAAGGATTCCATAAGAATTATTCTATCGATTTAGTCCATAACCTGATAGATAAACCGGAAACCTGACCAAGTTCCCAGATCAAAGGCGTATTCATCAATGACACTGCCAGAATTATCCATTTTCAAGCCTAAATCTAATTTTAGATCGCGACCGAATGCTCTGGCTATTTCTAGGGGGTTAGTCAGGGTGAGCAGTTGGGTGGCTTCTCCTTTGAGGCTTTGAGTGGCATTGAGAAGGGTCAAGGTTTTCGGGAAAGGATGGCGACTGAGGATCAGTAGATTTTCTCTGATGCCCTTGGGTTGACTAATTTTCCAATGCCCTTGGCGGTCATTGGGGATGGTGGCCTTGGTTTTGGCCGCCACGACAAAGGGGGCCAATGGGCTAGAATTGCTGAAATTATCGGGGTTTTCTGGACGGGAACAGTATAAAAGCGGTTGGCGATCGCTGTTGAGGACAAGGATCATTGCGTAGAGGGGTTGTTCTTCTTGATTCTCGATTTGATAGCGAATTTCCGTCCCGACGGGCAGAATTAAGTCATTTTTAGCGGTATTAGTCCCCCTGCTACCCGGGATTTTTTGGGTTTGTACCGGGTCGATATAGGTTTGATCAAGGCTTTCGAGGGTGACGATGACGGCTAAACCGGAGGATTCTTGATTGATCAATAAGTGCCACAATTTGCGGGCCAGCAGGCTTTCTAGTTGCGATTGCAGTCGTTTGATTCCTGATTTAATGGCTTCGTTGGCCGCCCCTAAACTACCGATAATTAGGGAGCCATTGGCAGATAATAACTGATAATTGCCAGTTTCTTCGCTACCAACTCGACTTAAGAGACAATCTACCGTTTGTTCGCCAATATTAACCACGGCGGCCACATCGGGCAAACTGGCAAAGGTACTGGTGGCATCTACCCGTTCAATCCGGGTTAAGTTACTATCCAAACCGACGATTAAGCCGATTTGACTGGGAAAAACCCGCAATTTTTCCTGTAGAATCTGTCCTATTTCTAGGGAGGCGGTTTGTGATAATAACTGGGCTTTCGCTTTTAAACCCTGACGGGAGAGAATTTGTAGGCTGATTTCCTCCCCATTCGCCTCAATAAAGCTCAAACAGGAGTTAATCCCGTAATTTTCTAGGATTTCTAAGGGCAGGCCGACCAGATTGACTTCTAGGGTGCGTTCATCAATAAGATTTGTAACAATTGCTGCGCCACCCCT
This sequence comes from Microcystis wesenbergii Mw_QC_B_20070930_S4, assembly GCA_007096525.1. Lineage (GTDB taxonomy): Bacteria > Cyanobacteriota > Cyanobacteriia > Cyanobacteriales > Microcystaceae > Microcystis > Microcystis wesenbergii_B. The sequence goes on along the minus strand of SFAQ01000088.1, from coordinate 13,549 downwards.
TGACTTTTCTGACGTTGTATGATACAGCGGCGCAGAATTATTTTTTTGATTACTGGTTAGGATTGCCGGTTGCTGTTGTTGGCTGCTGTGACTAGCGACGAGATTACGGAGATGGGGAAAAGCGATCGCAATTGTCGGACTGGGGCAAGCTTGCCAAAGATACTGGGTGAGATCATAGGTGAATAAGCCAGCATTAGGGCTATTACCGCTCAATTCCAGGGCGATTTCCCCTGGTTTAGCGGCAGCGAGAATAACGCCGTTACTGGGCTTATTTTTGAGGTTAAAACGGGTTTTAATATCGGCAGCGAAAGTTAATTCGGCGGGGTTAAGATCAGTAATGGTTCTAGAATAGGAGCGAACGCGGAGATTGCCGAGATAGGGACGATTTTGGGGAAGATGACTACTATCAAAAATCAAGCTAAACTTATCCGTAGCTAGACAGCGAGCCAAAAGCAAAATATTTTCCTTAAGTAAAGCATTTTCTGCCCCATCAGCAGTAATAAAAACCTCTTTTCCGGCCCCAACACTGCCATAACCGCTAAAGTGAAAAATTACCACATCCCCCGGTTTAGCTTGGGCGATCAGGTGTTCTAAAAAAGCCAATTCGATCGCTTCTCGAGTGGCTTTTTGCCCCGTTAAAGTCACTATATCAGCATCCTGAAAACCAAAACGATAACGGAGAAGGTCTTTTTGTAACTCCACATCGGTAAGACAACCGGGCAGCGGCGGAATATTCGCCCCATACTGGTCAATACCGACTAAAAGAGCCAATTTTCGGGGATTAGGGGCGGCGAGAGCAGCCAAATGACGGTTAAGGGTCCCTTGACTAATCGCCAAAGTCAGCAACCCCCAACCTGTCTGCTGGATCAATTCTCGCCTAGTTATGTTCATGATCCTTGCATGGCGCGGATTAATTCGGCAGCCACTTCTGGACGGGAGAATTCCGGAGGTGGTAATTCTCCTTTGCGCAGCAGTTCCCGGACTTTCGTTCCCGAAAGGTGTATTCTTTCTTCCGGTAAACTGGGGCTAGTTTTAGTGGTTGCCATTCCCGAAGTGCGGGTACAGTAGAAAGCGTGTTCAAACTTCATCGGCACGATTCCCAATTCCCCCGGCTCGAACTCATCAAAGATATACTGAGCATCGTAGGTTCCGTAGTAGTCCCCGACTCCGGCATGGTCACGACCGACGATAAAATGGGTACAACCGTAGTTTTTACGGATAATAGCGTGGAAAATTGCTTCCCGGGGGCCTGCATAACGCATAGCTGAGGGGTTGATAGCCAGAATAACGCGATCTTGGGGGAAGTATTTATCCATCATGATCTCATAGCAACGCATCCGCACATCGGCCGGCACATCATCGCTTTTGGTAGCGCCGACAAGGGGATGCAAGAATAAACCATCTACCACTTCTAGGGCGCATTTTTGGATGTATTCGTGGGCCCGGTGGATGGGATTACGGGTTTGGAAACCGACGATAGTTTTCCAAGCTTTTTCGTGGAACATTTTCCGCGATTGCAGAGGATCGATCTGATATTTGGGAAACTGGGGATGAGGATCGCGCTGAAGTAACCATATTGGACCTGCGAGGTTAATTTCTCCCTGTTCGTAGAGGACTTTTACCCCGGGATGTTTCTGGTCGTCGGTACGATAGACGTTAACTGCTTCGTGGGCCTTATTGTAACGGTATTTTTGGGTTAGTTCCAGGACTCCGACAAAGTTGCCTGCGCTGTCATCTAAACGAATCCAGCTGCCTTCTTTGAGGGGATCCGCCACTGCTTCGCTAACGGAAAGAGTCACGGGAATTGCCCAGGGTAGGCCATTGATTAGACGCATATCATCGACGACTTTTTCGTAGTCGTCCTGTTCCATAAAGCCTTTAAGGGGACTGAAACCACCAATAGCAATCATAACTAAATCCGAGAGCGCTCGTTCATCTAGGGAAACTCGCGGTAGTTTTTCAGCTAGGGCCAGAAATTCTGCTTTTTCGGCAGCGGTAGCAATACGATTAATTAATTGCCCACCGTGGGGCGCGATTCCTTCGGTCAGTACAGTCATAAAAATTTCTTTACATTGTCACGGTTGATCCTATCAGAAGTTGGTTAACCATTAATCAAGGGGTTGGGTCTGGCGATGATTTTCCAGTTGGAACAGTTTACAATAAGATTTGTAAAAATTTATAAATAATTATGAGCGAAAAAGTTGTCCTGATTGTCGGTGCTACGGGGGGGATCGGTGCCGCTTTAGCGCGTAAACTAGCTGTTAATGGTCATAAACTCGTATTAGTGGCGAGAAATGCCGATAATTTATCTAATTTAGCTGGTGAGTTGGGTTGTCCCTCGTTAATTGTGCCGACGGATATCACCAATCCCACTCAGGTGGAAACTTTGATGGCCAAAATTGTCTCCCATTACGGCCGGTTGGATGTGTTGGTTAATGCGGCCGGAGCCGGGGTGATGAAACAATATAATAAAATTACGCCGGAAGATTTAGATAAAATGCTCGACCTCAATCTGAAGGGGAGTTTTTATACCTGTCAGGCTGCCGCTAATGTGATGAAGGAAAATAAGGCCGGTCATATCTGTAATGTGGTGGGAATTTTAGGTAAGCATTCTATGGCTATGGCTGCCGCTTATTGTGCTTCTAAATACGGGGTGGTCGGTTTTAGTAAATGTTTGGCCGATGAGTTAAAACGCTATGGTATTAAAATGACTTTATTCTATTTTGGTGGTGTGGATACTCCTTTTTGGGATCAGGTGAGCTTAAAAGTTGATCGCACTAAAATGTTAACCGCTCAAACCGCAGCCGATGCTATCTATTTTGCCATGAATGCTGAACCCCAAGCCGTCCCCATGGAAATTAATATTCAACCCGATAGTCATCTCTTTTTTTAGTCGTCAGGAGTCAGGAGTTGGGGTTGGGTACATCTCATTTTTGTCAATCTACTAAGTTGGGATTTTTAAAGGGAAACTTTCTTGCTACTAAAATCGGGTGTTACTTCTGGTTTTATCACTCAATCCAAGCTTTTGGGGGGTTCTACCCCCCAAACCCCCCGTTGGGGGCGTGGCGCCGCCCCCAAACCCCGGAGCGCATTAGTTTCTCGGTGGGATGCTTACACGCAGCTGCTGATATATCTGTAATAATCTAAGGGTCACTGATAATTGCTGATTGTTGGTGTTTCTGCAAATGTGGGATGCAGCCGTTGGGGTTTTAGGGTTTTGGGGTATTAGTTGAAATTCCCCTATCTCCCCACACCTCACACCTCACACCCGACTTCCCACTTACTAACACTCAACCTTTTTTTTTACTTTATCTATGTTTATTGATCATATTCATTTTTATGTAGAATCGGCCAAAAAATGGCGAGATTGGTTGGTGCGGGTGATGGATTTTCAGGCGATCGCAAGTTTAGTTAATCTCCACACGCACACGGAAATAGTTGGCAATGGAATCCAAAAAGATAAAACTAAACAGATTATTTTTATCTTATCTTCTCCCTTAAATTCCCTTAGTCCCGTGGCAGAATTTTTAAGTAAATATCCTGAAGGGGTGGCGGATGTAGCTTTTCAAGTCGAGGATTTAGATAGTTTAGCTAGGAGAATTAAACAGGACATTTTTATTGAGGAAACTGTTTTGGCTAGGGGTAAGATAAAAAGCTGTCAAATCTCTAGCATTGCTAATCTCAAACATACGTTAATTGAAAGACAGGGAATCACGCCAATTTTAGCCTATCCTAATCTAATTGAGTATGATAGTAAGGAACAATATAATCAGGATATTCTGGCAATTGATCATTTAGTTTTAAATGTTTTTCAGGGGAATTTAGAGTTAACAGCCAATTGGTATGAGAAAAATTTAGGCTTTAAAAAAAGGCAAACTTTTACTATTAATACGGAGCGTTCTGGTCTTTATTCTCAGGTACTTGTTCACCCAGAAACCGACTTAAAATTACCAATTAATGAGCCAGATAGTAACAGTTCTCAGATTCAAGAATTTTTAGATATTAATCAAAAATCTGGCATTCAACACATTGCTTTAAAAACAGAAAATATTTTAAGATTAACTCAAAAGTTAAAAGAAAGAAAGGTAGATTTTTTGTCAGTTCCCGACAGTTATTATCAACAAATTAACTATCAAAAAACAGATTTTAATATTGCTGATTGGGAATGGTTAGAAATTAAAAAACAGGAAATTCTCATCGATTTTGAACAAAATAGCCATTCCCTCCCAGAAAAGCCGACTTTACTGCAAATTTTCACTAAACCAATTTTTTCCCAGCCGACTTTCTTTTTTGAATTAATCGAGCGCCGTCATGCCGCTAGAGGTTTTGGAGAAGGCAACTTCCAGGCCTTATTTGAAGCGATCGAACGGGAACAAATACAGCGAGAAACTTTAGATTAAAGTCAGGAAAGCGAGCATTTTTCCCGTCAGACTAGGGACGATAACGTAATTCAATCACATCTTTTTTGATCGTGACATCATAGGAACCAAAAAAAGTTTGTCCCAAGAGTCCTAACCCTTCCATTTGGGGAGAAATACCAACAATCTGATTAGATAAAACCACCTCGCCAACTTTAACAGAATTAATGCGACCAAGATAAACCTTAACGACACCGCCAGCGGTATCAGCGAGTACTTCCCTTTCCCGTTTGACTTTCATCGCTTTTGCCATGGCATCGGTAAGGACGATACCACTAGCACCTGTATCAAAAAGCATTTCATAATAGTGACGGTTATTAAAAACCACCATCACCGTGGGAATGCCGTTAACCCGGCGTTGAATCGGTAGCTGATAAACTTGCGGGGAATTTTTCCTATTTCTAGATGAACCGCCACAGAGACGGCTAAGATCTATGTGTTGTCCGTCTGCTCTTTGGAGAAAGCATTCCGATTGAGCGAGAGTCGTAGGGGTGAAGGGAAATAACAGCAGGGTGCTGGCCAATGCGATCGCAGAAAGAGACTTATTCATGGGTTCAACAGAAGCAAAAGGTAACTAAATCGAGAAGACCGACTCGGAAAAGAAAGCTTCTAGCCCTATAATTCCCCAAAAATGCGGGAAAATAAGGGGTATTTAACCCGGAGGCCAGGACATTGGGCGATCGCCTAAGAGATGGACATGAAGATGATCGACGGTTTGACCTCCATGTTCCCCATTATTGATCACTACTCGATAACCTTGACTTAATTTAGCCTCGGCGGCCACCTTTTTAACAGTTAGTAACAAATGTCCCAATAAATCTCGATCGCCTTCGCTGGCTTCCTCTAGTTTCGGAATCGGTTTTTTGGGGATAATGAGGATATGGGTGGGTGCTTGGGGATTAACATCTCGAAAAGCGAGAACCAGATCATCTTCATAGACGATCGAGGCGGGAATTTCTTTCCGGATAATTTTGCTAAAAATAGTCTCACTCATAGACAAATTACTTTTTTTTTCAACTATACCATTAAGCTCTCAGCTTTTCTGGCTAGGTTATGCCGAGAAATAGGCTGATTTTCAGGGTAAATTCCCAGATCAAATCATTTTTATGCGGAAAACTAGCCTAACATCCTGTTTCATTTTCCTAAGAACTCACTTTATTTTTACTTGAGCCAAAATGTTAGCAAGGGTTTGGAGTGCGGCAATTATCGGCATCGATGCCATTAAAATCGGGGTAGAGGTGGATGTATCGGGAGGATTGCCCGGAATTGCCGTGGTGGGTTTACCCGATACCGCCGTGCAGGAGTCGAAAGAAAGGGTAAAAGCTTCCCTAAAAAATGCTGGATTTGCCTTTCCCATCCGCAAAATTGTCATCAATTTAAGTCCCGCCGATATCCGCAAAGAGGGGCCAATTTATGATTTACCGATTAGTATCGGCATTTTAGGGGCTTCCGAACAGGTAGAAGCCGATTTATTGGGGGATTTTCTGTTTTTAGGTGAATTATCCCTCGATGGTAGTTTGCGTCCCGTGGCGGGGGTTTTACCCATTGCTGCCGCCGCCGAAAAAATGGGGATTAAGGGTTTAGTGGTTCCCGCTGATAATGCCAAAGAAGCGGCCGTGGTCAAAGGCGTACAAGTGTATGGGTTTCGTCATCTATCGGAAGTGGTAAATTTCTTAAATGAACCCGATCGCTATTCACCGATGACTTTTAACGCTGCCGAGGAATTTGGGCGATCGCAGGTAAATCTCCCCGATCTCAAGGATGTCAAAGGCCAAGCCATTGGCCGTCGGGCCCTGGAAATTGCCGCCGCTGGAGGTCATAACCTAATTTTTGTCGGGCCGCCGGGCAGCGGTAAAACCATGTTAGCGCGACGTTTACCCGGTATTCTCCCCCAGCTTACCTTTGCCGAATCCCTAGAAGTCTCCCAGATTCATTCCGTCGCTGGATTACTGAAGGATCGAGGTTCTCTGGTGCGCGAGCGTCCTTTTCGCAGTCCCCATCACTCCGCTTCCGGAGCGGCGCTGGTGGGAGGTGGCACTTATCCCCGACCGGGAGAAATCTCCCTTTCTCACCGTGGTATTTTATTTTTGGACGAATTAACGGAATTTAAGCGCAGTGTCTTGGAATATCTCCGACAACCCCTAGAGGATGGTTATGTGAGCATTTCTCGCACTCGTCTTTCTGTCGCTTTTCCGGCCCGTTTTACCCTGGTGGCGAGTACCAATCCCTGTCCCTGTGGTTATTACGGCGATTCAGTGCAACCCTGCAGCTGTTCAGTGCGACAACGGGAACAATATTGGGCGAAATTATCGGGGCCGCTTTTAGACCGTATTGACCTACAAGTGACGGTAAATCGCCTGAAACCGGAAGAAATGACCCAAGAGAGTCGGGGAGAAGCTTCTGAGCAGGTGCGGCAACGGGTAGAAGGGGCCAGACAAAAGGCCAGCGATCGCTTTCAGCATACCGGGATTCGCTCTAATGCGGAGATGAATTCCGAGCATTTGCGACGTTTTTGCGCTCTTGATCATAGCAGTCGCCATATTTTAGAAGGGGCAATCCGAAAATTGGGTTTATCGGCCCGAGCAATGGATCGCATTCTCAAAGTTGCCCGCACCATTGCCGATTTAGGAGATAGTGAAATGCTGAAAAGTTCCCACGTTGCCGAAGCAATTCAGTATCGCACTCTCGATCGTTTAAGTTAAGTAGGTAGCTGTTAAAAATTGTCAGAAACTCTCGGCTAAAATTTGGCATTACTTCCGATTTTATCACTCAATCCCAGCTTTTGGGGGGTAGAACCCCCCAAACCCCCCGTTGGGGTCGTGGCGCCGCCCCCAAACCCCGGAGCGCATTAGTTTTTCGGTGGGATGCTTACAGACAGCTGCTGACACATTTGTCATCATTTAAGAGTCATTGATAATTGCTGATTGTCGGTATTTCTGCATAAGTGAGATACACCTGGCAGAATCTATCTTCAATTGAATTATAACTACTTACTTAAAGAGCATTTTTTCTGGTCGGGGCGAATTGCCTCCGCCCTCTTTTTAGTCAACTTACTGGTGGGTATTTGAGCGATTAATCGGGCGATTCTAAGCGTTTTTGCCATTCTCGATCGATTTTATCCGAGCGCTCGATCTCTTGTTCGAGATAGTCTTGATCGGTAGAATAACTAATATCAGCATCTGTAATCACTTTTTGGTCAGCAAATTGACGAGAGTAGGTCAGTTTTTGCTCTAATTCAGGATTATTTTCTGCTAATAAATCTGCTCTTTTTTCTCGCTGTTGATTGCGTTGATTAACCCGCTCATTTCTCCACTGTAAAAAGAAATAACGACCGAGGGGAATCCCCAAAAAAGCACCAGCATAACTGAGGAGAAAACCGTAGATTCCTGTGACTATCGACCCCAGAGAACCGCTCAAATCCACACTATCACTGTTGAGCAAATATCCTAACACTAAAGCGAGGATAAAGTTAACCCCCCCTAAACCTAAAGCTAAGATAATTTGACCACTATCCGCTTCGCTAAACTTCCAACGTTTTTCCCTTAGATAGGGCGATACTGCTTGTACTTTTCTCTCTTTGGTTGTCACCTGTAGATCGGGAAAATAATAGATAATATCGCCTCGATCGGACACTTGCGGCAAACCATTAAAGCGAGTTAAAACTGGCAGAACATAGTCTTCTGTCTCCTCATGACTAGCGGTAATACTATCGAGATAGGGGGCAATTTGTGGAGCAATAATCGAGCCACGATTATTTTGAATTACTTGACCGATAGTTTGCCAGCGTCTCTCCTCTAAATTAAAATTAGGATCGCCATCGCCAAAAAGAAAAGAAAAAACTGACTCCAGAAAATTCATCTTACTAGCGGGTTTTTCTGCCTTAACTTCCCTATCTCTTCTTTCGTAGTAGTTATTACCAAAATCGGGATAAAAAATCCAGAAAAAGTCCGTGGGAAAGAAGTTAATATTAATTTTGCTATCTCCAGAATTATTATCCGAGTCACTATCTTTGAACATTAAGCCTATCAGGATGGCCAGAATAGCCAGCAACAGGATTAAAATCGAAATAATTAAAACAATGCCGAAGGAAATGCGAATAATATAAAAAACTAATTGCCAGATTTTACTACCGAAAGCTTTTAACTTTAATTGCCAATATTTATTCAGGAGAATCGAGCGAAAATTTTCGGGAAAAAGATAGATAATCTCCCCCGTATCTGCTACCTGTAAATGTCCCCCCGCTTCCGCAGCTAAAGCTAATAATCCCTGTTGTGCAGCGTTAATCTCTAAACCCGATTTTGCCGCCACATCACCCACCGTAACCCGATAGCCTAATTTTTCGATCGATTGTAATAGAGACTCTTGGGGATTCATAGAAAATACTGTTCCTGTCGATTATCCTATTTTCTAGTTTAGTTTTGATTTTGTCTTTTTGGCAGCGGCTATCTTGATTGACAGGTGCGGCATTTTGGACTCGATCGAGAAAATATCGTTATAATTGGTGCAATAGTCGCAAAAAGCAGGGCTAAACTGTATAAATAGTTACTTTATAAGCAATTATCAGAGGTGAGCATGAATGCGTCGGAACAGGCAAAAGGATTAGAATTAACGGCGAAGATCGCCACACTCGTCAACCTGTTTAAACAACAATTCCCCGATGCAAAGGCAGATCTGAAACCTTGGCGCAATGATCCCCACACAAGGGAGTTAACAGATCCCGACTCGATCGATATCGCTTTCCATTTTCCCGGTTGGAGTCCCAGAATTCAAGGGCGCAGTATTCTGGTACAAATTCGTTTTCATCTCGATAGCGAGGATCAACATCAGCGTTTGATTGGCTTAGAAATGCAGGCTTTTAACCATCAAGGAACCGCTTGGCGACTATCTACGGTGGAAAATTGGCAATTAGTCGGTAATTATCAACCTTCTCCTAAGGTAGCTGATAAGTTAAAATATTTCAGCCGGCAGGTGTTTGAAGTTTTTAAAAATGAGCATCGATAAGGCTCTTTCGGCACTCTCGGCAAAAGATCGTTATTCGATCGAGATTAAATCGTTCATAATGTCAAGCTATAGGACTAAATTAATTCTTGAAAGTGCTTGGCTTTAGCGGAAATTTTTAACATTTTTTCTGGTTGATCATGAATCTCACTTTTTTGAGAAAATTTAGGGCTGCTGGTGGTTGTTTTAGAAATACTGATATTTTTAATACTAACAAAGCGATATTGATAGTCCTGAAGAAAATCGAGTTTATTCCAAAATGAGCGTCCGATTTCACGACAATAAGAGACAAAGCATTTGGCTCCTTTTAATTGTTTAATTATCGATGTATTAGAATCTTTGCCTTTCTTCATTTCCAAACAAAGGATAACTTTTTCAGTAGGGGTATTAGCGATAATTATAAAATCTGCACGCTTACACTCACCTTTACTACCAGTAAAAATTTTGCGGACATCAAAAAAATCATCTAGCTTGATCACAATAACCTCATCGGGTTTCGGCATTCCATTAACCACAAACGAATAGTTATCTTGAGGTTCTGTCAGTTTCAGTAAATAGCTATCTCGTTTGTATTCTTTTTGATATTCCAACTCTACTATCGCACAATCCTTAATCATTTCTTTGAGCATAGCAATATCAGACATTACTCCTCACCCCAAATAATAGCCGTTTGAATACGATTCATCTTTTCGATAGTAGTATCAAAACTGCGCGCTTCGATACCCATTTCTGGATCAATTTTAGCGGGAGTTAAAGTGTTAAATTTGGTCTTTCTTTTTTTTCCTTTTAACATCTCTAAAGCTTCTTCAGCAATATAGACTTTAACTTGATCGGCCGATAATAATTCCTCCTGTCTATAGCCTTCTTCCGCTGCAATTTGTTTCAGGTGTGGTTTTTCCTGGTTGAGCATAATTAATGTGTTGATTTCTTTGATAATATAATCACTGTGAGTAGTGATAAAAACTTTAATACCAATGTTGATCAGTCGAGCGAAAAGTTTAGCGACACGGCGTTGATTTTCTGGATGGAGATTTAATTCAGGTTCATCTACTATCAACAAATCTCCGATTCGAGCTTCGTGTCTTAAATAAAAGCCAATGTCTAAAAGAGAACGTACAGCACTAGAACTTTCATCCATCGATAGTCTAAGTTTTTTTCCTTTAGGAATGTAATAAAGTTCATCATTGCTAGTAATCATATATTGCCCACCAATAATATCGGCAAAATCTTCTAAAATACTGGGATGATTTTCGGCAATAAAGCTAGTTTTTTTGACAATTGTTTCTATTTGTCTAGTAAAATCTACATTTTCTTTGACCGGGAGCGCATAATCCTGAGAAACATTAAATAACAGTTCCGTAGGATCAAAATTGCTATTTTTGCTAATTTCTTCCAGTAAACGATTACGAGCAAAATTTAACTCTTTGCGAAAAATTGCCGCTCCTGTCCTTTCTGCACTGGCAATAAATGGCCTGGGAAAAAACTGAGAGAAAATTATATCTTTGATACTGTTGTCAATGATCTCTTCAAGAACATTAACTAACAGATTTATATTAGATTTTTCTCTTAGCAATGTAATGGATAAATAGGGGTTATTTTCAGGTTTGCTAATCGAGATAGTTTCCCATTTAGCTGTGCTAATTGTCCTTTCATACCCATTTTCAAATTGAATATTATCAAAATTTAATTCTATCTGAAAATCAACATTTTTAAACCTCTCCTCGTTGGCCGCAAAAACTTCAGGTATTTGTCGAACATATCTTTGACAAACTGTAGTAAGAATACTGTCACAATGTTGAACATACTCCTGTAGATCGAGACTAATTACACCATCAGAAAGTAGTTGATCAATTTTTTCTTTGAGTCCAAATTTTGGCAACATTAATAGTCTTCGCCAAGTATATAAAAAACCAAATAAAGCATAGGTAGCATAAGTTTTACCTGTATTATTACTACCACAGATAATTGTCAGGTCGCCTAAACTGAATTCTGCTTGTTTTAAAATGCCAAGATTTTCAATTTTAACTTTCATTTTTGTCTTTCGGTTTAATATTCACGATTATAGATAATTGTGGGTAATTTGATCAAGTCCCAAACTATACATTCAACTTTGGTTATCAAGGTTGCTTACAAAAATTATAACCTTTCTAAGGCTTTTCGCTCTTTTTCAGTCACTTCTCGCCATTGACCGGGTTGTAATCCTGTTAAGCATAATTTATTGTTTTTGTCCATAGTAATGGCTGTTCTAATTAATCTTAAAGTGGGATAACCAACGGCAGCAGTCATCCTTCTTACCTGACGATTTCTCCCCTCAGTTAAGGTGATTTCTAACCAAGCGGTGGGGATAGATTTTCGATAACGAATCGGTGGCTCTCTGGGGGGTAAATCCGGTTCAAAATCTAGTAAATTAACTATTGCTGGTCGAGTGCGATAATCCTGAATAGGAAGACCTTGACGCAATTTTTCTAAAGCGTTTAGGTCTGGAATTCTTTCGACTTGTACCCAATAGGTGCGCGGATGAGCAAATTGACGATGACCTAAACGATGCTGTAATTGACCGTTATCTGTGAGTAATAATAATCCCTCACTGTCCCTATCTAAACGACCGACAGAATAGATATTCGGGATGGGAATATAATCTTTTAAAGTCGAGCGACCATTTTCATCAGTAAACTGACATAATACATCGTAGGGTTTATAAAAAAGGATATATTTATTCAAGGGAAAAAGGAGTCAGGAGATAAGTAGTCGTGTAAAATAAATTTCCTAGTGAAGATAGGCAAAAGGCAAGAGGTAGTTAGATATGTTTAATTAATTTTGCCTGGGTACTTAACTTATCACTGATTACTGATTACTGACCACTGATAACTGATAACTGATTTAATCCCGTTGATTGGAGAATTGATAAGCACCGACAATCGAGAGAAGAATAGCGACGATTAATAAAATGGGGATAGCGAACCAAGGAAATTGATTGATATCGTAGGCTGCGGCTCTTAATCCTAGACTAGCATAGGTGAGGGGCAAGGCATAAACAATAATTTTTAATGCCCAGGGTAAGGTTTGGGGATCGAAAAAAGTTGCTCCTAAAAAAGACATCGGCACGATTATAAAGTTATTATACAGACCGACACTTTCGATGGATTTAACTCGCAATCCGACAATTGCCCCTAAACCGGCAAAGACGGCACAATTTAAGATTAAAACTAATAAAAAGAGGGGATTGAGAAAACTGGCGAATTTTCCTGTAAATAAGATAGCGATGAGAATCACTGCTGCAGAAGTCATGACACCCCGCAAAATTCCCGCGAAAACTTTGCCTAAAAATAATGAGAGGGGATGGACGGGAAGTAACAATAATTCCTCGAAGGTTTTACTAAATAAGCGATCGCCACAGATGGAAAAGGTGGTTCCCCCGAAACTGATCGCCATTGAGGACAGAGCCACCATTCCGGGTAAAATAAATTCTAGATAGGAATCGCCGATCGAGGGTTTCATCGAGCGATCGAGGGCGCTTCCCAACCCCAACCCAAAACCGATAATATAGATTAGGGGAGAAACTAAACCTGTGGCGGCGATCTGAAGGACTCTCGCCCGTAAATCTAGCCATTCTCCCCAAAATACGGTTAAAGTGTCTGTTAATATCGTCTGAGCTTGAGCTAGTTTCACTGGTATTTTCGTTAATTAGTAAATATACTTTTAATAATAATTAATAATTGTCCCCTTTTTCAAGAGTGGCTCATCCCAGTTTAGTAAAATGTAGGGTGCGTTAGACGGCGACAATCTCTGCTTAAACTTGAATCTAACAATCCGTCGTAACGCACCACACCTAGGATTAATTTAATTTGGTGCGTTAGCGATAGCGTAACGCACCCTACTACTACTACTACTGACTTATGATAAAATGCCTTCAAAGACAGGTAAGGGAAAACTTGCAATTATTCACCCAATAAAATAACTGATAGCCGAGATGAAACCCTGTTACTGCATTAATCCCGATTGTTCTCAACCAGGGCATCCGAGTAATAATAACTCGAATACTCGTTACTGTCAAAGTTGCGGCTCTCAATTGTTGTTAAATGGTAAATATAGGGTGAGTCGGTTATTGAGTGATACGACCGGTTTTGGCATTG
>SFAQ01000087.1:0-45447 GCA_007096525.1 Microcystis wesenbergii Mw_QC_B_20070930_S4 | reverse complement strand
GTTTGAGTATATCCTACTCTTTCTTGCTTTTCGTACCATGCTTGTGTTCGTTCGTGGAGAGCTTTATTGTAAACTAATCTTACACAGCCCAAGGTGCGCCGCAATAGCGACTCTTGTTCTGGTGTGGGGTAAAATCGAAACCAATAGGCTTTTTCCATGCCTCACATTTTAGCATATATTTCGTAAATGTGCTAATATTTAACGGTAAAGCCGTCGTAGAACGACGGGGTTTCAGACCCAAATTTTCGATGAAATCGGAGAGTGAGATCGGTCAAAATCATCCCCAATCTGGTAATTATGCCCCCCTAGATAGCCATCTCTGGGCCGATGCCACCTATCCCCTCGGAGCGCATTATCAAGGCGATAGTGTCACCTTTGCCGTCTATTCTAAAAATGCCAGTCAGATTCTTCTGGAAATCTACGATCGCCCGACGGGAGAAAACGCTAAGTATGATTACTGGTTGACAAAAAAACCAAATGATGATATATGGCGGACAAAAATCGCCGGTATTCCCCACGGCAGTTACTACGCTTTTCGCTGTTGGGGTTCCAATTGGCAATTTGATCAAAAATGGCAAAGAGGCCACAGTAACGCTGGTTTTCGGGCAGATGTGGACGATTTCGGCCATCGTTTTAACCCCAATAAAGTCCTCTTCGATCCCTACGCGCGAGAACTTTCCCACGACCTTGAAACCCCGGCCATGATCGCAGCCGGAGAAAATGCTGGAATGTATGCCACGGGAGAAGGGGACTACAAAGGAGTGATCCAGCGCGCATACGATACGGGCAAATGGTCGCCCAAAGGCATTGTTATCGCCCCGGATGGGACTTCTACCGGGACTCGTCCCCGTCTGGACGACGAAAAAGCGATCATTTATGAGGCCCATGTACGCGGTTTAAGCAATCACCCCTCCGCTAGTCGTTTAGAAGATATTCTCAAGGGAATTACGGGTTTTGAGGAAGTGGCTAACGTTCCCGACCAGTACAGGGGAACTTATGCGGGAGCCGGCTATATGGCCAAATACCTGAAAGCGCTAGGATTTACCACGATCGAACTCTTGCCTGTCCAAGAAACCGCTAACGATAATAACCCCGACGATCGCCCCAGCGGTAACTATTGGGGTTACATGACCTTTGGTTATTTCGCCCCCGATCGCCGTTATGCTTATGATCGCTCCCCCGGTGGACCGACCAGAGAATTTAAAGCCATGGTCAAAGCTTTTCACGACCAAGGTATGGAAGTTTATCTCGATGTGGTCTATAATCACACGGGAGAAGGGGGCAATTGGGGCAGCAACGATGTCACCCGATTTGTTAGTTTTGGTGGTTTTGATGTGGTGGAATACTATCAACTCACCGACGAACATTATCTAGTCGATGGGGCCACTGGCTGCGGAAATCAATTAAATTTTTCCCATATTGTCACCTGTAATCTGGTTCTTGATTCCCTCACCTATTGGTTAGAAGAAATGGGAGTCGATGGCTTTCGTTTTGATCTGGCCACCGTCTTTGGCCGAAAAGATGGTGGCGAACAAAAACAATTCTTCCCCAAACATCCTTTGTTAGAAAAGATCGAGAAATTAGGCAAGAAATATGATGCCGAAATGATCGCCGAAGCTTGGGATAGCTGGGGTTACGAAGTGGGGAATTTCCCAACGGGTTGGGGAGAATGGAATGGCCGTTATCGCGATGCAATCCGGCGTTTTTTAAAGGGAGATGGTAATACTTTTCAATTCATCGAACAGGTGAACGGAGATTATCGCAATTTTAACGACCAAGGCGGACCACAAAAATCGATCGATTTTATTGTTGCCCACGATGGTTTTACCCTGATGGATTTGGTCAGTTATAACAATAAAAATAACCTCACTCCCTGGCCTTTTGGTCCTGCCGATGGCGGCAATAGTAATAACGATTCGTGGGATTCTGGGGGTGATCAGGCCTTACGTCGCCAAAGATTACGCAACTTTTGGACGATTCAATTTTTATCTCGCGGTGTGCCGATGACTGTCTGGGGCGATGAATTTGGCCGCACTCAAAATGGTAATAATAATCCCTACAATATTGATAGTGTCGCCACTTGGAATAATTATGATATGATTGCCACCCGTTCACCCCATCTACTGCCCACGGGTTATCGGGAAGCTTATCATAATAATTTTGGCACGGGAACTAATCAAGAAGAACGCAATCCTTTATTTATTTTTGCCGCTTATATTGCTAACTTAAGAAACAATCATACAGCCCTTAAACAGCGCCGCTACGGTGACATGGTTCTCGATGCGGGCAATGATGTCACCTATTTATTTAAGAAAACCGATGGTGTTAGCGATTTAACTGCTGATGATCGCTGTATTTGGTTTTTAATTGATGGTAGTGCCGTCGGTGATCACGATTTTTTGCTGTTAATTAATATGTATTATCTGCCAGTGGATTTTCGTCTTCCCTCCCCATGCAATAATTATCGTTGGGTAAGAATTATTGACACGGCAGCTTGGGCAGAAACCAATTATAATTGTTGGTCTGTGGAGCAAGGAGCAGTAATTGCCGATAACTATAAAGTTAATGGTTTTTCGATCGTGGTTTGCGAGGAGATTAACTGAACTATCCACACCGATATCGGGGGTAATTTGGGGACAGATAGGGCAGCCCACTAATATTGAGATCGAGATCGATCCTATGCTAATTTCTGCTATATTTTTGGCAATAGGGAAATATAAACCCCTGTTACATCTCAGTTTTGCCACCCGCACTTAGCCCAAAATTGCCGTTAAATGTCTAAAACTAAAAGTAGTGTTATTATCCTAACCGTAATTTGTATTATCGCCACGGCGATCGGAGTTTATCTGATCGGTGGTATCGACTCCCAACAATTACAGATCTGGTTAAAACAAATGGGAATTATGGCCCCCATTTTGTATATTATTCTCTATACGATCGGGACAATTTTAATTCTGCCTTCTACCCCCTTAAACCTCAGTGGTGGCGCGATCTTTGGGGTAGTTATGGGAACAGTTTGGACAACGATCGCCGCTTTGGTGGCCGCTATAGTTGCCTTTGCTTTTACTCGTACTATTGGCCGGGAATATACCGCCAAAAAATTTCAGGGAAAATGGCAAGCGATCGATGCAGAAATGCAGCAAGGTGGCCTATTTTATATGTTTGCTATCCGTCTATTACCGATTATTCCCTATGGTATCGTTAACTTTGTTGCGGGATTAACTTCTATCCGTTTTCGCGATTATTTCATCGGTACTTTATTAGGCACTGTCCCCGGAATTTTACCCTTTGTCATGATGGGTGCGGGTTTAAAATCTTTGGGAAAAGGCGATATATTGCCCCTAATGGTGGCTTTTACCCTCATTGCTGTGTTAGTAGGTGTGGGAACTTGGTATCGTCGTCGTCGGCAATTCCCCTTTCAGTGATCAACGATAAAATTAAGTTAGATTAGGAATATCCCGACTGAATCCCCATTGCTAAGGAGATAGCGCATCAATGCCTGCCGCAGATTATAAAGATTATTATGCCGTTCTGGGAGTAGGTAAAACTGCCAGCGCTGAAGAAATTAAAAAAGCTTTTCGTAAATTAGCTGTCAAATATCATCCCGATCGCAATCCTAACGATAAAAGCGCCGAAGAGCGTTTTAAAGAAATTAGCGAAGCTTACGAAGTCCTCTCCGATAGCGAAAAACGCCAAAAATACGATCAATTTGGACAATATTGGCAACAGGCCGGGCGATCAAATTGGCCGGGTGGCAATGGGGGGGTTGACTTCGGTTCCGACGGTTTTGACTTTAGCCAGTACAGCACCTTTGATGATTTTATCAATGAACTGCTCGGTCGCATGGGCCACCCCGGCGGTACTCGCCCCCGTTCCCATCCCTACGGTACTCCGGGGGGAGGATTTGGCGATTTTAGCAATTTTAACGACTTTGCCGGCGCTCGTACTGCACCGCAATCCGTCACTTCTGGTATCTCCACCACTAAACTGCGTCTGACTTTTGCGGAAGCTTTACGAGGAGTACAAAAACGGGTTAATTTAGCCGGAGAAATGATCGATATCAAAATCCCCCCAGGAAGCAAAACCGGTAATCGTCTCCGGGTACGGGGTAAAGGACTAATCGATCCCTTGAGTAAACAACGGGGAGATCTATTTCTCGATGTGGAATTAGAACCCCATCCTTTCTTTACTTTTGAAGGCGATAATTTAACCTGTGAAGTCCCGATTACTCCCGATGAGGCGGTTTTAGGCACAGCGATCGAAGTTCCTACCCCCGATGGCCTGGTGACGGTAAAAGTTCCCGCCGGTATTCGTTCTGGTCAATCCCTGCGCTTACGAGGCAAAGGTTGGATCGATAATAAAGGACAACGCGGCGATCAATTAGTCAAAATTGTCATCGATACTCCCAAAGAATTAACGGCGATCGAACGGGAATTATACGAGAAAATTAAATCTCAGCGTACCACCGATCCCCGTCGTCATCTCAGACAGGTGCAAATTTAGTCCCTATATCTTAATAGTGAGGTACGAAGTCTTTGTTTTGGGGAGTCAGGAGACAGGATCAGATTAGCCTATACTTCATCTTGATGAGAAACGCTGTATCAGTTATCAGTGGTTAGTGATTAGTCACTGTTTACTGTTTACTGATCACTGTCTCTGGGGTTTATCCTTGGCTAGAATTTAACCTTACTAGCCAACCAATTAGTAATTAATTTGGGGCTATTTTTTTTCACCCAATAGAGAGCATAAATTCTGAATATAGGCTTAGAAAAACGAGCGATCGCTTTCATGATAAAATTTAAGTAACGACTATGAAACTTTTTATTAATTAAATTTAACGAACCCACATCGTAAAGACAGTCGATGATAATCCTAAAAGTCGTTTCCTCTCTTTGGAATAAACTATCTATTAACAATAGCACTTCCTGAATCCGTTGCTGTTTAAGCTGTTCCTCTTCGGAAACAGCCGAGAGAATCTGCTGCTGCTTAGATAATTTACTATCCGATGGGGTTAACATGATATGGTCGCCGAAAAACTAATTTGTTTTGATTTTATCCCTATTTGCTGATTTAGCAAGGCAAAACTCCCCATCTATCGCCGTTTTTAGGATAACAGGAGTCATTAACTGATCACTGTTTACTGATCACTGATCACTGATAATAACCCTTGACCGCCAAAACGGACAACATCGGTACAAAATAACCCCGTTTCCTCCTGCACAGTTTCTATAGCTTTAACTGCCGCCTCCGGACTAAGATGAAAAGTATTTAAACTAATCCCTTTTACCTTCACCTCCCCGAAACTTCCCCCAGCGCTGGCAGTCATTTCGTAGAGTTTAATCACTTCTGTTAGGGGAGGGATGAGAATATCGGGTAAATCCTTGATATGAATTTGTCCAGCGCGATGGACGAGAATTAACCCCGTCGGTTGACTGCCACGCATTAAGGGCAAGGTAGCAGTGGATCCGGGGTGTAATAGCGAGCCTTGACCCTCAATAAACAAAATATCGTTATTTTCCGCCGATTCTAACACCAAAGCCTCGATCGCACCAGCAGCATAATCGACGCGCACCGCATCCAAGGGTACACCTTTCCCTGCGATCATAATTCCCCCCTGTCCAGTGGCTAAAAATTGCGATTTTAGCCCTTTTTCTTGGGCTGCTCGGTGTAATTCGATGCTAGTGGACATTTTGCCCACACTCATATCCGTCCCCACTGTTAAGATTCTCTGACAATTTAAATTTTTCGCCCGCGCTTGCCCGATTTTTAAGCCTTGGGGTTCCAGACGGATATCCCAAATCCATTGATCCGGGTTAAGCTGAGTAAACAGGGGTTTTAGGGGTGTATGGAGACCATTAACCAGGGATAACCCTGCTTTTACCCCCTCTTTGATTTCTTCTAGCCAATGGGGTGGTAAAATGCCTCCTGAAGGTGCGATGCCAATTAACAGAGTATCGGGATGATAGGTTAAAGCTTCCCTAACACTAGCAACAATCGGCAAGGGGCGATCGATTCCGGCCACTTCTTTTAAGGCGCTGCCGGCAGTTTCTGCGTCAATAATCGCCACTACCTGCGCTTTCCCGTAACGCAGATAACTTAATCCGGTTTTGCCGCGAGTTCCTTTGATTCCTTCGTGGAGAAGAATCGCTACTTTCTTGTCAGCAGTCAAATAATTAGTCATCTTTTGTCCGTAAACTAACACCCAAACCGGGCAAATTATTTGTTTGTAAACGTCCCCTTTCCAAGCTTAAACCCGTAAAGGGATCATCGCGTAAATTTAAATGACTATCTAGGTCAAGATAGTTGACAAGCGGCCCAAGATGTGCTAGGGCAGTATTGGCTAAACTGCTGTCAGAGTAACATCCGAACATAATTTGCAGTCGGCAAGCTTGGGCAATATGAATCATTCTCTGTACTTCGGCTAATCCACCAGCTTTCATTAGTTTAATATTAATGCCGTGGACTCGATCGGCCAGTTTCGGGATATCTTGACTAGAAAAACAGCTTTCATCGACGAAGATAGGTAGGGGCGATTTTTGGTATAAATCAATTAAATCTCGTTCTTGTCCAACGGATAGGGGTTGTTCCACATAAATAACGCCTTTTTCCTCTAACCATTGGCACATTTTCACCGCATCGCTAAATTTCCAACCACCGTTAGCATCGACAGTTAGGGGCAAATGGGGGACAATTTCTTTAATAGCCAGAATTATAGCTCGATCGGCTTCTATACCGTCCGGTGAGCCTAATTTGACTTTTAATAAGCTAAAATCGCCAATTTCTAGCCAATCTAACACCCTCTTCCCCACATTTTCTGGAGAATTTAAACCGATAGTAACAGAAACCGGCGGAATTAAAGAGCGATCGAGTCCAAAAATTTGCCAGAGAGGTAAATTAGCTTTTTTGCCTAACCAGTCGTGCAGTGCCGTGTCAATAGCGGCACGAGTAGCCGAAGATATCTGATTTTGCCATAAAATTTTTTCAATTTCTTGGCGTTGACAGGGGTGAAAAGATTGTAAAATAGGAGCGATCGAGTTTAATTCTTGCAGGATTTTATCGGGTTTTTTCTCCTCGCTGGTAATATCAAAAGGGGATGCCTCTCCCCACCCTTCGATATTTTCCTCGCTAATTTTCAGCCAGATATTAGTATTTTCGCTGGTAGTGCCGCGACTAATTGTTAAAGGTACTCGTTTATGAATAGTAAAAGTTTGCCAGTTCAGCAGCATAATTCACCTGGGGATGATCGGGGAATAGGAACAGAAAAATTATCTACACTCACCCAAATCCTTATTTCTGTCCACTCTCCCCGCAATCATACAACTTCCGGCGGTGTTTTTCGTCAAAGACAAAATATGATAGGCTAACCGAAGGTGTAAGCAAGACGGCTGCGGGTTAGGAAATGGGATGAAATAGGAGTGAGTTAACCAAAATCAATGATTAAGAAAAAGATTTCTTACTGGGTAAATAGAGGTATTGCCCTCATTGATCGCTATCTGATCAGCCAACTACTACCCCCATTTTTATTTAGTGTTGGTTTATTTGCCTCTTTGGGAGTAGCGATCGGGAATCTTTCCGATTTAGCTAATCAGGTAGTTGATGCGAATCTACCCCTCGCTTCGGCCCTAGAAATTCTCCTGTTAAAAGTGCCAGAATTTGTCACTTATTCCCTACCAGTTTCTCTTTTACTGGCCACTTTAATCACCTACGGTCGTTTAAGTAGTGATAGTGAAACCGTTGCCCTGCAAAGCTGTGGAGTCACTCTTTATCGTCTTTTTATACCCACTTTTTGCCTGAGTTTAATAGTTACAGTTGTGACATTTTTATTAAACGAATATGTGGTTCCTAATGCTAATTATCGAGCTACAGAAATTTTAGTGCAGAAAATTAATAAGGAAGCAAACTTTTGGAAAAACAAAGACTTTTATTATCCCGATTATGAAATAAAAACCCTAGAAAATGGTACGATTAATCGCAATTTAATAAGTTTATTTTATGCTGAACAATTTGACGGAGAAAAGATGAAAACCGTCACCGTTATTCGTTGGCTAAAACAAGAATTAAATCAAATTATTATCGCCGATTCGGCCCGTTGGAATGCCGTCGATAACGTCTGGGACTTTTTTAACGGCATTATCTATGAATTAACCCCCCCTAACGCCTCCTATAGCCAAGTTATCCCCTTTAAAGCCGAAAAAATCGCTTTATCTCGCTCTGCTTTCGATTTTGCTCGTCAAAGCCGCGATCCCTACGAGATGAACATACCACAGGCGATCGAATATGTGCAACTGCTCAAACTCAGTGGCGATGAGAAAAGAGTCAGGTTTTTTCAAGTGCGAATCCAGCAAAAAATCGCCTTTCCCTTTGTCTGTATGGTCTTTGCTACCATAGGTTGTGCCTTGGGTTCTCTACCGCAAAGAATCAGTCGGGGAACCAGTTTCGGTCTCAGTGTCGCCATTGTTTTCCTCTACTATCTTTTAAACTTCCTTGTCGGCAGCTTAGGACTAACCGCCACCCTTTCCCCCTTCCTAGCTGCCTGGCTGCCTAACTTTTTCGGTTTTGGGTTAGGTCTGTGGTTATTATGGCGACTTAACGGTTAGACTTTTTTAAAAATTTTCGTCAAGATAGGAGACGTAGAGTTATAGCAGGCCTCTTAGTCTATGTTTCCCTTCTTCTTCAACACTTGTGGCAGCACTTCCCGCCAAGAATGTCAAGAGCGTAAATTAACATTCCTCAAATGGATGCGCGATGACCTCGAAACCCGTCTAGCGGGATTAAATGCCGCTATCGAAACTATCGAGCGTCAAATCAGTCGGGAAGGTCAATAAACCCTGAAAATAGGCGAGTTTTCCCCTCGCCTTCTCCCCACAATTAGCTAAGAGAGATAACTTGACAGTTGTATTCGCCAAGAGGGATAATAGTAGTTTGTGTGAACTTTAGCTAGACTAAAATACCTTGGCTAACGTTATTGTAATCGGCGCTCAGTGGGGCGACGAAGGAAAAGGAAAAATCACGGATCTGCTGAGTCGATCGGCGGATGTGGTGGTGCGTTCTCAAGGCGGCGTAAATGCGGGTCATACCGTCGTCGTCGATGATCAAACGTTCAAACTCCATCTAATTCCCTCCGGGATTCTCTACCCAGATACGGAATGTATAATCGGCTCAGGAACAGTCATAGATCCCTCGGTGTTACTCAAAGAGATGGCGCAATTACACGCCCTCAATGTTACCACCGACAATCTCTATATCTCGCAAACGGCTCATGTCACTATGCCCTATCACCGGCTGCTCGATCAAGCAGCCGAGGAAAAACGGGGTAAATATAAAATCGGCACCACGGGAAGGGGTATCGGCCCCACCTATGCCGACAAATCCGAGCGCATCGGTATTCGAGTCATCGACTTGATCAATACCGAGAATCTGCGGCAAAAACTAGAATGGACGACCAATTATAAAAACGTCATTTTAGAAAAGTTATATAACTTACCGCCTTTAGATGCGAAGACGGTGATCGAGGAATATCTAGAATATGCCGAGAAACTGCGTCCCCATGTGGTCGATAGTTCCTTAAAAATCTACGAAGCAATCCGCAAGCGTAAGAATATTCTTTTTGAAGGGGCCCAAGGCACCCTACTCGACCTCGATCACGGAACCTATCCCTACGTTACCTCCTCCAATCCGATCGCTGGGGGTGCTTGTGTGGGTTCTGGCATTGGTCCGACGGTAATCGATCGAGTGATCGGTGTGGCCAAAGCTTACACCACTAGGGTAGGTGAAGGTCCATTTCCGACGGAATTAGAGGGGGAGATCGAGCAGTTATTATGCGATCGTGGGGCGGAATTCGGGACCACCACCGGCCGTCGTCGTCGCTGTGGTTGGTTTGATGCGGTTATCGGTCGTTATGCGGTGCGAATCAATGGTTTAGACTGTCTAGCGATCACCAAATTAGATGTTCTCGATACCCTAGAGGAAATCAAGGTCTGTGTTGCCTACGAATTGGACGGCAAAACCTGTCGCCATTTGCCCAGTAGTGCGGTGGAATTCGCCCGTTGTCAACCGATTTACCGAACGATGCCGGGGTGGCAACAACCCACCAGCGATTGTCGGAGTCTGGAAGACCTGCCTAAACAGGCCCTCGATTATCTAAAGTTCCTAGGGGCGATCATGGAAGTACCGATCGCTATTATCTCCCTAGGAGCTAGTCGCGACCAAACTATTATCGTTGAAGACCCCATTCACGGACCCAAACGCGCTCTTTTGGACGAAAATGGCTCACCTTGGGATAATCACGAATTTTAAATCATTGCTAAAGAGGATTAGTCAACTATGCAAGTTAGCGTTGAATGTCAAAAAAGACCCGAAAATATTAACCCCCGGGCCCTACGTCGTCAGGGTTTGATCCCGGCGGTTCTCTATGGCCACAACGGCACGGAATCGGTTTCTCTGGTGGTGGGAGAAAAAGCGGCCTTAACCCTGCTTAAAAAGGCCTCGGTAAATAATACCCTGGTGGATGTGAATGTCCCGGAAATGCCCTGGACGGGAAAAGCTTTGATCCAAGAGGTACAATCTCATCCCTGGAAAAGAAATCTCTATCACCTCAGTTTCTTCTCGGTATCTGCCCACGGTAAGCTCGATATCGTCGTTCCCATTAAAGCCATTGGAGAAGCGATCGGAACTAAACAGGGCGGTTTAATCGAACAGTTCGTTAACGAAGTTAATGTCTCCTGTATTGCCGATAATATCCCAGAAGTGATCGAATTTGATGTGTCAGGCATCGGTGTGGGGCAATCCCTGCTCGTGGGTGATTTAAAAATGCCGGAAGGGGTGACTTTAAAAGATGATCCCCATACCACCGTTTTTGCCATTGTTGCCGCTAAACGGTAAATTCATTGATCGGTGGTCGGGTGATAGGGTGTTGGGGTTTTAGGGTTTTAGTTGAAATTCCCCCACTTCCCCAACCCCCACTCTGCCATAACTACTACTGCATACTTTGTGCTTTTTGTCAAAAAAACTTTTTCTTTGCAATAAAACTACACAAAAAAAAGATCATCGTTGTGGGTGAAATTGACCAATTTACCCGTCTCAATTTGGATCACCCTGTAGGTGTAGCAAGGGTTGAAACCCTTGCTGTCCAAAAAAGCACAGAATAACCCACTGTGAAATTCTATCAAATCGCTGTAACCATTGCAACATCGTTGTTAAATAAAAATCTTTCTCAATTAATTCTTAAGAATTTGTAAATATTGCGAAATGTTAATTTAAATATTCTCAAGTTTTTGGAGTCAATAAATAATTTTTGCTTATCTTTGGCGCACATTGGGTTAGAAGTCAGTTATCAGTCATCAGTTATCAGTCATCAGTGTCAGCTTTTTTCTTCCCTCTCCCCTCTCCCATTTCCCCTCTCCCATCTACTGGGGAGTTAGATAACAAAAACGCTTAAATAAGTCCTCGCGGGCGGGTTCGATTAATAATAGCCGTGCGCTGCAAAGGAGGCAAGAAATAGACCCCTTCGGGCCAATTCGGGTCTAAGGCCGCCCCAAAACCGTTCACTATAGTCTCACTAACCAGAGGAGCAAGAATCCATAAACGGGGCAAATTTTCCTGATTGTAGGGGCTATTTTCTCGTTTGGCCTGTCGCTATAGTTCAGCAAAAACGGCGGTTAATTTCGAGAGACAATTACGCACATCGGCACGAGTGGGAGAATTACGATCGGGTTCTAGGAGAGCGCTATTTAGGGCAATTTGACCTAATAATCCGAGATTATCGACAGTTATCTGCCGATCTGGATGAGGCGAAAAAAATAGATCAATTTGTCGGGTTTCGTCGGTAATTTCTTTGCTAATTTCTACCCGGCCTAGGGGCGATAATAATTCTTCCAGATAGTTTTTAGCAAATTGGTCAGGAGGTTTCATCGATCGAGGCGAAGAAAAAAACGTAAGATTAGTTAAAGAAAATGATACAAATATACATTGATTAGAGAAAAAAAGCTATAAATAAAAGAAAAGTCAATCTTCCTCAGCACAATGACGAGAAAAGAACGGCCCTACTCGTGGTTCCCAAGAAAACCCTTGACCTGGCAACAATCGCGGGCCATGTGGCGCGATTTATGGGCAGAAGCGTCCCTCGATTTTCCCTATCTAGCTTTGATTGTTAGTTCTTGTGCGATCGCTACTTTTGGCTTAGTTGCCAATAGTGCAGCCGTGATTATTGGGGCGATGATTATTGCCCCTTTGATGTTGCCGATTCGTAGTCTGGCTTTTGGGGGTTTAATTGGCAGTTGGCGATTAATTCGTAAGTCAGCCTTGGCGATTTTAGTCGGTACGATCATCGCTTTAGCGATAGCTTGGTTCCTAGGATTATTGATCGGAATTTCTGAATTTGGTAGTGAAATTCAAGCCCGTTCTCAACCGAATCTTTTAGATTTAGGAGTAGCAATTACTGCGGGGGCAATCAGTGGTTATGCCAAAATAGAACCGAAAATTTCAGGTACTTTAGCGGGAACAGCGATCGCCGTAGCTTTAATGCCACCAGTTTGCACGATTGGTTTAGGATTATCCCAAGGCAATTGGGTCCTAAGTTGGGGGGCAACTCTATTATATATTACCAATTTATTAGGCATTGCTCTCTCCTGTTTGTTGGTCTTTTTGCTGGCAGGTTATTCTAATTTTCATCGGGCGCGTAACGCTCTACTTTTGACTTCTATCCTGACAGCAGTTTTGCTAATTCCCTTAGGAATAAGTTTTGCAACTCTCGCCAATCAAGCTCGCTTAGAAAGGCTGATCAAAAAAGCTTTATTACAACGAACGATTACTTTTCAACGGGCTGAATTATTGGAATCTTCGATTAATTGGCTCAAGCAACCTCCCCGGGTGAGATTAGTAGTAAGAACTGCGGAAAGCATTACTCCCAGACAGGTGGAATTGTTGGAAGAATTCATTACTAAGGAAATGGGGCGACCTTTTCAATTAAATGTCTTGGTTTCTAAGGTTAATGAAGTCACTTCCCCAGAATAAAGTCGAGAAAATTAGCTCAAGTAATGACAAACAAGGATTAATTCGCTATCTTAATGTTTGATATTTAATCTATAGGTAGGGTTCAGGTGAGTGGCGGCAATCGACCAGAAAGCACGGCTTATGTGCGGATAATTAAGCAATCTTGGCAAACGGGGAAATTAGAGGGAGAAGTGCGGACGGAACAATATCAATGGCGTTTTCAATGGCATTTTCTTCAAGGCAAGTTATTAGTACAACCTTCCCTAGGTAGGGCTTTGATTTTTGAACCCTTGAATCGGTTTTTAGAACGCTACGATTATCAATTAGAACCGGGAGGAGATTATGAATTTACGGTGCGATCAAAATTGTAAAGATGGGGGATTGAATTACAGGTTTTCTCCTAAGGATGAAGTTTAAACTAATTTGGCCTTATCTCCCGATGACAGATTCGGCTCTTCTGGTTTCTGTGTGGAAACGAGGTCTATACTGATGGTTTCTTCCGCAAAATAGCCCTAAAAGTCTTGCCCAATAAGCATTTCACGACTCCATAAGCAAAAATTATCACACAAAGTCTAGAAGAGCCCAGATTCCCTCAAACGAAAACTTCGTACCTCATCATTAAGATAACCGCCTATTGATCAAGAGAAATTGACGGTTTATGGACAACCCGGCCGAGATACTAGATTTTTAAAGGAAGTTTTTTGATTTAAATCCTGCTGATTAGGCTAAAATTCAGCCATAGCAAAGCGTTATATTAACGATAAGAATTTTTAGGAATAAGGGAAATGACACAAGAACAGAAGGTTTCAGTGGGTATTGTCGGCGCTTCGGGATATGGTGGCGTACAGTTGGTACGTTTGCTCAAAGAACATCCCTTGGTAGAATTAGTCTATCTGGGGGGCGATAGTAGCGCCGGTAAACCCTACAGTGATTTATATCCCCATCTCGGTCATAGCATTAATCTTAATGTGGAGGCGATCGATTTGGAGATAATTGCCTCCCGTTGTCAAGTGGTTTTCTTGGGTTTACCCAATGGTTTAGCCTGTGATTTAGCCCCTCCTTTGATCGCCAAAGGGTGTAAAGTTTTGGATCTGTCGGCAGATTATCGTTTTACTAGCCTAGAAACCTATAGTAAATGGTATGGCAAGGAACGTCAGGATCAAGCGATCGCATCTACGGCTGTGTACGGTTTACCAGAACTTTATCGGGAAGATATTAAAAATGCCTCTTTGATCGGTTGCCCCGGATGTTATCCTACTGCTAGTTTAATGGCGATTTCTCCCCTGTTAAAACAGGGTTTAATTATCCCGGAAACCACGATTATCGATGCCAAATCGGGAACTTCGGGAGGGGGAAGACAAGCTAAGATTAATATGTTATTGGCAGAAGCAGATAGTTCGATCGGGGCCTATAATGTAGCGGGAAAACACCGTCATACTCCCGAAATTGAGCAGATTTGCGGTGATTTAGCCGGTCATGAGGTGCGCGTCCAGTTTACTCCCCATTTAATGCCCATGGTTCGGGGTATCCTGTCCACAGTCTATGCAACACTGCGGGATCCCAATCTGGTGCGGGATGATTTGATCACTATCTACAATGCTTTTTATCGCGCTTCTCCCTTTGTCAAAATCCTACCGGGGGGAGTCTATCCGCAAACTAAATGGGCCTGTGGTACTAATTTATGTTATCTCGGTATTGAAGTGGATCCGAGAACCGATCGAGTGATAGTGATGTCAGCGATCGATAATTTAGTTAAGGGACAATCGGGACAAGCGGTACAATGTCTCAATCTCATGATGGGTTGGGAAGAATCCCTTGGTTTGCCGCAAATGTGTTTTTATCCTTAAAAATTTCTGGATGCGTTTAACCACGCATCCTTTGAGTTTGTAGGATCGGTTAGCGACCCAATTATTTTCTATTAAGAAATCTATTTTGAGGTCTGATCGCCGGAATAACCATTTCATCAAGTGTTGGGGGATCGCCGTCTCCGAGAGTGACAAAAGAGAGATAGGCGGGTTACGAGAACACTCGATCGACTGTCTCACGGCAAGAAGAAATCGGGGAAGTGCGCTAGGGAAATTTTTTGTACTCCCCGCGAACTCGTAGAATGTGTGCTATGAGAACGGCTATAATTTGTCTACAAGGGTATCAATTGCATCAATACACTTGTCCCTATAATCCTCCTTAACTTGAACTCTATGACCATCAATATGTAACTTGCCAAAGGGTTGCTTATAAAAAGGACAACCTCTGGCAAAAGCAACAACTCCTGTTGTTTGGAAATCTCTAATTTCTACTACACCATCTGTAACATTGTTAAAAGTAAAAATACTAGGTTCTAACTTAATTAAATTTGATACATCTTTCTCTATTGAACGTAAAACAGCAGCATAGGCAGAGGCTGGCCCCATATATTGGGTAATGCGATTTTTAGCAATTATATGTACTTTTGGTAACGAACGATCCGCCTGTTTTAATTTGGTGGCAAAAGCATATTTTGAATATATATCGGAAGGTAGTTTTAACCCATATATGAGAGAGAAGGCATTCTGGATTGCCCTTCTTGAAGAATCATCTGCCATAACTGGTAATATTATTCGGTGTGCAGTTGATAAAGCAATTTGGGTGTAAATAGAAAAACTTGGATTAGCATCAATGAATACTATATCATATTGATCTCTCACTTGCTCAATAGCATCTTTAATCCAATCAATTACTGTAACCCATGTATCAGTACCAGGAATTTGTGTATTCGCTAAGGTATTTATTGCATTAGCTTGTAGTTCAAGCAATGGATCTCCTGCAAACAAATCTATGTTCTCTGGGATGTTTGAATTATACTCGGCAGGCCTGGTTAAGAAATCCCTCACTGAAAAATCGGGTACGGCAAATGGAGAAGGCAGGCGCAATTGAAAATAACCACCAATACTACAACGAGGTACTAATCCCTGACGTTCTAACAAGTTTTTGCTACCACCGTTAGTTAATCCTCCTAGTAAAAGTTCTGAGAGATTAGCTTGGGGACATACATCGATTGCAAGTATGCGTTGTCCAAGATTTCTATAGGCATATCGACAAATAACCTGAAATGCCAAGCTAGTCTTGCCTGTTCCACCCTTATTGTTCCAAAACATATAGCTAAACATAAGTATTTATTTGACTCCACTAAAATCAGAAATGACATGATAACGTCCTATTTGGACATAGTAATATCTAAATAGGATATATGCAAGTCCTAAAATCCTTGATTGGCTACAGCTATGGACAAAAACTTATCGATATCTCGCATAAACGTGCGCTCAAACTATCTTAGACCGTATTAGAGGTAGAATTATACGATAATTGTTCTATAAAACCTCAAAATAGAGCTTAAATACTGTATTATTAAGAATAAACAAGCTTTATAAAGTATAATGAAGGAAAGTGTCTACATTGAAACCAGCGTTATTGGTTATCTGACAGCTAGGTCTACTAAAAACCTGATTATTGCTGGCAATATCGAAACCACACGGGATTGGTGGCAAAATCGCCGTAATAGCTTTGTTCTCTACATTTCACAGGTTGTTTTAGATGAAGTAGCCAAGGGAGATGCAGAAATTGCCTTCAAACGATTAGAACTTCTTTATGAATTGCCTTTAGTTGACCTCAATCAGAATGTAAAAAACTTGGCAGCACAGTTCCTAATCAGAAGCAATCTTCCAGCTAAAGCTTCTGATGATGCTGTCCATATTGCTGCGGCTACCGTTCACGGATTAAATTATTTGCTAACATGGAACTGTAAGCATATTGCTAACGCTCAAATTCAAAAAAAGTTAGCAGAAATCAGTTTGGACATGGGATATGAGTTACCCGTGATTTGTACTCCCTATGAACTCTTAGGAGATAACAACGATGTGGCAAGATGAAATTTTAGACGAGATTCATAAATTTCGAGAAGAACACGCAAAATATTTTAATTATGATTTAGATACGATGTTTGCCGATTGGCAGCAAAGGCAAGGAGAGAGTGGCAGAAAAGTAGTCAGCTTCTCCAGAAAAGTAAGTCCAAAACCTTCTCAAAGTTCCTCCCCACCAAACTAAATTTGATTGTCAAGTTGATATCAACCCCTTAGAAACCTTGACTTACCCGACTGGGATCACCTAAAAAGGCCCTTGGCGGAATCGATCCTTTAGTCGCTTCCGGGAGAATTTGCCAGTGTTGATCTAAAGCTTGTAACACCCGATCCTGCTGATTTCTGAATCCCTCGATATTGCCACTACCGGCATTCATAATCACAAACCAAACTTTACCCCTTTCTTGGGTGGGAATTTCTCCGGCTAAAGCACTAACTTGGGCCAAAGTTCCAGTTTTAATCATCACTCCTTTGGGAATGGCGCGCCACTGCATAGTTCCTTTGGTATCGCGTCCCCCCACCGGAAATAAATCGGCGACTTGTATCGGTTGATTGGCTAACTTGCGATCCAAGGCCTTGAGAATCTCAATAACTGCCCGGGGAGACAAGCGATTTTCTACCCCCAATCCCGAACCATTAATTAATTGAATTTCCTCCGCTCCTACCCCAGTAATTTTAGTATTAATTGCGTCCACTGCCGCCGGGCCACCGAGCAACTCCGCTAACATTTCTGACATGACGTTATTACTATAAATATTCATCTGACGCAACAGTTCCGTTAAAGTTAAGGACTGATGACGCAATAATAATCGGGCATTTTCGGGGCGAATTTGACTGGCTCGAACCATGCCCAAAATCTTTACCTGTGGTGCTTGTGTGCCGCTAGGAAGGCTCTGAAAAGCTTTTTGGGTTTCTTTTGACCATTTCGATTGATCAAGCCCAATTTTTAGCAATTCTCCCGCTTTGAGGGGATCGGTTTGAAAATTCATGGCGAATTGACCCGTAATGATCAGATCGCCTTTGACCTGACGGATGCCTAATTGATCGAGGCCATTGCCCACTGCGATCGCTTCTTCCCAGACAAAAAGAGGATCCCCTTCCCCTTCAATAATTAAATCTCCCTCTAACACCCCGTTTTTTACCTCTCCCGTGCTGTAAAAACGAGTAGCAAAACGATGATCGAGAGGCCAGGTTTCCACGGCGGCGAGAGTAGTGGCGATTTTAGTCAAAGAAGCCCCCGAAGCGGGCAGATTACCCTGATGATCAGCTAAATCAGCCCATTCCGTCTCAATTAAGACCCGTTGTTGACTAGAGTTTAAACCTTTTTTAGTCAAGTCTTGCAGATAATCGGCGACGATCGCCGCTACCCGGGGATCGGGAGCGGTGGGAAGGTCAAAAATAGGCTGATTTTGCCAAGAAATTAGGGGAATATTGGCGATCGGTTGGGATTGCCCCCCCAACCAACCCAAGAGAAAGCCGAAAACTGCCAAATTAAAAACTGAGAACATCTTTTCCTTAATCGCAATGATGCCTTATTGTATAGAAATGATTGGTAATTTTTAACAATTGCTCGATCAGAAAACACTAATCCTCGATCGGCCAGCTTTTGTCAAGAGCTGCCGCTCAACTTATTAAAGATTTCTATCCCACTGACTCAATGGCAGAAACGGCATTAAATCGGGCAAGAATCGCGGTAGATGCGATGGGAGGTGACTACGCTCCCAACGAGATTATCGCGGGATCGATGCGAGCTTCCGAAGAATTAGATGTAGAAGTATTATTAGTCGGCGATTCTGAACGGATTGAGGCTTATTTCCAGCATCATCCCCGTCCCAAGAATCTCACGATCGTCCACGCAGAGGAAGTGGTGGCCATGGACGAAGAGCCGATCACCGCTATCCGTCGCAAACCAGCGGCCTCGATTAATGTGGCCATGGATTTAGTCAAACAAAATCGCGCCGATGCGGTGGTGTCCGCCGGTCACTCCGGGGCAGCCATGGCGGCGGCGTTACTGCGTTTGGGTCGTTTAAAAGGAATCGATCGCCCGGCGATCGGTGCGGTGCTGCCGACGATGTTGGCGGGTAAATCGGTGATTATCCTCGATGTTGGGGCGAATGTGGACTGTAAACCCAAATATTTAGAGCAGTTTGCCCTAATGGGGACAATTTACAGTAAATACGTTATGGGGGTTGAAGATCCAAAAGTCGGTTTGCTCAATATCGGCGAAGAACCCAGCAAAGGTAACGATCTCGCCCTAAAAACCTACGAATTATTAGAAAATAACCAGCAAATTCCCTTTATCGGCAATGCTGAGGGCCGGGATGTGCTATCGGGACAATTCGATGTGATCGTCTGTGATGGTTTTGTCGGTAATGTCCTGTTAAAATTTGCCGAAGCGGTGGGAGGAGTTATCCTACAAATTCTCAAAGAGGAATTACCTAGAGGGATACAAGGTAAAGTGGGGACGGCTTTAATTAAACCCAATCTTAAAAAGATCAAACAACGTATGGATCACGCAGAACACGGCGGTGCGCTGTTATTTGGAGTCGATGGGGTCTGTGTGATCAGTCACGGCAGTTCCCAAGCGCCTTCCATTTTTAATGCCATCCGACAGGCGAAAAATGCCGTCGATAATCGCGTTTCTGAGCGCATTCAAGCCTACAATGACCACCATCATCAATTAAAAGAGTTGTCGGTGAACGGTGAAGATTAAGCTGTCAACTGATCACTGATAACTGAAAAAGGGGGAATATTTTGAACGGATTCGGGGCAGCAGTCGCTATAACTGGATGTGGATCGGCCACACCAGGGCAATTTCTTAGTAATGAAGAACTCAGCCAAATTGTCGAGACTTCCGATGAGTGGATTAAAAGTCGTACAGGCATCGGTAAACGCCATTTAGCGGATCAATCGGTGTCTTTGAGTCAATTGGCGGCTCAAGCGGCTATTAAAGCTCTGGAAATGGCTCAGGTGTCGCCTCAGGACATCGATCTGATTCTCTTGGCTACTTCTACCCCCGATGATCTGTTCGGTAGCGCCGCCCAAGTTCAAAGTCAGATCAAGGCCAATCGGGCGATCGCTTTTGATCTCACCGCCGCCTGTTCGGGTTTTCTGGTGGGATTAGTCACCGCCACTCAGTTTATCCGTACTGGTACTTACCGCAATGTCTTGGTTATCGGGGCCGATGTTCTTTCCCGTTGGGTGGATTGGAACGATCGCGCTACCTGTGTCCTCTTTGGTGATGGGGCAGGGGCGGTCGTTTGTCAAGCAAATGATACAAAAGATAACATTCTCGGCTTTGAACTCCATAGCGACGGCAGCCAGAATGGTTCTCTCAATCTCGCCTATCAGGGGGAGGAATTGCTCCTTAAGGAGGGGGTAAGGGTTCAAAAAGGGACTTATAAGCCCCTAAGGATGAACGGACGGGAAGTCTATCGTTTTGCCGTGGCGAAAGTGCCAGAGGTCATCGAAAAGGCTCTGTATCGGGCTAATTTAACCACCAGTGATATCGATTGGTTAGTTCTGCACCAAGCTAATCAAAGAATTATGGATGCGGTGAGCGATCGCCTGAAACTGCCTCCGGAAAAGGTGATCAGCAATCTCAGCGAGTATGGCAATACTTCCGCGGCCTCGATTCCTCTAGCCCTCGATGAAGCTGTCAGGAGTGGTAAGGTCAAAAAAGGTGATATTATTGCTTCTTCTGGCTTTGGTGCCGGTTTAACTTGGGGTGGGATTATCTTCCGTTGGGGAGATTAATTCAGTAAACAGTAAACAGTAAATAATGAAACATGATTTGCTGTTTACTGATCAGTAGTCGGACATAAATTCTGTTGTCTATCTTAAGAAATGTAAATTGCCGCAATTCTTACTGACTACTGACTCCTGACTACTGACTCCTTACCCCACAGTTAACTTTACTTTTGTCCAACTACTTAACTGACCCAAACACATCTATCTATTTATTTTAAGAACTTATGAAAACAGCGTGGATATTCCCGGGACAAGGATCGCAAGCGTTAGGAATGATTGGAGATTTAGCGGAAAGCGCTCTTGGCCAAGAGAGATTAGAAATAGCAGAAAGAATCCTCGGTTGGTCGGTCCTGGAAAAATGTCAAGGGGATGAAGAAACCCTATCTCGTACTCTTTATACCCAACCTTGTTTATTTGTGGTGGAGAGTATTTTAGCGGATTTGTTGCAAGAAAAAGGTCATTTTCCCGATCTAGTTGCCGGTCATAGTCTCGGTGAATATTCCGCTTTGTATGCGGCCAGGGTGTTTAATTTTGAGACAGGATTAAATTTAGTTCAAAACCGTTCCCGTTTGATGGATGCGGCCGAAGGTGGTAAAATGGCTGCCTTAATGAAATTTGATCGCACCAGTCTAGAGACAGTGGTTAATCAGACGGAAAATGTAGTTATTGCTAATGATAATAGTGCCGAACAAGTGGTAATTTCTGGGACTCCTGAAGCGGTGGATTTGGTATTAGGTCAAGTGAAAGTTAAGCGGGTTATGCCGTTAAAAGTATCCGGTGCTTTTCACTCTCCCTTGATGGAAAATGCCGCTATTCAGTTTCAGCAGATTTTAGAATTAGTTAATTTTCGGTCTGCAAAAGTTCCCGTTATTTCTAATGTCGATCCGAGCAATCCTACCCAGGACGGGGAACAATTAAAAAAATATCTGATCCGGCAGATGACTAGCTCGGTTCGCTGGCGAGAAATTATGTTAAAATTGCCAGATATGGGTGCGGAAAAAGCGATCGAAGTGGGTCCGGGTAAAGTTTTAACTGGTTTAATTAAACGAACTGTTCCTGCAATTGAGTTAGAAAATATCAGTCAATTAGCCGATATATCCAAGGGTAGCGAAGATGTTAAATTGCAGGTTTCATTAATTGGTGTTGGTTAAATTATCTGGCAACATTTTCACTCAAAGAAGTAAATTGATGGATACCTAAGTAGTTAGGTGTTAAAAACCATCAGACACCCCCCTTATCAAGGGAAGGTAGGGTTGATTCATGAATCAACCCTACCTTGAATCAACCCTACTTATCAAGGGGGGATCGACACCCAAAATCTATCTTTAATTTAATTATAACCAGCTACCTAGTCAAATTTTTGGTTAGGTATTTTTTTAGGAAACTATCATAACTTCTACTGTTTCTCCTGCTTGTATAGTAGTTTTACCCTGGGGAATTATGGCCAAAGCATTAGTACCCGCTAAATTAATTAAATTAGCCGAATTGTGTTGTCCGGAAGCGAGTTGAAATTGATAAACTCCCTCGATAATTTCTATTTTTCCCCAGAGATAAACTTCTCTTTGTCCCTTAGATTTGAGAGTATCGCGGGTGATAACTCGCAGAAATTTGTTCTGATAATCTGTCAATCCCGATAACTTTTTAATGGCCATTTGTACGAAGCGCCAACAGGAAACTAAAGCAGAGACAGGATTACCGGGGATACCAAAGTAAATACAACCGTTAGGAAAAGTAGCGAAGGTTAAGGGTTTACCCGGTTGAATAGCAACGCTGCGAATTAGAATTTCTGCTCCTAATTCCCCTAAAATTCCCTCGATATAATCGTAATCTCCCACGGAAACACCGCCGGTGGAAAGGACGATAGCACTAGAATTAATGGCTTTTCTGATAGTTTCTCTGAGAAGCTCAGGATTATCTTTGATTATACCTAAAGGTTTAGGAATTGCCCCTAAACTGGCGACAAATGCCGTTAAAGCGTAGCGATTTGAGTCAATAATTTGACCTTTTTGGAGGGTTTCATCGGGATTAATTAATTCATCTCCCGTGGAGAAAATTGCCACTTTGGGACGGGAAAAAACTGTTAATTCGGTAGCTTGTGCCGTGACTAAAACTGCTATTTCTGGGGAATTAATGGCAATACCGGCTTTTAATAAGGTATTTCCTGCTTGATAGAATGTGCCGCGTTGACGCACGAAAAGACCTATTTTTTCGGGAGGGATAAGAATCGCCACCCGCTCCCCTTTTTTGTCAGTATTTTCCTGCATGATAATCGTATCACTGCCGGCGGGTAACATCGCTCCCGTAAATATTCGGGCTGTTTCTCCCGGTTGAATAATTTTTTCGGGGGCTTTGCCGGCGGGAATTTCGGCGATAATCTTTAGAGTAACGGGATTTTCTGGGTTAGTGTCTTTAACATCTTCGTAGCGGACAGCATAGCCATCCATTGCGGAATTATCCCAGTAGGGAAAGTCTAAATCACTGCTGATATCTTCGGCTAAAATGCGCCCAAAAGCTGCCTCTAGAGAAACTTTTTCTGTTTCTTGTTGGGGTTGAATTTGAGTTAAGATTATAGATTCTGCTTCTTTGACTGAGTACATGGATTAAAAAAATGAACCGATTAGCTAGATTAAGGGTGGAAGATATAAAAGCTTGGATTGGGGAAGTGCATTTATCGGATAGGAAGGGTCAGACTCCCTATTATATACCGGTTTTGAACCAAGTTAATACCGAGGTTTTCGCTCTCCAGATTCACTGTCTTGAGGGGGAGATTTTGTCTTGGGGAGATGAAACTGTAACTTTTCCTTTGATGAGTGTGATTAAACCTTTTTTGTTATTATATCTTTTAACTCATTTGGGGGAAGATGCTGTTTTTCGTCGCGTGGGAAAACAAGCTTCTAGTTATCCTTTTAATTCTTTAACTCAACTGCAAGAGGATCGCGGTTTTCCCCGTAATCCTATGATTAACAGTGGTGCGATCGCCTTGACGGATTTATTAGCAGGAGAAACGCCAGAATCTCGCTGTGAAAATTTGCTTTTATGGTTAAATGAAATGGGTAATTGTCAATTATTTCTCGATCACTCTGTGCTTGAGTCTGTTCACTCCTATCCTAATGAACACAATCAAGCTTTAAGCTTAGAATTAGAAAAAAATGGTTATATCAGTCATCGTTATTTAGCCCTAGAAACCTACAATCAAATCTGTTGTTTATCTGGAAAAATTGCCGATCTTGCTAATTTAGGTAAGTTGATTTTAGCTGCTCCTTTTGGCGAAATTATTCTAGAAATTATGACTAATTGTGGACTCTATGAAGCTTCCCAACAATTCGCCCTTGAGGTGGGTTTTCCCACTAAATCGGGAGTCAGTGGGGCGTTATTATCAATTGTACCGGAACAGGGCGTTATTGCTTGTTATAGTCCGCTGTTAAATGAGCAAGGTAATTCAATTTTAGGACTTAATTTAATAACACATATAAGTCATTTTGTCAAGTAAATTTAATCTATGAAAATAAGCTTTAATTCCTCATAAGATGCGCTTACCCTAATAATTCCAGTGATCAATTGGCTATCCTGATCATCTCTGGTGATTTTCCCGCAGCATAAATATCCCAAATTGTCCTATAAGCTTTTTCTAAATTCCGGGTAAAACGAAGGGTATCAAATAACGGATAAGTAAGACGATTTTGGTCTAGTTTCTGTTTAATTTCGTGCAATTTATCAGGAGATTTTGCTAAATTAATCGCTAAATTTTTATACTCCTCTAAATTCTTAGTAATTAATTCAGGTAGGCCAATAGATGTCAGTAAACTAGCACCAACACGGGAAGGAAAAGTTGTACCTGGACAAGTTATAATCGGTAAACCTGCCCATAAAGCATCACTCCCAGTAGTATGAGCATTATAGTATAAAGTGTCAAGAAATAAATCAGCTAGTTGATGCCGCGCCAAATGTTCGACTTACATAGGCTCGATCGATCTTTGTGTCCTCTGTGTCTGGAGTGGTTCCTTCCACTCCCTCGCCAGCAGGACTGTATCTTAGAATACATTTTACCCACCAAATCCAAAAGAGCCAATGTTCCGGCTTAGGTTCGAGATGGGCAAAAATTAAGCGATCACCCTCAATTCCTCGCGCTTGTGCTTCCCGACGTAGATTTGCTTCAGCTTCAGCTACTCTCGAAAATAACCATAACACACTACCTGGAACATTAGCCAAAATTTGCATCCATACAGTGAATATTTGCGGCTCAATTTTATAGGTATGGTTGAAACAACAAAAGACAAAACCCGATTCAGGAAGACCATACTGGGAACGAGTAACAGGTTTAGATGATATAATTTGTTGATAATCATTAGCCTGATAACTATCCGGTAAAATTACCAATTTTTCAGTAAAATTATCAGCAGACTCTGGTGGTGTAACTATGGCATCACCAATAATATAGTCGATAAAATCTGCTCCCATTGTCCCCGGATAAACCAAATAATTAACTTGAATCGGTGCAGGTTTTAAAGCCAATATTTGCGTCCGCGCTTTATCAATATATCCCATCAAATCAACTAAAATATGCACCCCATCATTAAAAATCCGTTGTGCAGATTCCGTAATTGATAAAGTAGCAATATCATAAAAGCGATCGCATCTTCAAGCTTAACCTGTTTTTGCAGAGCGTATGCTTGCTGATACAGAGTCTCTGCTGGGGAAGTATCAGGCTGATTATTTGCTATATTTACCCCAACTAAAGGAGAAATAGGATCGAGAGTAATAATTTTACTGATGTCATCATTTTGGAATCCTAAAGCTTGGGGACGTTTAACTCCTTCTAAGACTTGTATATCATAAAGTTCAGTCACTTCACCTTCTAAGCGTATCCAGTGAACAACTTCACCTGTTTTCAAATCAATAATTAGCAGACCACAGCGAGGTTCTGCTTCTTTAGCCATTAAATTATTATCTAATATTAACCCCGAAAAAGTCTTATCTCCCCCACGACTTTTAGATAATCCAACAATGGCATAATTTCCGACAAATGCTAAACCGCGCAGAAAACCAGGACAAAAAGTAACAGGCTCAAAAATGCCCTTATTTTGATTAATATAACCAAAGTAACCCGTACCCGCATTTAATAACCATAACTTACCCTGATAAAATCGGGGAGAATGAGGCATAGATAAACCAGTAGCAATCACTTCATTAGACTGAATATCAATGACACAACCGCCAGTTTGTCTTCTGTCTCTCCACCCATCCACCACATCTGATTGACTACAAGCGGTAACATAACGCGCCTTACCATCTACCAAAGCTAAACCATTGAGATGACAACGATCTTCATTGACTAAAGCGGAAATAAACGATGGTTTCCATAGAGGAATACAACTATGGCGATCGCTGACTGTCGCCAAACAATTTAACATCGTACTGATAAATATAATTCTTTCAGAGAGATTTTCTATTGCCAAATCGTGAATATCTAAATCCCCAGTAGTATAACTAATGCGGGGAATATAAAGTTTATCGTAACCATCATAAAGCTGTTTGGATAATAGCACATTATCTAGTTGCCAGATTTGATAGCGGGAACTAAGATAAATCCTTTCTGGGGTAGTATATAAACCCATGGCGCGGTCAAATATCCGCTCAAATCCCGACATCCCCCTTTGAGGGTTAACTCCTAAAAACATCAGTCGAGAACTTTGATAGGTAGTAAAAGCCAGACTAATCTGCTGAGACTCTAACCAATCAATGAAATTACGGGAAGCAATTATCTCTACGGGAATAGATTGATTAGTATTGGGAGTTGATTGATTCATCATAACCACAGAGACACAAAGAACACAAAGATTAGCCTGTAGGGTGTGAAGCGCGATAGCGTAACGCACCGATTTAATAATAGAGGTGGTGCGTTACGGCGGATTGTTAATTTTGGTTTTTTGACCGAATTGATGGCCGCAAATACGCACAGAAAACGGGTTTCTCAAAGAAAACGGGTTTCTCAATAGTTTCTTGAAGAAATCCGTTTTCTAGGTGATTTGAGTTGTTTGGTTTTTTGACGGAATTGATAGCCGCAAATACGCACCCTACGCCTTAGACACTTAGATAAAGAAATTACCCACTGGAATGTTCCCTAAAGCTGGTAAAGTCCCAGTAAATCCGGTGATATTTATTAATAAATCATTGCTGGATTGGAAGCCAGCCGTGCTATCATTAATAACGAGGTAAGTTCCGGCGATTGCACCCCCTGTTACTTGCACTAAGGCGGCACTATTAACTGCTAAGGCTTGATTACCTGTAGTCGCTCCATTGGCATCAGTAAATACTTGATTGATTAAATTGTCTAAAGTGCTGACAGTGCTATCAGCAGCACGACTGAAACTACTAGGCGCATTCATGGGTAGTCCACCTTGAGTTAATAAGTCGATTTTATCACTATTGATGGCAAAATCTGTGATACGATCGCTTGTTGATATGGTAGATTGGCCAAATTGGAAGATGAAAGTATCTGCACCTAAACCACCGGTTAAATTATCAATTCCCGCACCTCCATTGATTTGATTATTGCCACTATTTCCGGTGATATTATTGTTACCAGCGTTACCTGTACCGTTAATATTATTACTGCCAATTAGTCTGAGGTTTTCGACATTGTTGGGTAAGGTGCGAGTGAGACTGCTTTGCCAGGTATCAGTAATGATAACTTCTCCTATTCCTCCTTCGGGATTGATGGTAGCATTAACCGGATTGGAGAGGGTGACGGTGAAGACTTCATCGGCTTCGTTGAGGTTATCATTGAGGATGGGAATGCTAATAGTAGCGGTGGAAGTATTGGGTGCAATGGTGATAGTTCCGGTTTTGCTAGTGTAATCTACATTGGCGGTAGCATTAATCGGTGCAGTGGTATAGTTGAAGGTAATTGGTTGCGGATTGGGATTATCAACTGTGACGGTGAGGATGGCATTATTATCTTTACCTTCCACTACGGTGATATTATTGATGGAGAGTTTGGAGAAATCGTCATTAGTAATCGTCCCAGTAACTGGGGTGGTCGCACCTATCGTATAACCTGTCCCGGTCGCAAGAGTTAAAGCGACGGTTTCATTGTTTTCAACTGTAGTGTCAGCAGTGGGGTCAACGGTTACGGTAGCAGTGGATGAACCAGCAGCGAAGGTGACTGTATTGTTAGTCCCTGTACGAGTGTAGTCGGTATTAAGGGTAGCTGTCCCTCCGAGGGTGTAATTGACGGTTAAAGCATTGGTTGTTACACCAGAACGGGTGAAGGTATAGATAAGGTTTTGTGTCCCGTCTTCTGTCACACTACTAGGAGAAACCGCAAGAGTGACACTGGTATTATCACCATCATCATTAGTAATTGTTCCTAATCCTTGATTATCTGTAATCAGCGCATTGCTAGGATTAGAAAGGTTAATCAAGAAAGTCTCATCCGGTTCAATTGCAGTATCACCATTGACGGAAATCATAATATCTTGGCTGATTTGTCCAGGTGTAAAGGTGAGAGTCCCTGTTTTGGCTGTATAGTCGCTTCCTGCTGTTGCTGTGTTATTAGCAGTGGCATAATTTACGGTAATTGTTTGGGTACTTGTGGTTGACAATGTAACTTTAAATATCAGGTTGTTTGTTCCTGAATTGTTTTCTACAATTGTCGGATTTGAGATAGTAAAGAATGGTTTATCCCAATCGGCTGCTGTCCAGGTTGTTGTTGCTTGCCAAGTTTGGGGTGTCCATTCATCAATACTTTTCCAAGCATCTCCTGACCATTTAGTTGTAGCTTGCCAAGCGTTATCTCCCCAGTTAGGTATGGCACTCCAAAAGTTATCAATTGTCTGTGATGCTGTAGCTGTTGTTGCTATTTCATAGCTATTTGTGTCGAGAAAAGATGATGCAAGCTTTAGCGTTGAATTGCTTTGATTTGCAGTTGATGGAGATAAACCAAGAATCTTTTTAGACTGTCCAATAATCGCATCCCACGCATCTGAAGTCCAAGATTTAGCTGCATTGTAAGCGGATTTTACTGCATCGGATATATTTCCAATACTATCAATGGCAATTCCGATTGCTTTTCGATTCAGTTCAACGGTTCCACGAAAAGTTAAAGCTGCACCCAGAATTGGACTTATTAGAGTAACGGCTGCTTGAAGAGCAAAATAATCAGCATCAGGAAAATATGTAAACAAGGAATCACTTAAATCAGTGGTATTTCCGTTGGCAACTTTCTGGGTTAAATCTGTCGGCTTTGACAAATTAGTTCTTGTAATAGTTTGATTTAAGACGGGAACTGAATGTTTTTCAAAAGTAATTGCAGATGTTAGTTTGGAATATTTGTCTAAGTTCCAGAGTCCATTTAGGTATGTTGAACCTGCAATGCTAACCACATCGGCCGAGGTTATGTAATGAGTGACACCTAAGTTATTAGTAGCGTTAAAATTAATGCCGGGTTGTTGGGAAATACCCGGACTATTGAAAGTAACAATCTTTCCGAGTTGTCCTGTATAACTACCCCCTACCCACTGACTTAATGCACCGCCTAAACTATGTCCTGTAATATTAGGTTTTAGAGTCAATCCGCTTAGAGGATTGGTTACTTCTGAAAGCCATTGATTGACTGCGGCTTTATTGTTATTAAATTGATTATAGCCAACTCCTTCGGTTTCAGTATCACTTAATAAATCTTTACCAGATGAGAATTCAGTACCCCGAATCGCTAAAACAGGAGGTTTAGCAAGGTCATAAATTGTGCCATCAGTGAAGGTATAGGATTGATTTGCGCTGGTGAGTTGGTTGATTAGATTCTGTCCAGCAGTATAGGCGGCGGTATTGTTACCGCCTGAAGTATTGGCAATATCTTGCAGTAAGTTATTGCTATTGGATGTAAATTCATTGGCATTAAGGGGATTGGCTAAAACCAGAAAGAATTTTTCATCAGAAGTTAAACCAAAAGCATCAAATCCTGTGCTAGAATCTTTGAAAACTTTATTGATACGATAGCCTTCGTAACCCAGGTCACTATAGTCATAGATCTTATCTACTTCTTTGCCTTTGTCCGTATCTGTCCAATTACGATAAGCGGTATCTTTGGCCAAAATTTCAAAGGTTTGGTCGGTAGGAGGCGCACTTCCTAAAACAGTAATTTCTATTTGTTTGCTGGTTTGTCCTGGGAAAAAGGAGAGGGTTTGTTTGACAACATTGTTAAAATCTTTTAATTGGTTAGGGTCTATTGAATTGGCACTTCC
The DNA here is from genome assembly GCA_007096525.1 of Microcystis wesenbergii Mw_QC_B_20070930_S4. GTDB lineage: Bacteria > Cyanobacteriota > Cyanobacteriia > Cyanobacteriales > Microcystaceae > Microcystis > Microcystis wesenbergii_B. The sequence goes on along the minus strand of SFAQ01000087.1, from coordinate 15,572 downwards.
ATCAAGGGTATAGTAATCAACGGTTATCGGTTTATCATAGGCTGAGGATAGTTTAACCTCGAATTTAAGCACTTTTGTTTGATTAGTCCCTGCGGGAACATCGACCCACGCATTACTGACTGATATCGTTGGTTTAGGTGGAGAATTAGGAGTGGGTGGGAGTGCTGTGTAAGTGCCAATATCAAATATATTTGGATATTTTGGATCTTGAATTTCGGTGTTGAATAGAGTAGATTTTCCGTTTTTGTCTATATACCAAACTTGGTTCGCAGTATTTCCACTAATAGTACTATTTGAACTCCATGTACCCGAATTGTAAATACCACCACCTACGTTGGCATTATTGTTAGTAAGAATGTTATTCGTTAATGTTGATGTTCCCCAGTTGTAAATTCCCCCTCCATAATCAGCTGTATTACCAGATATTGTACTGTTGGTCAACAATAATGTTGATAGCATGTTGTTGAAAATTCCCCCTCCATAACCATAAACCGTATTAGTCGTATTACCTGTTATTGTACTGTCGGTTAATGTTAAGGTTCCCCCGCTGTTGAAAATTCCCCCTCCATAAAAATTAGTCGTATTACCTGTTATTGTACTGTCGGTTAATGTTAATGTTCCCCCGCTGTTGAAAATTCCCCCTCCATAAAAATTAGCCGTATTACCAGATATTGTACTGTTGGTCAATGTTGATGTTCCCGCGTTGTAAATTCCCCCTCCATAACCATAAACCGTATTATTAGTCGTATTACCTGTTATTGTACTGTCGGTTAATGTTAATGTTCCCAGGTAGTTGTTGAAAATTCCCCCTCCTCCTAAGTCAGCCTTATTACCTGTTATTGTATTGTTGGTTAATGTTAATGTTCCCCACTGGTAGTTGTAAATTCCCCCTCCATACAAATTAGCCGTATTATCAGATATTGTATTGTTGGTTAATGTTAATGTTCCCGCGTTGTAAATTCCCCCTCCATAAAAAGCCGTATTACCTGTTATTGTATTGTTGGTTAATGTTAATGTTCCCAGGTAGTTGTTGTAAATTCCCTTTCCTGCTTTGTTGCTGATATAGAGATTATTTAATATAACTCCAAGTTGACTAGAGTTATTTATAATAGAATTATTATCATTCTGCCCAGGGATAGGACTAGCATTATTAATAATAGAAGCTAGTGCTGTTCCATCAGTTTCAATGGTAATCGTACCATTCGTATTCAAACTGCGATCGCCTGTTGTCGTATTATTAACATAAGTCAATTCATAAGTCGTTCCTGATTTCAGCTTAATAATATAGGGAGTATTAGGACTTTTATTAGCAATTGTAACAGCATCCCGCAAAGATAAACCACTCCCAATAGTGGCACTTCCATCATTCTCATCTATAGTAGTATTGACAATTAAAGTAATTGGTGCTGTTTGTTCAACCCCTATAAATTGTCCCCCTAAATTAATAACAGAACGATCATCTTCTGCTTGAATATAAGTTAACTCAGCCTCAGTTAAATTAACCCCTCTCACCAGATGAGAAAATAATTCTCCCTCATCCCCCACCGTATCCACCCTATTAATTTGAGCATCCACAAAATGCCCAATTTCTTCCAACATCACCGCAACCAAAGCATCTAAACTAGCAGAAGCAAAAAAGCTTTCAGATAGATATATCTTATTGGTGCTAATCCCATAAGCGCCATTTGCACTACCTAAAACACTGCTGTTGACAACCTCAATCTCAGGAAGTTGACTAAAATCTCGGCTTTGCCACTGCTGTCGTAATTCTGTCGCTTTAACCACATCATAACTTGTGCCAAAAGCGGTTTCTAAATTCGCCCAAAAGCCATCAGATTGAGCGAAATTGAACAAAACATCGTCAATAGCAGGAAGGCTCGGCAAAAGGGTAGAAGTCATGACGTTAACCGCAAAGGATGACTGGTGCTATTTTATGCAAAAAATCGCCAATCTTTCAAGACCTCTGTAACAGAAATTAATATTACAACAAGAAAACGGGTTTCTCGAAGAAACCCGTTTTCTAAATAGAAACCCGTTTTCTAGATATTGATTTTTGCCAAAGACTGCTTAAATTCTGCGAGAGAATTAGCGGTAGCTGCTAATTTTAGTAGCTCTTCTAAGATAGTAGGGTTAGTCATTTTGCCGATTATCTCTTCAATTTCTGAAGAAATCTGTCCAAACCGCACGGTTAAAACTGTTTTTATGTCATCGCGGCTTTTTTCTAACGCGCCAATTTCCTTGCCAATTTCCTTGCCAATTTCCTTACCAATTTCCTTGCCAATTTCCTTACCAATTTCCTTGCCAATTTCCTTACCAATTTCCTTACCGCGTTGGATTCCTCGTAACTCCATATTACTTACTAAAGGCATGGTTCTTTCCTCCTCAAATTGTTTGATTTTACTTTCTAAACTTGACTGTAATTCAGAGGATAAAGTCATCATATTGTCGATGATTTCAAACAGTTTAATTATCTGTTCTCTCTCGAACTCCTTTTCATACAATCCCCTGATTAACCTCCACTTCCACTGTTCCCGTTCTGGCAGCTTCCCAGTAGTCGCTTTTGTTTTCAGGTGTGCCATGACTATTATAGCAAAGGGATTGCTACTTGCTTCTAGTTCTGACCAGCTTTCCTCATAGTCCAGTAATTTAACCGTTGGGAATTTAAGACTCACTTCACAGCCAGCAATGGTATAATTATAGGAATCTGGTCGCCAATTTACTCGTTCATCTCCTAATATAGCGAGACTGATAACCGGTTTCTGATACAAATCAAAAGCCCGATAGTTATAAATATACATCCTCTGAGGGAAATTTTCTTCGTATTGACTTTGAATTTCAATATGAATCAAAATCCAGATTTCTTCTCCACTGAGTAACCAAACTTTATAAAGTTTGTCAGCAAAACGTTTTTTTGTCTTTGCTGAAGCGGTAATCCGTTTCAGTTCTTTTTCTAGGGATTCGGGAATTTTTGTCCAATCAATCAATTGGTGAACTTCGGGAAAGAAGAAATGTAAAAACGCTTCAAAATACTCGGTTAATGCTTCTTTCCAGGATTCATCATAATTGGCGGTTGGTTGTTTCATTATGACAATTTTAGTGGGTTGTTGTCAGAAGGTGATCGCTAACGTTAACTAAGCAGTTAAAGTATTTAACCAATTGATTAAATCTTCAACTGTAGAGAAATCGAATAAAGCTTCTCTCTCACAAGTCAAGAAAACGGGTTTCTCGAAGAACCCCATTTTCTAAATAGTTTCTCGCAGAAACCCGTTTTCTAAATAGCGCCTTTTTCTGATTTTTCTTGCCAAGTGCCGTGAAAACCGGGAGGGATAACACTGGGTAATTGCAGACAGCAAAGGGGTTCTTTTTCTAACTGCTGACTATCATAGATTCTCACTTGGCTGCTGTGATTATTGCCGTCGTAAACCACGACGATTAACCATCCCGTTTCCGGAGATAAACCATCGCAAACAAAAATCGGTTCACTTCCATAACAGTTACTTTCTAGATAAGCAATAGTTAACTTACCTGTGGAGTGATTATAACAAGCGGGAAGTCCGATAATTTCCCGACGAATATCGCTATCGGGACGATGGACAGCTAAAAAAGTATTTTGCCATTTTTGTCCCACCAGTTGCGGGGAAACCACGGGAAAATCACAGCTTAAATCCGAGAGAATTTCCTGATTAATCACCTTTGCTGATAGGGGATTAATGGTGATACTTGCCAATTTTCCGATGGCTAAAGTTTCGGTTTCACCCGTGGCAACTTCTTTTAAAAATTGATTAGTTTTAAAGTCGTCATAACGGACAAAAACAATTTCAAGATTGCCTTGGTCATTCACACAACCATTAGCGAAGTGCCATTGAAACCATGACTCTGTAACACTTTCACTGACTAACTGTAGAGAATCTCGCTCAAAAATTAGTATTCTTGTTCCTAATTCTGGCTGCCACTGCATGGCATCACTAAAAGTTTTAAATCCCAACAGTATCGATAACTTATCCGCTTTTATCGGTGGGACAAAAAAGACGAGATACTGTCCTGCTAAAACAAAGTCATGCAGCAGAGACAATCTATCTAACTCAAAAGTGTTTTTCTGGATAATTTGACCAGTGGAGTCAGACTTATAGAGATTTAAACTAACTTTAGCACCGATTGTCACCCCGAAATTAAAAATCTCTCCTCTGGACAAATCTAGTTTAGGATGAGCGGAAAAAGTTTCCTTTGCTTGTAAGCTAGATAAATTATCTAAGCCTAGGGTTTCTAAAGATTGTAAATCTAATTTATGGGGAAAACCCCCTTCCCAGAGAGCTAATAATTTATCGGGTAAAGCTAACACTGAGGTATTAGCGGCATTTTTTACCTCTTTTCCCCAATTATTCCAAAAGAAGCCGGGGGCATTCATGCCATAATTAGGAAATAAATATTGATTAGCGGCACTTTCTTGCTGATAACCAGCAGTCTGAACATAACGATAGGTGGCACTGGCTCCCTTATCATGAAAATGTACAGCTAAAACTGCCCCATCTCCGTCAAACCAATGACCAACTTTTCGCTTACCTCTTTCTAATCTCCCCGGACCATTGCGGTAGAGACTCCCCCGCAATCCATCGGGAATTTTCCCCGATAATAAGGTTAATTGCGTTTCAGAAAATTCCCCTGCTGGTTTTTCTAGAGATTTTGCCCAAGCTTTCATAGATTTGTTTTTTTTAGTGATTACATAGTTAAGTATAGCCCTAGGCTAGGTTCAATGACGATAACTTAGGCAGTTTACCAGTTAATTAGTATTCGTCACAACCCATCAATTATGTCATTATAAAGTATCGGGATCAATTCCTAGAGAACGGATATATTCAGCTAAACGTTCAGCTTTTTGAGATAACTCAAGAGAAGTCAAAAATTTCTGACCATCTAAACTATAAATTTCTAACCCATCTTCTCTCAAATCAAATCGGATATTTAACCGAGGACTAACCCATCCCTTAATCTCAGGTATAGAACTTAATAGTCCTTCCTGTCTTAACCACCCTTGAAAATTATGAGAATCTGGATCATAGAGATAGTATTCTTCCACTCCATAACGTTGATAAAAGAGTAGTTTTCGCTCCATTTCTTCTAAGCTATTAGAAGGGGAGAGAATTTCAAAGACCACTTGAGGAGCGATATTATCTTCTTGCCATTGTTTATAGGAACCCCTTCTTCCTTTCGGCCTACCAAATACTACCATAACATCGGGAGCAACCGGGCCGGTAATTTTTTTATCTTGGACAGGATACCAGAGCAGATTTCCAGCAATAAAAACGTTAGGAGAATTAGCAAAGAGAATCTCAAGATTTTCTTTGATTTTAACGATCCATTCGTATTGTTCGGTATTATCAGCCATGGGTTTACCGTCACTGTCGGGGTATTCAATATCTGGATCAATAGCTGGTGTAAAGGTCATAATTTCTGCTCTGAGGTTATTTGTCTGAAAATTAAATTCTAGCAGTGAGGCTATCTTTCCCCTCTAGTCCCAAAATAACATCGTCAATAAGGTTGATCAAAATGTTTGTGTACTTTTGTTAAAAAGAAAAAGTTTTTTTGACAAAAAGAACAACTTGTGCTAGAGGATAAATCTCTAACTTGGCAAAAATTCCCCGGACTAGAAGCTGATCAGCGATCGAGCGTTATAATCGAGCCATTACCCCGCGCTCCCGGTCGGGATGAGAAATCTATGATGACCGCTCTCTACGAAGAAGATTTTGTTCTCTGGACGGAAAAAACCGCCGAACTGTTAAAGCGAAAAGAGTTTGACAGAGTGGACTGGGAAAACCTGATCGAAGAGGTGGAGTGCATGGGAAAAAGCGAGAGACAGGCAATAACGAGTTTATTAACCGTTTTAATTGAACACTTGCTAAAACTATCCTATTGGGAATCGGAAAAAGAACGGAATGCCCGTCACTGGATAGTGGAGATCGCAGCTTTCCGATCGCAATTAGAACAAAAAATAGATAGTGCCACCCTCGTCAACCATGCCCGCGATTCTTGGGAAAAAGCCTATTTAACCGCTAGAAAATCCCTGATTAACGCCAGAATCGTCGATAAAAATGCGATTCCCCTAGAGTTTATATTCACTCTCGAACAGGTATTAGACGGGGATTGGTTCCCGATCGATATCGAACCTTTTTTGGAAACCCGTCCATAAATTGCCGCCATATCCCCGCAAAAAGATTAGGATTATCAGCGAATATAACCGAATATGCAAGATATAGAGCAAATCCGCCGCCAACTCATCGAACGCTACCAACAATTATCGGCACTAGATCAGGTGATCGTCCGTCTTTTTTCCCTAATCTATGAACCGATCGCCCGCAGCACTTTTCTAGACTGTTTAAATCAAACCCATTACCGCGACGAGAACAACCGGCGATTTAACGGCCAAACCCTGAAATCCCATTTAGATCTCCTCCTAGAAGCGGAAGTGATCACCCAGGACAAAGGCTACGGGCCGCGCTGTCATCCCCTCCTCGTCGAGATTGCCAGCCGTGATAGCGTTAGTAAGGGAGAATTCAAGCGTTTTGCCGAGATTATCAAGGCAAAACTGCCGCAAACCCGAACTCGTTGGGATGAAAGCCTAGTTTTTCAGGGAAAAGAGCAATTAATCCGAGAAATCCGTCTGGCCATCTATCGTCAGGATTTCGACTCGATCGAAAAACAAATTGCCGATTATCAGAAAACCAGCTATTCCTCCTCAAAAACCAGCCTAGAAGACCTTCTCATCCTCATCTACGATAACCCCTTCGATGGGGATTGGTTACGGACGCAACCGACCAAATTTCAAGCCCTAGCACTAAATAGCATTCTTGTCAAGGCTTTTGAAAAAATAACTCGCGCCGATGGAGCTTTTTCCCTCCTAGAAGAACTCTGTCAAGACCAGACCAGTGTTTCCGAAGCCCATTTGTGGCTCGAACAGGCAATCATCCGAGGACAAAGCGATAAAGTGCGTCGGTATCTCGATCGCCCCTTCCCGGAAAGCCAAGCAGCAGAAATCGGGGCGATCCGGGGTTGGATTGCCTTTCTAGGGGGGGAAAACAGCAAAGCGATCCAAGAATATACCCTCGCCCTTAAAGCCCTAAAAAAAGCCAAAGGAAAACAAAAAATCTATTTTTCTTCGATTAGCGGCTTCTCCTTTATTTTCGCCCTCCTCAAAGAAGGAACCCCCGAACGTCTCGCCGAAGCCGCCAGCTATACCAGTTGGGTGACGCGTCAAAACGATCATCCTTTCAGTCCTATCTATGCCCGTCTGGAAAAAATCATCGCTGCCCGTCAGGGAGATATGCAGGCCAAAGACGCAATCATCGACGCGACGATCAATCCCTACCAAATGGGCCAGGGTCTAGAGACTCTTATCTGTAGTATCTGTCTCTACTGGATGAGTAGCGACATCGCTAAAAAACATCTGCCCCGCCTACTCTTGCCCCTCTACAAAGATGCCAAGGCGGCCGGCTACCATTGGTTAGCCCTAGAAACCGGGGCCCTACTGTCCCGACTCGATCGAGCGCCGGAAGCGGAGGTGCTTAAAAACCAGCATCTCCCTTCCCCCCTGGTAGATGCGATCGAACCCCAGGAAGCTTGGCAACTGTGCCTGAATGCCTTGACTAATCTGTGCGCGCCAACACCAACCCCGGGTAAATCTAACCCCGTCGTCCGTCTTGCTTGGTTTCTCACTATCTATTCCGAGGATTATTTGCTGCAACCAAAAGAACAAAAACTCGACGCGCGGGGTAATTGGAGTCGCGGCCGTCCCGTCTCCCTTAAACGTCTGCGAAAAACTGGAGAAATTGACTATTTAACCCCGCAGGACCTGAAAATTTGCGCCCATATCTTCGTGGAATCCAGTTACTATGGCCAGAACGAGTATCACTTTGAGCGCCGGGCCATTATCGAACTGATCGGTCATCCCCTGGTGTTTTGGGAAGATTCCCCCAGAACGCGGGTAGAAATCGTCGCTGGGGAACCAGAATTGCGAGTAAGAAAGGAAAAATCGGGTAAATTAATCCTGTCTTTACTGCCCGATCTCAGCGATCGCCAAGAAGTGCTGATTTGGAAAGAAACCCCCACTCGCGTTAAGGTAATCGAAGTCAAGCCGGAACACCGAAGCATCGCCGACATTATCGGCAAAAGCAACCGCCTAGAAGTCCCCGACAAGGGCCGGGAAAAAGTGCTGGCCGCGATCAATTCCCTGTCCGGGATAGTGACAGTACATTCCGATATCGGCGGAGGAAAAGCAGCCCGGTCAGTGGCAGCCGATAGTCAACCCCGGATTCATCTCTTACCGGCCGGAGAGGGTTTAAAAGTGGCGGTTCTCACCCGTCCTTTTGGGGCGGCCGGTCCCTATTTCTGGCCTGGAAAAGGGGGAGAAACAGTGATCGCCGAGATTGAGGGGGAACGGCTGCAAACAACTAGGGATCTAGCTCTAGAGAAAAAACTGGCCCAAACAGCGATCGATTCTTGTCCGATCCTGATCAGTTTCGAGGAAGAAAATGGGGAATGGCGACTAGAAAATCCGGAGGATTGTCTCGATCTACTGCTGGAATTGCGGGAATTAAGCGATAGCGTCCTTGTGGAATGGCCAGAAGGGGAAAAATGGCGGGTGACGCGTCAGGTGCGATTACAGGACCTACACCTAAATATCCACAGTCAACGGGATTGGTTTGCGGTCAGTGGGGAACTGCACCTAGAGGAGAAATCGGTGCTGAGTATGCAGGAGTTGATGAAACTGCTAGAGGGATCGCCGGGGCGGTTTATTCCCCTCGGAGATGGTCAATTTCTCGCCCTAACGGAGGCATTTCGGGAACGGTTACAGGAAATGCGCGCTTTCTCGGAAAAGTCCGGCGACGGTTTACGGTTTCATCCCTTCGCTGCCCCGATTCTCTCTGAACTGACTGAGGAAGTGGGACAACTCAAGGCCGATAAACGTTGGCGCGACAATTTACAACGCTTTCAGGAGAGTCAGGATTTTACCCCAGAAGTCCCCTCAACTCTACAGGCAGAATTGCGCGACTATCAATTGGAAGGCTTTCGTTGGTTAGCTAGGCTGGCCCAGTGGGGGGCCGGGGCCTGTTTGGCCGATGATATGGGATTAGGGAAAACTTTACAGGCCCTGGCAGTGATCCTTACCCGCGCCTCAGAGGGACCGACTTTAGCGATCGCCCCTACTTCAGTATGTTTGAACTGGATTAGTGAGGCGGAAAGGTTCGCACCCACCTTAAATATCATCCAATTGGGAACAGGCGATCGGCAAGCACTACTCGATCGACTGCAACCTTTTGATCTGTTGGTGTGTAGCTATGGGTTATTACAGCAGGAAGAAGTGGCTACCATGTTGGCCGGGGTAGAATGGCGGACAATCGTTCTCGATGAGGCCCAAGCGATTAAGAATTTCTCCACCAAGCGATCGAAAGCAGCGATGAATCTGCGGGGGGATTTTAAATTAATCACCACGGGAACACCGATCGAGAATCATTTAGGGGAATTATGGAATCTTTTCCGTTTTATTAACCCCGGATTGTTGGGATCCTTGGAAAGTTTTGATCGCCGTTTCGCCACCCCGATCGAAAAATACGGCGATAAAACTGCTCGCGAACAGTTAAAAAAACTGGTGCGGCCTTTCCTGCTTCGACGCACAAAAAACCAAGTTCTGGCGGAATTACCGCCGCGTACCGAGATTTTAGTCCCGATCGAGTTAAGCGTCGAGGAGAAGGCGTTTTACGAGGCCTTACGGCGGCGTGCTTTGGAGAAATTAAGCGAGAGTGACAGTACCGCCGGAGCGAAACATCTCCAGGTACTGGCAGAGATCATGAAATTACGCCGGGCCTGCTGTCACCCGCAGTTAGTGGCTCCAGATTTGGATTTACCCGGCTCGAAATTGTCTCGTTTCGGGGAAATTCTGGATGAGTTATTGGATAATCAGCATAAAGCGTTGGTATTTAGTCAATTTGTCGATCATTTAGCAATTGTCCGCAGTTATCTCGAGCAACGGCAGATAAAATATCAATACCTCGATGGTAGTACCCCAGCTGGCGATCGGCAAAAACAGGTGAAAGCGTTTCAAGCGGGGGAAGGGGACGTATTTTTAATTAGTTTAAAAGCCGGGGGGACAGGATTAAATCTCACCGCGGCCGATTATGTTATTCATCTTGATCCCTGGTGGAATCCCGCAGTGGAGGATCAGGCCTCCGATCGCGCCCACCGCATCGGCCAAAAACGTCCGGTGACGATTTATCGCTTAGTGGCCAAGGATACGATCGAGGAAAAAATTGTCGATCTGCACCACCATAAACGCGATCTTGCCGATAGTTTATTGGAGGGAACCGACGCAAGCGGCAAGTTATCCACTGACGAATTATTGCGCTTAATGGCCGAGGGATAAAAATATCTCCGACGCGGTTTAAACTAACTTTTTGATAGCTGCTACTAACTGCTCGATTTCTGAGGGCAAAGTGAAATAATGAACACAGGCACGCACACAGAGGGGGTCGAGGAGAGTTCGCAGTAAAAACCCTTGTTTTTCTAGCTGTTGCACTAAATTTTGTGGGCTGATGGTCGAGTCAATTTGAAAGGACACTAAACCGGATTCTGGCGGAGAATTTTTTAAACATTTCACCCCTTTAATTGTGTTTAATTCTCCCCAGAGATAGGCCGCTAATTGACAGATTTTTTCGTATCTTTGTCCCCCATCACCCCAGGCGTTATGTACCGCAATAGTTGCCCTTAAACCCTCAAATTGAGGATAGGCAGAAGTGGCCACTTCAAAGCGTCTAGCATCGGGTTTCCAACCGATAGGCTGTCCTTGCTTATCTGTTTCAATACCTCGCCAACCGATAAAAGTGGGCTGTAAACTGGGAAAAATTTCGGGACGAATATACAATCCCCCCACACCGGCCGGTCCACACCACCATTTATGACCTGTAAAAGCATAACAATCGGCGGCAGTGGCGCTTAAATCCAAGGGCAAACAACCCACGGATTGGGCAGCATCCACCACCACTAAAACGGGTTTTTCGGTGACAGAATTATCATGACAAAGCTGCGAGATTTCCTTGAGGGGTAAAACCTGTCCAGTATTCCAGAGAACATGACTAACCACCAAAACCCTAGTTTTTGAACGTAAATGAGCGGAAATGACTTCTATCGGGTTGCCGCCGTTTAAAGTTTCCCGAATAGGACAAGTGGAGATTTCCAGATGATAACGACGGGCAATTTCCCGAACTGTGGCGATAATTCCGGGGTGTTCACAATCGGTTAGCAAAATATGTTCCCCCGCTTGCCAGTCAACTCCCCAGAGGGCGATATTACAGCCTACAGTGACATCCTCGGTAATAGAGAGATTACTGGGGCTGATTCCCAACTCCTGAGCCATTTCTTGCCTGAGAAGTTCCGTTTTTTTGGTAATCCAATCGTTTACCCGTCCTGAAAAAGGACCCTTTTGTTGGAGAAAATTATGGGCATCGATAATCGCTTCTAATCCAGCCTTGGGCAAGGTTCCCTGACCACCGAAATTAAAGTAAACTTTATTGCTAAGTCCCCGAAATTCCTGTCTTTGTTCGGCTAAATCCGGTTTACTAGGGGCGCAATCGAGGCTATTTTCGTCTAAATTCTGCATAAGCGAGGAGATGGGGGGCAGTTATCAGTGATCAGTGATCAGTTATCAGTTAGAAGGTGTTGGGTTTTGGGGTTTTAGGGTTTTAGTTGAATTCCCCATTTCCCCACCTGACGGCTGACGGCTGAATTCTATCGACGGATTAAGTCGCAATTGTCACAATAGTATTAGAGTAGAGGAAACACACTTGGGAATGTTTCCTTTTTTTAAGTTTATTATTTTTTACTTTACTTCACTGGTCCAGGAAAGCTTAACTTTTCTCCTTGTATAGAATGCTACTGACCGATGATCTACTTCTAGACTACCAACGTTGTCAACGCCGTGGGTTTTTAAATCTCTACGGCAATAGCCAAGAAAAAGACCCTGAGCGAGATTTTTTGCTTAAATTGCGCCAGGAGAGTCAAAGTCACGTTAAAAAAGTCCTGCAAGACTCCTATCCCGATTATTGTTCCCTGACTACCCCCACCAGCGATATTTTAGCCGCCGCTAGGGAAACGGAAGCTTTGATGGGTCAGGGGGTATCCTGTATTTATCACGGAGTCCTTTTACAATCCGGCTATCCCGTCTCTTTAACCGGTTCCCCGCATTTATTAATTAAACAGGTAGGAGAGTCGAAATTTGGCGATTGGATTTATTATCCCCTCAATATACAACTCGGTCGCCGTCCTAAGCCTGAATATAAGATGCTGGCTACTTTTTACGCCTATTTATTGGCCGGTATGCAGGGAGTTTTTCCCAATTACGCGGAAATTGTCCTACGTCGTCATAATCGCTATCGGGTGGAATTGAATCTCTGGTTAAATAAACTAGAGGAAATAATCAAAAAGTTCGGCGAAATGGTGATTAATCGCCAAGAACCAGAAGTTTTTATCTCGCGTCAGCGTTGCAGTTTATGTCATTGGTATAGTCACTGTTATGGTATCGCTCAAGCGAGTCAACATCTTTCTTTAGTCCCGGGGGTGACTCCCAGTCGTTACCAATTTTTACAGTCTTTGGGGGTTTCCACCATGGAATCCCTGGCGCTTACCTGTCCTACCCGTATGGGGGAGGGGATGGGGGTAGAGGTGGCTAATCAGTTACAATTACAGGCCCAAGCAATTATTGAAAATCGGGCCTTTCGCAAAAGCAGCGGCAAAACTGCTTATTTGTCTCCCCTACCGAGGGCCGAGATTGAATTTTATTTTGACATCGAAGCGGAACCAGAACAGAATTTAGATTATCTTTTGGGGGTTTTACGGGTTGATTATCGGGTTAATACCCAGCAATTTTATCCCTTTTTGGCAGAAAAGCCGGAAGATGAAGGCAGGATATGGCAGGAATTTTTAACCTTAGTCATGCAGGATTATCAAGCACCAATTTTTCATTTTTCTGAGTACGAAGTGGAAACAATTAAACGATTAGGTTATCTTTATAAAACCCCTTCTTCTTTGATTAATCAGTTAGTTTCTCGCTGTTTTGATCTGCACTATCATGTAGTTAATTCGGTAACTTTTCCCGTGGAAAGTTATTCTTTAAAATCCCTCGCCAACTGGATTGGCTTTCAATGGCGCGATCGAGGAGTAAGCGGGGATCAATGCGTTTGGTGGTATGACCAGTGGTTAAAAACAGGAGATCGGACTTTATTGGCGGCTATCTTACGTTACAATGAGGATGATTGTCGCGCCACCTTTATACTAAAAGATTGGCTTTTGACATACCCCACGCCGTAAACGGACGTGGATTCTTCTAGCATCACTGCTGAGAATTTCTGGCTCAACGATGTGGACTTGAATTAGATTCCTGGCGAAATCCCACCTCTGGGTGGTTCTCTCCTCAGACTTTCGCGACCTTACAGAAGCCTGTTGTCGTATGCCCTACGATACAGTTCAAAACCTCTAAAATAATTGGTTTCTCTGGTACTTGACGCTTAGAGCTTTTACCTATAGGAGCATTCCCCTATAGAACCCCATAACTCTAGTTTTCAAGGCTTCAGCCGTGAGCTTTTGCCGAACGGTGCGTTCATCGGTTGATGACTGGGTTTTTTAAGCGGTTGCTTACCCTGCCCGCTATTCTTAATATCATAGATCATATAAAGTCGCCCTAAAAGGGCGAGGCTTTAAACCCAATTTTTCGGTCAACTTTTTAATTTGATTCTAAAGATTTATGACAAATAGGGGGGAATGTAGCCGCTGCTACCCGTAGCCGTCAAGGGAAAATGATAGGCTATGGGTGTGAAGACAGTCCCCTCACCCAATGGTGATCCCCATGTTCTCCCCACTTTTTCCGCTTCTACTCCTACTGCTTTCCTTCCTTAGTCTTCTCTGGTATCAAAAGACCGATAATGATATTTTTAAAGCTCTTGCCGTTAGTAGTTTGATTTTTGCGATTATTTGGGGCTTAGTTCTCGTTCATTGGTCAATTCACCTGCTGGGACTGCTGTTATTGTTAAAATTCAGAACCCCCGCTTTCAGCTTGGTGCGCGTGCCTAGATGATGATGGTTTGACCCTAATCTTCCAACTGTCCGGTAGGTACTTCGATCGCTTGTACATCGATCGTACCGGGAGCGGTGAGAATAATAAACTTACCCCCTGCCACTTTTAACGGTTCACCACAGTTAGGACATTGGCATTCCATGCGATTAAAACCCGTAAATTCGTAGCTACAGACGGGACAGCTATCTTCAACTAAATTGCGTCGTAACCACCAGCGAAAAATTACCCAAGCAATGACAGGGGAAATTATTAGGAATGCCACGAGAATTAAAAAACCATTGACTAACCAACCCAGTCCGATCGAGCCTAACAACAATCCGACTAAAATCAAAGATAAGAAACAACCCAAACCAGAATCATTGACAGAATAGCTGCGGAAAAAGTTGTTATTCACGGCTCAACCCTCGATTCATCAAAGCTGCAATTATCTTTAACCTAACACATTCCTAACACATTGCCACGGTTAAATCTTCTTTTTGACTCACTGGTTCCTCGCTCTATTCTACCTTGGGTTTAGTTTTGATCGAGATTATCCAGATTGACATCCTCATCGCTGGGGCTAGACGGTGATGACCGGCAGCTCGAACAGATTTAACCCAAAGAACTTCGGTTGGGCTTCGGCCGTGAGCTTTTGCCGAACGGTTGAAGCGTCAACCGGATGCGCCTTCTTTGCCGAAAGTCTTGAAGAAAAAAATTTAATCGCCAGTTATCAAGAGAAAGAATTGTGAACGCAAAGCGCTCGCTACGCGAGATCGAACCTATTCACAGAAGGCTGAAGATATTTAGGGTTTGATCATCAAGATATAGGAATCGGAGACGGCGTTTTGGACTGAGATTTAATTTAATTGCTGGCATTTACAATTATGAACTTGCTTGAGGCTATCATCAAGTGGCTGAATAAGACTTTTGCGGGATATCTATGGATGGTTGGCAGTGGTCTCGCCGAATGGTGTTAGGTTACACCTCGGAGCCTTCCGTTCCCCGCTTCAATGCCAGGGTTGTGATTTCTGAAACTGGGGGTGGCTATCGCCCTTACTCTCGCCTTTGTGTTGCAAAAATTGATCACAAAATATATTGACCTTGAGTTCCCTAGCCGAGTTTTGGTAGTACATTGGGGTTAAAAACCCTACTAGGCAGTTATTTCGGGCATTGCCCGCCTATTTGATGCCTAAAAGTCTCGGACTATATGAGAAACGTTGTCACCACCATCAAGAGCTAACTAGAACAAATTTACTAGGAAGAAAGACCCGACCAGAAAAAGGGGAAATAGCCGAAAGGCTTACGTAGCAAGGGATAGAAAAAAGATCAAAAAATTTTGCCAAAAGGGGTTGACAAACCTAGGGAAGTTAGATACATTGGTAAATGCGCGGTTGAAGCGAAGCGAAAGCGAAGCGAAACCAACGACGCTCGAACCTAGACAAAACAATAGTTTGAAAGCCAAGCAAAAAAAGCCTCGTTT
>SFAQ01000086.1:0-56503 GCA_007096525.1 Microcystis wesenbergii Mw_QC_B_20070930_S4 | reverse complement strand
TCTTGAAAGTACCCTAAATCCCAAGTTCCTACCAACTTAAGAACACCAATGTTTTTCTTGTCAGTGAACTTAACAGTTTTAGGACTAAGAAGCTTCCATCCTGATTGTTTGTATTCAACCGAACGACTAAACTTCTTAAATTGAGGATACCCCTTTTTGCCTGATACTTTACGTTTACAGTTGTCGTAAAAACGACTAATTGAACTCCAAGCACGTTCAGCACTTGCCTGTCTAGCAGTTGAATTAAGTTCATCGGCAAATTTAAAGTCCTGAAGCTAATTCTTTAGAATATCGGTATAAATCGTTCTTACCCGTACCTTTTTGAGTTTTAGCTTTAACTTTAAACTCTAAGACAAACATTTTACGCAGGGGGTACTTAGATAAAATCAGTATAGCACAATAAAAGTTAAGTTAACAAGCTATAGTTTAAAAAGCCGTCCTAAAAGGACGGGGCTTTAACCCAAAATTTCGGTAAAAAAGCCTTATCCCGCCACATAAATCCCTTGCGCTGTGTCTAAAATCTCTCGTTGACGAATCCAATTATGACTCTGCTCGATCGATTTTTTCGTTAGCAAATCAACTTTCCGTCCCAATAAATTCTCTAATTCCCGTTTCATCCTCGAAAACTCCAGAAGTCCCCAAGAAACACTATCTTGGAAACTGACCAGTACATCAATATCGCTGTCTGGACGAAAATCTTCCCGCAAAACCGATCCGAATAAATACATTTCAGATATCTGCCATTTCTGACAAAATTCGCTGATTATTTGCTGGGGTAGTTCTATTTTCAATTTTTTCACCTCCCTGTCACCGGTAATCAGTGATCGGTTTTCAGATTGAAGGAGAATTATCGCTAACGACACGAAAACCAATATCATAGAGTCCAGCAGTAGCCAGAAATTTGACCCGGTAGGCCGAGCGACATTTGTTCGGTCCATCATTCCAGGAACCGCCGCGTAAAACTCGTCTGTCTCTATCTTCTATTGTGGCTGCTTCGTAGTTATCGCGCCAGTAATCTGCACACCATTCCCTGACATTTCCGTGCAGGTCGTAGAGTCCGAAAGGGTTAGCGACGGCAAACATTCCTACCGGTGTGGTTTCTCTGCGATCGCATCCTAGGCGACCTTCCCCATAACGACCATAACTGCACACTTTCCCGCCATAATCCCAGTCCACCCCGGAATAGTTGGCTAAATCAGTGGAAATTGTCGGGCCAAAGTGAAAAGGGGTTGATGTTCCTCCCCGACAAGCGTATTCCCATTCTTTTTCTGCGGGTAAGCGATAATTTAGTCCCGTGAGACGGCATAGGCGATCGCAAAATTCCACTGCTTCCCACCAGTTAATTTGTTCTACGGGGCGATCATAGCCTTCAAAATGGGCCGGATAGGGATTAAGTTCAATATTTACCGGTTCTAATTTTGCCACCTCGCGCCATTGTCGTTGGGTAATTGGGTAGCGACTCAGACAAAAAGCTTTAACATTAACCAGAGATTGGGGACTTTGACTCAATTTCCAGCCTAACTCGCTTTTAGGCGCACCGATGAGGTATTGACCGCTAGGGATAGAAATCATTTCTAAAAAGGTTTTTTTGCTTAAAAAATATTTATAACCTCGATTAGTGACTTTTTCCCGTTTAATTTCCTCACCTTTGTCATTAACAGTGACCACCTCATCGGTAAAATCTAACCATTCTCCCATTCTGCACCCCTCTATCGGTTATCGGTTATCGGTTGATCGGGTTAAGCTGCGGGCCTAGAAAAATCTCGCAACCTACCAGTTTAAGAATAACAAGACTTCGATTGATCACTGAGAGACTGTTCGTATTTGAGACAAGGATTGAGATAGCCTATGTTGGTTGCGGGAAAAGGGTTTTATCGATATTACAAACCAGCCGGTCGCGGGTTCAAATCCCATTTAACAACTTTTGAGTCAAGACCTAATCTAGCGGCGTGATTGCTCTAAAATAAGGTCATCGCCTGATCAGTATATAGCAATGACCTTAATCGCTGTCATCGATTATGACATGGGAAATCTGCACTCTGCCTGTAAAGGACTGGAAACCGTGGGTGCAGTGCCGAAAATTACCGATTCTCCCCTCGAACTGGAAAAAGCTGACGCTATTGTCTTACCCGGAGTCGGTTCTTTTGATCCTGCCGTCCGGCAAATTCGCACCCGTCATCTCGAAAAACCGATCAAAGTTGCGATCGCTAATGGTAAACCCTTTCTCGGTATCTGTCTCGGTTTACAAATTCTCTTTGACTCATCAGAGGAGGGTCAAGAAGCGGGTTTAGGGATTATTCCGGGGACAGTGCGCCGTTTTCGCTCAGAACCGGGCATTACCATTCCCCACATGGGTTGGAATCAATTAGACTTCACCCAGCCGGATCATGCTCTTTGGCAGGGATTACCCCCGCATCCTCACGTCTATTTTGTCCATTCCTATTATGTTGATCCCCTTGATAGTCATGTAACTGCCGCCACCGTCACCCACGGCAGTCAAACGGTGACAGCAGCGATCGCTCGTGATCGTTTGGTAGCGGTGCAGTTTCACCCGGAAAAATCCTCGACTAATGGCTTAAAAATTCTGGCTAACTTTGTTCAACAGGTGCAAAAATTAGCTTTAGTCTCCTAAATAAGCCTTTAAAACCCGCTCGTTTTTTTGGATTTCGCTGGGAATGCCATCGGCTAAATTTGTCCCTTCTGCTAATACCCAAACATAGTGACAAAGGGACATAATTACATCCATATTATGCTCGATAATTAAAAAGGTAATTCCCTGACGATTCCATTCGATAATATGGTCACTAATTTGACCGATTAAAGTGGGATTAACTCCGGCGGCTGGTTCATCTAATAAAATTAATTTTGGCTTGGTCATTAGCACTCGGCCAATCTCTAATAATTTACGCTGTCCTCCCGATAAAGCTCCCGCATAATCGTGCGCTTTCTCCCCTAGACCGATCGAATCTAATATCTCCAAAGCTTTGAGACGATTTTCCTGTTCCTGTTGGCGAATTTTTGCCCCCTGAAACCAGACTTTGAGAAAATTTTCGCCCGTTTGCCCCGGACTAGCTAAGAGCATATTTTCTAACACTGTTAATCGGGATAATACCCTTGCTACTTGAAAAGTTCTCACACATCCTTTCAGGGCAATTTGATAGGGAGGCAGCTGATGAATGGGCTGACCATCAAAAAAAACTTCTCCTTTATCTGGGCGAATAAAATTAGATAAAAGGTTAAAAAGTGTGGTTTTGCCGGCCCCATTTGGTCCGATTAACCCGGTGATGCTGCCCTGCGGCACGTCCAAATAAGCATTATTGACGGCGCGAATGCCTCCAAAACTTTTCGATAATCCTTTGGCAGAAAGTAACATATATGAATTATGAATTATGAAGTGGGGTGTGGGGTGTAGGGTGTGGGGAGAATAAATAAAAATAATCTCCTGACTCGGAGAATACTGACTCGGAGAATACTTACCCCACAGTTAAATTTAGTTTTGTCCGACCCTTAATTATTTTCCCAAAGTTAACTCCTCTTTTTTGCCGAGGATACCCTGGGGTCGCCAGATCATTAAAACCATGAGCAGCAGACCGATAATCATAATCCGTAAAGCCCCTAATTGGCTATCATTAAAAATATCTAATTGGGGCAGAATAAAGCGAGTTAGGGAATCGTAAGTCCAGAAAATTACTGCTCCTAGTAAGGTGCCGGCATTGCTACCAGAGCCACCGAGAATGATAATAATCCAAGCGTTAAAAGTCAATAATGGTTCAAAATTAGTCGGGTAAATAGTGGTTAATTGCCATGCTAAAAAAGCCCCAGCTAAACCAGCGATTGCACCGCCTAACATCAAAGATTGTAACTTATACCAAAAGACATTTTTTCCTAAAGCCCGGGGAATTTCTTCATCTTCCCGAATCGCTTTGAGGATGCGTCCCCAAGGCGATCGCAAAAGTAATTCTAAACCAGTATAAACGAGAGCGAGGAGGACTAAAACTACCACCATCAGCCCGGCTTTGTAATTATAGTCATTCAAGGCAATTACACCGTTTATATACAGAAAAAGCAGGATTATCGCCCCTAACGCCCCCCAAAAGATTAAAGCACTCTTTTGCGTCGGTTGATAGCTTTTGCCGCTAATTTGCCCCGCTTCGCGCCATTGTCGTTGTAGATTGCGCCCCAATTGCCAGAGAGCAAAGATAGCAGACAGGGTAAACAGGGCAATAATTAATAATTTGACGGGAAAACTGGGATTTATATCCAAAGGTAGGGGATAACGTTGTAGTCCGAAACTGCCTTTCGTTAACCAATCCTCGTTAAGCACCAGCAAACGAATTAACTCAGACACCCCGATGGTGACAATGGCTAGATAATCGGCTCTTAATCTCAGGGTGGAAAAACCGATTGCCAATCCCAACAATGCCCCTAGGAGCGCCCCGACAATGGCGGCAAAAATCATCGGTACACCCTGTAAAGTCAATAAAACTGTTGCATAAGCCCCTAAAGTGGCAAAAGCAACGTGACCAAAGTTAATTAAGCCTGTAAATCCCCATTGTAGATTTAAACCGAGGGCAAAAATCGCGTAAATACCCGCCCAAATTGTCAGGGAAACCAAATAATCTGTCATCTTAAGTAAAAAGTAAAAAAGGGGTTGGGGGAGTGGGAATTATCAATTATGAATTATCAATTATGAATTATGAAGTGGGCAGTGGGGGAGATGGGGGAGTGGGGAGATGGGGGGGTGGGGGAAGTGGGGGGATGGGCAGAAAAAAGCTGAAAACTCACATCTGATCACTGAAAAATCTGGTTACTGCTAGTATAATATCAGTTAAAACGGCCTCTGTAGCTTGATGGACAATTGTGACGAGCGGAGGGTGCTAGGCTATCAATACTGAAAAAACCTTGTCCTGTTAATTCCTATGCCTCTTTTGATTCTAATTGCCGATGATGACCCCGGTATCCGCCTAGCGGTCAAAGACTATTTAGAATTAGCAGGTTATAGTGTGGTAGCGGCGAGTAATGGTTTGGAAGCTTTGAATTTATTGGATACCTATCATCCCCATCTTTTGGTATCGGATATCAAAATGCCGCGTTTAGACGGTTATTCTTTGGTGACTAAGGTGCGGCAACAGCCAGAATTTAGGTTATTACCAGTAATTTTTTTAACCGAAAGAGGGTCAACAGAGGAAAGAATTCGCGGTTATCAAGTGGGTTGTGATATCTATCTTCCTAAACCTTTTGAGATGGAGGAATTAAAAGCAGTTATTCGCAATCTTTTAGAGCGATCACAAATGGTGCAAAGTGAACGTCAATATCAGAAATTAAAACCGGAAGAAAGTCCCCAAACTACGGCTGTTTTAACTTCTTCTTTACAGGACGATTTTAAGTTAACTAATCGCGAGCGGGAAGTGTTAGAACATTTAGCCCGGGGACTTTCTAACAGTGAAATTGGGCAAAAACTGCATCTTAGTTCTCGCACGATCGAGAAATATGTTAGCAGTTTACTCAGGAAAACAACTACTAACAATCGCGCCGAATTGGTTCGTTTTTCCCTCGAACATAGACTAATCGATTAGCTGAAATAAAAAACTTAAATTTTGTTTTTTACTTCCTCCAAAAGACTGCCACAGGAGTCTAAAAGTAGCTCGATTACGCGGTCAAAACCTTCACGACCACCGTAGTAGGGATCGGGAACTTCTTTTTCTGGGTGATAACGAGCATAGTCACACATTAACTTGACCTTTTCTTGATATTTTCCTGTCCGATCTAGGGATAAAATATCTTGATAATTGGCTTTATCCATGGCTAGGATTAGATCAAAATTCTCGAAATCCTCGCGGGTAAATTGTCTAGCTGTCCCTTGCAGAGGAATACCACGTTTTTTGGCCGCCGTATTCATGCGAGAATCGGGAGGAGAACCGATATGATAACCGGCAGTTCCTGCGGAATCACAGAGGATTTTATTGCTTAATCCTTCTTGTTCAATCAGATAGTTCATGATATTCTCGGCAGCAGGAGAACGACAGATATTTCCTAAACAGACGAAGAGTAGTTTATAGGGCATAAATTGACCGGTAGAATCATCACTAAATTGCCAATTATAGGGCATTTCTAACATCCCGATAAAGATTTATCCTCAAAAAACTCCTCGCTGTCCATTAACCTAATTTTGGCTAATCCCAAGCTTTCTAAATAATCTTGCCATGCTTGCGGGGTATCTTCGATCGCTAATAATCCTAATACCCTAGCTACGTCTGCTACCCAGGGTAGGGTATGAATTCTATAACCCTGCCAGTTTACCTCTAAGGATAACCAAGCGGGAATCTCTTGGGGGTTAAATTGTTGGGAGGCAAGATAATCAGCTTGAAAGCAGTAAATCCGAGGTGGTTTTTGACTCTCTAACAAGGGTAAACACTCCTTCTAATCTGGACATTAATCTCTTTTCCCATATTTTAGGGGAACCTCAGCATAATTTTTGTTAAATATGAACTTCTCTTGTCAAGAAATAGTGAAAAAATAAGTGATAACTAGGCTGAGTTTCCCCTTCCCCTTAATTCTCCCCTAAGCGAGGACGAATAATTAAATAAATTGCCGGACCGATTAGAGGTAATAGGGAAATTACCGGCAACAGCAAAGGATTTTTTAATCCCCGTCGGGTTAGATCATCTTGCAGCAAAATTGGACATAATAGGGTTAAAAGACAGAAATCTAAACTCATAACATGAATAAAACGGCTAGTTTGCCACTGATGCCAAAAATCAGACCAATTGCCGTTAATTAATCCGTAAGCGATTAAAATTGCCGCAGTAATTAGGGCAATTACTCCCAACCAAGGTGAGTCTAAAAGTTTAATGACCAGATTTTTTTTACCGGTAAAATTGCTGTTGGGTTGACGGAGAGTTAGATAGGGTAAAATAGCGAAAGCACCCACAGCAAAGGAGACAAAAGCAAAGGGCCAAGCGATGATTTTTTGGTCACGACCATCGATAATTAAAAGGCTAGTGTAGATAAGTGGCCAAACTCCCATCAGGTTAAAAAGAGCAATAATTAACGGGTTAATATCTTGCCATTTCCCAGTGGAAAGATTGATAATTAAATTTATTGTATCTGGTTGATCGGGGGGTGCTAGTAAAAAAGCGTATAATCCGAAGCCTAACCAAAGTAAACCGAGAATAATTTTTGTTAACATGGGAGTAGATAATTAGATTAATTGAGTAAGGGATTTTTCATCGGATATTTTAGTATAAAAGTGATCAAAATGTCAAGCAATATTATACTAAATCTGGTTATTAAAGACTGATTATTTATTCCCCCTTTTGCCTTTTGCCTTTTGCCTTTTGCCTATACTTATAAGTAGCCTATACTTAACGGATTTAGTATTACCTAATCAATGATCACTAATTTTTAGGGAAGACGACGGGAATTCATGGTTTCTACGGTGGGAATTTCTGCACTTTTAGAGTTGAGTAAGCGAGTTTGTTCAAGGATAGTTTCTAAGTCTTCATCCGAGAATTCTTGTACATAGTTTAATTTGACTTCTTCTAGGAAGATAATTAATAACATCTCGATCCTTTCTAAACTGTGACGGGATTGTAATTCCCCAGCGAGAGATTGCCCGAAACGCTGGACTAATTGCTGCACTAAACGCTCAAAAACTTCGTCTTCCTGGGTAATCTTTTCCGCTATGTTAACAAAGGATTGATACAATTGACTAGATAGGCGATTGCTCAAGTCAGTTTTTAATCCTTTCATGCCGGGTAATCCCAATAAGCTTTGATAAGCGGGAGTTTGACTGATAATTTTCTCGATATTGTATTTAATTAAAGCTTCTGCTTCTGGTTTAACTTGCGGTAAAACCTTGTCAACAGTACTATTAACTACTAACCGAAAAATTTCGATAACTTCATTAGTATCATTGAGATTATTATAGCCGCCATTGAGAGAGCGATCGAGAAATTTCTCCACTTGTCCCCGTCGAATATATTCCTGTAATTGATTAATAATTCTCAGGACAATTATCTCAGTAATATCTTTAGAAATTAGCGCAACTAAGCCTTTAACTGCCTGTTCTTTAATCAACCTTAAGTTAATAATTTTAACTTGATCTAGGCGAATAACGGTAGGAATAAATCGTAACCATCTCCAGATAGGAATAAACAGAAAAATATCGTACCATCGCCATAGCATAGCCTCGCGCCAACGTAGGCCTTTATGAGTGCGAGCAATCCACCAAGTTCTCAGTATAAATTCCCAGAAAAAGATGATACCAAAGAAAAAATCGATCGCCTCAAAGTTATCTATCGGTCTCCCATCTTCTCCTAGGGGACGAAAATAATTAGTTTCTATTAAAGGTTGAATTTCTTGATTGAAAAATTTCAACTCTTTTTCCCAGCCATTTTGACTGAGATAATCCCAACTCCAAAACTTCTGAAAGGCTGCTTTTGCGGAAACATTTTCTGTTTTAAAAACCCGCAAGCGCATTCTATTTTTAATCTTCTCTAAAGTCCCAGTTTTCTCGGCCGAGGCAAAGGGATTATTATCGATCATATCGACACTTTTTTGGCGCAAATTGGCTAAAATTTTCTCAATCTCTTGGCGATATTCTTGCAGATTAAACTCTGGGTTAAATACCTTTTGATTAATTAGCTCATTAAGTTTATCAACCGTAGCTAAATATTCACTGGTACTGCGATAGGGTTTAATTCCTTTCACCACATCATACTTAGCGATTCCTTTAACAAAGGGAATTTCTAGGGGTTTATCGGGAGGTATTTGTAATTCTTGAAAGGCAATCGGTCCGAGTTTTATTGGTTCATTAAATCTTAATAAAGTTATTTGCAAGCGTCCCTGTAACCAAAAATCTCGCAGGGGAATATAGGTTAAATCGAAAATAACCAGAATATAATTACATAACACCAATAGGGCCATGCAAGTCTCAAAGAGATTGCGCGGGGAAAAACGACGGTTTCTGCTCACGGGGTTTTTAGTCAAAGTCATCGGCCTAGAAAGTACACTTTGACTATGGTAAACTGAAAGTGCTGAATTTTTTTTCCTGAAAGGGATAGAAGTAGTTAAAAAAGAGCGGTTAAACTTAGTTCTGCCTCAGCAATTAATAGATGTAGTCTTCTATTCTGTGATAGCATCCTAGCAGATTCAGTTATATCCCAAGTTACGGCGTTTCTCCTAAAGATGAAGTGTAACCTAATTTGGTATTGACGACCGACTCCCCAAAAGGAAAACTTCGTACCTCATCATTAAGATAACTGCTCTAAATACCCAACAGCTTATCCCTACCTAGGATGAAAATAATTATAAATTTCCTTAGCTAATTGTTCCCCAATTCCTGTCACCTGTTGCAATTGTTCTAGGGAAGCTTCGCGAATATAATCCAGAGAATGAAAATGAGCTAATAAATCTTTTTGTCGCTTAAAACCTAAACCCGGTATCTCATCCAGACGGGAACGGCGACTTTTTTGCATCCTTTGTTGTCGGTGAAAGCTAACAGCAAAGCGGTGCGCTTCATCCCTGACTCGACGCAATAATTGCACTCCGGGTTGTTCCTT
Organism: Microcystis wesenbergii Mw_QC_B_20070930_S4; assembly: GCA_007096525.1. GTDB lineage: Bacteria > Cyanobacteriota > Cyanobacteriia > Cyanobacteriales > Microcystaceae > Microcystis > Microcystis wesenbergii_B. The sequence continues at coordinate 46,940 of SFAQ01000086.1, read as the reverse complement.
ATCTGTCTCTAAAGGAGAGGATTCTCCTGGTAAAAAAATCTCCTCTCTCTGTTTAGCTAAACTAACAACTTTTACCTGTTCTAATAAATTCATCTCCCCTAAAACTGCCACCACTGCTGATAATTGTCCTTTTCCCCCATCAATCATGACCAAATCGGGAAAATCATCACTTTCGGCAATATTATCGGGATTTTCGGCATAACGACGGAAACGCCGGCGAATTACTTCTGCTAAACTGGCGAAATCATCGGAATGGCCGATTTTAACCTCGGGATTTTTGATTTTATAGTGACGATAATGTTGATTAGCGGCCACCCCATCGATAAACACCACTCCCGACGCGACTGCATTGGAACCCTGAATATGAGAAATATCATAACCCTCGATGCGGTGGGGTAGTGCCGGTAAATCGAGAATTACCGCTAAATCCTGCAAAGACTGTAAATCTCGGTCGGCGCTTCTTTTCGTCTTTTCTAACTCATAAAGAGCGTTTTTCTCGACCATAGCTAATAAATCCGCTTTACTTTGCCGTTGGGGGACAGTTAACTCGACTTTGCGACCCTTTTTTTCCCTTAACCACCCCGCTAACACCTCACCTTCCGGTAATTCGCAGGGTAACAGGATTTCGCTGGGAATTTCCACCCCTTCCACCGATAAATAATGTTCTTCCAGGACTTTTTGCAGGATTTCTCCCTCGTTTGCTGACTGACTATCGGCAAAAAATCCCAAACGTCCCACCAAACGACCGGAACGCACTTGAAATAATTGTATGCAACAATGCTGCTCGTCTTTAGCTAAAGCGATCGCGTCCCGGGATATGGTATCATCGGGCAAAGAGGCTTTTTGATCGGTATTAAGGGCTTGTAAACCGCGAATTTGATCCCTAATCGTGGCCGCTTGTTCAAAATCTAGGTTTTCCGACGCTTCTAGCATCTTTGTCGCTAATTTGTCTAATAATTCTCCCGTCCTTCCCTGAAAAATCATCGCCACTTTCTGCAAGGTTTCCCGATAATCTTGGGGACTAATTAATTTTTGACAAACCCCCGGACAACGACCGATATCATAATTTAAACAGGGACGGTCTTTAAAAAGAGGTTGGGGACGTTGACGCAGGGGAAAAGTGCGTTTAATTAGGTGTAGAGTGTAGCGCAGCAGCCTAGTATCGACGTAGGGACCATAATAACGGTCTTTTTGGTTATTTATGCCACGTTTGCGGGTAATAAAAATGCGCGGGTAGGTTTCCGACCAAGTAATACAAATGTATGGATATTTTTTATCGTCCTTGAGGAGAGTATTAAAATGGGGCTGATGTTGTTTAATTAGATTAGCTTCTAGGGCCAAAGATTCTGCTTCTGTGTCGGTGACGATAAATTCAATTTCCGTCACCTGTCGTACCATCAAAGCAATGCGGGGACTGAGGGGTTGACTGGGACGAAAATAGGAACGGACTCTAGACCGGAGTTTTTTGGATTTACCGATGTAGAGAATTTCGCCATTTTGGTCGCGCAGGAAGTACACCCCCGGTTCGAGGGGAATTTCCTGAAGACGATTTTCTAGGCGATCGAGGTCTTGGATTAGGGTAGAGTTAAGATTATTCCCGAACATCTTTCTATATTAGGGTTTGCGGCAAAAAGTTTGTCTTGGGGACAGGGTGTGGGGTGTAGGGTGTGGGGTGTAGGGTTTTACCGATTTTCAGGGAAAAAGTCCTGGAATTTTCCCCCCGATTACTCCAATGGCCGGTACTTTTGGGTTTCAAAAAGGTCTAAAAGTCTTATCGAACAATGTTTTTAGATTTATTCAGCAAACCCTATGTTAGACAAAAAAATTACGCCAGTGGGTATTAGCTGACGTTTGGCAAGATATTTAGGGCAAATCTTCACAAAAATTAATAGGCTTCCGATTCGATTTGCTTAATCGGGACGAAACATTCTCCGGGGAGAAGAATCGGTTTATTGTTAAAAATCAATTGGCCCCGATGATTGTCGCGGTTAATAGCGACACCAAAAGGACGTTTACTAACTCTGCTATTGAGGGTACAGTAGATGCGATAGATGCGTCTGGCCGCCCGTAAGACAGTAGGATCTAATAAAATTGGGATTTCCATATCGACACGCTGTTGTTCGGTTTTCTGAGATAGGGCCACCATATCACTCGTCTCCCCACGATTAAATTGACGTATTTATTAAATCAATGGTATAGGACGATTTCCGAATTTGTCACTTTTGTTAAGATTCTAAAACTTTCAGGATGACCTGGCCCATAGCTTGGCATCCCACTAAGGTCATACCTTCCGAGAAAATATCTCCGGTACGATAACCGAGATCTAAGACTTTTTCTACGGCTTTTTCCAGCGCTGCTGCCGCTAAAGGTTGATTTAGCCCATATTTTAACATCATAGCAGCGCTGAGAATCTGGGCGATCGGATTGGCTTTATCTTGGCCGGCGATATCCGGGGCCGAACCGTGGACGGGTTCAAAAACTCCCACCCCAGCAGTCCCTAAACTAGCGGAGGGTAACATTCCGATACTACCGGTTAACATGGCCGCTTCATCGGAGAGAATATCACCGAATAAATTGCCCGTGACGATAGTATCAAATTGTTTGGGCGACCGGACTAACTGCATGGCTGCGTTATCGACGTAGAGATGGGAAAGTTCCACATCGGGATAATTAGCGGCCATTTTCGTCATCCGGTCGCGCCAAAGTTGGGAAACATCGAGAACATTAGCTTTATCGACGGAACAGAGTTTATGGCCGCGTTTTTGGGCAATTTCAAAGGCCACCTTAGCGATGCGGTCCACCTCCGATTCCAAGTAAACCATGGTATTTACACCGCATTTTTCTCCCGTTTCCGTCTCAAAAATCCCCTTCGGTTGACCGAAGTAAACACCCCCGGTCAATTCCCGGACGACCATGATATCCACCCCCTCGATAATCTCCCGTTTGAGACTAGAAGCGTCGATTAATTGCGGAAAAATGGTGGCAGGACGTAAATTAGCAAAAAGACCTAAACCGGATCTTAAGCCTAATAATCCCGTTTCTGGCCTTTGCTGCCGGGGCAAATTATCCCATTTATAACCCCCGATAGCGGCCAGGAGAACAGCATCACTATTTTTACAGGCGCTAAGGGTTGCTTCGGGAAGGGGACTGCCGGTTTCATCAATGGCTGCCCCTCCAATTAAAGCGGTTTGGAAGTCAAACTGGAGGTCAAATTTTTTACCGATGACTTTCAGTATCTCTACGGTGACAGCGAGGATTTCCGGCCCGATGCCATCGCCGGGTAGTAGGGTGATGCGATACTGTTGCGTCATAGTTCTAGAACGGTAAAATAGGTCAGACTCTTGATTATAACATAGTTAGGGTTGGCTGAATAAATCTAAAAACCTTGTTGGATAAGGCTTTTAGACTTTTTTGACCTCAAAAAGTGCCAGCGATTGCAGTGATTGGGGGGAAAATTCAGGTACTTTTTCCCTGAAAATTAGGTAATTGACCCCCTGAAAATCGGTAAAATCCTACACCCTACACCCTACACCCCACACCCGGCCTCCAGGAAAAACTTTTTGCCGCAAACCCTAATTAAACAGGCAGTTAATCCCCGATAACTACACTAATTCTACATGGGAATCATCCCCGATCATAAAGCGTAAAGCTTTTGGACGTTGGGGGGCGATTTCTAATTTTGCCCGTCGTCCAATAACACTATCAACTATGCGCTGATGAATGCCAATAATCGTGGCATCTTTGAGAATTACGCTGTGTTCTATGTCGGCATCAATTAATTTTGTGCCATTAGCTATACTGCTGTAGGGACCGATAAAACAATTCTCAATGTGACAATTTTCTCCGATAATGACAGGGCCGCGAATGGTACTATTAATAATTTTACTACCCTGACCAATTTGTACCCGTCCGATAACTTGACTATTAGCATCAATTTCTCCCTGTAAAGCGATTTCTAGAGAGGTATCAAGGATAATCCGATTTGCTTCTAATAAATCATCTTTTTTACCCGTATCTAACCACCAACCTAGTAGTTTATTGGCTTCTACTGCTTTATTTTGATTGATTAATTCTTGGATAGCGTCAGTAATTTCTAACTCACCCCGGGCCGAAGGTTGAATAGATGCGATCGCTTGATGAATGGTGGGGGCAAAAAAATAAATCCCTACCAAAGCTAAATTTGAGGGGGGTTCTTTGGGTTTTTCGACTAGGTATAAAACTTTGCCGGTTTCATCTACTTTTGCCACCCCAAAAGCACTAGGATTAGACACTTTTCGCAGGAGAATTAAAGCATCAAGGGACTGTTTTTGGAAAGAGTCTAAAAAGGGCGATAAATCATCCTCAATTAGGTTATCACCCAAGTACATAATAAAGGAGGAATCTGCTAGAAAAGATTGGGCAGTTTTAACCGCGTGTGCTAATCCCGCCGGTTGATCTTGGCGAATATAAGTTATCTTAGCCCCAAACTGTTCACCACTGCCCGTGGTCTGACGAATTTCTTCCCCGGTTTCGGGACTGATAATAATGCCAATATCGGTAATTCCTGCGGCGACAATTGACTCGATTCCATACCATAAAATCGGTTTATTGGCAACGGGAACTAACTGTTTTGCCCCAGTATAGGTTAGGGGACGTAACCTCGTACCTTTACCACCAGATAAAATTAGTGCTTTCATAGTTTTAAAGATTAAATAGTTGGTTGAGCATAGCTTTGATAGAATCTCGCCAATAGGGAGGAATATAACCCAATTGTTGCGAGATTTTTTGACCAGAAAGAACCGAATAGGCCGGACGTACTGCTGGGGTAGGATATTCAGCAGTAGTAATCGGAATTACCCTCTGAATTTTTAAGGGAATACCGCTTATTTTTGCCTCCTCAAAAATCGCTTTAGTTAAATCAAACCAACTGGCGACACCGCTATTAGTAAAATTATAGATTCCTGCGGGATTATCGACATTAATTAGAAGCTGAGTAATGGCCGTGGCGATATCTTTGGCCCAAGTGGGACTTCCCACCTGATCAACAACTACTTTTAACTCCTCTCTTTCCTTGCCTAATCTCAGCATGGTTTTGACAAAATTACTTTTGCCATAACTGCCGTAAACCCAAGCAGTGCGAAGGATAATAGCGTTAGAATTAACATTCTTAATCTCCTCTTCTCCCCTTAACTTTGATTGTCCATAAACCCCTAAAGGATTAGTTATATCGGTCTCTAGATAGGGGGTATTTTTCCGACCATCAAAGACATAATCGGTGGAAATATGGAGAAATTTAGCTTGAATTTTCTCGGCAGATTCCGCCATGATTTTTGGGGCTGTAGCATTGATATAATAGGCTAAATCTGGCTCGGTTTCGGCTTTATCCACTGCCGTATAAGCGGCGGCATTAACCAGATAATCGGGGTGAATTTCCCTAATTAACTGGCTGATTTTTTCCGAGTTAGTTAAATCTAGTTCTTCTCGACCGATACTAATAACTTCACCTAACTGCGGTAAAGTTACTTGTAACTCTTGTCCTACTTGACCTTTAGCACCAATTAGTAAAACTTTTTTCATCGTCTTTAGGGGAAAACTTCCACGGATTTAAAGGGTTGTCCAGCTTGGTCTTTAGGGGAGAGAATCGGGGGAATCTCTAGGGGCCAATCAATCCCTAAATCCGCATCATTCCATAAAATGGTTTTTTCGTATTGGGGATAATAATAATTAGTGGTTTTGTAGAGAAATTCGGCTCGATCGGAGAGGACTAAAAAACCATGGGCAAAACCTTCGGGAACCCAGAAAATCCGTTTATTTTCCGCACTTAAAACACAGCTTACCCATTGCCCAAAAGTGGGGGAACTTTTACGCGCATCCACGGCCACATCAAAAACACTACCGCTCACTACTCGCACCAGTTTACCCTGGGGATTGGGGATTTGATAGTGCAATCCTCGCAGGACATTTTTTAGGGACATAGAGTGATTATCCTGGACAAAAGTGGTATTAACCCCAGTTTTTTCTCGAAAATCTTTCTGATTAAAACTCTCCAAGAAAAAACCTCGATCATCTCCGTAAACTTGCGGTTCAATGATTAAAACATCAGGAATTTTCGTCGGAATAACTTTCATAAAATCGGAGACAAGATAACTTTTGCGGGTAGTCTAGCACAAAAAGGTATTTTTTCTAAAGTTTTTTATTAATCTTTCCCCAGTAACTGAATAATGATAAGATCAGCCTAACTTAGTCAGAGCATAAACGACGTGGTACAAGTCTCTACACACACCGCTACTCAATCTATCCCCGTGGAGGGAGAACCCTTAAAAAACTGGTTACAGACTAGGGCTAATCAGATTATCGCTGGCGATCGACTCAGTAAGCAAGAGGCCCTGGCTTTAACTGCGATCGAAGGTCAGGAAAATATTTTCAGCTTATGTGAGGCTGCCGATCGCATTCGTCAGGCCTGTTGTGGAAATACGGTAGATTTATGTAGCATTATCAACATAAAATCGGGAAGTTGTTCGGAAAATTGCAGTTTTTGTTCCCAATCCGCCCACCATCCCGGTCAAGATTCGCCTATCTACGGTTTAAAAAGTCGCGAGGAAATCGTCAGCCATGCGAAAGCGGCAGCCGACGCGGGGGCCAAACGCTTCTGTTTAGTTAGTCAAGGCCGGGGATTAAAGTACAATAGCCCTAAATCGCAGGAATTCGAGGAAATACTGGCCACAGTTCAAGAAATCATCGAAACAGCCAAGATTAAACCCTGCTGCGCCCTCGGAGAGTTAACCCTTGCCCAAGCCCAGGCCTTAAAAGAAGCCGGAGTTACCCGTTATAATCACAATCTGGAGGCTTCCGAGAATTTTTATCCTAACGTCGTCTCCACCCACAGTTGGCAGGATCGGGTAGAAACGGTAAAAAACCTGAAAGCGGCGGGAATTCAAGCTTGTACGGGGGGAATTATCGGTATGGGGGAAAGTTGGACCGATCGCATTGATTTAGCTTTCTCCCTGGCGGAATTAGAAGTGGAATCAGTGCCGATTAACCTATTAAACCCCAGAAGTGGCACCCCTTTAGGTCATTTACCCAAACTGGACCCTTTTACTGCCCTAAAAGCGATCGCTATTTTCCGGTTTATCTTACCTCAACAAATCCTCCGTTATGCCGGGGGACGAGAGGCGGTGATGGGAGAATTGCAAAATCTGGGGCTAAAATCGGGAATTAATGCTATGCTGATTGGGCATTATTTGACCACTCTAGGACAACCGCCCCAACAGGATCAGGCGATGTTGGCTGATCTTAGTTTAATAGGAGGAGAAGCCCCCATCCCCGGTGAATACCAACCCCAACAGGCAACCTAAATCACGTCGAGGACGAGGCTCTCCGCCCCGGCGCGCTTCCGCATCGGTTCCCAATGAGTTACTCTGGGCCTTGATTGGTTTATTGCTGACAATTTTTAGTACATTTGTTCCAGTAAGCCTAGCTAGTTGGTCGGCTACGGGTCTATCTTCACAAAAACTGGGCATAACTTACCAAATTGGGGCAGTATTGTTAACGGGCTGTCTGGGGGGCAAAAATGCCGGGCTTCTTGCCCAGGTGGCCTATATTTTTCTCGGTTTAACTTGGTTGCCTGTGTTTGCCCTGGGCGGGGGAATGGGTTATCTGAAAGAACCCAGTTTTGGCTATATTTTAGGCTTTATGCCGGGGGCATGGCTGTGTGGTTGGCTGGCTTTCCGCTGGCGCGCCAAGATAGAAACCCTAGCTTTAAGTGCTTTTGCCGGTTTGTTAGTGATTCATCTGTGCGGTTTATTATATATGCTGGGATTGTCGATTTTTCAGCCCCAAGCTAGTCAAATCACCTTTCCCGATAGTTTGCCCACCCTATTTATGAATTATTCAGTCTGGCCATTTTTAGGGCAGTTAGTAGTAATTTGTGTGGTGGTAATTATTGCCTTTTTCTTCCGTAAATTATTATTTTATTGATGCCACAGCCAATGTTAAAAAAAAATCGCTGGTTTTGGATAGTGGCGGTGATTGGTCTAATTTTAGATCAAGTAACTAAGTATATAACCGTGCAGAGTTTTGAGCAAATTGGTGATACTTTCCCGATTATTCCGGGGGTTTTTCATTTTACCTATGTGATTAATACCGGGGCGGCTTTTAGTGCTTTTCGGGGCGGTGTTGGTTGGCTAAAATGGCTATCCTTATTAGTTAGTTTGGGATTAATGTCTTTTGCTTACTTTGGACCGCATTTAAGCCGTTGGGAACAATTAGCCTACGGTTTTATTTTAGCAGGGGCTTTCGGCAATGGTATCGATCGCTTTTTGTTTGGTTATGTGGTGGATTTTCTCGATTTTAGATTGATTAATTTTCCTGTTTTTAATCTGGCTGATGTCTTTATTAATATCGGGATTATTTGCCTATTAATTTCTAACTTTCCCCAAAAGTCGCCTCGTTCTAAGTAGTGCATTGCGATGAGATAATATACCCGATAATTTATCCTAATGTTTAGGTTATTTTATCATAACTATTCCCGCTTCTTACCCAAGAAAGTTTCTAATTTTATTGCTATCTACAACACCCATTTTCCCTATTCCTGCGGTTGTTCAAGCAAATAATAAACGTCCTTTAGGTTCAGGAATTTCTCGCCCTAATTCTTGTGCTGTTTCAATCCATTGTTGAATAATGATTTCAGCATTTTGCACAGCTTCTTGATAAGTTTCTCCATCAGCCATACATCCGGCAAGTTCTGGAACTTCAACGATAAATAGTTGCTCCTCATTACTCCAGTAAATAATCAGTTCATAACGAATTTTCATCCTGTTTACTCATACATCCAATAAGTAGGGAGGGACAATTATTTGTAGGATGGGTTAGCGGTAGCGTAAACTATGCGGGCGTTGGGTTTCATGCTTCAACCCAACCTACGTTCATCTTATATTTAATTCCACTTTTGCCTCTCCTCATAACTAGCCTGTACTCAACGGATTTAGTATAACACGATTAGTTAACCTCGATCGGGTGAGCAATGCCCACCCGAAAAACTATGCTTCTATTTCAGAATTAGAGCGATCGAATTTACTAACTAACTGAGGATTTTCTGACCAAGCATCGATAATACTCATATTACCATTGAGAAAATTCTGTTTAATAGCGCGGCGTTGAATTTTGCCACTGGCAGTTTTGAGAATTGTCCCCGATTTGGCCAAAACAATGGCATGGGTCATAATTTCGTGTTCTTCGGCGATTTCTTGACGGATATCGGCAATTAATTTGCCCGTATCTAATTCCCCGCTGCGACGTTCTAATTCCTGGACAATAACTAACTGTTCCTCACCGTTATCTTCAATGGAAAAAGCTGCCCCATAATCGGGACGAAAAACCTCATTAAGATGCTGTACTGACCATTCTAAATCTTGGGGATAATGATTACTGCCACGGACAATAATTAAATCCTTAATCCGTCCCGTGATATACAATTCCCCATCGAGAAGAAAACCTAAATCTCCTGTGCGTAAAAACGGTCCTTCTCCTGTATCGGCAAGATATGCTTGAAAAGTTTCTTTAGTTGCGTCTTCCCGTTGCCAATATCCAGCGGCCATACTGGGGTCACTGGCCCAAATTTCGCCCACTTCATCGGCTGCACAAAGGGTGAAAGTATCGGGATTAACGATAGCTATACGGGTATCACAGACGCGACGACCACAACTGGGGACGTATCTAACTCCAGTGGTTCGATCGGAACCTACAGGGACAATTTTACCGCGTTCGTAGGCGGTGGCATCCAAAGCGGTGATAATTGGGGTGGTTCCCTTGGGTTTATTGGAAATCAAGAGGGTATATTCAGCTAATCCGTAGGCAGGGGCGAAAGTTTGCCAAGAAAAGCCGTAATCTGCAAAAGTATCGACAAATTTGGCCATTACCTTCGGGTTAATCGGTTCGGCGGCATTTCCCGCAGCCTGCCAACTGCTCAGGTCTAATTCCGCTAAATCGGCAGCTTTAATCCTGCGAGTACAAAGATCATAGGCGAAGTTGGGGGCTTGACTATGAGTAACTTTGTACTTAGTAATATTTTTTAACCACTGCATCGGACGCTTAATAAAAGCAAAGGGAGACATGAGATAGCAGGGTGTACCGTTGTAGAGGGGGACGGTGATACCTTCGACTAACCCGTAATCGTGAAAATAGGGCATCCAAGTGAGGGTAACGCTATCCGGTTCGTAACCACAAGCTTTTTGCAAGTAACCGCAATGGTGCATCAGATTAAAATGACTTAGCATCACCCCTTTGGGGATATTAGTCGAACCGGAGGTATATTGCAGATAAGCAAGCGCCGATTTATCCACCTGGGGATCTTGCCATTGGTCCGCCAGGGAAATATCAATACTTTCGGTGGTAATCCATTTCATTTGGTCGAATTCTGGGAATTCTTCCTTAACACCTTCAATAAGAGTCAGAATACTTTCGGTAACTAGGGCAAAGGTGGCATTAGCATCCTTGACAATTGCCCGTAAACGGGGCAAAGTGCGCTTAAGTCGTCCCGATTCCGGTGGGGGGACGGGAATGGCAATCACTCCCGCGTAGAGACAACCACAAAAAGCGGCCACTACTTCTAAACTTTGAGGATAGAGTAACAGGGCCCGTTCTCCTTGGGCCTGGTGTTTTTGCAAATAGGCCGCAATCGCTCTTGCTTGGCGATCGAGTTCACTGTAGGTTAAAGGTGGGGTTTCTTTTTTACCATCGATAAGAAAAGTGTAAGCATGGCCGTCCGGTTGTGTCGTGGCGCGGTAACGTAAGAGTTCTACTAGGGTTGCGGGTTGAATTAGGGTTTCAGTCATCGTTGTTATCGGGCTTATTGGCGCTATTGTATAGAAGTTTTAACATATTTGCCCATGGCGCTAGGATAAAGTGCCGAAGGCGATCGGTCAAGGGTGTAGGATTAAGTTAGGGGCAGAAATCCCCCAGCACCATCTCTAAAGTAGTAGGAAAAAGCTACAATTAATTAACTCTAAAATACCGGGAAAAAGTCATGACAGCCCTAGACATAATCCCAGATGTCACCTATCCCCCCACAGATTTATGGAGTGATGAACCACCCGTGGAAAGTGATCTACACCTGCAACAGATCATCATTCTCCTTAGTTGTCTAGAATTATTATGGCGCGAGAGGAGTGATTACTACGCTTCGGGAAATCTAACCATCTACTACAACGAAGAACAACTAAAAAAGCGCGATTTCTGGGGTCCCGATTTTTTTGTGGTTTTAGATACCGAAAAGCGTCCCCGCAAAAGTTGGGTGGTTTGGGGAGAACAGGGTAAATATCCCGATGTAATTGTCGAGATTCTTTCCGATTCTACGGCCAATATTGACCGCAATAACAAGAAAATTATCTATCAGAATATCTTTCGCACTCCTAATTATTTTTGGTTCGATCCCAATAGTTTAGAATTGCAAGGATTTAGACTAATTGAGGGACAATATCAAGCCATTTCTCCCAATGAACAGGGTTATCTATGGAGTGAACAGTTAGGATTATATTTAGGGATATTTGACCGTAAACTGCGTTATTTTACCGTCGATGGTCAATTAGTCCCCACTCCTCAAGAAGCGGAATTACAGCAACGACAGGCAAAAGAAGAGGCTATTTTAGAAAAAGAACAGGCTCTTTTAGAGAAAGAAAGGGAACGTCAGGCTAAGGAAAAATTAGCACAAAAACTGCGAGAATTAGGCATCGATCCCGATACAATTTAACTGAAGTGGCAAAAGTCCTAGAGAAAGTAAACCTAAATGAGAGGTCATGTAAAAAGTTATGAGTGATATTGAACTTCGGCAGTCAGTTTATGACCTTCTTTCATCCCTGAGAGGATTGGATGCGCTCAAAAAATTATTCTGGTCTGAGTTAAATTACGAGCGAGAAAATCAAACCCTGTCCCGACGCAATTGGACAGAGAAAGCAGTAGAAGCATTAGCAGAAGATCCAATCTTGTTAGCTTCTGGGGGGGAAGATTTTCGGGTTATTTATGCTCGTCTCAACTCCAATCAACTGCCGCTCAATTTAGAGCGTCTTGTGGTCACTCAACTGCTAAAAGACTATCCCTACGCGCTCTTTATTTTCTCTGATTCTAACCAAGAAAAATGGCATTTTCTTAATGTTAAATATGATATTAAACAAGAAAAACGGCAAGTCTTGCGGCGAATTACAGTGGGTCCGGGGGAACAGTTACGAACCGCCACAGAACGCCTAAGTTTACTAGATTTAGATAATATTAGTTCCCAGTCTCCTTTAGGGATTCAGGAACGTCATGATGAGGCTTTTGATGTTGAGAAAGTTACTAAGAAATTCTTTGAAAAGTATCGCTTGGTTTTTGAAAAAGTTGAGCAATTAATTAGCCAAACTCTCCCTAATGCTGACCAAAGAAGACTATTTACTCAGAAGCTATTTAACCGACTGATGTTCATTGTTTTTATTCAAAAGAAGGGATGGCTGAAGTTTAATGAACAAACAGACTATCTAGAAACATTATGGCAGGATTATCGAAATGATAACAGTAAATCGGACAAAAACTTTTATAGAGATCGTCTGACTCATCTGTTTTTTACGGGACTAAATAATCCTCAACAAACGGATATTATTGGTATCAATAACGGTGGTTTTCTTCGGCAAATAATCGGCACAGTTCCCTATCTGAATGGGGGGTTATTTGAACAAGATGAAGATGATCGCAATCCTAAGATAATAGTACCCGATCAGGCGATCGATGTTATTTTTCATGAGCTTTTTAGTAATTTTAATTTCACGGTGACTGAGAGTACACCCCTTGATGTGGAGGTAGCAGTTGATCCAGAAATGTTGGGAAAAGTGTTTGAGGAATTAGTCACGGGGAGACATGAATCAGGCAGTTATTATACACCTAAACCGATTGTTTCTTTCATGTGTCGGGAAGCATTGAAGGGATATTTAAGCAGTAAATTAAATTCTGAAAACAAAGAAGCGATTGAGCTTTTTGTGGACGAATATAATGCTATTAATTTAAAGAATCCAGAGGCAGTTTTAGCAGCATTAAAACAGGTTAAAGTTTGCGATCCTGCCTGTGGAAGTGGAGCTTATTTATTGGGAATGTTGCATGAGTTATTAGATTTGCGTCAGTGTTTATTTGCCACTAAAGGTATTGATTCTAAGACGGTTTATCAGCGCAAATTAGAAATTATTGAAACCAATATCTATGGAGTTGATATCGATCCTTTTGCGGTTAATATTGCTCGCTTAAGGTTATGGCTTTCCCTAGCGGTTGAATATGAGGGAAATGATCCGCCACCGCTACCGAATTTGAAGTTTAAAATCGAAACAGGAGATAGTTTAATTGCCCCTAATCCCCAAGGTTCTGGGATGGTGCGCGAGGAGTTTATTCATCGGTTTCGGGAAGCTAAAGCGAAGTATTTAAGAGCGCATTTAGGCAGTGATAAACAATCTCTTGAGCAAGAGATTAAGGAGATAAAAAAACAGATTGCCTTATTAACTCATGGGAGTGCTTCTGTGATTGTGAATGATAAGGAAGCTATCTCAAAAGGTTTTGATTGGGTGGTAGAGTTTGCGGAAGTATTAGCAGAAGGAGGTTTTGATATTCAGGTAGCTAATCCTCCCTATGTCAGACAGGAATTAATTAAAGATTTAAAACCAACTTTAAAGCAGGTTTACCCGGGCGTTTATACGGGAACATCGGATTTATATTGTTTCTTTTATGCGAGAGCGTTACAGTTACTTAAAACCGGAGGAATGTTAGCGTTTATTTCCTCTAATAAGTGGTTTCGAGCAAAGTATGGGGAGAAGTTAAGGGAGCATATTGCTGATACTTGTCAGGTGAGAAGTATTACCGATTTTGGGGAATTGCCAGTTTTTGCAACAGCAGCCACTTTCCCAATGATTTTTATCTCTCAAAAGAGTAGTAAAATTAGTAATTCACCGATGTTTACTCAAGTTAAATCTTTAGAAGAACCTTATCCCGATGTCTTAGCTATTGTTAGAGAAAGTGGACAGAATTTACCAAAAGATGCAATTAAGGGAGCAAATTGGTTGCTCACAGATAGTAACAATGCTGACATTTTGCAAAAAATGGAAAAAGTAGGAATTACTTTAGAAAATTATATTAATACGAAAATATATGTTGGCTTAAAAACTGGATTTAATCAAGCTTTTTGGATTGACGAATCTCAGAAAGAACAATTGTTAAAATTGGACTATAGAAGTCAAGAAGTAATTAAACCTCTGATAGTAGGTAAGGATGTTTGTAAATGGTATATCAAGTACCAAAATAAATATTTAATTGCAACAAAAATGGGAATTAAAATTTATGAATATCCAGCTATTTTAAATTATCTAAAACAGCATCTCACTTTTGTAACCCCTAAATCAGGTTTTATGTCAAGCTATTTTGAAAGCCTTGCTAGAAACCAGTTTTAGAGACAAGTATAATTACTAGCTTGCATAAATGAGATGCTCCCAAACAACGCAGTGATCAAGGAAACTCTTGGTGGGAGTTAAGAGCTTGTGCGTATTATTCAGCTTTTGAACAAAATAAAATAATTTTCCCTGATATTTCTTTAGAACCTAGATTTACTCTTGATTCAACCGGTGCTTATGTTGATATGACCGCACTTATCATTCCTGTTAATGATTTATATTTATTAGGTTTATTAAATTCCAAATCTGTTTGGAATTATCTTCAACAAAAGGCAGCAGTATTAGGAGATGCACAGAAACGCGGAAGAATACGACTAAAACGTCAATATGTAGCCAAAATCCCCATCCCTCTCGCTTCTGAATCTGAAAAAGAACCCATCATCAAATTAGTACAAAAATGCTTAGATGCCAAAGGGGTTAACTGTGAAGAATGGGAGAAAGAGATAGACGAGAGAGTAGCTGCGTTGTATGGATTGTAAGGGGTTAGATAGCCGACTTCTTAAAGAAGTCGGCTATCTGAAATCATCACAGTGAATCTGTTAAAATAGAGGTAAATAACCCAGTCGTCAGATGAGAGAGTAGCGGCATTGTATGGATTGTGAACCTTAAGATTGTTACAAGATGCTAAAATTAGGAAAACCTGCTAAAATCAGGATATGCCAGCTAAAGATACCTTTCACCATGCTGTCCGAAATGCACTCATAAAAGCAGGTTGGACGATTACCCATGATCCTTTTACCTTAGAGTTTGAAGATGTTAACTTTTATGTGGACTTAGGAGCAGAAAAAGTTATTGCAGCACAAAAAGAACGAGAAAAAGTTGCCATTGAAATCAAAAGTTTCTTAAGAGATTCAATTGTTACAGAACTACATTTAGCCTGTGGACAATATCTTAACTACCGTTTTGCTCTTTCGGAAATCGAACCTGATAGAACCCTATACTTAGCCATCCCTAATGATACTTATGAAGTGTTTTGTCATAGCCGTTTTGTTCAAAGAATTCTAGAACACCATCAAATCAAAATTATTGTCTATAACCCTGAAATAGAGGAGATCGTAGAATGGCAATCAACTACATTGAATTAGTTAAATCCCTAATTGAAGAACAAGCTAAAATTCAGCAGTCTAGTGAAATTTCCCTAGAAATAATCTTTGACGATCTGAGGAAACATTATTTATTAGTACAAGTTGGTTGGCATAATAATCATTGGATTTATGGATGTCTTTTACATTTAGATATTATTAATAACAAAGTTTATATTCAACAGAACAACACAGAAATTTCAGTAGCTGAACAGTTAGTTGAACTAGGAATTCCTAAAACAGATATTGTCATCGGATTTCACTCTCCATTTAAACGAAAATTCACAGAATATGCCATTAATTAGGAGTACAAATAAAATGGAAAAAACAACTTATAAAACATTAGAATTAACAATAAAATTAATTCAGGAAACCGAAAAAATAATTCAATTACTAAAAGCAAACAGCTTTGACAAACTTGTTGCTTTAGCATTAAAACATGAACTTTTAAACCTAGAGCAAGCTGAAAATCAAATTAAGGCACTGAAGAAAGAAATCACTGAAGAAAAAAACACTGTTTCATTCTATGAAGCAGCCAAAGAATATATTGGTTGTGTTGATGGGGGACCGGGGGACTTAGCCACTAATAAAGACTATCTTCGAGGTATTGGCAGCAAATGAAGTCAACTTCTTTAAGAAGTCGGGTATCTGAAATCAAGATATAATTATTAAAAACCCCAAGAGAATAAAACCATGACACAAGCAATGACTAACGAAAAAACCATCTTAGAAAAACTGCACACTCTCACCCCCCAACAACAGCAAGAAGTAATCGACTTTATTGAATTCTTGCAATTTAAGGCACAGAAGACAGAAATTACAGAAGAAGAACCGATTTCTGCTTATGAATCAGCTAAAGATTTAGTGGGGTGTGTGGAAAGTGGAATAGGCGATCTATCTTACAATAAAAAGTACCTTGAAAGTCCAGCGAAAAAATGATTCCTTCAATAATTATTGATACAAGTCCTTTGGTAGCTTTTATTGATAAAAGTGATGATTTTCACAACTGGACAATAGAAGTATGGAAAAAAAGTCCCATTCCTTTATTAACCTGTGAAGCGGTTATTACCGAAGCTTGTTTTTTACTTCAAAATGTTTATGGTAGTGAAGATGCAATCATGGCATTAGTTGAACGGGGAACGATTCAAATTGATTTTCGTTTAAATGATGAAGTGAAGCCCATCCGAGACTTAATGCAACGTTATCAATCTGTTCCCATGTCCTTTGCCGATGCTTGTTTAGTGAGAATGAGTGAATTAATAGCGGGAAGTTCTGTCTTGACTTTAGATAGTGATTTCCATATTTATCGCAAGAATCGGAGAGAAATGATTGATTTAATTATTCCTGATGGAGTTTAACCGTAGCGTTTAACTGTTCACTTTCTCCTAATAACTAAAAAAATGCCCCACGACATCATCGACAATCGCCAGCAAAAATTAGTCGATAACATCAACCAAATTCTCCACTCCTCGGAAGCTGCTCATTTTGCCGTCGGTTACTTCTTCCTCTCCGGCTTTACTGCGATCGCACCTCGTCTCGCCACCATCCCACAAATGCGCCTCCTGATTGGCAACACTAGCAACCGGGAAACCATCGAACAACTAGCAGAAGGCTACCGCCGCTTAGAACTAATTAAAGACCATCTAGAGGCACAAGAATACCCCAAACGGACAGAACGCAAGCAGATGGCAACAGAAACCGCCGAAAATATTCGTTCCAGCGTCGAACTAATGGACCAAACAGATGAAGCAGAAACCTTAGTAAAAAATCTGGTTCAAATGATTGAAGAAAAACGCCTTCAGGTGCGAGTTTATGCTAAAGGGCGACTCCATGCTAAAGCCTATATCTTTGACTACGGGACAATTTATAACCAGCAGGGACAACCCCTAGAACGTCAAGAAAAAGGTCTTGCTATCGTTGGTTCTTCCAACCTTACTTTATCAGGAATTTCCCACAATACCGAACTTAATGTTATCGTTCACGGTAATGAAAATCATACCAGTTTAACAGAATGGTTTAATCAACTTTGGGACGAAGCAACAGAATTTGATGAAAGACTAATGCAGTCTTTAAAACAGTCTTGGGCGATGATTCCAGTACGTCCCTACGACATTTATATGAAAACTCTCTATATGCTCGTGCGCGATCGATTGACAGAAGAAACTGCCAGCGAAATCATGATAGATAACGAAATTACCGAGAAACTAGCAGACTTTCAAAAAGTAGCCGTTGAACACGCGATCAAACTCATCTGCGAGTACGGAGGTTGTTTTGTTTCCGATGTGGTAGGACTAGGAAAAAGCTTTATTGGTGCTGCCATTGTCAAACGTTTTGAACAAGTGGAAAAAGCCCGCCCCTTAATTATTTGTCCAGCGCCACTGCTGGAAATGTGGGAACGCTACAACGAAATTTATCAACTTAACGCCCGCGTTTTATCGATGGGATTGCTGCGGGAAAATGATATAAGTGGCATCAGGGTTTTATTAGAAGATTTTAAATACAAAGATCGAGATTTTGTCTTAATTGATGAAAGTCATAACCTGCGGAATGACGCAACCCAAAGATATAAAATCGTCGAAGCCTTTTTAGCAGCTGGGAGACAATGCTGTTTTTTAACAGCAACTCCTCGTAATAAAAGTGCTTGGGATATTTATCATCAGATTAAACTTTTTCATCAAGATGATAAGACAGATTTACCCATAGATCCGCCCGATCTAAAAGAATATTTTCGATTAGTAGAGAAAGGGGAAAAACAGTTACCTGACTTGTTATCTAACATCTTAATCCGGCGCACTCGCAACCATATTTTACGCTGGTATGGTTTTGATGCCAAGACTCATAAACCCGTAGATGCAGACAATTTCAAGGATTATTTAAACGGAAATCAACGCGCTTACGTTATTGTGGGCGGTAAGCATCAGTTTTTTCCCAAAAGAGAACTACAAACCATTGAATATAGTATTGAAGATACCTATCAAGGACTTTACCAAGAACTGCGCCAATATTTAGGGAAATCTCGCCAACGGCAACCAGCCAACCCTCGTAAAAATGAACTTTGCTATGCTCGTTATGGTTTGGGAAATTATGTATTACCAAATAAGCGCAAACAAGAACCATTACTCAGTTTACAAACTGGGGGAGCAAATTTAAGAGGACTGATGCGAGTCCTCTTATTCAAACGCTTTGAATCTAGCGTTTATGCCTTCCAAGAAACTGTTAAGAAATTACTGCAAGTCCATCAACGCTTTCGAGAAGCTTTACGCCAAGGAATTATCCCCGCCGGGGAAGAAGCTCAGGCAATTCTCTGTGAACCAAACAATGGGGAAGAACAAGACATTATCGATGCTTTGCTTCAGGCATCGGGAAAGTATAATATAGCTGATTTTGATGCGCCAAGATTGCAGAAACACCTCGAACATGACATCCAATTGCTAGAGAAAATTTTGCACTTAGTTGAGCCAATTACCCCAGAAAAAGATGCGAAATTACAAACCCTCAAAAGCTGGTTGAATAAACCGCCACTGCAAGAGAGCAAGTGCCTCATTTTTACTCAGTATGCTGATACTGCCTATTACTTGTATCAAAACCTCAATCCTAAGGGCGATCGAGAGGATATAGAAGTCATCTACAGTGGCGATAAAAATAAGGCGCGAGTCGTGGGTAGATTTGCCCCCAAAGCCAACAAATACTATAAATTGACCCCAGGAGAGTCGGAAATCAAGACTTTAATTGCTACCGATGTTTTAGCCGAAGGTTTAAACCTACAAGATGGCAACCTGATTATTAATTATGACCTGCATTGGAATCCCGTCCGACTTATTCAAAGATTTGGTCGGATTGATCGGATTGGCAGCGAAAATGATGTGGTTTACGGCTTTAATTTTCTCCCAGAGACGGGATTAGAGCGGAATCTAGGATTACGGCAAAAACTCAAAAACCGCATTCAAGAAATTCATGAAACTATCGGTGAGGATGCGGCAATTCTTGACCCCACAGAACAGCTTAACGAAGAGGCTATGTATGCAATTTATGAAACAAGTGGCAGCAATCAATTAAGTTTGTTTGAAAATGAGGGAGAATTTCTCGACCTCAACGAAGCGGAAGAAATTCTCAGACAACTCCAGCGAGAAAATCCGGCTGAATACGAACGGATAGCTAACCTGCCTCACGGCATCCGCACGGCTCGCTTTTCTCTCAATAAGGGCATAATTGTCTTCTGTGAAGCTTCTTATCCTAACCGCAAAGATTGGAAGGCCTACCAGCAATTATATTGGCTCGATGAACGGGGAGAAATAGTATCAAGGGATCTAGCCCGCATTTTAGGGATGCTCAAAAGTAACCGAGAAGAAGCCGGACTGCCGCTACCCAAAAATTACAACCAAGCAGTGATGCAAGTCAAGGTGAAATTTGCCCGAGAAGTCCAACATCGCCAATCGGAACGGGAGTACAGCCGTTCTCTGACTCAAGCACAGCGATACATCTTGCGAGAATTGGGACTACTGTTCAAAACCACTCAGGATGAAGAAATCCGCAAGCAGGTTAACCTATTAGAACAGGCCTTTCGCCAACCGATTACCACTGTACTGAAGCGCGAGTTAAACCTGATTAAGCGCCGTAGCCTAACAGGAGAAACTTTGTTTAGCGAACTGAAGAAACTATACACCCAACACGAGATGCGCGACTGGTTAGATCGCCGCCGCTTGCAAGGTGAGGAGCAACCAATTCCCATGATTGTTTGCAGTCAGGCTTTAGTTTAGAAACGACGGGAGCGATCGCCCTGTCCTTGATGTTCAGTCGAGTGGTAAATTACCTAATTTTCAGGGAAAAAGTGCCTAAATTCCCCCCCCAATCGCTGCAAGGGTTGGAACTATCACCACTACAATAAAATCACTACCTTATTTTCTAGCAGTTATGATGACAGACGATCGCATTTCCTCCTCAGCAGCGCCCCTAGTGGGTGTGATTATGGGCAGTGATTCCGACTTACCCACCATGAAAGAAGCGATCGCAGTTTTAGAGTTTTTTCAGATTAGCCACGAAGTCGCCATTGTCTCGGCCCATCGTACCCCCGAAAAAATGTTTGAATACGGCAAAAACGCTCATTTAAGGGGAATAAAAGTGATTATCGCTGGAGCCGGCGGGGCTGCCCATTTACCCGGGATGGTAGCATCTCTAACCCCCTTACCCGTGATAGGAGTTCCCGTAGTCACGCGCACTTTACAAGGGTTAGACTCTCTCTATTCAATTGTACAGATGCCCGCAGGCATTCCCGTGGCCACGGTGGCGATCGGTAATGCCAAAAATGCTGGACTTTTAGCGGTTCAAATTCTCGCCACTGGTAATACTGATCTTTTAGAGCAAGTTATCGCCTATCGTCAATCCCTCACCGATTCCGTCCTCGAAAAACAAAGCAATCTTCAACGACTAGGCTATCAAGACTATCTAGGGCAGAGTTCACCTAAGTAGGGTAGATTGAGAAAAGATTAAGTAACAAATTATGAAGTAATTATGCGTTGGATCACCGCTTGTGTATTGAGTCTGTTACTCTTTTTTGCCCTACCCATAGCGGCTTATGCCGATAGCCCGACTATAAGCGAAGAACAGATTAGAGAAGGGGAAGTTATCGCCGAAAAAGCCCTAGAAGCCACAGAAAAAGGGGATTACGTCCAGGCCGAAAGCTATTGGACCCAATTAGTCGCCAAATTCCCCACTAATCCCGCCGTCTGGAGTAATCGCGGCAATGCCAGAGTTAGTCTCAATAAATTAGAGGATGCGATCGCTGATTTTAACCAAGCGATCGCCATTGCCCCCGATGCCCCCGATCCCTACCTCAATCGCGGCACCGCTTTAGAAGGAGAAGGCAAATATCAAGAAGCGATCGCCGATTATAATAAAGTTTTAGAACTAGATCCCAATGATGCCTTTGCCTATAACAATCGCGGCAACGCTGAGGGCGGTTTAGGGGACTGGGAAGCCGCCGTCAAAGACTATCGCCAAGCCACTCAACTAGCCCCGAATTTTGCCTGGGCGCAAGCTAATCTGGCACTGGCCCTGTACGAATTGGGCAGATATCCAGAAGCAGTCCAAAAAATGCGGAATATTGCCCGCAAATACCCCATGTTTCCCGATGTCAGAGCCGCCTTAAGCGCCGTTTTATGGACCCAAGGCCAACAGGGAGAAGCAGAAAGCAATTGGGTAGCCGCCGTCGGCATGGATACCCGCTATCAAGACCTCGATTGGGTAAAAAGCGTGCGCCGTTGGCCGCCGAATATGGTTCTAGCCTTAGATAAGTTTCTTAACTTAAAGTAAAAAATTACTAAATAGTAACTTTTCTAGCAGTAGCGGGGCTGAGGGTCTAATTATCCTGAAATCAGCGACTAAGATACAATTGAGGACTGATAGTTCCATTATCCTCGATCGAATAACCAGGCTCTGGAAAGGAAAAGGAATAGCTAGAGCCGGCCGAAGGCTCAATGCTATAATCCAATCACAGGGATAGATTGGACTCTATCAGTATCCGCCGCTACTAATACCTTAAATCTTAGCCAGAATGCCAGATTTACACTTGCTTAATTCTCATCCACAGGCCCTAGAAACTGCCTTCATCGCCACTGCCGACCGGTCTTTTTCCTACCCTCTATCCCTCGACCTCGCTACAATTAATCAACGTTTTGACTCCGCTAACGCCGCAGAAATAGTCGCTTGGGCCGCGGCCACCTTTGGGGAAGGTTTGGTGATGAGTACCAGTTTCGGCATTCAAGCGGCGGTAATGTTGCACCTCGTCACCGCAATTATCCCCGATATTCCCGTCATTTGGATCGATACCGGCTATCTTCCCCCAGAAACCTATCAATTTGCCGAAGACTTAAGCCAACGCCTCCATTTAAACCTGAAAGTTTATCAATCTCCCCTCAGTCCCGCCCGCATGGAAGCAATCCACGGTAAATTGTGGTCAAATAACGATCTGGACTCCCTCAATCTCTACGACAAAATCCGCAAGGTGGAACCGATGCAACGGGCCCTGAAGGAATTAAAGGCCGCCGCTTGGTTAGCGGGTTTGCGTCGCGACCAAACCGACCACCGCAAAACTCTCCAATGGGTCAATCAACAGGGCGAACGTTACAAAATATTACCGATCCTTGACTGGAATGCCAAAACCATCTACGACTATCTGACCAAATACGATCTTCCCTACCATCCCTATTTTGATCTGGGTTATGTCTCCGTCGGCGATTGGCACTCCAGTCGGCCTTTAACCGCCGATGATAGCAACGAACGAGACACCCGTTTTAAGGGTTTAAAACAAGAATGCGGTCTTCATTTACCCTTAACCCCCGGAGAAGCACAAAGTCTCGACGCAAGCTCCCTATAACTGCCAGGGTGGGAAAATTGCCGGTGCGATCGGTTCCTAGACGTTAGACAATGGTTAATGATTATTAATCCCCCGTTAACCATGGCTATTTTAGAAAATTTTCTCGAAGTCGGCTCTCTCAAGTGGTTTTATCGACAGGTTAACCCCGCTCAACAACCGGATACAACCCCCGTGATCCTACTCCATGGTTTACCCGCCCATGGCTATATTTGGCGGGAATTATTAACCAGTTTAGAAGAATATAACATTAATGCTATTGCCCCCGATTGGATCGGTTCCGGTTTATCCGCTAAACCCGATGCCAGAGATTTCGCCTACACACCTAGCGCTTTTTGTCAAGCTTTGGCCGATTTTATTCAAGCTCTCCAATTGCCGAAAATCTCCCTAATTGTGCAAGGTTTTTTAGCCTCCGTCGGCCTACAATACGCCCTAGAAAATCCTGATAAAATTGAGCGCTTGGTCGTCTTAAATACTCCCCTCTCCAAGGATGTCAAATTACCCTGGATAATGAAACAATGGGGGATACCTTTCCTCGGAGATATGGCGACTCAAGATCCCTTATTAGTCGATCGTACTTTAGAAACCGGTAGCGGTTTTGTGATTAGTGATGCAGATCTGGCTATTTTCCGTCAACCCTATCTAAAAACTTCGGCAGTGGGTCGCGCTTTACTGGCCACGATTCGCAATTTAAACCTATCGAAAACTATGGCAGAAATTGAGACAGGTTTAGAGAACTTTGAAAAACCTATCCTTTTTGTCTGGGGAATGGCGGACCCTTGGTTATCTTCTGTCACTGTGGAAAAATTAGCTACTAAATCAGGAGTGGAATTAATCCCCCTCGCAGAAGCGAAACACTATCCCCAAGAACATTGGTCAAAAGAAATTAGTCCACAGATTATTAATTTTCTCGGACGCAAAACCTAAAGGGCTATTTAAGGTGACGCAGAAATTTTTTCAATTACCCTTCTCTGATTATAGTAGAAGCGGATGCTTCGCTTTTTCAAAATTTCTGCGTTTAGGGCTAGTAATTTCTCGATATAACAAAAAACTATTGAAGTTTAAATAGTGATAAAAATTTTTGTTCGTTCAAAACCATAGGTAAGGAGGAGATATAGGAATGATTATCAACAAATACGATTTTTGGAGATTTATTTATGCAATTTAGAGAATTTGACTGGGATCAGTCTAAAAGATATTCTAATATAGAGAAGCATGGGATAGATTTTGCGGCTGTTCCTCCTATTTTCGATGGTCACTGTCTAATCAGAGAAGATAATCGCCAAGATTACCAAGAAATAAGGATGTGTTTGCTGGGACAATTAAACGGGATAATCTGTTATGTTGTCTATACTATAAGAGGGGAAACTTGCCGATTGATTAGTGCTAGGAGAGCAAACGAACGTGAGCGAAGAAAGTATCAAGAGAGTATCCACCAAGATGGGGATTCTTAACACAAAAGAGGAAAGGCAAGATTTTAGCGATTTAACCGATTGGGAGCGAGTTAAATCGATGAGTGATGCAGAAATCGAGGCTAATGCTTTGTCTGATCCCGATGCGCTCCCTTTTGATGATGATTGGGAAAATGCGGCGATTATTTCTGCTTACAATAAATTAACATCTCAATAATTGCTGAAGCATTATACCAAATCTGTCCACTCGCCTACCGTTCCACCCTGCCTACTTTTCTATACTTTTTAAACAGGATTGAGTATTACTTGTGCTTGCATTAGTTTAATAAAAATGCTACACTCAAGACAGTCTGTCATTGGATGACCTTTAACATAAACAAAATAGTTATAATTATGGATATGAACAATAAAACTTATGAAGATATTTATTCAAGAACTTATTCAAGAATTTATAATATTGTAATAGAAGAGTTTGAAATTTCTGAAATACCTCAGCCAGTTTTAGATTTTGTCATCTTTGAAACTGCGTATAATTCTTTTCCTGAATTATCAAATGGTGGAGATGCTGGAGATGCTGCAAGTTTCTTGATGCAAATAGAAGAGGAATTTGACATAGAAATTCCAGATGAAGTGTCTGAAAAGATGGTTACATTTAAAGATCTATTGGAATTTGTTTTTGAACAAAAATATAACCTTGAAATTGCAGAATATATAGAAATACAAATAAAGACAAAAACTCTAAAATTGTTATTGTTCTTAGAAAGCAAGAAAATAGAAATCAGTAAATTTATAGAAATATTTTCAAGTGACACTTTTTCCACTAATCATAAAACTATTGAAAAACTTATCCTTTCCCTGAGACACAAAAGTCTTGATGTGTCTAGTATAATATCATTTTCAGATATATTTAAAAATGATTTTCTACTATCGAATTTAGAGCAAATATGTCAGATATATTGCTTTATGAATGATCAAAAAATTTCTTACTTTGATGTTATTGAGATCATAAAAAGTGGATATCTAGACTCTTGCAAACAACAGATAGACGATCTTTCTGAAAAGATAAGGCTTCAAGAGTCGGAAATAAAAAAACTGAGTCTTCAACTTGAAAAGGCTAATCAGAACCTAGATTTGTTGAGAGGTCAATTGAACCATCTTTTAGATGATATCTAGCATTGTTATAGCGACATAGAAACCCAGAAAATCATTGATCGGCGATCGCTATAAATGGTAGAATAGTTATGTTTAATGAGGAACAATTAATGATGAATGTCAAAGACTATCCCTTTGCTCAAGACTTGATTATAGATGCTCAAGGCCAGATTCAGCAAGTAATTATTAACTTTGAAGATTATCAACAAATGATAGAAACCTATGAAGATACAGGACTCTATCGCGCTATGATAGACGTTAAAGATGAAACTCCCTTAAGCCTTGAGGAAGCCTTGATTGAATTAGAAAAAGAATGAAACCCAATTATCTTCCTACATTTATTAAGGATCTTAAAGGTTTAAAAAGTACCTCCTCTTACTCAACCATCAAAAACCTTGTCTTTACTGATATATTATCAATTCAGAATCTAAGCGAAATTAGCAACCTTAAAAAATTAAAAGGAGACTATAATGCCTATCGCATCAGAGTTGGCGACTATAGAATTGGCTTTTTTCTTGAAGAAGATACAATTACTTTTGCCCGTGTTCTTCATCGGCGAGAATTTTATCGCTATTTTCCGTAAGACGAATTCGCCGCTGGGCATTAATTGAGGAAATGGATAACAAAGCGTTAAGAGTTGTTTTACTCGAAGACGGAATCACGATCCATCATGCTTTTTTTGACAGGAATTTTAAGCCATGAAAATCACCTACTTTCAAGATACGGATCCCCTATATTTAGAATTTAATAACAATCCTATTGTCGAGACTCAAGAAATCAATGAAAATACCTTGGTATATCTTGACAAGGACGGGAATATTTGTGCAATCACCTTAGAACAGGCCAGAAACTTAACAGATCTGAATGCTTTTTCCATAGAAACTATTGTCGCGCCTCAATTAGCTTCAAGTTTATAAGATGTGTCAAAAACAATTATTCTACAAACCCTATTGATTCCCTATGCAAAACCAAATTAACCTCACTATTGAACGCTTTCAAGAAAACGGACAAGATTACTATGTCGCTACCAGTCCCGATATACAAGGACTTGTTGCTGAGGCTGATACGATAGATAACGTCATTGATATTGCTAAAGACCTAATTCCTATCCTATTAGAATTAGAAACCGATGATAAACCAGCTTCCTCCGTAACGCTTACCACCGCTAACCATTTCCAAATCCCCCTTCTGGTATCGTAATTATGGGCAGACTTTCAGGCTTTAGCTACCGTGAAGTCACCCGCAAACTGAGAAAAGTGGGATTTGAATTTTATCGAACAGGAAAAGGTGATCATGAAGTTTGGTTTAATCCTCAAACCCGATTAAAAACGATCATTCCCCATCATCGAGAAATCAGGGAGGGAACACTACAAAGTATTCTTAAACAATGCAAAATTAGCGTTGACGAATTTTTGGTTCTGTAAGAGATTACTAATGCTTACTCAACTCAATCAACTTAAACTCACTAACCTTAGCATTGATCAAAAAAGCGATATTCTTGCTCATCTTATCTTGACGTTCATACCCAAGACTTACCTGATTTAATTGGAGATGAATTATTGAGATTACCTGATGAAGATTATAGCGTTTCTTGCGTCTGTGAGAATGTACCTCTTGTGAACAGGAAACGCTATATAACGAGGTGATTATTTTATCGTCTCTAGCTAGTTTGTTGTTAATTCTGTTCTAAATACCCCTGATAACTTGACCGGAACTGTTCGATCGATAGGTTCTTTGTCCAATATTCTACCAGAGCATGACCCCAAGCCCAAGATTCCTTGTCGGCAGTGCTAGAATTTTCTAATAGTATTGGCCAAAGTGCTAATAAATCAAAACTCTTATTCTCCGTATTTAAGAGAGAATAAAGCTCGTATGCCATCTGTAATTTACCGATCGCTACTGGTAATTGTTCCACAGGAATTTGTTCGGCTAAAAGATAGGCTAAAGTCGGTCTTCCCGTGGCTAAAGTGGAGATAAAACCTAGAATAGGACTTTTTAATAGGGCCGTTAAACCTTGCCCCGTGGCCATCTGTAAAGTATAGCGATCGATTATTTTCGCCGCTGCCAGGGTTCGAGTTTCTAAATCCGCTAAAAAACGGGCTAAACGCAACTGTTTTGCGGGCGAAATTGTCTCCAGCAAAGCGATTGATAACTCCTCATCCCCCCAAGCTTCTCTATCCGGCTGTTGACTGACCATCGGCAAAATGCGATCGCAGAGATCCTCGAATAATTCCGCCCGATACTGCAAGCATTCGCGGATATTGACTTCTTTGGGACTTTCTCCCGTCAGCCAATTATAGGGGGGTTGCCACTCTCGCAGCGGACGCAGACGATCGACTTGAGAAACACACACTATAACTGGTAAATTGTCAATAGTTTGTTGCAAATCTTTAAGAAAAGCCTCATCCATGGCCAGGGCGGGATCGAGGGCGGGGGTGACAAGAATTAATAAATCGGCATTTTTGGCATAATTAAGAACCTTTTGCCGATAATAAGCCCGATTTGACTGTTCATAGCCGGGGGTATCCCAGAGGATTAACTCGTCCCCTTCTGGAGTTTGCCAATGGTAGGATTGAATCGCGTCGGTACTAGGCAATAGATCCACTTGGGCTAAATCGGCCCGAAAGAGAGTATTGATTAAACTGCTTTTGCCGGCCCCGGTGCGTCCAACCAGCAGAATATTAACCGGTTGGCGATCGATTTCCGTAATCGGTTCCCCTTGGGCGAGAATTTCCTTGAGAGTAGTGGTGGCGATTTTGGTCTTGCTGGGGAGAGTGGGGGCGAGATTATTGCCACTGTAGAGTAACACCGCTTGGCGAGAGAGATTTCTTAGGGCATTTTCCCGCAAAACTTGCCCTAAATTGACTAATAATTGCTGATCCGCTCGATCGCTATACTTTTGACTGGCAACTTTAGCCGCAGCCGCAGCGGGATTGATCACCCATTGCGCCCAATTCCAGACTTGCCAAAGTTTCTGGGCTGAGGGTTGCAATTTTTGATAAACTTCGTAGGCTTGATAGGCTTGGCCGATGGTGATTTGATTCAAGGCCGGGGAAAGATTCTGCATCCAGCGATCGCTATCATCCACGGTTCCCCGAATTAAACCGTAGGCCTGGGGAATGTAAATATTTAATAAGGGGTACTTGACATCGGGGTAATAGATCTGAGCGATGGCACTGACCAAATCCTGACAGCGTTGCCAAAAAGTCGCCCAATCTTCCCAAACCGGGCGATCATTGCGGGCCTCGACGATAATCCTCTCGATAATTTCCTCGACATTGCCCCCGGAATCACCGTCAGGAGGGGTTAATTCTGCCTTAATTTCCCCGATGGCGGCTTCAATTTCCCCGACTGCTGGGCGCGTCCATTTGACCAACAGGAAGCGCCAAGCAACAAAAATCAGGGTAAAAACTGCCCAAATCCAATTCAAACCCCATTGATTGATCTGGACACTGGCGGCCACGATCAGAAAAATCACCACGGCGGCGATCGGAACTGCTAAAATCAACCCTTGCCAAGTTTTTAACCGTAACATTGCTCGATCTGGTTTTTTTCCATTCTACCGATCTCTGATTCTCGGTTAGGGAGCAGAAATTAGACAGTGGCATCAATTTGGGCGAGGATTGCCGTGGACAACTGACAAAGTTGTTGATGACAAGGACCATTACTGGCCATGATCCCCCCCCATTGCCGCACATCGCCGCGATTATAGCGCACCGGTTGACCGTCAAAATAGGAGAATTTGCCGCCTGCTTCCGTTAAAATCAACTCCGGGGCGGCAAAATCCCAGTCTTTAGCTGCCGATTTCCCCGATAGGGAGATATAAACATCGGATTTTTGTTCGAGGATCGTGGCAATTTTACAGCCCACACTACCCACATAATTTTTACCAAAGAAAGGTATTTGACTTAATAAATTATCAAAACGTTGGTCGCGATGGGTACGACTAACCACCAGATAGAGATCGGTAATTTTGTCTTTATTGGCAACTTTTACCTGTGTAATAATTCCGTCGCTAGTTTCTAGAAAAGTGCCTTTTCCTTTTTGGGCAAAATAGAGTTTTCCTTGATCCGGCAGGGCAACCACGGCGATGATCGGTCTTCCTTGATAACATAAGGCGATATGTAGGGCATATTCTCCCGTTTTGTCGATAAAATCGCGGGTTCCGTCCAAAGGATCGATAATCCATACCCAATCTTTCGGGATAGCTTCATTACCCTGGTGGGTTTCCTCGCTCAGATAACCAAAGTCGATATCAGAAAAATTTGTTTGTAATTCTCCTAAAATATAGTGATTTGCCGCTAAATCCGCCGCCGTCACTGGTCCGCCTTTTTTTTCCTCGTTGACGGCTAAATCCTCTTCACCGCGGTAGTAGGATTGGAGAATTTTAGCACCACCCCAACCCACGGCACGAGTCACAGCTAAAATGCGATCGAGCGTTTCGGTATCTTGACAGGTTAAATTAATCATAAAATAGCCTCAGTTTTTCAGACTTATTATACTAAATCCGTTGAGTATAGGCTACTCATAGAGGAGAGGCAAAAGGCAACAGGCAAAAGGCAAAAGGGGAAATAAATAATCAGTTTTTAATAACCGGATTTAGTATTATCTACTAAATTAACCGTGAAATTAAAAGCTGGCATCTTAGCTGATCATCTCTTGTTTCCTAACTCCTGTCTTGCTTAATTTTGCTCTTGCCAAAAATAATCGGCGGGTTTTTTGGTTTCTGCTGGTGATGATTGAGGAGCGTTTCCCAAGAAAACCGAGCGCTGGCTGACGCGATCCCCTAATCTTCTTTGGACTCGACTGGGAATACCGTAACCGTAGGCAATATGACCTTTTCCTGCTAGGACGATGATCTGATAGTCGGGATGAGCTTGCCAGAATTTAGCGATCGCATCGGCCATGGTTTCATCCCAGAGAACCTGTGCCAAAAAAAAGCGATCGAATCCCTGACTTTTGCCCCCCGTGTGTTGCTGATAAACGGCTAAGATCTGTTGACGGTACTCCTCGTTATCCTGGTTTATTTCGCTTTTAGGGGGAATGTAGGTCATTTCTGAGGTGGAGAGGCTTTCTAATCCCTCTCGTGCCACTTTTCTAGTGATTTCCGTGGGTGTATTTAGGGCGATCACTGGTAGTTTTTTCGCCTTGGCCAAGCGCAGGATCGGGGCGTAAAATTCCCAATCAAATCCCCAACGTTGGTCGTATTCACTTTTTTCTCTCAACTGATTTTCGCTAATTTTGCCGGCTAAATACTGATCCAAATAGATTTGGTAAGGACGTTGAAACATCTCAAAAGCGATCGCTATTTGGGGATTATTAGCCTGTAAATACTCGATAATAGCTAATTGGGCCTGATGATCGGCTTGACTATCGTGCCTTTCTCCCAGATAAATAATCTCGGCTGTTTTTAGATCTGCCAGAATTTCTTTTTGGCTATTAGTAAAACTCCAGGCCCGGGGCAGCAAAATAAACAGTAGGCAGAGGGCAAGGAAAACGGGAAAAAAGCGTCGAGAGAATTTCATCTTTTTAAAGGCCTTTTAAGAAACCGATCTTAACCGAAGCCATGACAAAAAGGGTGGACAATGCCCACCCGAAAAAATTTTCAGAGAACCTTTTTGGTTTAGTAGGTTTCTACGTGCCAGCGATGTTCTTTTTTCAGTTGTTTCTGATAGACAGACCAATCAGCACTATTTTTAGTGGCGGCACCACTCATAGCATCGTTGATACCATCTTCCATCCCTTTCAGTCCGCACATATAAGCGTGGGTTTTGGGACTTTGGAGTAGATTCCAGATTTCGTCAGCGTGTTCGGCTACCCGGTGTTGAATATACATTCTGCCACCCTGGGGATTTTGCTGTTCCCGGCTGATGGCATAGGTGAGACGGAAGTTATCGGGAAATTCCGCCGCTATTTGCTCTAATTCTTCTTGGTAGAGAATATTGGCCGTTTTGGGAACTCCGAAAATCAACCAAGCTAGACCTTTGAATTTATAATCTTCGTGTTGTTCCTTGAACATCCGCCAGAGGAAAGCTCGGAAGGGAGCGATTCCCGTCCCGGTGGCCATCATAATGATGGTGGCATCTTCGTCACCCGGTAGCAGCATTTCCTTACCCACGGGACCGGTGATGGCCACATCAGCACCCACCTCTACATTACAGAGATGGGTGGAACAAACTCCATAAACCGTTTCCTTGGTTTCTGGGTGTTGGTATTCTAACTGACGCACGCACAGAGACACGGTTTTATCGTCTAATTTATCACCATGACGGGTGGAGGCGATCGAATAGAGTCTCAATTTATGAGGTTTGCCATTAGCATCGGTACCCGGGGGGATAATACCGATACTTTGCCCTTCTAAATAGCGTAAATCGCCCCCAGAAAGGTCAAAGGTGACGTGTTGTACGATACCGATACCTCCCTCATCAACGAGAGCATAATTCTCGATACATTTGCCGATAAAGGGTTGGTTCGGACGGTAGATGTTGACGGGGATATCTGTTTTTTCTTTCGCTTGAGTCATGGCCTTTTTCTTGGTCTGTTCGGGGACGGGCGATGATTGAGCGATTGGCTGTGGTGTGGAGGCACTAGAAACAGTTGCTACGGGGGCAATCCCATTGAAGGGTTTGATGCTGACGATACGACCACCTAAACGGGTAATCCGACGCATTTCTTGATTCATGCGACTGTAGGGAACCGTGAAGAACACGCTTCCACTCTGACGGATTGAATAATCCAAGCTGTCAGTATTGTCGTTTTGATTGAGACCCGCCACTTCGTAAACAAATAAACGGTTTCCCGCTAGTGTACTCGGACTGTACATTAAATATAACTCCCAACTCAAGTCACGATAATCGTTCCATAGTTTAGCCTACCATCGGTACA
The DNA here is from genome assembly GCA_007096525.1 of Microcystis wesenbergii Mw_QC_B_20070930_S4. Lineage (GTDB taxonomy): Bacteria > Cyanobacteriota > Cyanobacteriia > Cyanobacteriales > Microcystaceae > Microcystis > Microcystis wesenbergii_B. Next base: position 14,608 of record SFAQ01000086.1, on the reverse strand, counting down.
CTACACCTAGGCCTAATTGAGAGTTATCTTAAAAAAACCACAGACATCGCTTTTATCCTTTCCTTGAAAATAGCTCAACTCTCTGGTTAAAATCTGTTACATTTGCAGCATTTTTACTTTTTATTAAGATTTATGTCATTTTTACCCATTTATGCTAAAAATCCCCCTAGTTTACCTGATTAGGGCAAGAGCGGGGGACAGATATTACCGATAATTATTTTTTCAACTACTGGGCTGCAGCTGCGTTTAAGGGTTTAATGCTGACGATGCGAGCACCTAAACGGGTAATCCGACGCATTTCTTGATTCATGCGGCTATAGGGAACGGTTAAAAAGACACTGCCACTCTTACGGATAGAATAATCTAGGTTATCAGTCTTGTCATTTTGACTCAAACCGACGACTTCATAGACAAAAAGGCGGTTTTCTTTGGCACTAGAGAGACTTTGCATCGAAATGGCTCCTACATTGATGTTATAGTTCTCTAGTTTAGCCTAGCAGGGAGACTCGCAATCTAGTTAAGGGCCGATTTACGGCCGTTTATTGTACCATGACGCTCGATCGCAATTGTCCACAGGCTGCATTGGCCGCTAAACCTCTCGAATAACGGACAGTAACGGCGACTTTTTCCTGTTCTAAAATAGTTTTAAAAGCCTTAATTCTCTTTTCATCAGGCCGTTGATAATCCACCTCTTGAATGGGATTATAGGGGATTAAATTGACGTGAGATTGAAACCCTTTCACCAGTTTAACTAATTCCCTTGCGTGTTCGGGTAAATCATTCACTCCCGCTAAAAGAATGTATTCAAATGTCACCCTTCGTCCCGTGATGTGAACGTATTCTTGACAGTCTTGGATCAGATTATTTAGGGTATAATGATCGGCACTGGGGATTAATTTAGCTCGAACTTGTTGATTAGAAGCATGGAGACTTACAGCAAAAGTTACTTGTAAATTATGTGCCGCTAGTTGCTTGATTTTATGGGGTAATCCTACGGTAGAAATCGTTAAACAACGCTGACCGATACCCACATCTTTATTAAGGGAATGAATCGCTGTCACCACTTCGGGTATATTTAATAAAGGTTCCCCCATCCCCATAAACACCACATGACTAACTCGCTGTTGAAAATCCTCCTGTACTGTTAATACTTGGTCAACGATTTCATAAGCTTTTAAATTACGAGTAAAACCCCCTTTTCCCGTGGCACAAAAATCACAGGCCATGGGACAACCCACTTGGGAAGAAACACAGACTGTCAATCTTTTTTCACTAGGAATTCCCACCGCTTCGATAATTAAACCATCGGCAAGTTTTAGCAGATATTTACGAGTGCGATCGGGTGCTACACTGCGATAATGTATGAGGGAACGACCGATAGGATAATCCGCCAGCTTGCTGCGCCATTCTTGGGGGAATACGGAAATATCCGCCAAAGAATGCACCCCTTTTTCGTATAGCCATTGGTGTAATTGTTTCCCCCGATAAGCGGGTTGTCCTTGGTCTTTTACCCAGTCGGTCAGTTCCTCTAAAGATTTCGCCAGTAAAGTCATAATTATTATCGTTGATCACCTTATCATTCTAGCCGATCGATCATCCCTAGGAGCAAAACCGTAACAGAATTGTATTCATTAATTGACATTTTTTCCCTTTGCTCCTTCTCTAGTCCTTGTTAGTCAATTAAATACTTAAAACTATAACTTAAGTAGGTAGGTGTTAAAAGTTTTCAGATCCCCCCGCCTATCGGCACCACCCTTATTAAGGGTAGATCCCCCCGCCTATCGGCACCCCCCTTAATAAGGGGGGCAGGGGGGATCGAACCTAAAATCCATTTTTAATTTAATTATAACCAGCTACTTAAACTTAGCCTGACGACAAAAACAAATCTAGTCTTAAGCTTGATCTTTTTTACTTTTCATTTAACCTAACTGTTCAAAGGGAACTGTCAGCGCCATAATAATCGATGGACTTCGATCGAAAACAGAAATTTTATGAGTTGCCAGCAAAAAAAGTCAATATGGGGAAATAAGGAGCTATTCAGTTGTAAAAACAATATTTAAGCGAAAATTTATGAAAATCGCTATTTTATCGCAAGATGCTTCTCTTTATTCCACCAAGCGACTGAAAGAAGCAGGAGAAGCTCAAGGCCATGAGGTACGAGTGATCAATTATTTGCGCTGTTACATGAACATCACCTCCCATAAACCCACGGTTGTCTATAACGGTAAACCCTTAGAGAGTTTCGACGCGATTATCCCCCGCATTGCTGCCTCGAAAACCTTCTATGGAACCGCAGTCGTCCGACAATTCGAGGTGATGAATGTTTTTACTACCAACGATTCACAAGCAATTTCCCGGTCACGGGATAAATTGCGTTGTCTGCAAATCCTCGCTCGGGAAGGGATAGGCCTACCGGTGACGGGAATTGCCCACGCAACTCAAGATATCGATGGTTTAATCGAAACCGTCGGCGGCACCCCTCTCGTGATTAAATTATTAGAAGGAACCCAAGGTATTGGGGTAGTCTTAGCGGAAACCGACCAAGCAGCCAAGTCAGTTATTGAAGCTTTTCGGCAATTAGAAGCTAACATTTTAGTACAGGAGTATATTAAAGAGGCCAGTGGGGCAGATCTGCGCTGTTTTGTCATCGATGGAAAAGTGGTAGCCTCGATGAAGCGACAGGGGGCCGAAGGGGATTTTCGTTCTAATCTTCACCGCGGAGGCAAAGCAGAAAAGATAAAATTAACCCCAGAGGAACGCAGTACGGCTATACGGGCCACTAAAGCCATGGGTTTACGGGTTGCGGGTGTGGACTTATTACGGTCCAATCACGGGCCTGTGGTTATCGAGGTCAATTCCTCTCCCGGTTTGGAAGGAATAGAAGCGGCCACTGGTGTGGATGTGGCTAAAAAAATTATCGATTTTGTCGCTAAAAATGCCACCCTAGTCCTCAATCGCGATCGATATCAATATTAGCTGGAGAGACCGATCAGGATTCAGGAGTCAGTCCCGATGAAAAAATTTTCACCACCAGAGATGAAAGAGGTTTCCTTCCCCACACCCTACACCCTACACCCTACACCCTACACCCTACACCCTACACCCTACACCCTACACCCTACACCCTACACCCCTTAAACAGGATTTAGTATCAGTTATCAGTCGGCAAATACACGGACGCTATCGGGAATAATTGATAGTTTTACCTTTGTACCGATGTCTAATTGGGTGTTAATCGTTGTTCTAGCGTGGATTTGGCTGCCGGTGGCCGTTAGCAGACAATAACGGTATTCCCGCCCCAAAAATTGGCGATCGCAAATAACCAGATCTCCCGTCTCATCCGGCTTAATTTTGACATCTTCCTCTCTCAGCATCAATTCCCCTTTGTCCAAATCTTGACCATCGGCAATTTCCCAGACTCCTATCTCGGTTTGCCATTGTTCCCCCTCCCGTCTAGCGGGGAGAAAGTTAGCTTGGGTGACAAACTCGGCCACGAATCGCGAGGCCGGATGACTATAAATTTCTTCGGGATTGTTAATTTGTTCTAATTTTCCTTGACAAATGACCGCAATTGTGTCACTGATCACCATTGCTTCCTCCCGGTCGTGGGTGACAAAAATGGCCGAGATACCAGTCGCTTTCAGGATATGACGGATCTCGTGCCGTAAGCGTTGCCGTACCTGCACATCGAGATTACTTAAAGGTTCATCTAAGAGGATTAAAGAGGGTTTTGGGGCTAAAGCGCGGGCGAGGGCGACTCTTTGCTGTTGTCCTCCCGATAGCTGATGGGGATAACGTTTTTCTAGTCCTTGCAGTCCGACTAAATCCAAAGTTTCCGCCACCCTAGCGTTAATAGCTTTGCTCGATAATTTCTCCCCAGAATTTTTTAACCCGAAGGCGATATTGTCAGCAATGGTTAAATGGGGAAAAAGAGCGTAATCCTGAAAAACCATGCCCGTATTGCGTTTTTCTGGGGGAATAAAGGTTTTTTCGTCGGCAACTATTCGCCCTCCCAATTCAATCACTCCTTGAGATGGTTTTTCAAATCCCGCAATCATCCGGAGTAGAGTGGTTTTACCGCAGCCCGACGGCCCCAATAATCCGAGAATTTCGCCCTCTGTTAAACTAAAACTGATATTATCGACAGCTAGAGTAGGAGAAGCGGGAAAACGCTTGTTAACCTCGGATAAACGCAGAATGACAGACTTTTTCATGGTGAGAAAGACAATCGCCCAGTCAGTGGCAGGGCCATTTACTTAAGAATTATTCCTAATTAGTTCACTATTATTGTTTATAACATCTTATTTAGCTAATTAGGAAACTTTCTCAAAAATTTCATGCTCACACCTGAAGATATTATTCTCGTTCCCCGGGGGGCCGAGCATAGCTCAATCCGTCGAGGATTAAGGACAATCGGCGATTTAGCCCCGCAAATTATCCCGATTAACCTTGGCGCTCCAGAATTCCTCGACAGTTCCCCAGTCTCTGGGCAATCTCTAGAGTTTCTTAATAAGTTCACAGGAAAAATTGTGCTGATGGGATTAGCGGGCAGTCTTAGCGATCGCTATCGGGTTGGAGATGAGGTAATCTGTCAAGGTTGTGGCACAGAAAAGGGGGATTATTGGCAGTGTGAACCGGAAATAACCGCAAAAATAGCCCAATTAACCGGATATAGTCTCGTCAAAGGTTTAACCTGTGATCGCCTGATTAGCCAGTCCGAGGAAAAACGACGTTTAGGACAGGGTGGCTATGAAGTGGTAGATATGGAAGGATCAAGGATTTTAGCGGCTTTACCGGGGCAAAAAGTGGCAATTGTGCGCGTGATTAGCGACGAGGTGACACAGGATTTACCCGATTTAGCTCCGGCAATTGATAATCAAGGTCAGCTGCTACCATTGCCCCTAGCTAGACAAATGTTAATCCGTCCTGTCGCAGCCTTCCGTTTGATTCAAGGTTCCCTAAAAGGTTTATCCGTACTAACTCAGGTGGTGCGAAAGTTGTGCGGCAGTAATTTTTAAAAGTTGCTTGCAGATTATTTTTTTTCTGTGCTATAATGGTTAAGCTAAAATCAAGCGGATGTGGTGGAACTGGTAGACACGCACGTTTGAGGGGCGTGTGGCTTACGCCTTGCGAGTTCGAGTCTCGCCATCCGCATAAACTTTTATCTGCCCTCCGATGAGGACTGCCCTTGTCACCCATCAGTAGGGATGGATATTTGGGAATCAAAATTTCCCAACTCACCCTTTCAGAGGGCTTAGGTTTGACTAGGTTTAGTTAAGCGGTTGCGAGGGGCGATTTAGCCAAAGCACTAGGTCGTTTAATGCTGTAAAATCCAACAAAGCCTCAGCCAGGGACTCTAATTGCTCGATTTCTAAACCCTGAATCCGGGCAGCTAACACCTCATCCACCGCACCAAAACGACGTTGCAACAGACGCAAAATCAGGGCGGATTCTCCTTCCAGTCGTCCTTCCAGTCGTCCTTCCAGTCGTCCTTCTTCCTTGGCTTCACGATATACCCTTGTATCTGCCAATTGTAGTCCTAGCATCGCTTCCACCTCCTGCCGACTCAAGTTAGTAAACTTATACACCATAATTGTGGCAATCATTTCTATTATGGCGCGACCTGCTTCTGGATTTGCAATTTGCTCTTGGGTTCGTGCCAGTAAATAGCGGGCTTTTTCTGGTGCTTGGGTTTCTTCTAGCGTAGTGAGTACCATCAAGGCAACCCCTAGGGGTAACTGCTGAATTTCCCCTAATTCTTTCAGATAAATTCGATGCACCTGAGGACAATTGAGGAGCGCCCGGTAGGGATGGGTGTTACTTTGTTCTAGGCTACGGGTGGGATAGATGACAACAATTTGCCAATCGGTAAATCGTTCTCGCTGACGATAAAAATACAAAAATGATTCGCCGAAAACCCGTTCATAGAGTCGTTCGTCTTTTTGAAATTGCACTTCGCAAAAATAGATCACCCCGTTACTATCATTATCGGGTGGGAGAAATACGCCATCGATCTCGAATTTCGGTTCTTTGACAGTTACCGAGTCAAAGCGGTATTCGGTGGCATTATCTGGTGGGTTTTCGAGTAAATCGAAGAGAAGGGAGGGGGATTGTTGAAAAAGCCGGTAAAATATCGAGTCTCGTTTCATTGTGATCGGGATTGCACCATAGCTCTTTCCCGATCTTCCCATGAAACCCCCCAAAAAAAGAGAGAGGAAACCCGCACCTCCTCTCCCTGAGACATTATTTTCCGGCTTTGGGGACAGCATCACGGTTATTGGCAAAATAGTTTGAGAAAATCGGTAGCGCGATAGATAGGAATTCCCTCGTAGGCGATCATATCTAACAGATCACTGTCCCCAGCGATGATGCAGTCTGCCTTTCCCGCAACAGCGAGGGAGAGAAATTTGTCGTCCTTGGGATCGCGACAAGCGATGACAGACTCCGTGACGGTGACAGATTCCGAAATGCCAACATACCACTCGATATAATCCATAGCGCTGTCTTGTCGGATATATTTGCGAAATTTTTCCCTGTTTAGTACGGTGAATAGTTCGGCAACTGTATCATCGGAAATTAAGGTAATGCCCTGTCTCGCCAAAAAATCGAACATTCGCTCAAAATTTTCGTTCGGACGGATGGCGAAACTGATAAGAATATTGGTATCAACAACAACCCGTATCACAAATCATCTTTTAACAATGCCATGAGTGCGTCGTGTTCCGCATCTGTCATGCCAAGAGTTGCGGCCTCGTGCTGTAATTTTCTGGCAATAATAGATAAGCTGGGACGACCTACCATAAGGCGGACAATTTCATCATCTGGTATAAGCGCCAGTGCTTCCCTAATTTCCTTGGCTGTGCCTTGGATTACTGTTGCTTGTGTAGTCATGATTTTTTATCATTCTAGGGCTAATCCTAACATAATTTAGGACTTAGATGCTACCCATCAAAAACCCCCCCCCAAAAAAAAGAGAGAAGAAACCCGCGCATCCTCTCCCTTGTAACATTATTTTCTCGCTTTGCTAACAGCACTCCCTAGCATTAAGCCGCCCAGGGTGATAAAACCGAGAAGGCTAGAGGGTTCGGGGACGCTGACTGCTGGAGTCGGCACTGTCAGCACGGAGGAGATGCTATACAGAGGAAGAGGGCTGTTTTTACCAAAGGTTTCTTTGTCGTCAACCCACAATGAAGTTGAATTTGACCGACCATTGACTATGGCACCAAATGGATTAGCCCCTCCCAAAGAAAATTGACCCGGGGTAAATAATGGGTTGAATTCAGGGAGTCCCGAGTTGTTGGTTCCCGTCCAAACACGAGTCGACAGAACGGTGTCAGATTGAGTGCGATTAATAGCGGTTTGGATGCTACCATCCCAAAGATCCCCATTATTATTGGCGACTCGGTTGCCATCTATGAGATAGATCGGAACACCCGTACTCGATGGATTAGTACCCGTATTATCACGAGCAGCGACTGTTGGAGTAGAACCGATCGCCTTCCAAGTGATAGTACCCAGGTTAAATCCTGCATTTGTTAATTCCGTAGCAAGAGCGCTTCCTGTGACCTGGTTGGTAACAAAGGTATTGTAGTCGTTGATGTTGGAGCTTGTTGCATCCCGTGTGCCAGAAGTGACAAACACCAAGCGAAACTGGTCGCCCGGATTCAAGCCGGGGGGTACGACCACCAAAGCAGCCTGTGCCGCACCAGCCGTTGCCAGAGTCGCCAGGGCAACTCCAGAGACAAAGCAGAGTTGTTTTATTTTCATGAAAAGAAAAGGGTTAATAGTAGATGATTTGATCGCCTGACATTTCGATTTGGGTTAAGCGATCGGGCAACCCAAAACAATGACAAGCAAACAGAACATTACAGAGCCTACACACTCCCCCCCCCGCGTTGTATTAAAAATTACAATTTAATAAATCTTTACATTCTTTTCCTCCAGGGCTTACGCCCCTTGTATAGTGGTAGAGTGTAAGCCTTTTTTTCGAGAGGATTTGCCCCTCACCGGAACCCCAAGAGAGCCATCTGATCACTGATAAACTGTTGACTATCTAAATTACTCGTTAAGACTGCATTAGAGGTAAATATTTCATGAGCCAAACCATCACACCTTCTTCCTTAAAAGCTAGTTTAGCCCCCAATCCCACTAGAGCAGCAACGGTGGACGAGGGGGGAAATGTGCTAGGGGAATTTCTGCAAGAAACTCTGGCCATGACTAAACGTCTGTTCATCCAATTACAACGTCGTCCTTCAACCCTAATTGCGGGGGTAATTCAGCCATTTATGTGGCTAATTTTATTCGGGGCATTGTTTTATAATGCTCCCCAGGGTCTATTCGGCAACGATCTCAGTTATGCTAAATTTCTCGCCCCCGGGGTGATTGTCTTTACCGCTTTTTCTGGGGCCTTAAATGCCGGTTTACCAGTAATGTTCGATCGAGAATTTGGCTTTCTTAACCGTCTTTTGGTAGCACCTTTAACCACTCGTTACTCGATCGTGGCCGCTTCTACCATCTATATTATCGCCCTCAGTTTCATCCAAACCGCCTCGATCGTGGCCGCTAGTGCCTTTTTAGGGGCCGGATTGCCCAATTTAGCTGGATTAGGTGCGATCGCTTTGATTGTTTTCCTAATCGTTTTGGGGATGACAGCCTTAAGTCTCAGTTTAACCTTTGCTCTCCCCGGACATATCGAATTAATCGCCGTCATTTTCGTCACCAATTTACCGCTTTTATTTGCCAGTACCGCCCTCGCACCCTTAAACTTTATGGCAGATTGGTTAAAAGTAATCGCTAGTCTCAACCCTCTCACCTATGCGATCGAACCGATCCGTTATATTTATTTCAATCAGCACTGGTCTTTTGATAGCATAGTCTTACAAACCCCTTGGCTTGACCTCAATTTCTTGACAGTTTTAGGCCTGCTCTTAGCTTTTGATCTGCTAATCCTTTTAGCAATTCAGCCTTTACTTCGTCGTCGTTTTGCTTAAATCAGTTATCAGTTATCAGTTATCAGTTATCAGTTTACTGATAAGCTTGTAACTTTCTCACCACCAAAAACTAGATAATTTTCTGAGGAGTTAGTTAGATTATGAATACTCAAAAAATGTTAATCAAATCGTCTTTATTCCTAGCTACTATTTTATTAGTCGGGGCTGATTTTAATCCGCAAGTGTTAGCTCAAAGCTTGAACCCCAGTCAGCCGGATTATCAAAAAAATGAACGTAGTTCCGATGGCAGGGATGGTCTCGGTGGTTTTAATCCTTTAGACTTGATTCATAATAGTAATTTTCGCCGTAGCCGGGACGGATCGGAATTTCAGGAAGATACTCGCAATAATATCAACGAAGCGGCCGAGGAGTTTAAACGCAAGCAAAGAGAACAACTGGAAAATCTGCAAAATCCTGCCCCAGAAACCAAATAAAACCCCTTTTTTGAGTAGTTAGACACAATTAATTGCACATATCTAACTACCTCTTGCCCCTTGCCTCTTGTCTTTTGCTTATCCTAAGCAATAGATTGATTTTGTCCTATGGCTTAGTATATATGATCGCTAAGTGCAGATGATCTAAGAAAGAGCAATAACTGAAGATCATTGGGGGGTTTATCTTACACGAATTTATATTAAACTTAGGATTGGTTTATTGAATTATCGTCTTATTAAAACTGTGGAAGTAATGGAAATCGGGCAAAAAGTCAAGGTCTGTCGCTTAAGAGACCGCGTTAACTCGGACGTAGCGGGTAAATTGGGTAAAGTGGGTGTCATCAAAAATTTTAAGATGACCGATGGCAGCGGTGTTGGTGCTGTTGTCCAGTTCGATGATAAGACCGCTACTTGGTTTTTTGAGGATGAACTCAAACTCATCTAAATACAACGCTTAGGAATTAATTATGTCCTTAATTTTGACCTTTTTGGGCAAGGGGGGCAGCGGTCGCAGTACGATAGCGATCGCTTCGGCGAAGAAAATGGCTGGTCTGGGGTCAAAAGTTCTCTTGATCAGTCAAGATTCTGGTCCTGCTTGGGGATTACTCCTCAAGGCTTCCCCTAGCTCCTCCGTCACGGAAATTGCGCCCAATCTCTCAGTTATACAGCTTAGTAGTACCCATTTACTAGAAAAAAGTTGGGAAGAAGTCAAGGAATTAGAAAAGCAGTATTTGCGTTCTCCCACCTTGAAAAATGTTTATGGTCAAGAGTTGGGCATTTTACCCGGAATGGATCAAGCTCTAGCTTTAAATTTCCTGCGGGAACAGGATAAAAGCGGAAATTACGATGTCATCATCTACGACGGCAGCGGAGATATCAACAGTCTGCGAATGTTAGGGATTCCAGAGGTGGGCAGCTGGTATTCACGGCGTTTTCGGCAGGTTTTCAGTGATTCCGAGATTGGTCGCACCCTTTCTCCCTTTTTCCAACCAATCGCCGCTGCCGTGCTGAATTTCTCCTTTAATCCCCAAGATTTAGGGCAGAAGGGCGATAATAACATTCTAGACGAGGGACGCTCCGCTTTAGCTAATCCTCGGCGAGTTTTAGCCTATCTAGTCACCAATGATGATCCAATTGCGATCGCAGATGCCAAATATCTTTGGGGTGCGGCGCAGCAAATCGGTTTAAATGTGGGGGGAGTGATTTTTAATCGCTGCCAGAGTGCTACGGAGGATTTTGCCCCGCTGCCGGCCGCGATTTTACCCGACCGTCAAGGAGAAGATTGGCAGGAGTTAATCGCCGAGTTACCCAATTTTCTCACGGTGCAGCCGCCCAAACCGTTAATAATCGATACGGCAGCCGGTCAGGTCAAGGTTTATTTACCCGGATTCGAGAAAAAACAGGTAAAACTGACGCAATCGGGTCCAGAATTAACCATCGAAGCCGGGGATCAACGGCGTAATATTGATGTACCACCGCCTCTGACCGGACGAGCGGTAAAAGGGGCCAAATTCCAAGACGGTTACTTAATTATTTCTTTTTAAGGGATTATGTCGAACACCGAGATAGAAAACAAGGACGATCGAGCGGCCAAAACTCGCCAATTATTGGGCATGAAAGGGGCCTCATCGGCAGAAACTTCCCTCTGGAAAATCCGCTTACAATTGATGAAGCCGATTACTTGGATTCCCCTAATTTGGGGGGTTGTCTGTGGGGCTGCTTCATCGGGGAATTATACTTGGTCTTTAGAAGATGTCTTAAAAGCGGCCACCTGTATGTTACTTTCCGGTCCATTGATGACTGGTTATACCCAAACTTTAAATGATTTTTACGATCGAGAAATCGATGCAATTAATGAACCCTATCGTCCGATTCCTTCGGGGGTAATTTCTATTCCCCAAGTAGTCGGCCAGATTTTGGTTTTATTAGCAGCTGGGTTAGGAATAGCTTATCTTCTCGATCGCTGGGCCGGTCATGATTTCCCGATCATGCTCTGTTTAACCCTATTTGGTTCTTTTATCGCCTATATTTATTCAGCACCACCCTTAAAATTAAAACAAAATGGTTGGCTAGGAAATTATGCCCTCGGTGCTAGTTATATAGCATTACCTTGGTGGGCAGGTCACGCCCTTTTTGGTCAGTTAAATTGGACAATTATGATCCTAACCCTCATCTATAGTCTAGCGGGGTTAGGCATTGCCGTCGTTAATGACTTTAAAAGTGTGGAAGGTGACGAAAAATTAGGCTTAAAATCCTTGCCAGTTATGTTTGGAATTACCACCGCAGCTTGGATTTGTGTGATTATGATCGATGTTTTTCAAGCGGGAATTGCTGGCTATCTGATTAGTATTCATCAGAATCTTTATGCCGCTATTTTACTGTTATTAATTATCCCTCAGATCACTTTCCAAGATATGTATTTTCTGCGGGATCCGCTCAAAAATGATGTCAAATATCAAGCCAGCGCCCAGCCTTTCCTAGTGTTAGGAATGTTGGTGACAGGTTTGGCTTTAGGTCAGGGGATACTCTGAAGATTGTAGTTAATAAAAACAGGAAATATCCAGTTTATGGGACATTATCGGCTTGAATCGGGCCTAGGTTTACGGTAAATTGATCAGTCAAGGGGGGTGAAAATAGATTTTCGGTTCGATCCCCCCCTCGGTACCGATCCCCCCTTAATCCCCCCTTGATAAGGGGGGTATCCGACAATTTTTAATACCTACCTACTTAGCCCGATCCCTAGTCTTTTCGTTACAATCAAGAGGGAATCGATGCCGGGGAAAAAATTTACCTTTTTTTCTTCCCTCCGATTTGCCATTCTTGACGAACTAATCAAGAATAGTTTCTGTTTAACAAGATTGATTGAGACAAGTATCTCGAACCTAGTCACCATGAGTAATACCAGTAATTTTCGTCAAGCTTTACGCGAGGCTAAAAGCCAAGCGCTTATTGGCCCCAATGTTATCCCCAAGGCCCTGCCCTATCTCGGTGGCGGTCTAATTTTGACTGCGGTGGGAACCTATGGCGGTTTAGGTGTGATCCAATCCTATCCCCAGATTTTCTTCCCGACTTTCTTTGTCGCCATGGTTGCCGAGATTATTTTATTTTTTGTCGCGCGTAATAGTGCAGAAAGCGGCAATACAGGCACTGCTCTGCCCCTGCTGACTCTCTATAGTCTTCTTTCTGGCTATACTCTCAGTGGAATCGTCTATGTGGCCTTAGGTACTTCCGGTGTTGGTTTGCGAGGAGTGGCAATTGCTGCCCTCGGTTGCGGCATCGCTTTTGTCTTGGGACGCAATATCGGCTCGAATCTGTCGGAAAAAGACGGTTTAGCCCTGACTCAAACGGTTAGCATCGGTATTCTTGCTCTTTTTATTGTTCTCATTGGTCAGCTAATTTTCTCTATCTTTGGTGGTGCTACTCCCACCTGGTTAGAAATCGCTATTTCTGGCATCGGGGTTTTCTTGTTTGCTGGTTCGGCAGTGGTGGACTTTTACATCTTGCCCCGTACCTACAGAGATGAACAGTATCTCAGTGCTGCTTTATCGATGTATTTGACCTATATCAACCTATTTATCTTTATTCTGCGCCTTTTAATCGCTCTTAACGGTCGAGATTAGGGCAAATAGAGAGGAGTTAGAAATTAGTTACAACCTAACTTCTAACTCCGCTAGAATAGTAAAGAAATGTAAACGGCCTGTAAAGATCATGACTGAACCACAACCGACTCAAACCCCCAAATTAGAAGATCCCAAATTTGGTTTTAATGACTATGCCGAGCGCCTCAACGGTAGGGCTGCTATGATTGGTTTTGTGATCACCCTGTTGATTGAGTATCTAACTGGTCAAGGTCTGTTATCTTGGTTAGGGTTACAGTAGCTTTTTAAGCTTTTTTAGGCATTCTAGGGGAAATAGAGCCTTGAGTGTTAGTTAACGCATACAGGCTTGATGATTTTCCCCATAGAATCCTTGTAAGACCGAATCACCTCGCTGTTGTGGTGTGCCGTGGGAGTTATTGGGAGCTTCAAAATCGCCCACTTCCGAGGCCGCTTCCGCTAGAAGTTTTCCTGCCATTATATAATCCTGTTTGGATAAACCCCTCGCTTCGGTAAATAACCAGGAAAGGGTATCTCCGGCTAGACAATCGGCCTGTAATTCAATGCCGATGCTCATTCCGCCTTCATCGATGCCACCGATACCCCGATTCCACTGAACAGCGTGAGCAGCCTCGTGAGCGACGGCGTAAAGGGGAAATAGGGGATTATCGCTAATGCGAGTGACTTGCTGGAGATTGACGTAAACTGTATTATCTACAGTGCAGAAAGCCGCTAGGGAAATTACCCCGCAGGGAGTGGTTATCGGGCCATTACTTAATAAATACTTAAAATTGATTTGGTGTAATTGAGCCGTATATTCAATTACCGCTTCTAGGGCATCCGTAATATCGTCTGCTTGCGCTCTCTGGGCTAGAGGGGATAAAATCAAGAGGGAACTACAAGAAACGGCAGATATCAGGGATAATAACCGTTTACGGCCAGAGTTAGGTTTCATGGTACTAACAAAGTCGGGAGTGAGGAAGAAGTTTAATTGATCTGAATTAGCCTACCGCTACGATCACAATTCTAAAGGCTATATCTAAGACTTCCAGCGAAAATACAGAATTTACGCAGCTTTTGATCGAAGTTTACAGAATTTCTCGTCAAGGTTTAGGAAATTAATTTGGCACGACTACTGATTGTCTTGAAAATATGTCCGTCAGTCAGGCAAAAAGCTCTTCATCAGGTCATTTCCCCATCTCCCCACCCTGATCATCTTATACAAATGTACCATAATTTCTTGCAGAAGTCGGCCAAGGGGGAAAGGGATAATTTTCCCTTTAATATGACCCCCTTTTCCCTACATTTTCCGAAAATTTCCTGACTTATGCCAGAGACACTATAAATCTATCCCCATTTCCTGCAAACGAGCCGCCAGAAGTTGAGAACGCTGTCTTTCCGCTTCCAGAGCTTGCTGAGTAGCATTTAATTGCTCCTGTGCCGCAGCCGCTTGCTCCTGTGCCGCAGCCGCTTGCTCCTGTGCCGCAGCCGCTTGCTCCTGTGCCGCTTCTTCCGGCAAGGGGATTAAATTGCCTTCCGGGTCATAAAATCTCGCCCAGATTGCCGTTTCTCGGTCAATAGTCCCCTG
>SFAQ01000085.1:0-13447 GCA_007096525.1 Microcystis wesenbergii Mw_QC_B_20070930_S4 | reverse complement strand
TATGGGATAGAGAGGTGCGTAGTTCACCCAAGGAGAATCAATCTCTCGAAGTAAAAGTGAAGGGAATTTCTGAAATGGAATTCAGTCTGTCTATATTTGACTATACTTTTACTAACTATAAGTCCCGTTAATCGGGGGGCGTGGCAGCATCGGAGCTTACTGCTATAATTACTTACGGACAAAGATAATAAATAAAATTTATGGGCGACTTTTTTGATAACGTGAGCCGTTACCCCCGCTATCTGATTAGCTTTAGTTTAGGGATTTTCTTCGCCTTTTTTGGCTGGTTAGCCCCTTTATTAAAAAATCCCCTCACAGCGATCGCACTTGTGGGCTTTCTGGGGGGAACTTTCGCCTTTCTTTATTTCACCCTCAAAGCCATGCTCGGATTAGCTTGATACAATAGTAAGGGTTTCGCTGTTTTTAGGGGACGAAAATTATGGCTAACGATCGTCGAGTATCTCGCGTGTCCTCGCTAATTAAGCGCGAGGTCAGCCAAATGTTATTAATGGAAATTAAAGATGATCGCGTCGGAGCCGGTATGGTTAGCGTTACCGATGTGGATCTCTCCCACGACCTGCAACACGCTAAAATTTTTGTGTCTATCTACGGCAATGAAGATGCAAAGGCCGAAACTATGGCCGGGTTAAAAGCTTCTGCGGGATTCGTTCGGCGCGAACTTGGTCAACGCATCCGTCTCAGACGTACCCCCGAAGTGGTCTTCCTCGAAGATTCTTCCCTTGAACGCGGCGATCGAATGTTACACCTTCTTGATCATATTAAAAGCGATCGACCCCCAGAAGATGACGATTCCGATATCAGTGACCAGTGAACAGGATAACTAAATTTAGGCAAAACTGGGAACTTAAAACTTAAACCTGATAAATTTCCAGAAAAGCTTTGATGTGCTTAGTTTCTAACCTTCTTTTTAGGTAGGAGAATGGCCAGATTCTGCCTTTTGCCTCTTGCATGAGTGCCTCTTGCCTTCAGAAACTGATAACTGATAACTGATAACTGATAACTGATAACTGAATAGTGAGCGATCGCATTTTATCCCTAAAAGAACGTATTGGTCAGATGATAGTAGTCCGCGCTTCTGGCTATCTCTTTGACCAACAAATCCGCTATCCTGCTTGGGAACCTGTCAACGCGACCCTGAAACATTGGTTAGAAACCCTCCACCTGGGTGGGGTGATTCTCTTAGGAGGCAGCGCCGCCGAAATCGCTTACCGCAGCCAACAATTACAAAGTTGGTCCGGGGATAATCCTCTCCTCATTGCCGCCGATATCGAGGAGGGAGTCGGCCAAAGGTTTTCCGGTGCTACTTGGTTTCCCCCCCCGATGGCTTTAGGAAAAATAGCTGAAAAAAGCTTGACAAAAGCCACAGAATATGCTAAGGAAATGGGAGCAATTACGGCGAAGGAAGCACTAGCGATCGGGATTAACTGGATTTTAGCCCCAATTGTCGATGTGAACAATAATCCCGACAATCCGGTTATCAATATTCGTTCCTTCGCTGAAACTCCCAAAATCGTCGCTAATCTAGCTCAAGCTTTTATTTTAGGGGCGGATTCCTATCCAGTTTTGACCACGGCCAAACATTTTCCTGGCCACGGTGACACCAGCAATGACTCCCATCTCGATCTTCCCATCATCAACCACGATCATCATCGCCTAGAAGCGATCGAATTGCCCCCCTTTCAAGCAGCAATCGAGTCGGGGGTTGATAGTATTATGTCAGGCCATCTGTTAATTCCCGCTTGGGATGCCGAATTTCCCGCCACTCTTTCCTCGAAAATTCTCGGGGAAAAACTGCGCCAAAATTTGGGTTTTCAGGGTTTAATTGTCACCGATGCCCTGATTATGGGGGGAGTGACCAAAATTGCCAGTGCTGCCGCCATCGCAGTTATGGCGGTACAGGCGGGGGCTGATATACTATTAATGCCTCCCGATCCGATCGAAGCGATCGAAGCGGTGTATAGTGCCGTGCAAGCGGGTACAATTAGCGAAGCGAGAATTAATGATTCTTGGCAACGTATTCAACGAGCAAAAGAGAAATTAGGGCAAAGACAGCCCTCCTTAGAATCCTTAAGCAGTTTAGCCACACCGCAAGCTCTAGAGATTGTCAGCGATATTTTAAAAGATTCCCAAACAGTTAGCGGTAATTTACCGATGAAAGCCACTCAAGGCCGCAATTTAATCATTATCGATGATTTACTCCACTGTGACTTTCTCGATCGCTCTTGTCCGGCGGTGACAATTCCCCGACAATGGGGTTATCAAACCCAAATAATCGACCGTAGCACCTTTAATCAGTCCCTCGTCTCCCCAGAAACGACTCTCCTACAAGTATTTATCCGTGGTAATCCTTTTCGGGGTAGTGCCGGATTAGGGGAGGAAACGAAAGCTATCTATCAAGCTTTGCTGAAAACCGGACAGATTCAAGCATTGATTATTTATGGTAGTCCCTACGTTTTCCAGTGGTTTCGTCAACAAAGCGGAGAAATTCCCTATCTTTTCAGCTATGGACAACAAGCAAGCGCCCAAAAAATCGCCCTAGAAACTATTTTTCAGGGACAAATTAGCGGCGAAAATCAGACCGATACTTTCATTTAAGGGCAAAAATTGCCTAGTAACCATCCGGCAATGCGATCGGAGGCACCGGCTGGCCCCATTCTCTGACGACCATTAAAGGCGATTTCTTGCCACTGTGGGGGATTTTGTAATAAATATTCTAACTTGTCTGCCACTGACTCGGCACTATCGCTTAAGAGAATTGAACAGCCTAATAAACGCTGTTGCAGTTTGGCAAAATGGGGAGTAAACTGTGGTCCAGATCCCGCAATTGTGATCGCCGGTTTACCCAAACCGACGAACTGTTCCGTGGCAGTTCCTGCCATGGCGATCGCTAGATGGCAACGGACTAAATATTCGGCGTAATCCCTTTGAGAAATAGTTATAAATACCTCTTGACAAATAAATTTATTTATGCTATGTTCTCGCCACCCCTGGTCAATTAAAGCAGCCGTAAAAGATTCTAGGGGGAGGGAAGGAGCGATCGCGGCCAAAAATTCCAGCTTGTAAGCGGGAAAACGTCCGATCATGGCGGCCACAGCTGCGAGAATTTGCTGCCAATTGTGGAGAGATTCGGGAAAGCGCGAACCGGGTAGCAGCAGAATAGTTAGGCAATCTTCGGGAAAATCGGCAGTTATCGAGGGTAAAAGGTCATCCATCATCGGATTACCCCCATCGACAACGGGAATTGACCACTGTTGTAAAATTTTGCTAGTTAAACTATCCCGGGGAAAAACCCCCCGACAGCGAGGACGGGCCATTAACCAGCGTTCCCAGGGATAATAGTAGGAACCCCAGAGGCGATCGATGATCGAGCTACTATCTAACCATCCCTGCTCATCCCGGAGATAGTATTCTGATTTAGCCGTTCCCACAAAAACATAATCTGTCTCGCTCAACCAAGCAAGGGCAAGGGGTAAAATATCTCCCACTGCGACAATTTTTCCCCCTTCTTGGCCCCAATTTCTGACTAGACGGTATTGACGGGAGGTTAATCCTAATAATCCCTCCCGTAGATCTCGCCATAATTGTTGCGGATCCCTGGTGATAAAACCCCCAGAGGGCATTTTTTGACCTCGATCGAGCAGGGGAATCCCCAGACGAGTATAAGCATAACCGTTACCCACTAGGGGTAACGCAGTAATATCCGGACAGTGGGGGGATGATTGCAGTCTTTTAATAATCCGGATTGCGATCTCATCTTCACCGTGGCCATTACTCAAAAATAATAATTTCACTTTTTTTCTTAACTTCTAGCTTAAAGTCCTAAACTTCGGTTGTTTTATTGCCTTCGACCCTAGACAATGCTGATGGTTAGGGAACAATCAATTTGATAAAAGCAGTTAACCAACTCCCATTTAGTCTAATCTACCGGAAGGTTTCGCCGATCGCTTATCTCTGTCCTGATAGGGACGATTTGACCAAAGGTAAGACTAAGTGATAAGAGATTAGTTTAACTGCTTCTATTTTTCTCGATCAAAAGACCAGATTGAGTCTCCCAGAGCCAAGGATGTCAGAAAGCTGCTCTGATCGCTATATTAGAATCAGTGATTAATTGGCATCCTAGCGGAAAAAATGATTATCGACTTGCCTGATCGAGAAGCTACTGTCAATTTAGGCGAAAAACTGGGGCAAACCCTGGCCCCCGGCAGTGTAATTTTATTAAAAGGCGATTTGGGAGCGGGAAAAACCACCTTAGTACAGGGAATTGGCTTAGGATTGGGCATTCAAGAGCCTATAGCTAGTCCTACCTTCACCCTCGTTAACGAATATAACGAAGGCCGCCTTCCTTTGTATCATTTGGATTTGTATCGTTTGCAGGGTCAAGATATCGAGGCCCTGTACCTAGAAAATTATTGGCAGGGAATCGAGGTAGATTTAGGGATAGTGGCGATCGAATGGTCGGAACGTTTAACTTTTTTACCGGAAAATTATCTAGAGATTACTTTACTCGATCGAGGTGAGCAGGGACGACGAGCGCTGCTCAATTTTGTCGGTGGGGACGAAAAAAATAGCGACCCCGCAGGAATCGCTATCAGCACTTGACTTTTGAAGCAATCAAACTTTAGCGGTAACTTTCCACTTATTCTCTAACTCGTCTTTCTTCTAAAGTTTCTTCAAAGAAACTATTGTAGAGGAAACCCGCCGCCACGGCCCCAACAATGGGAGCAATCCAGAATAACCATAATTGACCAACGAGAGCTATATTACCGCATAAAAGAGCAACACCGGTACTACGAGCGGGGTTAACGGAGGTATTGGTCACGGGAATGCTAATTAAGTGAATTAAGGTCAATCCTAAACCAATAGCGATGGGAGCAAAACCGGCCGGAGCGCGTCGATCGGTAGAGCCTAAAATGATGATTAAGAACATGAAGGTCAAGACCACTTCCGTGACCAAAGCGGCGAATAAACTGTAACCACCGGGAGAATGTTCTCCGAAACCATTGGTGGCCAGAGGGTTACTGCCTCCCAAGGCGAAACTGGGTTGACCACTGGCAATAATGTAGATAATTACTGCCGCTAAAATCGCCCCTAAAACTTGAGCGATGATGTAGGGAAGTAGTTCCGAACCGGGGAAGCGTTTACCTGCCCAGAGACCGAAGGAAACGGCGGGATTAAAATGTCCCCCCGAAATATGCCCTAAAGCGTAGGCAAGGGTGAGGACGGTTAAACCGAAGGCAAGGGACACACCCACAAAAGAAATCCCCAGACTGATGTTAAAATCAGCACCATCTACGACACTCTTGGCTTTACCCACAAATACTGCCGCTAAAACGGCACTACCGCAACCACCGAGAACGAGCCAAAACGTCCCGATGAACTCTGCTAGATACTTTTTCATCTCTATATCAAGGTTGAATGATTTTGCTTTTAGGTTATCTCCCATCAAACCGGATTAAACTGTTATGAGATATTAAAAAATAGTTATTTTTTTATCTTCAATTTGCCGTTCTCATGGGGAAACTATCAGCTTTTTAGGGATATAATAGTAAAAAAATCCGGAATTTTTGATAATTTCACACTTTCTTTAGATTTATCTTCTATCTTGATGTCTGATGGATTTTGGCAGTGTCTGACCCTTTCCGCCGAGTGCTAATTGTGAGATGAGCGATGCAGGAAGAAAAAGCAATATTTAATATCAACAATACTTTCTATAGACCAGAGAGTAAAATCGTCCGAGATTTAGGAGTTTTAGGGGCGGCAATTGTCAAAAAAGAGCGGGGCAGTTTGCGCGTTTTAGAAGTAATGAGCGGCTCTGGTGTGCGAGCGCTCAGGTATTGGTTAGAAAGTGGTGCAGATTGGCTGTGGGTTAATGATGGTAATCCAGAAATTAAGCTAACTTTAGCCGCTAATTTAGAGAGTTTATTACAACATAAAAAAGGCAAAATAACCTATAAATCTGCTCAAGAAGTTCTCCTAGAATGTTATCTTGAAAAAGACTATTACGATCTAGTTGATATTGATGCTTTTGGTTCCCCTGCATCTCTGTTCAGTGCTATTCCTTTAGCCACTAAAATCGGTGGTTTAATTTATCTGACTAATACCGATGGACGGACGCTAACGGGTCATAATCTAGAAAATAGTTTAGCTGATTATGGAGCCTATGCTCGCAATCATCCAGCTGCCCACGAACAGGGATTAAGATTAATTATCGCCGGTTTGCAATTAGAATCGGCCCGGTTAGGTTTAGGAATTACGCCGGTTTTTTCCTTCTTTTTTGGTCAAAGTTATCGGGTGATGGTGCGGTTAACAGCTAATAGACAATTGAATAGTCATAACTACGGTTTTCTCGGTTATTGTCATAGCTGCGGGGAATATCAATCAGTGTCTTGGCCGAAGTTAGGCAAGATAGTTTGTTCTGGGGACGGGCAACCTTTAACCTTAACCGGACCATTGTGGTTAGGCAGTTTACATGATCGCTTTTATCTAGAAAAAATGGCAGATTTGGCCGAACAATGGCAGTGGAAAAAGGTAGTTAAATTGTTAGAAATAATGAGGGAAGAAAACGATTTTCCTCCCTATTTTTATAGCTTTCGGGAAATTGGTAGAAGAGGAAAATTAGATCTACCCAAAAGGGAAGATTTAATTGCAGCTCTCTTGGAACAAGGTTATCGAGCCGCTGCCACCCATATTAACCCGCAAGCGCTGAAAACTAACGCTTCTTTGTCCCAATGTATCGCACTACTCAAGGACTAATTAGGGTCTGCTGAAAAAGTTTTTCGTGGGGACAGTTCAGGGAAAAAGTACCTGAATTTTCCCCCCGATCACTCCAAGGTCAGGCACTTTTTGATGTCAAAAAAGTCCAAAAGTGTTATCCGACAAGGTTTTTAGATTTATTCAGCAAACCCTAATTAGGGTTTGCTGAAAAAGGGCGTTGGGTTTCATGCTTCAACCCAACCTACGTTCTAATTAGTTAATACCAATAACTAGAACTTTGTTGGGGTTCAGGGGCAAAAGCTAACCAGTAGGGGAATTGTAAAAGAGCGAAATTCAGCCGTTCTTCCGTATCATCGATGATAATGAGCGGTGAATACTTATCCTCAATTAAACGTTCCGCTTTTTGAATTAAAGCTTCGGGAGACTCAAAGAGAACGATGCCGCGGTCCGGTCCAAAATCGGCGCGGGAAATGCCGAGACAATCTTGGAGACCGCGCCGCCATTCGCCTAAACGTTCGGGACTATTAGCCAGAACGAGAGAACGGAAGCGATCGCCCTGTAATTCCGCCATAATCGAGATAATTGCCGAAGCCACCAGAATATTCTGGAGACGGCTGCCCATCCCGCGAACAGTACCCCGGCCCCCCTGTTTAAAGAACCACTGTTGCACCCGTTCGGCATGAATTGGTTCAAAAGTGCGCCGTAATTGCCAAGGCGGACCGTAATAGTCAGGACGACTGCGATAACGGTCTAAAAGAGTTTGGATGCGCTGATTTTGCTCAGAAAAGCCTTGTCTGGGGGTGGATTGCCCCACCGGTTCCGATTCATAACCCGAACGGTTAGAACGACGGGGTTCTTGCCAATTATCTCGGTCCTGGTTACTGCTACGGGGGGGACGGGGATTTTCTTCGCGATAATCCCGGCCTTGACTGCCACGGGATGGACGGGGGTTTTCCTGCCGTTCGGTCCGCAGGGGAGGTTCCACAGGTCGGGGGGATTTTTCGGGGGTTTCAAAACGGGGTAATTCCAACTGTTCGGCAGCCGCGGCCAAATCCTGTAAACTGCCCACCAGATAGTCTTTAAATCCCTGAACCCGCACGGCTAGATCCTGGGAGACTCCGGCGAAATTACTCCGCATTTCCTGCCGAATCCGCTCACGACGGCGTTCTAACTGTTCGATCGCCACTTCTAAAGCCTGTTTGCGTTGTTCTAGGTCTTTTACGCCTTCCTTGAGCATTCTTTCGATTTGAGCTTTGATATCCCCCAATTCCTCGGCGATCAAGCGTTCTTTTTCCGCTTTTAATGCCGAGATTTCTGCCTCTAGGCTCTGTTTTTGCCGTTCTAGAGCCGAGATTTCCTCCCGCAGGGGTTGTGCTTGGGCTGCGGGAACTAATTCGCCTTCGGGGGCGATTGCCGATGGTAGGGGATTCTCTACTGGGCGATCGTTCCAGAGATCATCAAAACTAAATTCTTCGACAGATTCATTGGGTAAGTCTGTCATTTTGTCAAGGGGTAAAACATTAAAATCTTCTGAATTCATCGGCTTTAGAAATGCAGAGCGAACAAAGGGGCAAGGCAGGCAATTAAGTAAGTGGTTCTAATTAATGGAAGATAGATTTTGCCTTTGATCCCCCCTGCCCCCCTTGATAAGGGGGGTGCCGATAGGCGGGGGTATCTGACAATTTTTAACACCTACCTACTTAAGACGCTATTAGCTAGGATTTTATTTTATCTCAATCTTAGTTCGCTTCTGAGTCGATCGCTGGCGATGCTGCTAAAGGATAGTATTTTTCGAGGCAAAGTCTCAGGGTTGCGCTGTCAAAGATAATTGGCAAAAAATGAATGCTGTTAATTTCTTTGAAATAAAACAGTATCGGGACTTGATTCCAGAAAATCCGCCAATTTTGCCATTCTTGGTAGGGAAAGGAGCGAATTTGTTGCCCAGATAGATAGACATCTAGGGAAGTGGGGGTAAACTGGAGACGAATGCGGGTAGTCTGGAACATCAAGAATAGCCCTAACAGGGAGAAAATTATGCCGAGCCAGACCTGTAAAAAGAGTAAAGGCAGCGATAAAATTACCAAAAACAGGGGAATTCGATAGTTAGGAGCCAGTTCGATCGTTCCTGTTACTTCTTGCGGGGAAATAGTTTTCATCGGTGTCCCTATCGGCAGTCAGCCAAAATATCTTCACTTCTAGTTTATCCCATTGTTTTTCGACAGGCGATCGAGATAGTCGAGACTCGATCGGCGATGATCTGGTGGTGTCATGGCATCGTAGAAGGAGACTTTACCCCCATAGGCACGCCGGAGATTAAAATCAGTTAAGACCTTAGATCGTTGATCGGCGAGGATCAATTCTTTATTTAAGAGGATTAAATCAGCAAAATGGGTGATAGATTCGCCTAAATCATGGTTAACCACCATGACAATTTTATTTTCTTGGGCTAACTCACCAAAGATATTAAAAAGGATCCCCTCGGTTTTCTGATCTACCCCAACGAAAGGTTCATCAAAACAGAAAATCTCCGCTTCTTGGGCCAAAGATCTGGCTAAAAAGACTCTTTGCTGTTGTCCCCCCGACAGCTGACCGAGGGGACGATGGCGTAAATCAGCCATTTCCACCCGTTCTAGGGCATTTAAAGCCTGTTGACGACTAATATGGGAAAAAGGACGAAACCAACCCGTTTTTCTGACTCTCCCCATCATTACCACATCCCAAGCGGTGACGGGATAGGTCCAGTCGATTTGAGATCTTTGGGGAACATAAGCGACTTTATCCAGTTGTTGCTGTAGAGATTGCCCTTGATAGTTAACGCTTCCCTGTTGTACGGGAATTAATCCTAGCATGGCTTTGATCAGGGTACTTTTGCCCGCACCGTTGGGACCGATAATACCAGTTAATCGTCCAGGATGAATTTTCAGGGTGATATCCCGCAGGGCCTCCACGCCGCGATAATATACTCCCAGATGACTAACTGTAATTGTCCTTTGCATAGTTGTTACCCGGAGTCTCCAGTTCTAGCATAACTAAAAATGAGACAAATATGAAGCAACCATGAAAAGATTATGAAAGATAGCTAGGGTGAGATCAATCGCCACTCAGTAAAGCTTCCACGAATTCGTAACTGGAAAAAGGCCGCAGATCCTCGATTCCTTCCCCGGCGCCGACAAAGCGAATCGGTAGGTTAAGCTGACGCGCTACGGCAAGGGCGACACCCCCTTTAGCTGTACCATCGATTTTAGTCAAGATTACGCCGCTTAATTGGGCAGCTTCCGAGAAAACCTCTGCCTGTCGCAGCCCGTTTTGTCCTAAAGTGGCATCGAGAACTAAAAGGGATTCCACCACGGCACTCTCGGCTTTTTTGTCGATAATGCGGCGAATTTTGCTTAATTCTGCCATTAAGTTCTTTTTATTCTGCAATCTTCCCGCCGTATCCACTAAGAGTAATTCTATCTCCCTGGATTTAGCGGCCTCGATACCATCGTACACCACGGCGGCTGGGTCGGTATTTTTGCCCGGGTTGGCAATGACTTCGACTTGCGATCGCTCTCCCCAAACTTTCACCTGTTCCACGGCAGCAGCGCGAAAGGTGTCGGCAGCGGCAATTATACAGCTATAGCCAGATTGTTTAGATAAATGGGCTAATTTGCCGATAGTCGTTGTTTTACCGACTCCGTTAACTCCTGTGAGCATCCAGATATTTAATTTGCCTTTTTCTGGCTCAAAACCGGGGTTGCTATAATTGGCTAAAGGTGCATCTAAAATCTCGCGGATAATTTCTTTGAGATATTCGATCGCTTTTTCGGGGGGCAGAGCTTCCTGTTTTAGCTTATTTTGGAGGGTAGTGATAATATAATCGGTGGCATCTACCCCCACATCGGCCTGAAGCAATAAAGCTTCGATTTCCTCCACCGCGTCTTGATTGAGGGGACCCTGACCGACCACGGCCTTAAGCTGATTGACCAAGCTGCGGCGCGTTTTGCCTAAACCCTGACGCAATTTTTTTAACCAGGTGATTTCTTCTTCCGAAACGTCCTCTGCTTGTCGTCCCTGATTGGCTAAAACTTTGGCCGACCATATAAAATCTTCATCCGGTTCTGTGGGGGTTTCGATGGCGGTTTCTTTGAGAATTTCGAGGCGATCGGATTTTTTCAGCCATGCGGGGGTATTATCCTCGGTTTCTTCTTCTTTAACTGGTTCTTCCTCTTGCGGAGGTTCCGTTTCAGCAATAGATGTTTCAGGGGTTTCGCTCACGACGGCCTCGGCCGTGGCTTTTTTCTCTTGAATATTTTTAAAGGCTTTTTTGGCCCAATCTAAATACTCTTCCTGACTGGTTGCCTCGCTGGGGGTTTCC
Source organism: Microcystis wesenbergii Mw_QC_B_20070930_S4 (assembly GCA_007096525.1). Classification (GTDB taxonomy): domain Bacteria; phylum Cyanobacteriota; class Cyanobacteriia; order Cyanobacteriales; family Microcystaceae; genus Microcystis; species Microcystis wesenbergii_B. The sequence continues at coordinate 2,355 of SFAQ01000085.1, read as the reverse complement.
TCTACGGGTGCAGGGGGTGCTTGTTCTTGTTCGGTTTGGACTTTCTGACGACGGAACCAGTTAAACATAGGAGAAACTAAACATAAAACTATTTATCTAGTTTATCTCAAATGTCGGGGTGAAGACCCGAAGCGCTTAGCGACGGGATGAAACCCCGACCAATATAAAACAGCGAAGCACGACACGCATCTCACCTTTGTAACCCCTAAATCAGGTGTTTATGTCAAGCTATTTTGAAAGCCTTGCTAGAAACCAGTTTTATGGATAAGTATAATTACTCACTTGCATAAATGAGATGCTCCCCGACACTTCGACAGAGCTTCGGTGTTTACAAAATCTTGACAATCCGATGCTCTACAGGTTAATATAAAATAAGTTGTTTGAGGTCGATAAACAATGATTGTCTTAGAAATGAAAGCCGTGATCAAACCAAGTCAATGTTCTGCCATTGATGAGGCTATTCGTACAGGACAATTCATCAGAAATAAGGCTTTAATGCTTTGGATGGATGCCAAGAGAGAAGACAAAATTGATAAATATTCTCTCAATAAATATTGTGCAGTTCGCAGCCATTCAGTTTAAGTTTGTCGATACTTTAAATTCTACTGCTAGACAAGCATCGGCCGAACGGGCTTGGTCGTCTATTGCTCGTTTCTATGACAATTGTGGGACTTCCAGAGAATAAAATACCCAACAAAAAAATAGAAAAGTGTTTTTTTGAAAAAGTAATTATTTTTGTCTAGGAAAACAAAGAATCTCCCATTACAACCTATTTTTCCGAAAAAATAGGCAGCACAAACTCTTATACTTCCGAGCTTTTTCGAGTATAACAAGGACAAGTTAAAGAATCAAAGACAGTTTGTAGCTAACCATCTTAGTTAACTACAAACTAGGTCTTATCATAATAGATATCAATAAACCATTGTCCCAAATCGGGAAAGTCTTGATTCGTTGATTCTGTGAGACGTTCGATTTTTTCTTCAATTTTTTCCCTGGCTTTTTTAGTAAGCTTTACTCCTTTTTCATAAGTTTCAGTAATCAACTTAACAATCGGGTGTTTTCCTTTCCAAGTCATAGTTTGGGCGAATTTCAAAGCGGTTTCGATTTCATCTAAAATACTCCCATTCCAAGGGTTTTCTAACACAGCCCAGGTTCGTTCAATAGGATTATATTTACTATGGTAAGGGGGATAGTAAGCCAAACGTATATTAACTTGATATTTTTGGGAAAACTCAACTATACGTTTCATGAACTGAGTTCGTCTCGAATTATTTTCTGGGCCATTATCTTGATTAATTATCAAAGTTTTAATTCTCTCAAAACGAGATTTTTCCGACTCCCAGAAATCTTCTAATATATCAACAATAAAGTCACGGGTGACTGTGGAGGCAGTGAAATACAAAAACAACTCATCAAATTCTGGAATAAATATTCCGTAAGGGGTTAGGGTTGTTTTCGGATTAAAATCATGATCGTTTGTTTCGACAGTTATTCTATTCTTACCTCCTCGATCAAATAGTCCAATATTAACACGGGCTTTGGCATCTAAACTAAGACGTAACATCGTAGGGTCTTCATCCGCTTCCCGATTAATGTTAGCTAATTCCTCAAAGATTGCCTCGGTTTCTGGAATTTTTTTTGAGGTAAAACTTTAGCCACTCTTTTCAGACGATAACCTAAATTATTTAATTTAACCCGAATAGTTTCCTCGCTCGGTAAATCCTCATCACTGTACCTATATTTAGAGATTAATTGCTTTCGGACTTCGGCCGCACTCAGTCTCACATAAAGCCTTTGGCTTTTAAAACTTGGGTCAGTTTGGCTTTGAGAATCCACTAAACTTTTGATGTTTTCCAAGAGAAAAGGTAAATGTTCTTCTGCTTTTTTCCGCCCCTTAGCTGAATGATTATCAACACAAGTAATGCCACTTTTTAGTTCTTTAATTCCTTTCCGAATAGTAGTTCGATTCCAGCCGAATTCCTGTGAAGCAAGGGTTTGTCCCCCATATCCCAATTCTAAGACTGTTTGCGCTATGAATCTTCTTTTAGCTGCACCTTTTAATTGAAGCGCGGTTTCACTTAGCAAATTCTTGAGGGAATCAGTTAATTCCATATATTCTTAAAAAGAAAAACTTGATTAATAATGTACAGGATTAATTCTACTACAAAATTGGAAGGAGGGGGCAACCATCGATCCCTACCTCCCACACTCCGAGAATGATTATTATTCTTGAGAATAGACCTCCTGCAAAAATAGGAACTGATTATGTATAATAAAGTAAAACACTCAGAAAAACCATGACTTACGAAAAAGTAAAAAATTTGAATCCAGAAGAGTTTAAACGCTTTTGTGGAG
>SFAQ01000084.1:0-37030 GCA_007096525.1 Microcystis wesenbergii Mw_QC_B_20070930_S4 | reverse complement strand
ATCTTCCAATACGCTTCTTTCAACAATAGCCGTTCTCTGCACTTCTTCTTGGGTGCATGGCCGGTAATCGGTATCTGGTTTACGGCAATGGGTGTTAGCACCATGGCGTTCAACCTCAACGGTTTTAACTTCAACCAGTCGATTCTCGATTCTCAAGGTCGTGTAATCGGTACTTGGGCTGATGTGTTAAACCGCGCTGGTATCGGTATGGAAGTAATGCACGAGCGCAACGCACATAACTTCCCCTTAGACTTAGCTAGTGGCGAACAGGCTCCTGTAGCTCTGACTGCTCCTGCTATCAATGGTTAATTCCTAGTCTGAACGAAAAGGCACTTCCGCAAGGGGGTGCTTTTTTGTTGTTAGAATTGGGGAACAATGAAAAACGCTGGAAAATGCTTATTCTCAAACAATCATCATCATGACCGCTCTCACTGAAAAATATACTCTTAGTCAATATTTTGATCGGGAAATACAATCCCAAACTCGCCATGAATATCTGGATGGAAAAATTATTGCTATGACAGGAGGGACACCGACTCATAACCGCATTATCAGTAATTTATTAGTGGCTTTATATACCGCGCTAAAAAATCAATCTTATGCCGTTTTTGTCACCAATCAGCGTTTATGGATACCTGAGCGGCGAATGGCAACTTATCCTGATATTATGGTGATGCCTGAACCTCTCACTTATCAAGAAGGACGCAAAGATACTTTAATTAATCCTGTTTTGATTACGGAGGTTTTGTCTTCTTCTACTGCTAATTACGACAGAGAAGAAAAGTTTGCCGCTTATCGAACGATTGCAACTTTTCAGGAATATTTATTGATTTCTCAAGAAAAATGTTATATTGAACATTTTCAAAAAGAAGGCGAACGCTGGCTTTTTACTGCTTATGAAACTAACAGTATTATCCGTTTAAAATCTTTGGGGATTGAGGTAGCGGTCTCAGATATTTATAACAAGGTAATCTTTGAAAATAATTAGGGTCTGCTGAAGGGAAAAAGTACCTGAATTTTCCCCCCGACCACTCCCAGGGCTGGCACTTTTTGATTTCAAAAAAGCCTAAAGATATTATCCAACAAGGTTTTTAGATTTATTCAGCAAGCCCTAATTAAAGGTTGATAGATGAATTTTTTGTTCTAATAAAAATAGACAGGTTTTTATCAGAGTTAAGAGGTGAAACGATGACTTTACAGGAAATGATCAAATCTTTTGAGGGTTTATCAGGGGATGAACAAGATTTATTATTAGAAATTTTGCGTAAATATAGGGCGGAAGCTAAAGAAAAAGAAATTTTAGCTAATTTTAAGGACTTGAAAAACGCAATCGCTACTGGAACAGCCAAAAGGGGAACCGTAGAAGATTTGATTGCTGACTTAAATGAGGATTAACAATGGATCTTATATGGAGTGAAGGGTTTAAGCGTTCATTTAAAAAGCTAATTAAGAAAAATCCTCAGTTAAAGCCTAAAATTTTCGAGGTACTTAGACAATTAGCAGAAGATCCTTTTACACCTTCGTTAAAATCTCATAAATTAAGTGGTAATTTAGAGGGATTATGGTCTTGTACTGTGGCTTATAATTGTCGAATTATTTTTAGTTTTTCGGAAGATGGAGAATATTTAGAAGTTATCATCTTGTTAATTGATATTGGTAGTCACGATCAAGTGTATAGAAAATAGGCTAGACTAGACAGCGATCGCAGTTATCATAAAATCCTCTTGGAAAATAATTAAAATTGGATGGATTTGGGAAAACTGATTCTAATTTTCTGGATTTTATTACACAATAAAAAAGTTATAGCGGTATGCAGTCGAATGAGGTATACTGCAACAAGCTATAAGTCAGTCTAGGCAAGACTTTGTCTGTATCTCACTCAAGCGAATACCGCTATATCGTCGTTTTAAAAAGAGCAATAACTTGCACTACTTTCTTTGTTGTAGCTATGTTATGTGAGCTTGTAGGGTTCTAACAAAAGGCTACCAACCCTGAGTCACTTGATTAGAATTGAGAAATAATTGACCTCTGTCAACAGTAGTAAAATTGCGATCTTCAATAACCCCAATAAGGTTTCCATCAAGACTAATCAGGGTATCAGCAGCACTACCTCCACTTATATTGATAGTCTGTAACTGAATACGAGAGGAGTAATAATCAATTCCATTAGCAAGTACAACCCAATCATAACGAATATCAAATTCTCTGAGAGTAGCATAGCCTGAACTCATATAAAAGCTAGTATTACCTGTGCCTAGTACATAGTAATCTGTACCACCGCCCCCAAGTAAAACATCTAGATCAATATGTGCCGTTGTTCCTGCACCTCCGGAAGCACCTTGTAACCAGTCATTACCATTACCTCCAGTGAGGGTGTCATTGCCATTTAAGCCAAAAAGCCGATCATTAGTGTTACTTCCGATTCGATTAATCGTATTGTTTCCTGATGTACCATAAAAGTCTGCCATAATCTAATCTCCTTAAATTTTCAGAAATTTTTAGTCATTCTGTTAACGATGATATACAGGCAATGATTAAGTAACAAGCAGAAAAAGTCAGAAGAATTGCCTACTTCTATGTCAAATAAAAGTCAGATAAGTCAGATTTTTGGGCAAAATGTATCTTAAAATACAGAAAATGTGACAATTAGAGGTATCTAAGAATCAGCACTGACTAACTCATTGATAAATTGTTTAATAATAGGCAAAGTTACAAAGTTACAATAATTCTCATCTTCTCTTTTTTCTAATAAATTTCTTCTCAGTAAAGACTGAATCGCTTTAAATAAACTAGAGGGATGTTCCGATAAATTATGTAATAAGGTTTCTAAGGTTATCTCTTGTTCCTCTTGACTGACAACTATCATAATTTTTTGTTCTAATTTTGATAAATATTGCCACTGCTTTAATAGAATATCTTCTAAGTCATCGGGAATAATTTGATAGTTTAAAAAAGCAGACACTTGGTTATTAAACAGAGTATTAATTGATTGAGTCGCTATTTTTAAATACAAAGGTATTGCTCCATATTGCTCAATCAATAATGACCATTTTTCGTCTTGTTTTAAATTTGCCATTCTTAAAATTTCTTTAGCTGACTCTTGTAATCCTGACAACTTTAATAAATAGCTCGATTCTTGTTTAGCTAAAGACTTCCTCTGAACATTAGAGACAAAAAACACACAACTTTGATGCTCTAAATTTGTGGTATAATCAAGAAATTGCTCGCATTTTTCATAACCTGATCGGTAAATTCCTGCATTTTGCCCCTCTTGAAAAAGGGTTTCACATTGATCCAAAATGAGTAAACATTTATGCTTTTTGAGATAGCTGAGTAATTTATAGTTTAAGTTATCTTGCTCAAATTCAGATATCTGATTATTATTAAAAATCTGGATTAACTCTAATTTAAGCTCTCTCCAAGAATTATAAAATGAGCAATTGCGCCAAATGACAGACTCAAAATTATCTTTAACTTTATCGACTAATTGAACCATTAAAGTTGTTTTACCCACTCCGATTAACCCCGTTATCTCTATCAATTGATGAGTTAAAATAGCTTGTTCGAGGAGATAAATTTCCTGAACTCGACCCAAACAAAGCTTTAAAGCGGGCATTTGTGACAAATCACAAAGATTTGAGCCTGAGACAGAGGAGGTTTGCCCCTGCTCCTGATAAATTGCTATATTGACATCATTGTAGTTATTAATAAGAATAGAATTTTGTAAAGAATTGCGGTAATGAGAGTGATCTAAATATAATTGAGGCGAACCTTCAGGGAACTCCCAACTTCTTAAGCGAGATTTAGCATTAGCTTTCGTAATATTTTCATTTAAGTTATCTGACATAAGTTTCCACAACTTAGAACCTTCATCTTTAATGTAACCTTCACTATAACCAATCTCTTCAGCAATAGTAAAATAGCTTTTATCCATCATTGTCCCAAAAATAATCTGTTTTTGAATTAAATTTAAGTATTTACCCGTAGCGGTATATACTATTTTTTCAACAAAGGCAATAATTGGCAAGGAGTCCATGATAGTTGTTATCTACTGATCTTTAATTTTATTTTACTTTTTATAAATAAAATTATACTTATCATCTTTGCTGATTTCTGTCATCTGCCGGGCGATGGGTGTAAACACCATGGCGTTCAACCTCAACGGTTTTAACTTCAACCAGTCGATTCTCGATTCTCAAGGTCGTGTAATTGGTACTTGGGCCGATGTGTTAAACCGCGCTGGTATCGGTATGGAAGTAATGCACGAACGTAATGCACATAACTTCCCCTTAGACTTAGCTAGTGGCCAACAGGCTCCTGTAGCTCTGACTGCTCCTGCTATCAATGGTTAATTCCTAGTCTGAACGAAAAGGCACTCCCGCAAGGGGGTGCTTTTTTGTTGCTTTCAGAGAAGAAGTCAGAATCTAGGGATAATGGGGTACAATCAGGCTAATTGATTAGGGTTTGCTGAAATAACTTTCAATTCTTTGGCTAGTCTTAAGAATTCTCCCTACATCCTATCCCCAAACCCTGTAGGAGCCTTTACTTACACTCTCTAGTTTACTCCTTCTCTTTTGTGTCAGTCCGGGGTTAGGCTTCGCTGGTGCGGCGAATACCTTCGTCGAGAACGAAGAACTGAGGGTTAAGAGAAGCCAACTGCTCTCGCAGCTTTTCGATTTCGGAAGCGGGAGCGTGAACTTCTAGGCGAATAATCTTGGCGATTTTGAGAACTTCGTCTAGCAGTTCCCCAACGTTTTGCAGGTGGGCAAGAACTGCCGAGGCATCGACGTAACCCTCGCGGCAATGAACAATATTGCCGCTAAAGGAGAAAGCATAATGGATACAGCCTTCTTCGGTGCGGGTTCTCTCAACGAACTTGGGTCCTAGTTCCTTAAACGCAGCAATTTTTCCTTCTGGTACTTCAAAGTAGGGTACGAGGGTACAGCAAGTATCGATTTTGAACATTAGATTCTCCTTTTAGGTGTTGCGGAGGGGTATCCTGCGCTTGTGGTGATCAGAAAAGGTTATCTCTGGGGTTGTCTAGAACGTGCGCTCCTACAGAATATCCCTATTCTGTCAAAGTGGCCTAGACGGCGATCACCCAATTATTTTCTATTAAGAAATCTATTTTGAGGTCAAATCGCCGGAATAACCATTTCATCAAGTGTTGGGGGATCGCCGTCTCCGAGAGTGACAAAAGAGGGATAACATGAGACTGGGCTAAAACGGGGGTGAGTTAATAAGATAACCCACCCTGAAAGGGATTTAGCGATCAACCGACCCCATAATAATATCAATACTGCCTAAAATCGCCATAATATCGGCAACTTTTACCCCTTTGAGGATATGGGGCAGAATTTGAAGATTATTAAAATCGGCGGCCCGAATTTTCCAACGCCAAGGGAAGACATCATCATTACCGACGATAAAGATACCTAATTCGCCTTTACCACTTTCCAAGCGCACATAATGTTCACCTTTAGGGATTTTGAAAGTGGGGGCGACTTTTTTGGCGATATATTGATAGTCAAAATCATTCCAAGCTGATTTTTTCCCTTCCGCCATCCGTTTCGCTTCCAGATTTTCGTAGGGACCACCGGGTAAACCTTTCAGTGCTTGCCGGATAATTTTCACCGATTCGCGCATTTCCCGAATCCGCACCAGATAACGAGCAAAACAATCGCCGGCGGTTTCCCAATGCACTTCCCAGTCCAAATCGTCGTAACACTCGTAATGGTCAACTTTTCTTAAATCCCATTTCACCCCGGAAGCGCGCAACATCGGACCGGATAAACCCCAGTTAATCGCTTCCTCTCTGGTAATGCAGCCTACCCCTTCAATACGACGGCGGAAAATCGGGTTATTAGTGATTAATTTCTCGTATTCGTCCACTTTCGGGTCAAAATAATCACAGAAATCCTCGCACTTATCCACCCATCCGTAGGGTAAATCTACCGCCACGCCACCAATGCGGAAATAATTATTATTAATTAACCGCATTCCCGTCGCAGCTTCCCAGAGGTCATAAATCATCTCCCGTTCCCGGAAAATGTAGAAAAAGGGAGTTTGTGCGCCCACATCCGCCATAAAGGGGCCTAACCAGAGTAAATGGTTAGCGATGCGGTTGAGTTCCAACATAATCACCCGGATATATTGCGCTCGTTTGGGAACGGCGATATCGGCTAATTTTTCGGGAGCATTGACTGTAATCGCCTCATTAAACATCCCTGCGGCGTAATCCCAACGACTAACGTAGGGAACGTACATGACATTAGTGCGATTTTCGGCAATTTTTTCCATGCCCCGATGAAGATAACCGATCACGGGTTCACAGTCAATCACGTCTTCCCCGTCAAGGGTGACGATTAAGCGCAAAACACCGTGCATCGAAGGATGATGGGGTCCCATGTTTAAAACCATGGGTTCTGTTCTCGTTTCAATTTTTGCCATAGGGCTACCGATGATCCCGAAAATCTTTTTAAAGTTATTTTGACACTCTCCGCCTTAAAAGTGCGGAGATTCTTGGGCTGAATCCTGCCTCTACCAGCAAAGCTAATTTTGGTCTTACAGTTTCATGTCTAGTCCGACTACACCTATAAGGCAAGCACTCCTATAGACTACTCCCCAAGCGTAAATTTCTGTGTGTCCCACAGTATTTAATTGTTTTGCGTTCTGACAGTTTGGACTTAATTGAACACCATTGACTGTTAGAAATTTTGAGAACACGGAGTAGGACGTTTAACCTGTTTCCTCACGTTCTCACGGTCGGCAACCTATAGTCATTTTAGCACAAAGCCGTCTTAAAAGGACGGGGTTTTCAACCCAAATTTGCGATAAGTAAACGCCTTGACAATACACAAAAAAAGCGAGAAGCTTTCAGGCTGGCACCAGGGCGAGTCAGGGGTGAGTCGATAGGACCTGCAATTGCCCCAGAACCGATGCGTCAAAAGCTGATGAGTAATCCCCTTAGGTGACACTTTGAAACAATTGTGTCCAATCGAGATTGGGAGCATCTGAAGGAGCAACAATTTCGAGAATTTTATTGTTAGCGGCGGGATAAAATAGGGATTCTACGCAAACGGAAGCCACTTTTGTGCGGGGAATATTGCCCTCAGACAGGGTATCGGCGGATGACATTTTAATTGCATTAAGATTATCCTCATTTTTCAGGCCTCCGGGGCGCACAATCGTGTAGGTTAGTCCACTATTGATTAAATAGGCTTCCGCTTGTTTTTTCCAGAATAAAATTAACCAAAAGAGATTGAGGGGATGGAAAAAGTTCGATACACAGAGGGAAGTAACGAGAACAAAATGCTCGATTCCTTTCTTTTTGGCGGCATCGATGAGATTTTTAGTTCCCAAGTAATCTACTAACAAAGGTTCCGTGGGATTAAAACTCGGTCTGGCTCCCGTGGCGCATAGCAAAACGCTACAATCAGCGATTAGTGCCTCTAACTTATCGGCCTGTTGGACATCTCCGACGACGATTTCCACCCCTGCTGGCAAAATTTCTGCCGCTTTCTCTGGGTTTCTCACCAAAGCGCATACGGGAATCTGACGTTCGACTAATTGGGCAACTATTCTCCGTCCTGTTTCCCCCGTAGCTCCTGCTACAAATGCTTTCATCGCTTCTTGACCTCATGGTTTTTAACAATACGTTACACTAATCTCAATTCTACAAATTTCCCTGATCCTTTGGCAGTTAATCCCTAACTGTTTCTAGCACTATCATTTTCCAGGTTTTAAGTCATGCAGCATCCCCCCATTAACTCCCTAGCTCTCGAATCTGTAGAAGTCAAAGAAGACAATCAATTTCTCGGTTTTCAAACCCATTTTGCCGGGTGCATGGATATGTATAGCAATCAGGACAAGGTTGCCGATTATCTCCGCGCTCACGAAGGTTGGTTTTGTCGTTGTGCCGAACCGATGAAAACTCTGCCCTTCGGTGACAATGGTTATATTATCACCATCGGTAAATATGGTGCTTTTGGCTATGAACTGGAGCCGAAAATCGCCGTGGTTTTGGAGCTGCCCGTCAATGGAGTCTATCATACTCGCAGTGTTCCCATTCCCGATCAACCGTTTTTGGGCTATCTAGTGGATTATCAGGCAATTATGAAACTAGAGGAAATGCCGCTATCTTCTCCTAGTCAGGAAATTGAGGCAATTTTTCGGCAACAGGGACGGGATATTCCGGCGGTTATCACCCAAGTCACCTGGGAACTGCATATGGATGTTATGGTTAAGTTTCCCAAGTTTATTCATAAAATTCCCCGTTCCATTCTCCAAAAAACCGGTGACAAACTGTTGACGCAAATTGTTCGCCAAGTCTCCCCCCGCTTAACCTACAAAGTTCAAGAGGATTTTCACTCTAGCTTTAATTTACCCCTACCCCCTGCCTCCAGTCGTCTTTTCTATCGTCTCGACTCCTGCGAGGGTGGGTTGCTTGCCTAGGGTTTGGGGAGTCTGTCAACAGTAATCAGTAGAGCTTGCTGATGGGAAAGCAAGGAAAAATAAAGATTTGCTAACGGTGCTGGTCAGTCTAAGCTAGAATGTTAAGAAATGTTTACTTGTAAAAATAAACCTAAAACTACTTCAATATTTTATGTCTCTGCCTATCCGTAACGTTGCTATCATTGCTCACGTTGACCACGGGAAAACCACCCTCGTCGATGCACTCCTCAAACAGTCGGGAATCTTTCGAGAAGGGGAAGATGTACCCACCTGCGTCATGGATTCCAATGACCTCGAAAGAGAACGCGGTATCACCATCTTGGCCAAAAACACCGCCGTTCGTTACCAAGACACCCTGATTAACATCGTCGATACTCCCGGTCACGCCGACTTTGGTGGCGAAGTGGAACGGGTTTTAGGTATGGTAGATGGTTGTATCCTGATTGTCGATGCTAACGAGGGGCCGATGCCCCAAACCCGTTTTGTGCTGAAAAAAGCCCTAGAAAAGGGATTAAGACCGATTGTCGTGGTTAATAAAATCGATCGCCCTAACGTGGATCCTAACCTAGCCGTGGACAAAGTTTTCGATCTGTTTGTGGAACTGGGGGCCGATGACGACCAATGTGATTTTACTACTCTGTTCGCTTCGGGGATGCAAGGATTCGCCAAAGAAAGTCTCGAAGAGGAAGACAAAGATATGCAGCCCCTCTTTGAGGCGATTTTACACCACGTTCCACCACCGGCTGGGGACGTTAACAAACCCCTACAGCTGCAAGTAACCACCCTCGATTACTCGGAATACTTAGGACGCATCGTTATCGGCCGCATCCATAACGGCGTAATTAAAGCCGGTCAACAGGCCGCTTTAGTAAAGGATACGGGCGCGATTGTCAAGGGTAAAATAACAAAACTTCTTGGTTTTGAGGGCCTCAAACGGGTGGAACTAAACGAAGCCAGTGCCGGTAATATCGTTGCTGTGGCTGGTTTTGCCGACGCTAACATCGGGGAAACCGTAACTTTAGCCGATGACCCGCAAGCTTTACCCCTAATTAAAGTCGATGAACCGACCCTACAAATGACCTTCTCGGTTAACGATTCTCCCTTTGCCGGTCAGGAAGGCACTTTTGTCACCTCGCGGCAAATTCGCGATCGTCTCATGCGAGAATTAGAAACTAACGTCGCTCTGCGGGTGGAAGAAAGTGATTCTGCCGAGAAATTCCTAGTTTCGGGACGGGGAGAACTGCATTTAGGCATTCTCATCGAAACCATGCGTCGGGAAGGCTACGAATTCCAAGTATCGCAGCCGCAGGTTATCTATCGAGAAATAAACGGTCAACCCTGCGAACCCTACGAATACCTCGTTTTAGATGTACCCGAAGAAGCGGTGGGTTCGAGTATCGAACGTCTCGGCCAACGGAAAGGGGAAATGCAGGATATGCAGACGGGCAGCAATGGCCGTACTCAATTGGAATTCGTGATTCCGGCCCGGGGTTTAATCGGTTTCCGAGGCGAATTTATCCGTCTGAGTCGCGGTGAGGGGATTATGAACCATAGTTTTCTGGAATATCGTCCTTTCTCCGGGGAATTAGCCACCCGTTACAATGGCGTGATTACTGCCTTTGAGGAAGGAGTCGCCACTTTCTACGCCCTCAAAAACGCCGAAGACCGGGGGGTATTCTTTATTACTCCGGGGACAAAAGTGTATAAAAACATGATTATCGGCGAAAGCAACCGGCCCCAAGACGTGGAGATCAATATCTGCAAAACTAAACAGTTAACTAACCATCGTTCCGCCACCGGGGATGAATTAGTTCAGTTACAGTCCCCCGTGGATATGAGTCTCGAACGCGCCCTCGAATACATTGGACCAGATGAGTTGGTAGAAATTACCCCGAAATCGATCCGTCTGCGTAAATTACCGGTGAAAAAGTTAGCCAAACGTTGATGATCTGAATTGGTTATGATCGAGATCTAACAAAGAAATCCACTCAGATTTTCAACAAAACTGAGATGATAGAAAAAAGTGCCTTGAGTTTGAGGGTAAAGAATCTGCTGTGAGCTATTCTGCTACTTTGATGCGACATCCGATGTTTCCCGCCGCGTCGGACAGCAATCGTCTGCGTCTCTTTTCGGGATCCGCTAATGTATCTCTTGCCCAAGAGGTGGCCCGTTATCTGGGTATGGATGTGGGGCCGATGATTCGTAAACGTTTCGCCGATGGTGAATTGTACATCCAGATTCAGGAATCGATCCGAGGCTGTGATGTCTATTTAATTCAACCCTGTTGCAATCCCGTCAACGATCACTTGATGGAATTGTTGATCATGATTGATGCCTGTCGTCGTGCTTCTGCCCGACAAATTACCGCGGTAATTCCCTATTATGGTTATGCTCGCGCCGATCGCAAAACCGCCGGCCGGGAATCGATCGCCGCTAAACTGGTGGCTAATCTGATCACGGAAGCGGGGGCAAGTCGCGTGTTGGCCATGGATTTGCATTCAGCCCAAATTCAAGGTTATTTCGATATTCCCTTCGATCACGTTTACGGTTCCCCAGTGGTGGTGGACTATCTTCTCAGTAAACAATTACCCGATATCGTCGTGGTTTCTCCCGATGTGGGTGGGGTGGCTAGGGCGCGGGCTTTTGCCAAAAAACTCAATGATGCACCTCTAGCGATTATTGATAAACGCCGGCAAACCCATAATGTGGCGGAAGTGATGAACTTGATCGGCGATGTTAAGGATAAAACGGCGGTTTTAGTCGATGATATGATCGATACGGCCGGTACGATCGCTGAAGGGGCGCGGTTACTGAAAGCCAAGGGGGCGCGACAGGTTTATGCTTGTGCCACCCATCCAGTTTTTTCTGGTCCTGCGATCGAGCGTTTATCCAGTGGTATAGTCGAGGAAGTGATCGTTACTAACACGATTCCTGTCCCCCAAGAACATCTTTTCCCGCAACTGAAAGTCTTGCCGGTTGCCCCGATTCTGGGTGAGGCAATATGGCGCATCCATGAGGACAATTCCGTGAGTAATATGTTCAAATAGATGCTCGAATCCCCCTAAAACTAGGGGGAATTTTTATATTTAGCCCTTTTCTGTGGAAATGGGGTGGGTTAATGGCAGTATCAACCACTCCATCTCGCTGAGAGAGGGGGAAGTTGAGAAATATAGCAATTCTTAAACTTCACTGGTTATTTCACAGTCTGGCCGTACAATGGAGATACAGAACAGTTCTTCCGATAGTTATTGTGTTCTATTAGCTAAAAACGCTTAATACAGGAGATAAATAGCCCAAAATGTCCAAAGTGGTCGATATTAACAATCCACTGATCGATCCAACTCCTCCAGAGGTTCACTTAACTAATGCACCTCTAGTGTGTGTGCTTGGACAAGTACGGTTCCCACAAATTCTGGCCGTTGAGGATAAGAAATTTGTGACTCCATTTCAGGAAGCTATTAGAACAAAGTATCCTAAGTTACGGCAGGAACGAACTTATCAATTAACTTTTGATAATCAAGAAAAAGATGCCGTCAGATCTCAAGCTGAGGCTATCTGGCGATTTACAGATGCCAATAATCATTGGCGAGTCTCATTAGCATCTAATTTTGTAGCCTTAGACACATCAAAGTATGTCAGTCGTCAGGACTTTTTAGAGAGAATGAGAGAAGTTTTAACTGCGGTTAATGAACATATTCAACCCAACCTTGTTGAGCGAATCGGTATTAGATATGTTGATCGTATTGAGGGTATTGATGTAGAGAATATTTCTAATTTAGTCAGATCAGAACTGATAAATATTACAGCGTCAACATTTCAAGAACATATTCTTCAAAGTTATAATGAATCTCTGTTTCAGTTACCTGATACCAAAGAGACACTTTTAGCAAGATGGGGATTGATTCCGGGTAACGCTACTTTTGATCCAAATGTCTTTGAACCGATTGATCAACCGAGTTGGTTTCTTGATTTAGATATGTCTATTTCAGAGAATCAAGAATTTGACGTTGAAAAAATTTTAGAGGATACAAAAAGATTTTCTGAAAGAATTTATACTTTTTTTAGATGGTCAGTAACCGAAGAATTTCTAAGACGCTTTGGAGGTGAACAATGAGTAACTTAGTGCTTGAACGTTCAAATACTTTTGGCTCAATCAATCCTCAAAAACGATTTAGAATGTTTGCTGGTATTGCGGAATCCAGTACCATTAGCTCTGGTAATCTTGATGCTCAAAAGTTACTAGCGATTTCAGAAAGAACTAATAGCGGAATAGTTATTCCGAAGCACAATCCTCATCTTTTTCAAGATAGTCAAAAAGCGATTAATGAACTCAGAAAAACCAGTGGACTGACCTGGGAGCAAGTTGCCAAACTATTTAATGTTTCACGTCGAAGCATTCATTTTTGGGCAAGTGGACAGCCTCTAGCTAGTGACAATGAGGAGAAATTAAATAGATTACTGGGAGTGATTAGATATATTGATCGAGGAAGTGCAAGTCTTAACCGTAAGTTATTATTAAATCCTAATGCTGATGGGGAACTGCCTTTAGACCAATTAATATCAGGAGAATATGATAAAGTAAGAGAGAATCTTGGGCGTGGTAATCCACTCAAAAGACCTCAATTAACACCCTTGTCTGAGGAGGAGAGTGAGCTTCGTAGACCTTTGCCACCAGAGGTATTAATTGATGCTTTACAGGATTCTATTCATCATGATGTTGGACGTTCTAGACCGGCTAAAACATTGAGGAGTGGTCAAAATCGCAGTGGAAAGCAAACAGATTGATCTCATTAACAATGAGTTACAAAAATGGTGTCAAGGGGATTTTGTTTTAGGAGAACAGTTGTTTGTTCATCGATTTAATCCTCAATTTCCTCTTACACCTGATTCTACAAAGCAAGATGGTGAAGAAAATGATCTTGTAGAATCGGAAGTAAAAGGTCTAGTTGTTGTTACACAAACTTGCGATATTGTCCGTTCTTGTTGTGAACGTCATTTTCTAGAAGTTGTTCCTCTGGTAGAAATTGAAGCTGAAAAAATTAGTGAGATAAAAAAAGGCAGACGACCTCAATACGCTTACATTGAAGGAGTTGCCAAACTAAACTTAGTAGCTGATCTCGATAGGGTAATGACAGTCGAAAAAGCATTAATCTTACAATGGAATCGTCAACAGGGTTGTGTAAGTGATGAAGAAAAAAGACTCTTAAGACAAGCGATAGCAAGAAAAAGAATCCGTTTTGCTTTTCCAGATGATTTTGTTCAATTTGTCAGTAAATTTCAAAAACGGATACAAGATAAGCATACTAAACAAAGTGATGAAGGGGAAGCCTTACGAGCTTTGCGAGAAATTAGAGTTAGTGCAAGACCTTCGTGGAATGATGAAAATCCTGAACTTATGTTTTATTTTATTCGTGAAGAAGAACAAGAGAACTATAATGGCATTGGATGGGACAAATGGCTAGACAAGTGGTTAAATTTATTACCTAACTCTGGACGTTTTCAGTCTGATGGTTTAGTAGTAAGCTTAGAAGATATGACCGCAAAAGATTATGTTGAGAGTGATCAACTGGATCTTGATCATTTGTCTATGGCCCAAAGCAATATTGAAAATTTAGATTTATAGAAAACTAGAATTAAAACAATTTTCCAAACTTACATAGGCTCGATCGATCTTTGTGTCCTCTGTGTCTGGAGTGGTTCCTTCCACTCCCTCGCCAGCAGGACTGTATCTTAGAATACATTTTACCCACCAAATCCAAAAGAGCCAATATTGTCGCAATTATGATACTGGTCAGATACAAAGTCTCCAGTTTTAGGGAAGAGGGAGAAACAAGCTGATGGCTAAAAAACTGATAACTGATATTAGTTACTGTACCTCATAATACTGAAAAATCTCTAGTCATTTCGATCGCGATTGAGAAGACCAATATTAGACCAGTTGAGACTTTCACTGGTCGAGAATGTCTAGAATTTATTGAGAATAACTAAATTTTCTTGACATTAATTCTGATTTGTGGCAGCGTCGGGGTTGTCAAGTCCTCCCAGACGATCGAAGGGCCAAAAACGCACCACGGCGCGACCGATTAAGTTTTCCCGGGGAACAAAGCCCCAAGCGTGGGAATCATAACTATTATTGCGATTATCGCCCAAAACCAGATATTGATCGGGGGGAACTGTCTCTGGTCCGAAAGTATAATTAGGTTCTTCGGCAATATACTTTTCCGCTAAAGCTTTACCGTTGACGTAAACTAGACCGTTTTTGACTTGCACCTTATCCCCCGGCAGTCCAATCACCCGTTTAATAAAAGCATCCTGAAAATTTTGGGCTTTCAGAGCGGCTGTCGGACTAAAAACCACTATATCACCCCGTTCTGGCTTCTGAAAATGATAGCTAACTTTCTCGATAATTAGGCGATCGTTAATCTGGAGAGTGGGTTCCATGGAAGAAGAGGGAATATAACGGGCCTCAGCCACAAAAGTGCGGATGCCAAAAGCCAAAATTCCGGCCGTGACAATGGTTTTAACTGCTTCTAGCCAAGGATTTTCTTGGGGGACGGGAGGGGGAGAAGGTTTTTCGGATTTATGGTTCAAGCTTTCAGCCATAGAATTTAAACTTTTGAGAAGGATTAAGCTAATGCGCTCTTTAATGTTCTAGTTTAGTGATAGTAGCAGCGTAGATAATATTTTAAGACAATTTTCCCACATATACTGGATCACTGTTAACTTGTCAAGGCCGCATCCTGCTGCCGGAAGGGGAATTTTCTCGGGGGTAGAAAACGGTGATGTAGTCTCTCAAAAAAGGAGAGTTTTTCGCCGCTATTAAAGGAAAAGCTTGATAATTCGAGGATTAGATAGGGTCTTAAGGTACTTTTTCCCTGAAAATTAGGTAATTGGCCACCTCAAAACCGGTAAAACCCCACACCCCACACCCCACACCCCACACCCTACCCCCACCGAAAAACTTTTTCAGCAGACCCTAGATACCTATCTCCCTTAAAAGTCACTTCCACACCACTACTCAGAATCTATGTTTGCACAAATTCTCGAATGATCGATTGGAAACTTGGATATTATTTTAGCAAAGTGACTTGACTCAGGTCTATGTTTGCACAAATTCCCGAACGTTCGATGCACTATCTGCGATGGGTTGTAACCATCGCTTGGTTAATTCTGATATTTTCTCTGTTTTTTGACCCTATTTCGGTAAAATTAACCGATCCTAACAATCTTTCTAGTCCCCTGAGAGTTGCTCCCGATGTGTGCATTAAAGTCCAGGGAGTTTGCCTACCCCAATCCTCCTATCAGTTAGGTGCGCCGATTTTTTGGGGAATAGTGGTTCCTAGTGGTATTTTTATCTTATTAGTATTCGGTCACGAACTCTGGCGGCGTATCTGTCCTTTATCCTTTCTTTCTCAAATACCACGCGCTTTGGGTAAACAGCGTCAGAAAAAACAGACCGATAAATCGGGAAAAGTCCGCTATGAAATCTATAAAGTGCCGAAAAACTCTTGGTTAGCTCGGAATTATCTCTATCTACAATTCAGTCTGTTATTTTTGGGTTTATGCGGACGGATTCTCTTTTATAATTCCGATCGCTTAGTCTTAGGCAGCTTTTTAATCTTTACTATTCTAGCGGCGATCTTTGTGGGTTATTGGTATGGGGGCAAATCTTGGTGTAATTATTTCTGTCCCATGAGTCCGGTTCAAAGGATTTACGGTGAACCAAGGGGTTTACTGAATAGTACCGCTCACGAAGACAGTCGCGGTGGGATTACTCAATCTATGTGTCGCATCGTCCATGAAGATGGTAGCGAACAAAGTGCCTGTGTTGCCTGTCAGAGTCCCTGTATCGATATCGATGCGGAAAGATCCTATTGGGATGGGATTACTAAGAGCGATCGCCAATGGCTTTATTACGGTTATTTTGGCTTAGTTTTTGGCTATTTTATCTATTATTACCTCTATGCTGGCAATTGGGACTATTATTTCTCTGGAGCTTGGGCGCACGACGAAAATCAGCTAGAATCCCTCTTTAGACCGGGTTTTTATCTTGCGGGTAATCAGATTCCGATTCCGAAGTTGGTAGCTGTCCCTTTGACTTTGGCAATCTGCACTTTTTTGGGTTACTTTCTCGGTAAAAAAGTTGAAAATGCCTACAAAGTCTATAGAATTCGCCAAAAGTCGCCCTTACCGGCAGAAATTATCCGTCACCGAGTCTTTGCTGTCGGAACTTTTCTGATTTTCAATTTCTTCTTTATTTTCAGTGGTCGTCCTTGGATTAATCTTTTGCCGGAATTTTGGCATTATTTCGCTAGTATTTTACCGGCGGTTTTGAGTAGTTTATGGTTACATCGCACTTGGACAAGAAATCCGGGTCTTTACCAACGGGAAGGACTAGCGGGAAGATTGCGTAAACAGTTAGGTAAACTCGATCTCGATACGGCTAAATATCTCGATCGGCGATCGCTGGATGCTTTGCACGCGGATGAAGTCTATGTGTTGGCCAAGATACTGCCGGATTTCACCCACCAGAAGGGTTTAAAAGCCTATAAAGCCGTGTTAAAAGAGGCTTTGGAGCAGGGATATACTGACTTCGGCCACAGCCTCGAAATCCTAGAACAAATGCGCTTAGAGTTGACGATTACCGAGGCCGAACATCAGGCAATTTTAACAGAGTTGAGTGTGGAATCGGCCGAACTTCTCGATCCAGAAAAGCAGTATAGTCGCGAGGATTGGTTGCGTTTGCAGAGTTATCGCGATGCTTTGTTAGAAAGTTTGTTGGTGACATGGAAAAAAGACCCCGATCACAAGGTGGGATCGGAATTACTGGAAGTGTTGACCGGTAAGGGTTCCAGGGAGGCGATCAAGCATTTGTTGACGGAATTGCCGGCCGCAGAAACGGAAACTGTCGAGTCTTTGCGTCGCCAGTACAGAGTTACCAGTCAGGAGGAGGAAACCATTCTTCATCGTCCTCTGGCCCATCAATTATGGCAAAATATCGCCCGCGCTTTTCAGGTCTTTGATCGTCTATCTTTTAGTAGTGAGAGCGATCGTGATCAACAGGAAAAAATTTTATTGCAAAGATTCCAGCTATTCGATAGTGATGGTTCGGGACAAATTAGCCTTGAGGAGTTAAAAGCTTGTATTGGGGCGATCGAACCGGGGGTGACAGACAAGGAAATCGAAGCTATGTTACAGCAGGCCGATACCAGTCGCGATCATCAGATTAGTTTTCAGGAATTTCGCGACCTACTCCACCAATTCCACCAATAAACTGTCTTCAGTTAAGGAGTCTTGATTTTCCCTGACTCCTTTTTTTCTTTAAAAAAATAGCTGTTCGCAGGCAGGCACGGATTCCCATTATACTAGAAAGTATAAGGCAAGTTGAGGGCTTTTGTCAAGCCTTTTTAAGCAACTTTTTTCTATTTGTCCATCTAGACTTCACAATAAACCGCGATAGCGGATAAAAACGAGGATTACTGCCCAGGAACCTAAAGCTACTTTAACTGCTACTAAAATATTTAGTATCGGTAAAATGCCGCCACTAAATAGCGCCCCTAATTCCCCGTGGGGTAACTCAAATCCTGAGAGAGTAATAGCGGCTAAAACAATAAAAACTAAGACGGAAATTTTCTCCCATGTTGCCGCTTGCCAACGGCGATAAATTGCTTGCATCCATTCGGGAGAGGAGGTAATGGCTATTAAGCCAATTGCCGTACCTCCGGCGACTCCGGCGGCAAAACCTCCCCCCGGACTTAAATGGCCGCGGATAGCTAATTCAATGCCCACTAAAGCGGCAATTGTTGCCCCTAAACGAGCTAAAATAATTGAAGGTTGGTCAGTAAATTGATGGATTTTACTGGCGGGTTTTTCGGTGGCTAAAAGAAAATTTGCCCCCATAATGGCAATGGTAAAAACAATCACTTCATAGATGGTATCGTAGAGACGATTACGGAAAATCACCACCGAAACCGCATTAGGAACACCACCGTCGCGCACTAGGGATTCAACAATTTCTAAGGATGATACAGAGGAAGCAGTATTCGGAATAATTACCATTTTGACAGCGAAGGCAATGGCGGCTAGAGTATAAATCCATTTCATTAGTGTTTCTCCTCTAATTTTGGGGTTTCAATACAAGTTAAAATCGTGTTTGCTGCCGTTAATTCATTTTTAAAAATATCGTAGAGATAGGGTAATCTAATTGTGGTTTCGTAGGGGATAGTTTCCAGATTGTCTTGACGGATACAGACGGCATGAATATCTTTATCCATAAGTGCCTGTTGCAAAGCTTGTTTATCACTGTAGGCAACTAATTCTAAACGCATAAAACGTTTACTTAAAACCGTTTGTAGTTGAGTTTTTAACTGTTCTAAAACTGTATCGGTTTCCTCGGCAATTACTCCTAAACGCATCACTAAAGAGGAACGAATCGCCACCGCGTAGAGAGTTACAGCTAACATGGTTCCCATTAAAGCTTCGGTTAAAGACACATCTGCTGCCCCTAATAAAGCATAAACTAAAGCGGCTATTGCCCCTAAAACCCCACGAATTACTAGAGCTTGGTAGGGATTGGATTGTAACATCACCATCGCCGCAGTTAAAGGCAAGAGGGCAACAATAACATAGAGATAACTTTCATTCATCTTTAATTTTACTCTCGCTCGCTAGAAGTATAAGCTAAAACGTAGCCTAACATGGTGTTCCAAATTGCTAGGGAAATTATTGCCAATAATAATAAAGGCCAATTTTGGGGAACTTTCAAAAGTAGCCCGAAAATAATCGCCATGGAACCTAATGTATCAGCCACAGATAGACCGTGTAATTTATATAATACCGAGCGCTTGTCTAAAAGATGAGCCGTTCCCCAAAACCAGAAAAAAACTCCGATAGCGATGCAGATATAACTCAAAATGTTAATCATGATTCGTTCAGTCGTTTAAGAATTTGTGCTAATAACATAAAGCCGGCATTACCGACACTGAGAATAATCACGGCTACCACTCCAATCATCCAATCATCCCGCAATACTGAAACTACTAGAATAATAATCGATGATTTACTGGAAGCACTGGCAAAGGCGGCCATTTTTTGCCAGATGTCATCATTTTTTGCCACTTCATAAAGGGGAATTAATAAAGCGACAATCATGGCAATGAGAACAATATTCATTCCTGGGAACTCCGTTTAATTACATGAACTTCATAACCCTCATTTTCCTTGTATTCGGTGACGATAGTTTTCGGGGTAAAAGTAATGAGAAATATGTCCCAAAAAGCCAATCTTGGTGAACGTTTACCCGAAATTCTCTCGAAAATAATTTCTTCTTCCTTGTGGGGACGAAAGATAATTTCAAACGCTTCTTTATAAGCTTGGGGAATAGCCATAAAGACTTTAATTATTACCTTTAACCAATCGCCTAAAGTTTCGCTAGAGGCGAAATTACGGGGCAAAAGAAAAGCAATAGCTATCCCGATCATAATATTAGCGGGTGTAAAATTAGCAGTAAGCAAGAACCACATAGTTAAACGCAGAATTATATGTCCAATCATGCTAAGACCATCCAAAAAAATAGAACTAACATTACACTCATCATGCCGACGAGATTATCAAATTGTTCCAAGGATCGCGATAATTTCAGGGATAACTTTTTGAAAACTCCCAGATATAACCACCACCCCGCACCGATGACCGCTAAAGCTTTGATAATATTGGGTAGATTATAAGCTTCCACATAGACGGCATTGGATAAAAATAGGGCGGCAAGGAGTAGAATTATTGCTATCCAGAAACCGATAGTTAGCTTCTGTTTACTTTCGCCACCCGCGTGGGGTAAAAAGATAAATTTAGCAAAGGAAATCGCCGTCCCCACAGCCACAAGATTGATCATAATTTCTTGCCAAGGGACTAAATTTTTCATCGTTAAAGCTTTTGCCCCAAAACCGGATAATAAGGGGAATCCAGAGATAGAAAAACTAGCAACCACTAGGGCAATCCAGAGGGAATTAGGGAGCGATTGTTGCTGTAATTCTTTAAAATTGCGACTGGGTAAAACTCCCGCTAACAGAAATAGGCAAGATTTAACTAAACCGTGGGTAAGGGTATAAAAACCACTGACTACCGGGGCGGCTAAAATAAAACCTAATTGGGAAATAGTATGGAAGGCTAACATCCGCTTGCTATCCTTTTCAAACACTGCATAGGATACGCCAAAAATCGCCGTTAGCACCCCGAAAAGCCGAATTAGGGGATCCAAGTCCCCTAGGATTAAAGCACAGCGCAGGAGGGGAAAAATGCCAGCTTTTACCACCACCCCCGACATCAGTGCCGAGACAGAGGTTTCCGATTCCGAGTGTGTCATCGGTAGCCATAATCCCGACACGAAGACTCCCCCTTTCACCAATAATGCCATGAAGATTAAAGCCAAGGCTTCGGGAGGTGCGCCCTTTAAACCAGCAAAAGCAAAGGAATTATTGGCTTTATAGACTAAAACTGCGCCAATGAGGTAAAATAACATCGCCACATTGCTGATAAACAGATAACGCAGGGCAACCCAGAGAGAGCGATCGCTGCGAGGATAGGCAATCATCAGAAAAGCGGCAATACTAATTACCTCTAGGGCAACGTAAACGCTAATAAAATCCTCACAGACGAAGACAGAGTTAATACTCCCGTGGAGAATGATAGCTTGAGCGTAAAAAAAGGCGGTTTTGCTACTTTCCCAGTTATAAAAAATAACTGCCATCGTCACCAGGGCATTAGTGAGGATAAAATAGGCACTTAACTGATCGGCTACCAGTCTCACGCCATAATTATCCAGTAGGTTGAGGATTATGGGAGAGGATTGGCTAAATAGAAGGAGAGAATAGGCGAGAGAGATAATAGTGGCGGCGAGAGCCAGATATTTGTCTAATCGCGGCAGTAAATAGATGATAAAGCCGATCAAAAAGGGTAAACTTATCCAAGCGATCGTTAAAGTATTCATGGTGTGTTATTTTTTTCTATCTCAGCACTGTCGAGGGTGGGGTTATCTTTGGCTAATTTCATTACTCCCACCAGCATTAACGCCTGAATCGAAAAACCGATGACGATCGCTGTTAAAATCACTGCTTGGGGTACAGGATCGGCGTAATTTTGCTGTTTAACTGTACTGAGGATGGGAGTAAATAAACCGTCACGGGAAGAAATCACCACATAGTAGGCGATAACGCCCGTACTCATGACATCCATGGCGATAATCTTCATGATTAAGTTTTTTTTCAGGAATGTTCCTAAAAATCCGCACAAAACGGTGGCGAATACAAACAACTCTAGGAGGGGAATCGTCACTGGGCTTCTTGATTAGATTTGGTTATGAGTCAAAATATTTCTTCTAATTATCCTCGATCGAGTGCCAATTAATCAAAAAATTCTCAAGATTATGGGGGGAATTTTCGGGTGGCAAATAGATTGTTTTAGATCTATAATTATTATTGAAAAAAAATAAAAGCAAGCAATTTCGCTTTAACAATGTATATCTTGCCAGAGGGCGCAATGATTAACGTTTTGAAAATCTTTGATATTTTTGGTGGCAATAGTAACACGACGACTGGGATATTTTTCTTTGATTAGAGTCCAGAATTACAATCACAATCACTCTTTCCATCCCATCCCTGAACTTTTCTGGCTCTCCTAGACTGGTTATAACAAATTAGTAGTTTAAATCAGCCTAAACCCTTAAATAGCTTGGAATCCAACCAAGAAAAAAGCTTTTTTTATTAAAATTGCTTTTTTGAATTCTGGTGAGCCTTACTTCTTTTAACCGTCCGTTGCATTTCAGTTGTTATTTGTCTGTTTTAGGTTTTAATTTAGAGCATATTTATCAAGAGGGTTGCTCTTAAGCTTGGAGCCAACTTCTCAAGATATTAATTACTACTGGAGTGAAAGGTTCCATTTGATCTTGCTGAGGTTGTGATAGGTCATCGATTAATATATTTAATATTTCATCATCCTCTAAGCCGTCATCTGGATTTATATCATTTGCCCATAATAAAGCATTAGACAACTGCTTCCGTTTTTCGATCAAAGAACGGTTATTTTTTTCATCGTCACCCAAATTTAAAACTCGAATCGTGTCAGCTGCCCGATCGCTCAATCCTTCTACCCGACCACTAATTTTGAATCGCAGTTCTGTTTCACATTCTGTCATCAGGGGAGTTAGGGGTAGGTGTTGAGATTTATGTGCATCACCGCATTGATTAGGGGTATTACAACTAGCAACAATATTTGAAAAGTCGAGCGTACGTTTAGGATTTAGCTTTTGAGCTTCTATATGCTCATTATGGCAAGCATTAATTTTTTCGATTCGCTGGCAGCAATAGGCACAAAGATAAAACTGCTCATTAAGAGCATAGTCTCGAATCTTTGCCCGAACGACTTTCCCTTCTTCTGTTTTATCTAAATCATCGTATGCCCCATGAGGGTTCTTCCTTTTCCAAGCTTTTAAACAACAAGGTTCAGCCCCTTTACTAATGGTTCGCATAAGGTTCAGCCCCTTTACTAATGGTTCCCATGACGCAATTCTTGTTTACGGAGCAGTAGTTTTGCTTTGACCAATTCGAGATGATTGGCAGGTAGTTCCTCACTTAATTCTGCCAGCAATTGTTGAGCCTCGGTTAGCTTTGAATCTTGTATGGCATCTAGCAGATCGTTCAATTCAGTATCAATTTTCTCATTACGAATGCTGGTATTCATGACATCTAATAAGACAGTATTAGCATCTTGCCCATATTGAGATGGTAACTGTCGCAATTCGCCATTAGCTAAAGTGTAGATCAAAACATTTTTACAATCACTGATCACTAGAGGTGAATGGGTTGTCAGCACAAACTGACAATTTGGGAAAGTTTCGGTCAGGCGCTCGCAGAGGCGACGTTGCCAAGAGGGATGTAGATGCAAATCGACTTCATCAATCAAAACGATACCATCACCTGCTAAAGGATTTTCTAAGGCAGGGTTCAGCATAGCTAGACGGCGGGCAATATCACCCACAAGAGCCATTAGGGATTTTTCGCCTTGTGAAAGTTGGGCTAGGTTGAGGGTTTCACCATTTTTGTCCACTGCCATGTAGAGACGAGGTTTACGACGGACTCTAAGGTTATCCAGATGGGGCATAAATCGGCCAATGGCGGTGCGAACTGCTGTTAATTGCCGATCTTTAGCGGAGGCATTGCGTTCGTTTAACCATTGCCATAAGTCTTGATTGGTTTCAGCCATTATTGGTCTTAGTTGGTTGAGAACGTCTTCAGGAACTCCTGATTCATTTTCGGTATCTTCCCGTTCTCGGAACCATTCAAAAAAGCGGCGAAAGTCAACGCCCTGACTTAAGGAGTTATCATAACCGTCCAATTGCAAAAAGGTATGCTTAGTCCTAATTTTTAGTGGAATATCGAGTACGACACGCTCGACAGGATAAAACGCAATTAGGGGTAGGCTAGTTTTGTCATCATGGGTGAGGGCATCACGATAACGATTGGCCAAGCGCGTACAGTCATTAAGGTTGCTATTATATTGGCCTTTACGTCCTTTTCTATTTTTTGCAAGAATCCATCTGAAATAATGGTCAATCTCGCTTTGATCAGGATTGTTTAATGATTTGGAGGAATCCAAGACTTCGATTTCAATGCTGCCAGCATTAGCAGTATTAAATATGGCATCTTCATAAATAGGGTTACCACTCCCTTTTTCTGTAAGTAAACGAGCAGTAAACCAACTAAGAGAAGTTGCTAATGCTTTTAGTATAGCAGTTTTACCAGCCCCGTTATTACCAACAAAAACAGTAATGTTGCTTGGGTTTTGCTCTGTAGGTGCCAAGGAAATTTCCAGCTTTTCAAATAGCCCGATGTTGTTTAAGATGACCCGTTGAATTTCCATATCGGTGAGAGTGGCGAGGGATATGCTGACTGCTGATAGACTAGGTATAAAACCGTAAAACAGTTGGGAAATAATGAAAAGATATGGCTTCCTAATCTCTAAATAAAACTATAAGTTAAAGTTGATCGCGATGACGGCGATCAGCGATAAAAGACTCCACCAATTTGACATCTTCGACACTACCGATCACTAAAGGTGTGCGAGTGTGTAATTTATCGGGAACGATATCTAAAAGATTTGTCACCCCATCACTAGCTTTACCTCCTGCCTGTTCAATTAAAAAAGCAAGGGGTGCAGTTTCATAAATTAAGCGCAATTTTCCCTGGGGATTTTTAACAGTACCCGGATAGAGAAAAACACCACCCTGCATTAAAATTCGATGGATATCTCCCACTAATGCCCCACTGTAACGGGCCGTGTAACCATCATGACGGTGGACATAACGGGTATAGTCGCGAATCGCCTCATCCCACTGCCAAAAATTGCCCTCATTGGTACTATAAATCGGGCCATGATCGGGGATAATAATATTCTCTTGGGCGAGGATAAATTCCCCTAAACTGGGGTCAAGGACAAAGGCATGAACACCGCGACCGATCGAATAAACTAAAATAGTCGAGGGTCCATAGAGAATATAACCGGCGGCGATTTGTTGACGACCATTTTGCAGTAAATCCCGCGCCTCTCCGTCTAAATCATTGCCTTCCTGTTGACGGATGGCAAAAATCGAACCCACATTTAGATTAATATCCACATTGGAAGAACCATCGATCGGGTCGTAGAGTAGGGTATAGCGACCGATGGGACAGTTTTCTGGGATATAATAGGGTTTATCCATTTCCTCGGAAGCAAGACGGCAAACTAAACCACTTTGCTTAAAAACCGAGATAAATACTTCATTGGCAAAAACGTCCATTTTCTTGACTGATTCCCCTTGGACGTTGGTTTCTCCAGTAAAACCTAGCACATCCGCCATTAATCCCGCTTTACTGAGACGACGGGCAATTAATTTCCCCGCTAGGGCAATCCGACTCATAATTGCGCTTAAATCCTGTGCGTCGGGGGAAAAGCTTTGTAGTTGTTGCAGGACGTGACGGGAGAGGGTGGTACAATCTCGATCGAGGCTATGTTCGGGGATAGAAAAGGGAATATTGCTAACCATAACTGTAATTGCCAGTAATAAAGTAAAAAAGGGAAATCCGTCTAGTCTCAATTGTGACTATGATTTGATCCTAGCCAAGATTTTCCCTATTGCAGGCCAATTTTTAGATCAGTTTTAGAGTTGGCTAATTTTCCCCTCATTGATCATTAAATCCCGGTCAATAGTTGTCCTCTCAATTTAAGTCGATGGGGATACACCGGGCAAGCGTTTATATTTCAAGTAATAGGCAAAACCTGTTATTAAAACAATAACTATTGTGCCGATACCTAAATAGTTAGGAACCCAAAAAGCCGCCGCAATGGTGTTAATTTCTCCTGGTTTTAAATGCCAAATTAACTGATTATCAACTTGTTCTACCGGGGGATTTAATCCTGAGTCATCTTCAATATTTTGACCAGGAAAGGGAGTCTTTAAAGCGAAGTCTATATCGACTAAAGAACCGGGGCTAACGATAATATTTCCCTGTTCGGAAAGTACACCCAAGGCTCGCAAATCAACAGTTAATTTTAAGTTTTTCTGGCTCAAAAAGAACCAATCTTGTTCTGTAACTGCCAGTTTTGAATCTAGTTGCAGTAACTTGCTATCATCGGTATTAGGGGAATTTTTGATTTTAAAGGAAGAACTAGGATCAAAAAATTGATTGAATTTTTCCTCCAATTCCTGACTATTACTAAAGGGAATAGTGACAATTATTTCTCGTTCGGAAATATGATCGGTTTTCCCCTTAAGTAATTTTGCCCTCTGTTCGATACTATTTAACCATTTAGTGGCTTCGGTTTGACTGAGACTGGTTAAACGTTGTCCGAGGGTGATATGTTGAATAATTTCCCCGTGGTGTTGGTGGGGAAAATTAATGCCCACATCGTAACGGACACAGCCAGTTAAAAAGAGAAAAATACCGCATAAAAAGGGCAGAATAAAGCGGTTTTTCCCGATTTTTTCGGTGGTTGGTTGATTCATAATTAATCTTCTTCTAAGTCGTCATAACTTGCTGAACTGCCACCGCTAACCGTAACTAGATCGATTTGCTGACGATAATAGTCTACATCTTTTACTTCCACTTCTACCTCATCACCGAGACGATAGGCAACGCGATTTTTCCGTCCTACCAAACAGCTATGACGGGCGCGATATTCGTACCAATCATCCTTGAGAGAAGAAACATGGACCAATCCTTCCACTAATAAATCGGAAATTTCCACGAAGAAACCATAGGATTGTACACCGGTAATTAAGCCGCGAAAAACTTGACCCATTCTTTCTTTCATTTTCTCGGCTTTTTTCAATCCTTCTAGGTCTTTTTCCGCATCTTCAGCAATTTTTGAGCGATCATTGAGATGGGAAACAATTAGATGGCTTTCTTCTTCTAACTCCTCCTGAATTTGACTTGGTAGAATATTCCAATTAATCTGTCCATGACAGCTATTACTGCCCAAATTAACCCCGACTTTGACGATTTTGCTGCGGCGATCTTTCCCCTCGGTTAATAGGATTTTTAACACCCGTTGTACCCAAAGATCGGCATATCTTTGTAGGGGGGAGAGACAGTGGGTATAATTGCTAGGATAGGCCAAACCAAAATGGGGCAGAGGATGGCTGCTATATCTAACTAATTTGAGAGTTTCTTGCAGGAGATAATTAAGGACTTTCACCGATGAGGAAGCGGAAAAAATGCGGGTGAGATTTTGATAGTCATTGGGTTTAATCTCCTCCTCGGCAGTTAAATTTAATTCTGCCCCTAAATTATTGGCTAATTTGAGTAAATCCTCCAATTCATCCCAATCTGGTTCCGATTGTCCACAGTAGATACAGGGCAAGTTTAAAGCTTGCAAATGTTCAGCGACAACTTTGCCGGCTAAAATCGCCACTTCTGTCAGTAAAGAACGGGCAGGTAAATTATTAGAAGCGAGAACAGTCCCCCCCCGTCCTTCGTCTTTGTAGGGAGAGATTTTGTCTAATTGAATATCAAAACTACCCCGCTGCAGACGTTGGGATTTTAGGGTGGGGCAAACGCTGAAAAATAAATCTTTCAGGGTTTCAATGGTATCGGTGGGGGCAGCTTCGCTATCTTCTTCACTGAGCAGATCGCGCACCTGTTGATAGGTAAAATGTTGATCCACTTGGATGAGGCTGCGGGTGATTTCGTACTCCACTAGATCTCCCTTGTCATCGAGGGTGACAAGGATAGAAATAGCGGGGCGCTGTTCTTGCGGTGACAGGGAACAACGACTGGTAACGGCAGCCGGGACTAATGGCAGCACTTTTTCGCCTAAATAGACGGCAGTTCCCCGTTTTTTGGCAACTTTATCCAATAATCCCCCCCGTTCAATGTAACGGGTTACATCGCTGATATGAATGGCGACTCGCCAGCGATTTTGGTTGATTTTCTCTAAAGAAAAGGCATTTTCAATGATCGGGGGATAATCCAGGGGGGTGTCATCTTCGATGGTAAAAGTGAAAAATTGGGTTAAATCTCGCAGTTGTTCTTTTTCGCCACTATCGAAGAAATCCGCTAAATTATCGGCAATTTCGAGGGCTTCCGGCGGAAAATTATGGGGTAGATCGTGTTTACAGGAGACGATATCCGTGTCGGCAGCGGCCTCGGCCGTGGAACCGAGAACGCGAGTAACTTTACCGATGGGAGGCATTTCCCCTAGGGGATAACGGAGGACGGAAACATGAACGAGGTGATCGATGTTTTCTTGGAGGTTTTGACCATTTTCGAGGAGATTAAGGGTAAATTTCAGGCGATCATCCAGGGGAACCGCCACAAACTGCTCATTTTCCTGTTTTACTTGCGCTAGAAGCGAAGGATTAGCCCGTTCGAGAATTAATCTCACCTCTCCCTCTGGGGAACGACGACGGGTCCCCTCGCGGATGATTTTGACTAAAACTCGATCGCCATTCCAAGCGTTACTGAGATGATTTTTCGAGACGTAGATGTCATCAGCATCTTCGATATCTTGGATAGCAAAGCAAAATTCTTTACTGGAACAGCGCAGCTTTGCTTCTACGATATTTTCCTCGATCACACGACGATAGCGCCCCCGTTCTTTGACAACCATTCCCAGACGTTCTAAAGCATCGAGAATCACTTGCAATTTTTCGCAGCTTTCGGGATCGTCTTCGCAGCCCAGTTTTTTTTCGAGAATTTTACCCGTAGCTAATTTATCATCACTAAGATGAGAGAGGAGTGTGGCGATCGAGAAGTCCATCTAACAATAATCCTTACTTACAAGACACTGACGGAATGGTGGACAATTAAGTTTAAATACTTAATAATGAGAAGGGGGATTTAAACCATTGACTCCAGAGATTATCTCTATCGGGGTAATTGCGATCGCTGGTGGTGACAGTGAAGGTAAACTGACCAAGTATCGAACACCCGAACTTGCCGAAGAGAATTATCGAAGCCTTCGTTAGTATAAGCCAATAGCAAACACCCGCAAACTTTTCGGCGATCGCTAGTCTTTCTGGCAGAAGTTCCAGCCTAGTAGAATCTTGTTACTGTAGGCAAGGCTAATTCTAGGACTGAAAATTTTATCTAATCTTTAATCTTAGCAAGAACTTGCTACATTTTTCCATAATTACGATAGAGTATTCTCATATAAGTACAAAAGAACTCGAAAAAGTCACCATGTTGCAAAAGTTACGCCAACGTTACCCCCAAGCATCCCTGATTAGTGAGTTAGTTCAAATCGATCACGGCAAGTATATTGTGAAAGCGATCGTCGAAATTGAGGGAAAAACGGTCGTTACAGGTTTAGCAGCGGCAGATACGGTGGAAATCGCCGAAGATAGAGCCAGAGAACGGGCTTTACTGCTTTTAGAGCCTGAAAGCACCCCCGATCTCCAGCTTGTGGAAAAAGTCAGCCCCAATAATATTTCTCTACCGGAAGATTTGCCTAAAACCGTCGCTAGTGCCAAAAAACTGCTTTTAGAGGCTGAAAACACCCCCGATCTCCAGCTTGTGGAAAAAGTCAGCCCCAATAATATTTCTCTACCGGAAGATTTGCCTAAACCCGTCGCTAGTGCCAAAAAATCGACTAAAACGGCTAAAGTCACTGAAATACCTCGTCCTGAAGCTAAAATTGAACCGGAATTACCCCAAGTTAAGGATATTCCCCCAGCCAAAATTGAACCGGAATTACCTCCTGTTGAGGAAATCTCTGTCCCAGAACCAGAACCTTTATTATTAGAAATGGAACCCGATAATTACTCCTTATTATCAGAATTGCCAGAAGAAGTGAGTTTAACTGAAGAAGAACCCCCGGCACCGGAACCAGTTGTTGTTATTCCCGAAGAAATCGATTATTCAGTTCTTAAAACTAAAATTGATGTGGAGATGAAACGATTAGCTTGGACCACAGAAAAAGGTCGGGAATACCTGATTTCTAGCTATGGTAAAAAGTCACGTTTACTACTCACTAATGAGGAGTTACTAGAATTCTATAACTACTTATCAAGTTTAAGTACCTGAGTAATTATTAGTCAGCAGTTAGCTATCAGCTTATGATAGAAACCCATTAACTTGAGAGGGCATATCATATTTTCAAATCTATAAGTTGAGATTTCCCGATAGTAACTATATTCTAGAATCGGGGGATATTTCTAATTTTTTCACTCAATCACCACTTTTGCGGGTAGATCCCCCAAACCCAAGCCCGTTGGGGGGGGGATGCGACTGGACGGCCTGTGTACGCAGTTTCAGATATCCGTGACGTATTTTGACAAGATGATCATTCTGGCCTAATACATACTAGATTTTGGGGAAAGAATCGAGCATTTAAGAGTTGACTAATTTAAGAACTGTGGATATAATCTTAAACCAAAGACTGAGGGTTATTTTTCTATGAAGCGCATTGTCGGTTTAGATTCATTAAGAGCTATGGCTGCCCTCTGGGTAATGATAGGCCATGGTGCTGTACCACCAATTACTGCCGGCCATGATGAATCTTCGTTTTTTCCTTGGGCTTTTAATGGAATATACGGAGGCTCTTTTAGCGGTCCGGCTGCTGTTATTGTATTTTTCGTTATTTCTGGGTTTTGCGTACATTATCCATATTCCTGTCACAAAAAATTTAACTTGGGTGAATTTTTTGTGAGACGTTATCTGAGAATTCTGCTGCCTATGGCTGCGGCAATTTTAATTATTCGAGCAGTAGGATATATTCCTTGGGATAGTCCGAGGCTTCTTTCAGGCATTCCTGGATGGTCTCTAGTGGCTGAATTGATATACTATTCCTTGTACCCTCTTTTGGTTATTATTGGGCAACGGGTTAAATGGATTAATTTATTTTATATAACCTTTATCATCGGTATTTTCTTTGCCTTCACAGTTCCTATCAATAATATAAATTATCCAGCCTGGGGCTACCGAGGGGACTGGATTCTTGGATTGCCCTGTTGGCTCTTGGGCATTTTGCTGGCGGAATCTTTGAAAAATCCACTGCCTAACCCGACTTCTTCTAGTATTTGGACTTGGAGAATAGGAGCGATTATTCTAGGTTCTATTACCCGTAATTTGGCTTTTCAAAGGATTATTGGTAATCATCTGACACTAAATTTCTTCGCTATATACGTTTTCTTTTGGCTATTGCGTGAAATCAGTTATTACAATAAACAAGAGAATAAACCTCTAGCTTTTTTAGAATGGGCTGGACTATGGAGTTATTCTCTTTTTCTTATTCATCCTCTGGCTTTTTATCTATTCAAGTCAATGGAATTACCTAGTTTTGGTTATATGGTCGATTGGTTTCTGAAATTTAACTTTGTACTCCTTCTGAGCATTGCCTTTTATTTTGCTGTGGAAAAACCATCTCATCTGCTTTCCAGAAGGATTGGTCAAATGCTCACTATTAAGCCATCTCAATCTTAATCTGAACTTCAGTTTGTTTAAGGTGATTTTCTCATTACCTTCAGGAAATAATAGGGCTGACTTACTAATATCTCATCAGTATTTTCGGTTATATTCATGTTGCGGTTAATACACCTATATAATACCAGCTTGCCATCTAGACAAAGGTAAAGTTTATACTGGGTTTGTTAAACCAAACATGATATTATCCCTAGTTTCTCACCGCTTCTGTTTCCGCTTCTTTAGGAACAACAACTGGCACTCCGCTGACTGTTTCGATTTGATAAATAACGCGACTTAATTGGGAAGGACAACAGAGAGGATCCGTATCTTTATAGCGATTAAAAACCACAATAATTCGATCGCTATTTTGTAAAACAATTCTCTGGGATGCCCCATCAGTGCGGGAATCCATCGGTCGCGGGGAAAGAGTGCCAGCGAATTTACCATCGACAAAAACAAAGTCTTGATAACCCATCGGTCGGCACATTCCATCCACTCCACTCATGGCCGAAATAACGCTAGTTTTACCATAGGTTTGCACGGATCCGTACAGTAACCATCCTGCTTTATTAAGCGCTTGATCATTGGCAGTAATTGCCGGACGAACCTGTTCACGACACTGGTTATCGATCACGGTTTTAACGGGAGATTTGGGGATAGGGGCTTTGGCTTTATTCCAATTAGTTAACGGTCGATCAAACCAAGCTCGCGGAGTCTCTTTTTCTGGGGTTTGGCTAATAACTTCTAATAGCTTCCATGTTTCCGAATTTTGATTAGTAGCTGGATTGGAGACGGTTTCAACGCTAACTTTAATTTGATAGAAAAATCCAGGTTTATAATCAAATCCCTCGATACTATTGGCGAACAATCTCCAGTTTTCCTCTGGTTTTTCTCGCATCTGTAAACAGTCTTTGGTTGTGCCTTGGCTACAGGGTTGTTTCCTAGAATTGATATAAATTGTCTTTTCCGTGCGCGTGGTGGTCGGTGCGGGGGTAAAAGTGAGTATTCCTAAACCTTCGGGATTACGATAAAATAATTGTAAATCGCCTTTAGCTGTCACTTGGAATTGTTCCACTCCTTGCAAGGCAGCAAGATATTGATTTTCTTGTTTCATCTGCGGTTCCGGACAAGCTTTTTTCGTAGTAGCGATCGCTTGGTTAACCTTGAGCGTGCCATCATTGACTTGATAGCCGGTATTATACTGGTTGCATCCGGCCGAACCACTGAGGATATTTTTCTGGAAAGCGGCAGTAATTTCCGTTTCTTTCACCAAACTTCCGGCTGTCCAACCCCTTAGTTTCCATCGAGTTCCCTCCAAAGGGGAAGTATTAGCGATCGCCACTTTCCCCGCTAAAGCACAACTTAGGGCAATTGTCAAGAAAATTCCCGTTTTTTTGGCGTTCAAAATTGCTATTCTCCTCGTCAAAGCAACAATTGTATTATGGCGTGGGGTAATCGACTGAGTGGTTAGGATAATTTTTCGGATTTCTCTTTCTGACCATCCCGTGACGGATGAAGAGAGAACAAGTTCCCGCAAACCTTAACTTAGTCAGAAAGTCATCGTTGTCA
This sequence comes from Microcystis wesenbergii Mw_QC_B_20070930_S4, assembly GCA_007096525.1. GTDB lineage: Bacteria > Cyanobacteriota > Cyanobacteriia > Cyanobacteriales > Microcystaceae > Microcystis > Microcystis wesenbergii_B. The sequence continues at coordinate 4,073 of SFAQ01000084.1, read as the reverse complement.
TTAGCTCTCCTGCAAAAATCAAAAATCTTCCGTTAGGTAAGGAGACGGTCGACTCCGAGACAGGAGGATAAAAAAGACAATAGACAACTATCCTATCCATAAAACCTGAGATTATGTCCAATTTATCGGAGCTTTTAGATATTTTGACCCGATAGCACCTCGATAACTTACTTTTGCAGGAGGTCTATTAATCACTTTTTGCCCTGTGAGGGCAAAAAGTTGACCCGGTTCACCTTAAGCAGTACAATAAAAACCTTGAATGACCCCTTAAACAAAAAAAACACCATGGCACAAGGACAAGGATTCGGATTCGGTCTCGGTAAGATTAAAGAACTACAAGACGCTTTCCAAAAAGCGCAACAGGTGCAACAAGGGGCCAAAGTTCTGCAAGAAGAACTGGAAACTATGGAAATTCCCGGCCAGAGTGAAAATGGCTTGGTGACAGTCTATCTCAGTGGCAACCAAGAACCCCGGGGTATTGAAATCGACCCTTCTCTCCTCTCCCAAGATCTGGAGATTGTGGCTGGGTCTATTCTAGAAGCCATGAAGGCGGCCTATGATGCCTCCACGGAAACCATGCGCAGCAAAATGGAAGAACTGACCATGGGTTTAAATATCTCCAATATGTAATCGCTTTTGACCGCAATGGTAAGATGGAAAGTTGGACTAACAAACAAGGAGGTTCAACTTTGCTGACTTTGGGTGTCAATATCGACCATGTGGCCACAATTCGCCAAGCGCGCCGTACCGTGGAACCGGATCCCGTGGCGGCGGCAGTTTTGGCCGAAATCGGTGGTGCTGATGGCATTACCGTTCACTTGCGCGAGGATCGTCGTCATATCCAGGATCGCGATGTGCGGATTCTCCGGCAAACGGTGCGGACTCATCTGAATCTGGAAATGGCCCCGACGGAGGAAATGATCGCCATTGCTCTCGATATTAAACCCGATTATGTCACCCTTGTCCCCGAAAAGCGCGAGGAAGTGACCACGGAAGGGGGGATCGATATGCTGGGCAGTTTTGACCGTTTTTGTCGGGTTGTCGAGGGCCTGCAATCGGCTAATATTCCCGTTAGTTGGTTTATTGATGCCGATTTTGCCCAAATTCAAGCGGCCGCTAATACGGGGGCGAAATTTATTGAACTCCACACCGGTCAATACGCCGAAGCACAACAGGAGAGCGATCGTCAAGCAGCATTAACAATTCTTAAAGAAGGTTGTGAATATGCTTCCTCTCTGGGTTTGCGGGTGAATGCTGGTCACGGTTTGACCTATTGGAATGTTTATCCCGTCGCCTGTTTGCCCAATATGGAAGAATTGAACATTGGTCACACAATTATCAGTCGTGCGGTTTTAGTCGGGTTGGAACGGGCTGTTAGGGAAATGAAATTGGCTATGCGTGGGCAATTGTAAAAGCCATCAGCTATCAGCTAATCTCCCGACTAACGAACAATTACACTGAAAAATTAAAGGAAAGATGATGACAACTTATTATTATTTGGTAGCCAGTCAAAAGTTTTTAGAAGAAGAAGCGATCGAAAAGGAAGTTTTGAAGGAAAGAATCAGGAATTATCAAGAAAAAGGTCAAGAAATTGATTTTTGGTTAATTGTCAACCCAGCTTTTTTAGATACTCCCGCTTTTGCCGATATCAAAAAGAAAACTCCCCAACCAGCAGCGGCAATTGTTTCTCTCAACCAACAGTTTATTACTTGGCTAAAATTGCGTCTAGAATACGTTATTACCGGACAGTTTGAGGCTCCTTCCGATAGTATTCCCGAACCTTTAAAATAACCCTTTTGGACTGTGGTAAGTAAGTGGTTCTAATTAAATAGAAGATAGATTTTGGGTTCGATCCCCCCTGCCCCCCTTAATAAGGGGGGTGCCGATAGGCGGGGGGATCCCCCTTGATAAGGGGGGTATCTGACGATTTTTAACACCTACCTACTTAGCTTGCTGTAACAAGGGAAAATTGCTAGTTTTTGTCTGTGGAAGAAAATACAGACGAGGCAATGATCACCAGCTGACTTTGCCTTGGAGCTTGTTAATTTTTCTCTTACCGATTCCCGATACTCGATCCAAATCTTCTAGGGAAGTAAAGGGTTTTTGTTGCCGGGCTGCGATAATTTTTTCGGCTAATTTGCCACTGATACCGGGTAAAGTATCTAATTCTTCTTTTGTGGCAGTGTTTAAATTAATTAAGCGATCGCTTTTAATTGTTACAGATTGGGGGCAGTTTTTTCTATCCTGTTCGATCCGATTTTTAATAGTTTCCGGCAGTCCTAATTTAGCGGTACGGTAAAGATATTGAAATTCTCGATCGAAATGAGCAGCAACAGTGGGATTATCGATAATAACTAAAGCTTCATCGTTTTGATGGTTAGCGGCTCTTGACCAATTATGAGAACCAGTGATCACAATTTTATCATCGATTAAACCGAATTTATGGTGTAATTTATCTCCCGGGGCTAGAGCGGGAACTCCTAGGGTATTAATTGGGTTTTGCCAAGGCTGATTATCTGGTTCATAACGACATTTATTACTGAGAGCAACTCCTAATAAATCTAATCCTTCGCTATAGTATCGGAAGGCAAAACTAGGATCAATTAAAGCTTTAATTTCTATCCCTTTTTGATGTCGTTGGGCGAGAATATTAGCTAAAGGCTGTTCCGTAAAGACAAACAGGGCTAAATTCACGGATTTTTTAGCTTTATTTAAAGTTTCACCGATCAGACCATTGCTAGTAATTGCCCAGGGATAAGTGATAGAATCGGGGGAAAATTTGACCGTCAGACTACTATTACCGATAGTAATTGTTTGTGGTTTTCTGTGGGGTTTATCTAAGCCAAATTTAGGTTGATCTTCCCTTCCCCACATCAGATTAAATTCTCTTTGAAAAACTCTAGCTAGTGGGGGATTAGTAATTACTAATAAGTGATTGGCATTCCCGACAGTTTTGGGATTAGAAAAGTCTCCATGAATATCACTTAAGGTATAGTTAGCTGAACTGATTAAAGTAGTGTGATTATCAATAACCATGAATTTATGGTGCATTAAACCGCTACCTTTTGAGCGATCTGCCCTATCATCAATTAGGGGAATACCAGCTTTTTTGAGGATAGTAATTGCATCTCTTTGGGCGATTTCCTCTGCACTTAATTTACCATCTCGATTTAGATCAACTAAATCAAAAAGGTTTTGATAACGTTCCTGTTCTCGATCGCTTGATTGTTCTCGGTTTTTGGCTAAACTATTAATAGGTTGATTGTAAATATTTTCGAGGATAACCCTAACTTTAATTCCCTGCTGCTGACGAGCAACTAAAGCTTGAGCAATGGCGGGTAAACGTAACTCTTGCACCGCTAGATCGATCGAACTTTTGGCCGAGTTGATATTATCAATAATAACCTGTTCTAAATTATCCCCTGGGCGATTAATTTGGCGATAGGGATCGGTATAATTTGAACCCTGGGCTTGATTATAATTAAAATAGACTTGAATATATTGATCTTGGGGCAAGGGTTGGGGACGATTTTGGATAACATTCAGAGAATGACAGCCACCCAAAAGAAAAACTGTTCCTAACAAAAATCCTAACTGTCTCATGGGCTGAATTTTTTTAAATCTCAATTTATCTATTACCATTTTTGTCCACATAATTATCATTATCCTAGAATTCAGGAGGAGTCAGGAGAGAATTTTTACCTAAGGAGGTTCTCGGAAATCGGTATGTACCAAATTGATTATAATCAATCCTGATTCTAGATTGAAGACGATAACTTTGTCCTTGATTGCTTAAATCGCTGACCAAAGATCTGACATCTAGTCAGTGAATTTTGTTATAATCTGGGGAACAATAGCACTGTTCTTCTAGATCTGGGTTTTACCATGACTGAACTTTTACCCCAATGCAGTAATCTGGCTGGTAATGTTAACAGTATAATTGAACTATTCAAAGCAGAAGTGTTGAACGATAGCTTCATAAGGCAAAAAAGCGACACAAATATGGTATTATAGTCACATCAAAATTGTCATTACTATTATCATGATGCTAAACTCTTTTGCGGGAATTGTCA
>SFAQ01000083.1:0-9617 GCA_007096525.1 Microcystis wesenbergii Mw_QC_B_20070930_S4 | reverse complement strand
ACACTATGTAACTTTTTACTTCCTCTCAGATTAACTCCTCTCAGTTCGCCCTGCTAGGCACGACATTCAGTCACCTCTGTCTGTTACATTTTATACAAAACGACGTGCGATTACCCTGCATCTATTCGGGAAGAAGGAGTAACTACCGCGCAATCCCTCTGGCTTCAACGTTGTCGTTGGGCGGAGGGCGGGTATCAGCGTTACCTAGATTATTTTCCACAAATTTTTACTTTAGGTTGGGCTAAAGAAATTGATTTAATTTTATTTTTTTTGTTACAGTTTCTACTTCCCCTTGGACTTATAGCCGATTTATTTTGGACAATATTTTATGACCACTACCCAGTTTTGTTGCCACTTCAAGTATTACTAAGTATTATTTTAACAATTGCTTTTATGGTTGGACTTTATCAATTTCAGGGTTTACGAGGATGGTCTTTAGTTTGGGGAACTATGCAAGGTTCTATCTACATGATACATTGGATTCCTGTCATGATTGTAACCACCTTGAAAATGTGTCTGCAAAAGCAGCACTCGCCTTGGATTAAAACCGAGCATCGGGGTTTAAATACTTACGGATCATAAATTATGTTAGATCTACTAATTAAAAATGGATTAATTTTTGATGGCTTATCTTCTCCTGCCATGGTCGGAGATATTGGCATTCAAGAAGGTAAGATTGTCGCCATTGCTCCTGGCTTAAATATCCCTGCACTTGAAGTAGTAGATGCCACTGGGTTGTGGGTAACACCTGGATTTATTGATATTCATACCCACTACGATTTAGAATTAGAAATTGCGCCAGGATTAAGTGAATCAGTCCGCCATGGAGTGACCAGCGTAGTCATTGGTAACTGTAGCCTATCCATTGCTATCGGTGAACCGCAAATGTTAGCAGATATTTTTCAAAGAGTAGAAACAATCTCCCATCAGTTAATTGCAAAATGGCTACAAAAGTCGATTGATTGGCAAACACCGACGGAATATTTACAGCATTTACAAAAGTTATCTCTTGGTGCCAATGTCGCTCCCATGTTTGGACACAGCGCTCTACGCGCCCATGTAATGGGATTGGAACGGAGCTTAACTGCTCAACCAACTAAAATTGACCTAAAAATTATGCAGCAGATAGCCACAGATGCTTTAGAAGCAGGTTTTCTGGGCATTTCCATTGATATGTTTCCTTGGCATCGTATGACTGGAAAGTGGCGAGGTTATACCATTCCTTCTCAACACGCAAAATTTCAAGAATATGCCATGTTAGCTGCTCTATGCAGGCAAAAAGATCGCGTTTTTCAAGTCACCCCTAACCTACAACGGCTCTCTTCTTTCCTTGACATTCTGCGGCTAGGTTCAGGAATTGGCAAAAAACAACTGCGTTTAACAATTCTCTCGGCTTTAGATGCTGTCCACCAGCGCCAACTCTGGCGCATATTTGCTCCACTGCTTTTTATTTGGAATCGGTTATTAGGTGGAAATGTCCGTTTTCAAACGTTAACACAACCGTTTACCATTTTTTCCGATGGACCGGTTACTCCCTTATTTGAAGAATTCCCTACCGGCGCAGAACTCAATAGTTGTCAGTCAAGAAAAGAGCGAGAAGAACTATGGCAATCTCCAGGTTTCCGACACAAATTTTGCCAAGAATGGACCAGTAATTGGCGTAAATCCTTTCATCGCCGTTTAGATATGATAGAAGTTGTCCGTTGTCCAGAAATAAGTTGGTATGGTCTGAGTTTTGCCGAAATTGCTCGTCAAAAACAACAACAACCAGTGGATTTATTTATCGACGCACTCCAACAATATGACACAGATTTACGCTGGGTGGCTACAGGTGCAAATGATCGCCCCATCCCGCGTTTAGCCCTGATGCGGCATCCCTATATCTTAGCCGGTTTTACTGACGCTGGAGCCCATGTCCGCAATCTAGGCTATTATGATGGCGCTCTGTCTTTGCTCAAACAAGCAGTAGCCACTAAGTTCCTTTCCCCTGAAGCTGCTATTAGCCGCGTTACGGGAGAACCAGCACAATGGTTTCGCCTGGATACAGGTATCCTCAAAGTCGGCGCCAAAGCTGATATAGTGTTACTTGAACCCCATTCTCTCCATCAGCATATCAGTCCTCAAGTGGAAATATCAGATCCAATCTTGGACGGTGAATTGCGTATGGTCAAGCGCGGCTCGCAGGAGATTGTGCAAGCGGTTTATATTAATGGAGTTCCGGTTGTTAGTGGAGGTAAGGTGAAGGATATCTTGGGAAAAACAAAGTTGGGGACAGTTTTATTTCCTCGCTGAACCTGATACATATATAGCGATCCTATTTAGGTTGTAAACTTACCGGTAGCCACAGCTGGTCGGCAGGAGAATTGTTTCTATTTCATTGAGAATTGCCAGACAAGAGAAAATCATTAAATCGTGCTTGATGTGAGGAGAAACCCCTAGAGCTTATGAGTAAACTAAATTATGGAAATAATCCAAAATTAATCAATCGAATTAATAACCAAATTTTGGCACATCCGTTTACAGATTATTGGGATATTTTTGTGATCAAACATCAACAGCCAATTAATATTACTTTACACATTCTAGGAATATTCTTTTTCTATAGTTTGATATTTTCTGTTTGGCGATCGCAAAATTTTTGGCTGCTGTTGGGTTTACCTCTAACTCAGGTGCTGGGATTAACCGGACATCTTTTATTTGAGCGCAGCCATATTGATTTACAAGATGCAGTATTTTCCTGGCGAGCTTCTTATTGTTTAGGTAAAATGTTATTGAGAGTTTTGATGGGTAAATATCGAGATGATATTCAAGAGAGAAAAGCAATCTTACAAAATTATCAATCTACTACTTGACTGGAATAGATACCTATGCAAATTTTTAATAATTGGGATGTAATAGCTAAGGGCTGGTATATAGCTTGCTCTAGTCAAGAAATACCTAAAAAGAAAGCAAAATCTCTAGAATTGTGCGGACAAAGAATTGTTATTTTCCGCGGGGAGGACGGGCAAGTGCGGGCTTTAGATGCTTACTGTCCTCATCTAGGAACCGATTTGGGAATTGGAGAGGTTAAAGGCAATTTTCTTCGTTGTGCTTTCCATCATTGGACTTTTGATGAAAGTGGTCTTTGTCAACACATTCCCTCTCAATCAGAAATTCCTGCTCAAGCTAGAGTACCAGCTTATGCAACGGAGGAAAAATATGGATTTATCTGGATTTATCCTGATGCTGAAGCACCAGAAGAAGTACCTAACTTTGATGAACTAAAAGACAAAGAAATTCTCACACAAACTGATCGCTCTTTCACTAGAACTTGCCATCATCATATCTGTATGATGAATGGGATTGATATTCAACATTTAAAAACCATACATCATTTAGATATCAAAATGGAACTATCACTAAATTTCCCCAGTGAAATCGGTACACAAATTGACTTTACCATCAGGGGACAATTTCCACAAACTACTTGGAGAGAAAGGTTAGGTCAAAGATTTCTGGGTGCTACATATCAGTATTCTATGCGATATGCTTATGGCTGTATTGGTTTATTAAAAATGATGGAAAACGTGCAGCTTTTCCCCCCCCTATATATGCTCTATGCTTATACCCCCATAGCACCTGCCAAGACAAGAATTCAGCCGATTTATATAACAGAAAAACGCCCCGGTATTAGGGGGTATCTTCTTAGTACCCTGTTACTGCTCTGGACTCGATTAGCTTATTATCTGCTCAGGGATGAAGACGGCAAAATTTACGATAATATTCAATTTAAGCCAAAATTACTCCTGAGCATGGATCAACCATTAGCTCAATATATGGAGTACGTCAACCAGTTAGAACCGTCTCGATGGTCAACGGAGGCAGTGGCCATGTAACAAGTTACACCGTCAAGGATGAAAGCGGTAGCCTCCCCGCCCCCCTGCTTCCCACTTCCCACTTTCAAGGTAGGAGGAAGAGGTTGGGAAGAGGCTCTCCGTCAACTCTTGAGGAGTCGTGCGTTTCATTTTTGAGTTGGCGCAATAATTCCCCTTTCGCGTTCCTTTCCAGTTTCCACCCTTCGTTTACCTGACAGAATTGAGAGTAATTTTGAGCAAGCGATGATACTACAGCCTTTCCTTTCTTCCGCTTGGAGTCCTAATCTTCCCCTGTTAGCCTCGGCAGCTACAGCCGAAACTGCTGATAGTGCCTTAGTTTTAGCCTGCGTGCTGCTGAGTTTGACCGTTATTTATTTCGCCTGTAAACTGGGGGGAGAAATCTGCGTCCGATTCAACTTGCCCCCCGTATTAGGAGAATTAGTCGGTGGCGTGATTATCGGGGTTTCTGTCCTAAAATTACTGGTTTTTCCAGAAGGAGGGGCGGGATTCGAGGATTCTCTCCTCATTCACTTCCTAGAATCCACTTCACCCCTCACCCCGGAGCAATCTCCCGCCGTTTTTAGTGCTGCTAGTGAGGTGATTTCCGTCCTCTCGGAATTGGGGGTAATTATCCTGCTGTTTGAGATCGGTTTAGAGTCAGACTTACAGGAATTAATTCGCGTCGGTCCACAGGCAGCTGCTGTTGCAGTGGTAGGGGTTGCGGTTCCCTTTTTGGTGGGTACTTTGGGTTTAATCTATATCTTTCATCTGGCCACCATTCCCGCTATTTTTGCTGGGGCAGCTTTAACCGCTACCAGTATCGGCATTACCGCCAAGGTTTTAGCAGAAATAGGGAAGTTATCGGCCAAAGAAGGTCAAATTATCATCGGGGCAGCGGTTCTCGATGATATTCTCGGTATTATTGTTCTCGCTGTCGTTGCTTCCTTGGTGAAGACTGGAGAAGTGCAAATTAGCAAAGTAATTTATCTAGCTATTAGTTCTAGCGCTTTTGTGATCGGGGCGATCCTGATCGGTCGTTTTTTAAGCCCCTTTTACGTTCAATTAGTTAATAGCATGAAAACTAGGGGACAATTGCTCTTAGTTTCCCTGATTTTCGCTTTTATTCTTGCCTATATCGCCCAAGTTATCCAATTAGAAGCGATTCTCGGTTCCTTTGCTGCCGGCCTAGTCCTAGCGGAAACGGAAAAGCGATCGGAATTGGCAGAACAAGTGTTCCCGATCGCCGATTTATTCGTACCGATATTTTTCGTCTGTGTGGGGGCAAAAACCGATTTAAGTGTGCTTAATCCCGCTATTCCCAGCAATCGAGAAGGATTAGTCTTAGCGGCTTTCCTAATTGTCGTCGCGATTTTAGGTAAAGTGGTGACGGGGTTAGCCGTTTTCAGTAAGGAAAAACTCAATCGCTTGGCGATCGGAGTTGGCATGATTCCCCGGGGTGAAGTGGGTTTAGTCTTTGCTGGAGTCGGGGCTGCTAGTGGTGCTTTATCCCCCGCTACCGATGCGGCGATTATTATGATGGTGATCTTGACTACCTTTATCGCTCCGCCCCTGTTAAGGTTAGTATTTAAAGAACCCACCGCCAGTCCTCAATCAGTGAGCAGTGAGCAGTGAGCAGTTACCAGTGGAAGTGTATAAGTTACCAGTATTTAAGTGGCACTAACAGTGCCGTCTTTTCACTGATTACTGATTACTGATTACTGATTACTGATCAGAAACATAGCAGACCATGCCAACGTCCCATAAGCTTGTTTTTATTGATAGTCATTCTCAGAGCATTAACGGAGCTATGGATGGCCAAAAATCGACAAAATCGTCCATTTTTACCGAAAAAAGGTAATTGATAACTGAGCAACGGGAGCATCGATCGTGAGATTTCATTGGTTATTCCTAAGCGCATTAACTTGGTTGCTGGTGGCGGCCCCTGCTTGGGCAGGCAAGCTCGTCTTTTGGCGATTCGACACCAATGAGAATCGTCTGGTGTTCACCACCGACAATCGAGTGCAACCGCGAGCGCAAATGATCACTAACCCCACCAGGATCGTGATCGATCTGCCCGGGATCAAGTTAGGGCAACCCAATATTAACCGGCCCATTGGCAATATCATCAGAAGTGTCCGTATTGGTCAATTTGATGCGGAAACTACCCGTTTAGTGATTGAATTGGCCCCCGGCTACACCTTTGATCCTCAACAGGTAAAAATTCGCGGAATTTCGCCCACCCAATGGACAGTGGAACTGCCAGAACCCCAACCGATTAGTGAGCAAACAGAACCCCCCGTCACCCCTGACCCCACACCTCCCCCCGATCGCGGTTCCACCCGTCCCACTCCCCCACCTCCAGTTAGCCAGACGGACAACAACGATGATTTTCAGGTCACTCGCAATGGTCTTTTTGTCCGTTTAGAGCAAAATGGTGATGAGCGATCGATCCGCAGTCAACGCAGCCGGGACGGCAAAAAAATCGAATTTGAATTACCCGGGGCCACTTTACCCAGCAGTCTCACTGGTCAAACTATCCCAGTTAACCGTTACGGTGTCGGCGATATTCAATTCAGTCAGACTGCCAATCAACGGGCTAAGATTTCCCTAAGCGTTAATAAAGATAGTCCCGATTGGCAAGCTCTCTATAGTCGTTTTGGTGGCTTGGTTTTACTGCCTAGGGGTGGTCTGGGTGCCGTGGATAATATCTCCTCTCCTCCCCCCACTAGCGCCACTAATCCCAATCCTCGCCCCAACAATCCCCCCCCGAAAACTGCCAGTAATCCCCCTTCTAGCAATCGTTTGGCTACGATCTCCTCGATCGATCTGACGGGCAATAACGATCGCCTGTTAATTCGTGCGGATTTACCCCTGAAAGCTAACGGCAGTGTTAACCAGGATGGTGTCTATGAACTACGCATCGAAAATGCTAAGTTAGCCGAGTCTTTTCGTGGTCCGCGCTTCGGTCGCTATAGTCCTATCTATCAATTGCGGGTACGTCAGGAAAGTGCCAATAGGGTGCTGATTTTGGTACAGACCGCGGCAGGATTTCAATTAGGTCAACTCAATCAATCGGACGGTCAAACCCTAGCCCTAGAATTGCTTTCCTCCCTCAATTCTAGCCCCGTTTCCCAAGTTCCTGACTTCACCACTATCCCTGTTCCCTTACCCCCCAATACGGGCCAATTTAACCCACCGCCGCGCCCCTCTAACCCCACTCCTAATCCCCCCCAACAACGCAATGGCCGGTTTTTGGTGGTGATCGATCCGGGCCACGGCGGCAAGGATCCGGGGGCGATCGGAATTGGTGGCCTTCAGGAAAAAGATGTGATTCTGCCCATTTCCCTAGAAGTTACCCGCATCCTGCAACAACAGGGCATCGATGTGCGTCTCACCAGAGATAGCGATTTTTTTGTCACCCTGCAAGGGCGCACGGATATGGCTAACCGGATCGATGCCGATCTATTTGTCAGTATCCACGCTAACTCTATGGGGAAAGCACGACCGGATGTCAACGGCCTAGAGGTGTATTACTTTGGTGATCGCCGTTTGTCGGACACCATCCATCGCAATATTGTCCGCAGTATCGATATGCGCGATCGGGGGGTGCGTCGGGCCCGTTTCTATGTACTGAGAACCTCGAAAATGCCCTCTACCCTCGTGGAAGTGGGTTTCGTTACCGGCGCTGAGGATGCTTCTAAATTAGCCAATGTCAACTTTCAACGACAAATGGCAGCAGCGATCGCAAGGGGGATTATTGAATATATTCAGCGAAATCTCCGTTAATGATTAAATGATTGGAGCATTAGTTTACCAATCAAAAAATCCGTGTTTTAATATCATCAAATAAAGCTACTTTAGATCAGCGTTTTCCTCGATATCTATGAGAGAATCACAATTTAGTCCGATTGGTGTGTTTGATAGTGGTGTGGGTGGACTGACCGTTTTAAGGGAGTTGTATCGACAACTGCCCCAAGAATCGATTCTCTATTTCGCTGATACCGCTAGACTTCCCTACGGAACTCGTTCTAAAGGGGAAATTATCGAATTTGTCCGGGAAATTCTCACTTGGATGGGCGAGCGCCAGGTGAAAATGGTGATTATGGCCTGTAATACCAGTTCCGCCTTGGCTTTAGAAGAAGTACGGGCCGAATTTAAAGATTTACCAATTTTGGGGGTAATTTTACCCGGGGCCAAAACTGCCGTGCAAAAAGGAAAGCGCATTGGGGTGATTTCTACCCCGGCTACGGCTAAAAGTAATGCCTATAAACAGGCGATTCAAGAAATCGATCCTACTGCCCAAGTTTGGCAAATTCCCTGTCCTGAATTTGTCCCTTTGATCGAGGCTAACCGCATTTTTGACCCCTACACCACGCAGGTGGCTAGGAAATATCTTCAGCCTTTACTGGCAGAAAATATTGATACTCTGGTCTATGGTTGTACCCATTATCGCCATCTTTCCCCAGTTTTACGTCGTCTTTTACCCAGTTCCGTGCGCTTGGTAGATCCCGCCGCTGCCGTTGTTCGATCGGCGGAAAAAGAGCTAGAATTATTAGGTCTAAAAAATCCTGAAACACCCCTACCTACTAACTTCGCAGTTAGCGGTGATCCTAACACTTTTGCTCGTTTATCTCGTCAATGGCTCGGTTTTTCTCCTCAGGTAGAAAAGGTTTATTTGCCTGTCCCCGTTTTATAGCCGTTAGCCTTTTTCAGTGAGCAGTAATCAGTGAGCAGTAATCAGTGTGCAGTAATCAGTGAAAAGACAGTAGGAAACTGCTATTTACAGCCTTTCTCGTCAAGGTGAAGCACAGACACTAATAGTTGCTAATCAACTATTTCAGCTGCAAGAACGAACCTCATGTATCTGAGAAACGCTGTAATACTGGTCACTTAAAACTCAAATCTGATCAACTGATCACTGATAACTGATTAGGAGTTGATTTTAGCTTTTTTGGCGATCGCTAGTAAGAGATAGATCACCAGTAGATACACCATTGGTAACACTAAGGTCATGGTAGGCATTGTTTGATTAGGGAGGAGAGAAGATAGTTAAAATTAGGTAGGCTCGATCTTTCGCCATTGATCATTGAATGACTAGGGACGGGAAAACTAGCTAAATCTGCAAACAGATCGAGCTTATCCGTCAGTCACTCTGCCAAGGTACCGGGATCGAGTTGGACAGGTAATCGTCTTCAACTCCATTCTTCCCACCCGAAACTGACGAGAAAAAACTCCTCATCTTAACAATTCCTAGGTGAGAACTGGGGGTTAATTTCTGGCAACTGCCACTATCAACTTAACATAAGTTGTCAAGGACTGGGAAAAAATTTTTTTAGGCTCGATCGAAAGGAGAATAATCAAGATTTGGCGACGAAGAAGATTGTCGTCGTAATCAATCATGATTTGAGAATAATTTGACCAGCAAAGCTAGGATATTTGTCAGAATCTCAAGCATAAAAACGCAATTTTTAAATTTCTTTGAGTTAAATATTAGATAGTAATAAATCTGTTTTTAATAGCGTGATTAACTCCCGATCAAACTTTAAAAACCCACTCCCTGCTCCCCTCTCCCCTATCTCTTTTAAACAGGATTTAGTATATTGGGTAACAGCCGTCAACCCAACCTATAAGATTAGCTTACTGCTACCTAGGGTCTGCTGAAAAAGTTTTTCGTGGGGACAGGGTGTGGGGTGTGGGGTGTGGGGTGTGGGGTTTTAACCATTTTGAGGTGGTCAATTACCTATTTTTCAGGGAAAAAGTACC
>SFAQ01000082.1:0-46663 GCA_007096525.1 Microcystis wesenbergii Mw_QC_B_20070930_S4 | reverse complement strand
TGTTTCAGTTTTTCTATTAAGCTCAACATATATTTAAAAAGTTGGCGGTCACTTCTCATTTTACCTGACTGTGATCGCTTTTACTTTTGATATTCTGATGGGAGAATGAAACAGCCCTACCCAAACCCCCCGTTGGGGGCGTGGCGCCGCCCCCAAACCCCCCGCGCATTAGTTTTTCGGTGGGATGCTTACAGACGGCTGCTGACACATCTGTAATAATTTAAGAGTCACTCCACTTGCATGAGTGCCTCTTCTGATATGTAGCCTATACTCAGCGGATTTAGTATAATCAGTAAACAGTAAACAGCGAAAAGACAGCAGCAAACTGCCATTTGATGAGGCTCACTTAATACATACTGCTCACTCAAAACTCAAAACTCAAAACTTAAAACTCAAAACTTAAAACTCAAATCTGATAACTGATCACTGATCACTGATAACTGATCACTGATCACTGATAACTGATCACTGATAACTGATTTAATTAACCAAATTTAATCATTTCTCGCCCTGCCATCACGGGTAATTCCCCTTTTAAAATCGGGATCAATGTCTGGCGAATTCTGTCTGCATCGGGGGGACAACCCGGCATAAAAATATCGATGGGAATGACTTGATGGACGGGCAGCACTTGATCTAATAATTCGGGAACGATACCGGGTTCTTCTGGTAGTTGAGGTGTGTTATCTCCTAACTCTAAATAAGCCCTTTTTAGCACGGGATCGGCAGTTCCTAACATATTTCGCATAGCGGGAACATTAGCAGTCACGGCGCAATCACCAAAAGAAACGACGGTTTTGGTATTTTGACGGACTAGATGAATTAGTTCTAAATTATCCTGATTAGCGATCGCTCCTTCCACTAAACAGACATCGACATTTTCCGGATAGGTTTTCAGATCGCAGCCGACGGGACTATAAACCACGTCAACTTTTTCGGCTAATTCTAACAGCCATTCATCCAAATCGAGGAAGGACATATGGCATCCCGAACAACCAGCTAACCAGACAGTAGCGAAGCGAATTTTAGACATAATTTTAATTCCTTAAGGGTTGGTATTTTTTGGCTGAGTTGCAATTTGGTGAAAAGGATCAAACGAAAAGAAATTCTCTTTTAAGCTATTTTTACCTCCTGGATCAACTCTTGCATTTTTTCCTCAAAGAAAGGAGCTAAATCTAGATTTTTCCAGTCTTTAAGTAGCTCAAAAATAATCGCCTCCGATGCAAAATTTCCCGTATAGGAAATAAAAGAAAAAGGACATTTGCCGAAATTGAGCAAACAGCTTAAAATCGTGCAATGGTCTTTTACTCCAAAACCAAGAGAACAGGTTTTATCTCGATCTTTTACTCGCCAATTATCAGCACTTTTGGCATAAATATCTAGGGCAACTAAAGCGGAATCCACTTCTCTAGAATATTTAATTAAGAGCGAATACAAAACCCGAGGCTCTTGACTGACATCAGACAAAATTTCAATTATCCGACAAGGAATACTAGAAAATTGCGCCGTCAAATTGGAGAGAGACTGACACATTTCTAGGGCTTGCAGAAATTGCGATTCGGGTGATGTGGTCATAATTATCTTGTTTGCTGAATTGAATCGGACCAAGGATATTGTTTTTGTGCCAGTAAATGCGCTTGTTGCTGCGAAAAGCCCCGATTAATCACTAAGTCAGATTCGTAGATTTCATGATTGAGAAACATCCGATCAAGATTATTCCCTTGAGCGCCAGCGAGTCTTCGCCAAGCTGCTACCATTAAACCTTCGGGAAAAAATTGATATCGAGACACTCCCGATCCAAAAGCGTAATCCTTGGCGCGTCGGATATCGATTTCCGAGATTTCGTATTGGGCAGCAATCCCTAGGATATCTTGATTATTACCCATAATCTGATCATATTCCTCCCTTACCTTGGCGGTTAATTTCTGCTCGTAGATATCTAAATGCGCCCATCGATCACTATCACTCTCCATCGATTAGTTTAACGCGTCCATTGGTGTTGAGTCCTAGCGTTAACTAAAAATTCCAACTTCGAGCGATCTTCCTCTTTTTCAGAAACGGCGGAACCCTTACGGAATATCGCCCCGGTTGGACAAGCGGCAACACATTTGCCGCAGGAAGTACAGGCAGAAACACTGCCCCAAGGCTGATCCATTCCCGCAATAATTTTATCTTTTTCGCCCCGATAAGCCAGATCCCAAACGTGCGCCCCTTCAATTTCATCACAGACTCGCACACAACGGGTACAGAGAACACAACGATTATGATCGATACCAAAAAGAGGATGGGAAATATCCACTTCTCGCTTGGGAAAACGATAGGGAAAACGACTATGATCCATACCCACTTCGATGGCTAAATCTTGCAATTCACAGTTACCATTAGCCACACAAACTGCACAAATGTGATTGCCTTCAGCGAATAATAATTCCACCGTCATGCGGCGATATTCTTTCAGTTTTGGGGTATCGGTATGAACCACCATTCCTTCCGCCACCTCCGTTACACAGGCGGGTAATAATTTATTAATACCTTCAATTTCTACCAAACATAAGCGACAGGCGGCCACTTCGGAAACCCCCTCGAGATGACAGAGGGCGGGAATTTTTATTCCTACCTGACTAGCTGCCGCGAGAACTCGCGAACCTGCTTCGATCGCTACATCTTTCCCATCAATGCTTAAAGTGATTACGGACATAAAAATTATTCTCCTTGAGGATAATATCCCTCCCCTTCCCATAGGCCACGGTTTGCCACCAAAGGTGGGATTTTTACAGAAAGTTTTAACCTAGACAATCGGCTAAGTCTTTTGCGGGGGTGGTAATCGGCTGCAGGTGATAGGTATCGGCGAGGAATTTCAGGACGTTAGGGGAGATAAATGCTGGTAAAGTTGGTCCAAGACGGATATTTTGCATACCTAGATGCAGCAGGGTGAGCAGTACAGCGATCGCTTTTTGTTCGTACCAAGAGATAATTAGGGAGAGGGGAATCTCATTGACGCTAACGTTAAAAGCGTTGGCTAATCCTAGGGCGATTTTGATGGCACTATAGGCATCGTTACATTGTCCCACGTCCATTAGCCGGGGTAATCCTGCGATAGTACCTAATTGTTTGTCGAAAAAGCGGAATTTTCCACAGGCAAGGGTTAAAACGATGCAATCTTCGGGAACTTGTTCCACAAATTCGGTGTAGTAATTGCGATCGGGTTTTGCGCCATCGCAGCCGCCAACTAGGAAGAAGTGACGGATTTTACCCTGTTTAAGGGCATCAACCACCGTATCAGCGACACTGAGGACGGTATTGTGGGCAAATCCTACCATTACCTGCCGAGGTTCGCTTATTTCAGTAAATCCGGGCAATGACTGCGCTTTAGCAATCACGGGACTAAAATCGATCGCACCGTCAACTGTTTCTAAACGGTTAATATGGGCATAACCCACAGGTCCGAGGGTAAAGAGTTTACTTTCATAGTTTTCGTGGGGAGGCATGAGACAATTAGTAGTTAAAACTATTGCCCCCGGAAACTTAGCAAATTCTTTAGTTTGATTTTGCCAAGCGGTTCCATAATGACCGTAAAGATGGGGATATTTTTCTTTTAGTTTTGGATAACCGTGGGCGGGTAATAATTCTCCGTGGGTATAGACTGTTATGCCAGTATTGGCAGTTTGTGCCAGTAAAGCTGCTAATTGTTTAATATCATGGCCGGAGACTAAAATGGCTTTACCTAAACGCGGATTTAAGGGAACATTTGTCGGTATGGGATGACCGTAGGTTTCGGTATGACCTTGATCTAATAATTCCATGGCCCGCAGGTTTGCTGCCCCGACTTTTAGACAGATTGCCACCCAATCATTCAGGTTTAAATCTCCCCGATCAATCGCCGCTAAAGTCTCTTGGATAACCTGATAAACTGAGTCATCCTCTTGACCTAATTCCTGAGCGTGGAAAGTATAGGAAGCAAGACCTTTAACTCCGTAGATAGCGGTTAACTTTAGGGAAAAAATATCGATGTCCTGCACTTTTTCAATTAGTTCTAAGGATACTTCCTCACCTTGACTGACTAGGCTCTCATTAAAATTAGGCTGATAGTTGGCAAGTGCAGACCAGTCCAGCGATCCCAATTGTGCTTTTAAATTTTCCCGAATCTCTAAACAACGCTGAATATAATCAGTAAAACGTCGTTGATCAAAGTTAACATTGGTCATGGTGGCGAAAAGCGCCTCACAGGTAAAAATATCAGCTTCGCGAGTAGATATCGCCGCTTCTTTGGCTTTTAAAACCACCGATGCTAATCCCCGCAGACAATAAACTAATAAGTCTTGAACAGCGTTGACTTCAGGACTTTTTCCACAGGCTCCCCACTGATGACAACCATTACCACTAGCGGTTTGTTCGCATTGTTCACAAAACATAAGTTTTCTCTCTTTTTTTCAGTAGATTGACAGATTGTCGCGATTTGTTCTACTAAATTGAATCCCGCTTTTCTGAAAGTCAGTTATCAGCCTCCAACTAGCCCGAATTATGGATTTTACGACTGCAAAGCTTGTCTTGATAGCTTCTAAGCTAAGACGTATTTAAATCGCTTATTCTTAGATTAGCCGAATCTCCCCCCCCTTTGCCACCCCGACGTCGGGGGGGTGGGGGGGTTGCCTGTTGCAAGAGTGCAAGTCAACAAGCAATTTAAATTACGAACAGCTTACTCTCTGAACTATGTTTTTATTCTCTCACCCTTTTTGCCGGTTGAGTTCTGATTTTAGATTTCCTCAAGAATTACCGATTAAACAATTATTTAGTTGTCTTAGTAAATTAAGTATTTTTGGTAATTTTTATGATATAATCAGCGAAATTTTCAGCAGGCAAAATTAATTAGGGTTTGCTGAAAAAGTTTTTCTTGGGGGCAGGCTTCGGCTGTGAGACTTCGGACGTTCGGCGATCTCAGTCGAGCGGACGGTGAGCCTGTCGAAAAAGTACCTGAATTTTCCCCCTGATCACTCCCATGCCTGGCACTTTTTGATTTCAAAAAAGTCTAAAAGTCTGCTCCAAAAAGGTTTTTAGATTTATTCAGCCAGCCCTACTTAGAGATTGCCGGTGAAGCGATCGCCGCTTAGATTTCATAGCATCGGCTGTAAGCGCCTGTTGTTTTCGTTAAACGATGTAATATTTTGTGTACACCGCAACTCATTGACGATTGCGTAATCTAGAAAGTGAGTGCAGCGACAATTGTACTTGTCAAACAATGGTATAGTACAAGTAAATTGCTAATTATCGGCAGGTAGCGTCTGTCATAGATATAGCTTGTGGAGTTGAAATATGTCTAGTACACACACTGGTATTGAGTGGACTGATAAAACGTGGAATCCAACAACCGGGTGCGATAAAATTAGCACTGGCTGTCTGCATTGTTATGCCGAAGCTATTACACAGCGTTTTCCCAAAAACTTTCCCAATGGATTCAGCTTGACTTTGCATCCAGAAAGATTGGAAGAACCCTTACGTTGGCGCACTCCCAGTCGAGTTTTTGTCAATTCAATGAGTGACCTTTTTCATGATGATGTGCCTCTCGACTTTATCAGACAAGTTTTCTCGGTTATTGAAGCAACGCCATGGCATATATATCAAATTCTCACAAAGCGACATAAACGCCTAGGTGATTTAGCTTCTAAATTAGATTTTCCAAAGAATATTTGGCTAGGTGTATCTGTTGAAAACCAAAACCACATAGATCGGATTGAATCTCTTCGGACAGTGCCTGTTTCAGTGCGATTCCTTTCCTGCGAGCCACTTTTAGGATCACTAGAACTTGATTTAACTAGCATTGATTGGGTTATTGTCGGCGGCGAATCTGGACAAAACCATCGTCCGATAAAACTTGACTGGGCAAGGGATATCCGCAATCAATGTCAAAATTCAGGGGTAGCATTTTTTTTCAAACAAGTTGGGGGAAGGACCCCAAAAGCAGGGGGTAGATTACTTGATGATCAAATCTGGGACGAAATGCCTAATGCCTGGAATCAGCATATCCAAAAATGGGGAACTGTCCCACTTAAATCAGCAAAACATTCAAAGAAACTAGAACTTATTGCCTAGTTGGAAACGTTACCTTTACTGAATCTGCAAACGTAACTGCTCCCTTTTTCTTTGGACGTTTGTTTGCTGGTGGATCTGCAACAATTTTGTTCTGAGCTTCAAGATTGCTAAGGGCGGTTTTATAGTTTTTACTAATATATGGTTTCCCAACATGATGCTGGTTATAGATATCCCTCATTGTCATGCTTTTTCCTGAAAAAGTGTCCAACAGCATAGATTCTAGTTGATCAAGAGGACGGGTTAGCTCAAAGAGTAAAGGTTGTTGGAGAGTCGCAGGATTATACTCAAAAGATGGCACACCCTGCGTTTGCTCAGAACTCTCTTTAGCCATTATCTCTTTCATAATTTCATAGCCTTTAAGATGCTTGCTTACAAAAATTAGGTGATGGCTAGTACGATTGCCAATTTCATGTCTGAAACGAAATGGAAGAACATATTTACCACCCATTTCTTTCAAGGCTTCACAGATAGCTTCGACAACGGTTAACTCACGCTCTTGTGGATTAGTAATTGTGTTCAATCGTTCGCGGACTTGATCCGCTCCTACTTGTCCGAATAGCGCATTAATGTGTTCTTTGACTGCATCATTACTTAAACCCATGTTGATGCGATTGTAATTGAAGAAGAAGATGCAATCACAACCCCAATCTTTGACGACCGAATTAACAAGTTGAAGAGATAGCCCCTTGTAACCCCAAGGATCAACAAAGAATAAAGTGGGAACTAATTTACGCTCTTGGAAGGTTTTAACTATGTCCTCTCCCACCTCATATTTTAATATTCGAGGGCGGTATTTTAAATTTTCTATGCCCGGAATTGAATCGATCGCTTGTTGAAGAGAATTAACATTTTCCACATCGGCATCGTTAAAGATCGATACCAGCATATTTCGCATATCTGTATCTGCAATGGCAGTTTCTAGAACCTTTACTGGGGTTGATTTTGAGCCATCTTTATATCGTCCCGCACCAGCAAAAAGGTCAACATAAGCGATTTTCTGGACTGAAGACGATCCCTTCTTAACTTTTGAAATTATAACTTTTGCCCAAGCCCAGAAATATTTCTCAACAATCCTAGCTTTGATCAAGGACTGTTCTTTTTGCTCATTGAAGAAAGAATTTTCAGTCATAAGCTATATCAATAGTTACGATGCCGAAGGCGCTAGTTAGCAGCAAGTCGCTCTCGTCGGATGCGTTAATCAAATGTAATACTAAATCTGGTTATTAAAAACTGATTACTTATTCTCCGTTTTGCATGAGTGCCTCTCCTGATATGTAACCTATACTCAACTGATTACTTATTCTCCGTTTTGCATGAGTGCCTCTTGCATGAGTGCCTCTCCTGATATGTAACCTATACTCAACGGATTTAGTATAACATACCTTATTTTTGTTTGAATTAGAGAAGACAGGATGAAACAACCCAAAAGAAAACCCAACCACCGCGATAGGGAGATTGGGTTTTCTGGTTATGAATTGATTTTAAGGAGCTAAAGCGTTACCGCGCAGGAGAGAACCGATAGTTTTAGCAGTAATCTTCATCTGTACGAGAGGATTAGCGGGAACAACGGTTTTATAGAGATAACTGTCAAAAGTCATCTTCTGTACATCCTTATCGGAACACATTTCCACAAAAGCTTCCCGGGTGGCATCGGTACGGTAGAAAACCCGCTGCAGAATATCTAACACCAGATAGGTCATACCGTATTTCTTATCCCAACGCTTCAGGTAGAGTTTTAATTCGTCCTCTGTGGGAATACGTTGGCCGCCGTTGGTGACTTCGACAATGGTTTCCGCACACATCCGCGCCGATTTAGCGGCGAAATAGATGCCTTCTCCCGAAGACTTAGTAACTGTTCCCGCAGCATCGCCAACGAGGGCCACACGACCAACTACACGGCGAGGACGGGGATGTTCGGGGATGGGGTGAGCTTCCACGCGGATGATTTCGCCACCTTCCAGACGACGGGCCGCGCGAGCGCGAATACCGGCTTGTAGGTCTTTAATCATGGCTTTATTGACCTTCATTGTGCCAGTACCGACAGCGACGTGATCGTATTTGGGGAATACCCAAGCGTAGAAGTCGGGGGATACGTCTTTTCCTACATACATTTCGGCCAGGTCTTCGTAGTAGGCCATTTTATCTTGGGGAAGACGGATGCGTTCTTGGAAAGCGATCGCATAGTTGTAATCCCCGGCATCAATAGCTTTGGCAATGCGGGAATTAGCACCGTCCGCACCGATAACCACATCCACCTTCAGAGATTTCATTTCCCCTTGGGAATTGCCGTGGGAGTGATCGGCGTAGTGTAGGGTATAGGGATCGGTGCTATTGGTGGGAATGTCGAGACCGTAAACGGTTCCGTTGATTAAATGCGCTCCTAATTTATGGGCGCGTTCTCTCATAAAACCGTCGAGGACTTCCCGACGACACATTCCGATATATTCGTCTTGATTATCGAGATTAATATCGACTTCGACGTTAGAGGGGGAGATCATTTTCATTTTTCTCACCCGGCGATCGATAATTTCAGGAGGTAGGTCAAATTCGCTCACCATACAGAGAGGAATCGCTCCACCACAGGGTTTAGCATTATCTAATTTGCGTTCAAATAAATAGGTTTCAATGCCTGCTTTAGCTAATGTTTCTGCCGCCGAAGAACCGGCCGGCCCTGAACCCACAACAGCGACTCTTAACACTCAGGTTTTCTCCTACATACTTACGAGCGAGTACGCTTTGCAGTGTACCACAGGGGTTTAGCCGAAAGAAACGATATCCTCCGATTCTGCCCGATCTTGCAACAGTGCTTAACATCCTCTGTTACAAAAGTTTATTTTATTGTCTGTAGATGTTTTTTTATCGATGTGTTGTATTGTGTTACACCCCTCTCCCAAACTGGGAAAAGGGTTTAGCTGCGAGGATTGTTAACCTCTTGCTTTCAACCAATCGCTAATAGCGGGGGGTAAATCCCGTTGCACTTTGCCACTGACATACATTCCGATATGTCCGACGGGGAAAGCACAAGCGGTATAGTCAGAAGTACCGATATAATTCCCTAAAGCGAGGGAAGAAGCGGGAGGGACAAGGTGATCTTTATCCGCATAAAGATTGAGAATTGGCATGGTCAGATTGTGTAAATCTACCCGTTTATCTCCTAACATCACTTCCCCTTTAATCAGTTTATTTTGCTGATAGAAATCCTTGAGAAACTGTCGGTAGGATTCTCCCGCTTGGTCGGGACTATCAAAAATCCATTTTTCCATCCGCAGAAAATTAACTAATTTTGATTCGTCTTCCATGATGTCAGGAAAATCGAGGTATTTCTGATAACCTAACTGCAAAGGTTTCAATTCCAGAAACTCTAAGTTGAGAAAATCTCCCGGAATATTGCCCATGGTATCTACCATTAAATCGATGTCTAATGCTTCGGAACCCAGGGAACACCCCCCGCGCATATTTAAGAGGGTCTCGGTTTGATAAAAATCTACGGGTGTCACCATTGTCACCAGATTTTTTACCTTATCGGGATAGAGGGAACTATAGCATAAACTAAAGGTTCCTCCCTGACAAATTCCTAACAGATTAATCTTGTCGAGATGGTGACTTTGACGAATAAAATCGACGCAATTATCCACATAACCATTGATATAATCATCAAGGGTTAACCAGCGATCGCTCCTCGTGGGATATCCCCAATCAATTAAGTAGATATCTAAGCCTAATTTCAGCAGATTTGCCACTAAAGAACGCCCTTCCTGTAAATCTACCATGTAGGGACGATTGACCAAAGCATAAACCATCAGCAAGGGAATCTCGAAGGGTTTTTCAACCACGGGTTTAAAGTGGTAGAGAATGATTTTATCTTCCCGATAAACTGCTTCTTTTTCCGAGACTCCACACTGAATATCTTCTTCTTTAACTCGTTTGAGATTGTCTAAACCTTTGAGATTTTTTTGAGTTAATTCTAGATAATCTTGGGTAAAATCTTCCAGTTTCACTTGCGTCAAAAATGGCCACATAATTTAATTCTCCTAGGGAAGTAGGGTGATAGGGAAGTGGGGATTTTTCAGTGAGCAGTGAACAGTAATCAGTAATCAGTGAAAAGAAAGTTCCTAAGTTTTCACCTAACACTATATACTTAAAACTGCAATCCGATAACTGATAACTGATAGATTACCTAATTGTCAAGCACAATTAACTAATTGTTACTTTCTACTGCTTTTTTTCTCCTAAAGCTTTTTTGAGACTTTTTACCTCTTTGCGTAATTCATAGATAGTCCGATGAATTTCATCGACTTCGCTGCGGGTAGGCAGATTCATTGAACGCAGGTAAATTTCCATTAAATCCTGCTGTTTGAGTCGATAATCATTGAGGGAATTAATAAATTTTCCCCTTACTTTTAGGTTTTCTGGTTGACAAAAAGCCTTTTCAAAAATATCATCAGCGACGACACTCCACACATCTTGAAATTCTCGCCAATTCTTGACAGGTTGACCTTTTTCTGCTAGGAAAACTAATTTTTTAGTTAAAGCTTCAAAGGATTTAACTTGGATATCAGCCAGCACAATTTGATAGTTAATACTAGCTTGATAAAGAATGCGCCAAGTTTCAAAACTATCGAGTAATTTGCGGTTAAATTCTCGCGGCAATCCCAATAGAGGCATCTGTAACCATTGGCCAAAAGTTTCATCATAAAACTTCTGCCAATAGATATTATTGAGTTCGATCAAAGAAGAAGTGTTACCTAACCAAGCTTTGGTTATTGTCTCATTTGACAGCACTAAAGGATCGAACCATAAATGATTGAGACTTTGCAATTGTTGCAGGTAAATTGTCCATAGTTGACTGACATCTTGACTACTTTGGGAAGTGGTGGTAGTAAAACTATTCAGTTGACCGCGCATCTGTTGGGTATAATTATCTAAAATTGTTTGCCAGTCTTCTCCTGTTTGCATTTTCGGGAAGATACTTTCCCAAGCTTCCACCGATAATTTTAGGAATTTGATCAATAAATCCCGATTATCAAAATAGCGCTGGGTTGCCTCTTGCAATTCTGGTTTAATATTGCCCATAGGAGTCGGTATCGCCCCCATCATATCAAACCAACTTGACCACATTTTTGCCCCAGTTTCTGTCCAAAGATTGACGTAATCCGCAGCCATCTCACTCCAAGCTTGTGTCGGTTTATCCATTATTTTTGCCCTTTTACTTTAACTCTAATTTCTCTAGTTTACTAACCCACTCTACACCCGATAACTGATAAGTAGTCGTGTAAAATTAATTTCCTAGTCGAGACTCCGAGACAGAAGACAGATAACTGATAACTTACCCACTGATAACTGATTAAGCACAATTATTTGTAGGATGGGTTAGCGGTAGCGTAACATAATCGGGCGTTGGGTTTCATGCTTCAACCGTTCGGCTGAGCTCACGGCCGAAGCCCAACCTACGTTCATCTTATATTTAATTCCATCCACCTACTTAACTTACCCACTGATAACTTACCCACTGATAACTGATAACTGATAACTGATTAGGTGTGATGGGCCCCATTAACTCTGAGGACTTCTCCAGAGACATAACTGCTGGCAATGGGAGAGAGTAAATAAGCAGTTGCCCAGGCGATATCTGCGGGTTCACCGAAGCGACGACAGGGAATTTCGGCGGTGATTTTATCGCGAACTTTCTCGGGAATCGCTAAAGTCATTTCCGTGTTAATAAACCCTGGCGCAATCGCATTGGCGCGAATATTATAACGGGCAGCTTCTCGCGCTAAGGATTTGACTAAACCGATAACTGCCGCTTTTGTGGCTGCGTAATTAGTTTGGCCGGCATTACCGCGATCACCGGAAATAGAACTAATACAAACGATCGATCCCGCTTGTCGTTCATACATTCCCTCAATAAACGGCTTAATCGTGTGATTAACCCCTTTTAGGTTGACATTAATCACTAAATCCCAATCTAGCGGCGTTAATTTAGGGAAAAAGTTATCTCTGGTAATCCCCGCGTTAGCGACGATGCCATACACTGGACCCAATTCCGCTTCAATTTGTTGAGCTGCCGCTTCCATCGATTCCAACTTAGTCACGTCGGCAACGATGCCTAAACCCTGGGGATTATCGGTGGCTAAATCCGTGTAGGCCACCTTGGCCCCCAAATCTATCAAAAGAGAGACAATAGCCGCCCCAATGCCTCGATTTCCGCCAGTGACGACGATAACTTTCTCCTCTAGTCCGAGAGATACCATAGCTTTTTCCTCCTAAACTCTTTCAATTGCGATCGCTGTTCCGCCACCGGTCCCATGACAGATGGCCGCCATACCGAGGGTTTTATCCTGTACTTTCAACGCATTAATTAACGTCACCAGAATTCGCGCCCCGGAAGCGCCGATAGGATGACCCAAGGCGATCGCACCACCGTGAACGTTTTGTTTTTCCCTCGCTAACCCCAGATCCATCTCAAAAAGCAGATTATTTAAGGCAAAAGCTTCGTTATTTTCCACTAAATCGAAATCTTCGAGCGTTTTATCTAGAGATGCCAGTAATTTTTTCACCGCTAGGACGGGGAATTCTGGGAAGCGATCGGTTTTTCCAGCACCCACAGCGCCGCCAAGGATTTTGGCAATTGGTTTTAAACCGTACTGATCCACCGCTTTTTGACTGGCTAAAAGGATAGCGGCAGCCCCATCGGAAATCTGACTACTATTCCCCGCAGTTAAAACTCCCGACGGATTAAAAGCCGTCCGCAGTTTTCCTAACCCTTCTGGGGTACTATCGGGACGAATACCCTCATCTTGATCAAGAATTGTGGAACCTTTCTTAGATTTGATCTCAATTGGCACGATTTCGCCCTTAAACCAGCCTTTTTCTGTGGCTGTGGCCGCTCTTTGGTGGGATAAAGCGGCAATTTCGTCTAATGCTTGCCGAGAAACCCCGCGATCGAGACAGAGGCGATCGACTTGGGAACCCATACCCTCACCCGTGGTAGCATCGGTTAAGCCATCGTGGAGTAATAGGTCGGTTAATTGTTCCGGCGCACCCATGAGGGATTTATAACCCCACCGGGCCCGATGGGAGAGAAAAAAGCCAGTTTGGGACATGGATTCGATGCCACCAGCGAGGACGATATCCGCTTCTCCAGTGCGAATTGAGGTGGCAGCGTTACTAACGGCCATCATTCCCGAAGAACAAACCATATCCACCCGATATCCGTCCACAGTTACGGGAATTCCCGCTTTAATCGCCGCTTGCCGGGGAATTAACTGACCATGACCCGCTCCCAAAACATTGCCGAAAATGTACAAATCTAGGGCTTCTGGGGGCAAATTAGCGATTTCTAGGGCGGATTTCATCACCGTTGCCCCTAAATCGGCCGGGGATAATCCCATTAATCCCCCACCAAAACGACCAATTGGAGTCCGGACTGCGGCCACGATGTAAACTTCTTGCATAGACTTCTCTCTATTGGGAAGCGAAGATAATAGATAGAATTTGCTTAAGAATATCGAGTCCGAAAAAAGCAAAATCCCAATTGACTGTCATTGGTTAAAAGTTTATGGCCTCGATGCCTTGAGTTTTTGTCTATCTACTCTCGATTTTGCAGCAGAATTTCTGTGTCAGAAGATATATTCATTAGAATTTAACTTTTCCGGCAGCAATACCGTTTTTTTATGGATTTAGTCAAGCGCCTAGTTTTTATCGGTGGTGGTCATAGTCATGCGATCGCCCTTCGTCTTTGGGGACAATCACCCCTAAAAAACGTTCAATTAACTTTAATTAGCGATGTCACCCATACTCCCTATTCGGGAATGTTACCCGGCCACATCGCCGGTTTTTATGATTTTGCCGAGACTCATATCGATTTACCTTCTCTAGCTAGGTATTCTCAAGCACAATTCTGTTTAGCTAAAGCTATTAGCATAGATACGGAAAAATGTCAAGTAATTTGTCATAATTCTTCATCAATTCCCTTTGATTATCTCTCGATCGATATCGGCAGTATCCCGGCAGTAGATAATGTTATCGGTGCTAAAGAGTACGCTATTCCCGCCAAACCAGTGCCGATTTTTCGGGAAGGATGGCAAGAAATCCTGAAAAAAGCGGGTAGTAAGCCTAATAATCCTCTCAATATCGTCATTGTGGGTGGTGGCGCAGGCGGAGTCGAATTAGCTTTAAATATGCAGTCCCGTTTGACCAAAATTCTCAACTCTAGCAGTAATTTGAATTTATCTCTAATTCATCGAGGAAAAAAACTACTACCAGCCCATAATAATTGGGTCGGTCAGCGTTTAGAGAATATTTTTAAACAAAGGGGGATTAGATTATATTTATCAACGGATGTAATAGAGGTAAGACCAGACCAAGTTATCTGTTCATCGGGGCTAGTTTTACCCATAGATTATACAATTTGGGTAACAGCTGCCTCAGCCCCTAGTTGGATTAAAGAGTCGGGATTACTGACAGATGAAAAAGGGTTTATTTTAGTGAATAATTATCTGCAATCTCTGTCTCATCCCCATATTTTTGCCGTGGGAGATATTGCCACGATTCCAGATTATCCCCGTCCGAAAGCAGGAGTTTTTGCCGTCCGACAAGGAAAACCTTTATACGATAATTTACAAAGAATTCTGCAAAATCAGCCCCTAAAACCCTATTTTCCCCAGAAAAATTATCTGAGTTTAATTGGGACAGGAGACCAAAAAGCGATCGCATCTTGGGGCGGTTTTGGATGGCAATCACCGTTATTATGGTTATGGAAAGATCGGATCGATCGAGCTTTTATGAGACAATTTGATACGCTCTACGATACTTTACCAAAATCTCGATGATTACGAGTTAATAAAATCACTCCACAGGACAGTGCAATCGCTTCGATTCGAGCATCCATCTTTACCAGAAGAATGCTTAGATAATCTGTGTCTAATAAATATCTCATATAGTCATTTCAGATAAGTCTGATACAGTCTAGACCGACAAAACCCTTAGGAACTCTGGGATTAATATTCTCAATCTTAATTGAAATGACTATAATTCTAATTGTAGTTGAGCGTCGAGACTTGCTACTCAAATTTCTTAAAAAGGTGCGTTGTCAAATTGAAAGATGATCCGAATCAGCACCGGAACTGAAATTACTTTGATAGCAAGGATTGCATTGCATCTTTCATATTCTGATCTGACAACGCCTAAAAAGGTGCGTTACATTCCCTTAACGCACCCTACAATATCTAAAGTAAAGTTAGAGAACGAATAAGCATAGGTTTGGTTTCCTTGCGTCAACCCAACCTACAGGGTTTATTTAAGGACAATGTTTGGACTTATCTAATTTATTAATAGCGTTATTTACCCGCATTTTAAATGTTGGATCATTGTAATTTTTTGATGTTTTTAAATTGCAAACCTTTTGATATTGGGGTGAACTCCAATCCTTAATATTCGCTAAGGTGTAAGCAATATACAAGTTTTTAAGATATGGGTTCTCTTTATTGTCATTGTCACCAACTATGCCGCCGATCAAAGCCTTCACCACTAGGGGTTTTGCTTCTGGATCCTTATTGGCTAACTCACTTAAAGTCAAACTTGCAGTTTTTCGCTCAGACGTAGTAAATTTTTGAATCAAGTGTTCTATTTGGATTGTTACTTTATCAGATTTAAGCTTTGATATACTCGTCGCTTGTTCTTGTGCTTGTTGTTTGTTTTCAGGAGATGGTGGCTGATTTGAATGGGGTTGTTGTTCTGAAAATTGCCATAAGATGGATTTACATTTTGTTGCATTGACATTATCAGCTAGTCGGTTAAAGATAGGACCCAAATCTTTACTGCCATGATAAACAGCATCCGTGATACGCGCGAAATTTTCGCATTCGCTTGGGTTTGTAGAGTAGATTACATTTCTGTTGGTTAAAAATATTCCATAAATATCCTTTAGTCTATTTTTGTGCGCTTGTTCTTTCAGATCCTGAATCTCTGCATCTTTTTGAGCAATCTCTCGGTTTTTTTGAGCAATCACTGTATTTTGTTGAGCAATCTCTTGTTGTTTGTCACGATCTACTAACACCAGACCAATTAAAGGGATTAATGCACCTGCAACAAAAGTTAAAAAAGATTTTGACCAATGATTATCCTCTTTAAGTTTTTCATATTCTAATATTATCTTGGCTTGTTCAGGATTGCCTACAGACAATTCTCTCAGATCTTCAAGTGATACACCTGCATGAGGTAACGCATTCTGATTGTTCCGATTTTGAAACCGTGCTTGCAAATTTTGAAGCCATGCTTGTAGAATTGTCATCTGCTTGTCCTCGTTTGAACGAATTAATATTGCTTGGCTTTACGCCGCTGTAACCAGCGTTTGAACGAAGTAGCACTTTCTGTAGATTGTTTGCCAAGCAACAATCCTTCAATACCGATATCCTCATCGAGTTCTGGCCAATACATACCATAACCTCCACCGCTAATTTGAACATTAACACGCTCAGCCGGACTACCATGAGCCAGACGCGGATACCAACCAATCGGGACAGCAATGGTACGACCGTCTTCGAGGTCAACAGACAGGGTATCATCTGTCACCGTGACACTAACTATTTTAGGCTGGGCCAGTGTCACCACCGCAGAAATCATCCCATTCATGTCTCAATACCTCCAGATGTTCACGGATTATACGCTCAATGTCACGCAACTCTCTGCGATTATAACCGTGATTTGTTGCCAGTGTGACATCGGGATCTAGCCAGAATTTGGCGCTTCGGTTCTCTCGGTCTGCGTGTATATGTCGTGGTTCATGGCAATCATAGGAATAGAAGTAGAAGCGGTAAGGACCAGTCCGTAAGGCCGTCGGCATAGGTACAGATTGCCCCCAATCTTGACTTTATCTATTAGACATCTCCAAAAATTATAATCCAGTCACAGCTTGCTTTTAGTTTGTGTACTCACTAAATAGTTCGATAGCTGAAATGTATATCTATCGTTGCTAATTCAATTTCACTGAAAAAATATGAGGCAATTAAAATAATTTTTATTCGGGTAGATTCCTTAACTAGAAAGACTTTTGCTCTTGAGATAATATTAGGTCGAGGTCTATTCTTGACCAAAGATCAAACATAATTACTTATCTCCTTCCAAACTTGGCGTTTGTGAAAATGGGTAAACAGTCTATCTGCAACGAAGCTGATTGCTCTCCTTATGCTTCAACAGAAGGATTAATGGATTGCCCAATTCTTATAGACTCAGATATTGCTGCCTGTTGCTGTTGTGAGACTTTTAGCTTAAACTCTATTACTCGCCTTGAACCGACCTTTCAATCGTTTAGATTAACAGCATATCAGATATATTTGAGTTTAACGGGGAGTCTGACCACATCTCCAAATATTAGCCTCTGCACCTATGGACTTAAATAGGCAAAATTGCTGATTATTGTCCGATAACACCGAGTTACTGTCAAGGCCGTTGGGAGTAAAATCTGATTTGGGAATCCCACAACCTGATAAAGTAAAAATCGTCCCGATAGCTTGACTGGTTATCGGGAGAGAACGTCAATAGTTTGTTAAATAGTACATATAAACCAATGCCACGTCTTCGCTCGATTATTTCCCTAGTTTTAGTCCTAGTTACTACCCTGCTGGTTAGCTGCAGTGGTCCCCAAGCAACTATCCCCACCGTTTACAGTCCGCAAAAAATCGAACAGTTACAGGTTTACATCCAACCCATAGAAGGATTTCGCCAAAAAATGAGCGTTTTGCAAGACCTCATCGCTGACAAAAATTGGGTAGATACTCGCACCTATATCCACGGTCCTTTGGGGCAATTGCGTCAGGAAATGGTAGGATTATCCCGTAATTTACTGCCCAAAGACCAAGAAAAAGCCAAGCAGTTAGCGAAAAATCTTTTCGTTCACTTTGAACGTATCGATGCGGCAGCCAAAGAAAAAGATGCTAGTCTTGCTGCTAATCAATTCCAAGAAGCATTAAAAGACTTCGATGCTTTCTTAAATATTGTTCCTAGTTAGTTTGTATCAGTGATCGGTGATCGCCAATCACTGATCACCGACCAGCCCGCAGCTAAAAAACCGATAAATGCTATTTTGGTTTAGTTTGGACGCTAATAGGGCCATTAACCATGGTTTGACAGGCTAAACGATAATTTTCCGGTTTTTTCTTCAGACAGCGCTGCTCAAAGTCGGTTTTAGCCGAGAGATTTTCCATCCCCTCGACAATTGCCACTATACAAGTACCACACTGACCGTAACCGCCACAATTCATCAATTTACCGCCAAAAGTGTAGATATCAACGCCATTCTGGATTGCTTTCTCTCGTAAATTCGCCCCATCTGCCGCTACCACGATCTTATTCTCTTTGACGAAGTTGATGTTACCCATGACTGTCTTACCCTAAATTTTTGCAAATTAATATTAAAAAATATTAAATTTTTTTGATTGTAACATTTTTGGCTCGCTGTTCTAAATATTCGGCGATGCCAATAGCGATCGCTTTTTTGCCGATAAATTTCCCTAATGCCGCTTTTGTGACCAAATAAGCCACCTGTTCCCCTTGATCGCCCTTTTCCTCACCCCTATTAGCAATGACAGCCTGATAGCCCTTTTCTAGGCGTTTACGGGCGATTTCCAGTAACTCCTCCTGACTAACTCCCTCCTGATACTTGAAAGTCACCATATCTAAATCGGGAAATTTTTCTCTCACCTTGTCAATCACTTTTTCCGTCGGCACAAAATTAAGGTTTAACTGCCCTCCACTGGGAATCTTACCAGAAAAAGGACTTTCTAAGCGATAATCTGCCACTGCTGCGGAGAAAATGCCAAATTTATAATCTTTACTCTCTAATTCTCCCATCACCTTCCCTAGATACTCGTCATAAGTTTCGATAATTTCGTGGGGTAAATAAGCGGGGGGTGTATAGCTGCCGCGTCCGTGGATTAACTGCACCTTTGCCCCGCGCAGGTATAATTCTTCTGCAATAGCGACTCCTAACTGTCCAGTAAAACGATTAGTTAAACGACGGATATTATCGATAATCACGGGTGTGGGTCCACCGGTGACTAAAATCGGCATATTTTTCAGGACAGAATTACTGAGAATCCCACAGGCTGCCACGGTAATCTCTTTTTCCCCGGGGAGATTGTGTTTACCGTAATCATCCCGGGGGGGCATAATTTCCACCCCCAAGCGATCGAGAGTTTGCAAAGATTCAGTCAGAATAGCATTATGTAAACTGCCGTGCATGGTGGGGACAAGCAGAATTTTAGTTTTTCCCTTTTCCTGTCGTCCCAAGGCCGAGGCCAAGCATGAAGTGATCACTCCGTCAGCTATTCCGTAACGAAACTTATTAATCGTGTTATAGGTAGCGGGGGCGACTAAATAAAGATCAAAGGGAGATTGATCGCTTAAATGTTCTGCTTTTGCCGTTAATTGGCTAATTACGGGATTAACCGTACTCCATTCCAAAGCTTCCCTAGTGACGTATCTTAAAGCTTCTTCTGAGACAAAAGCCACGACTGTGGCCCCGAATTTACGCAAAGATCGGGCAATTAGCGGCGCTTTCATGGCCGCAATCCCTCCCGTTACCAGTAAAGCAATCCTTTTACCCCAGAGATGATGATTTTCTAAGGGTACTTCGCGATCGCCTAAGTCCGAATCCGTGGGAGAGGAGAAATTCCAAGTCATAAATTTGGAGGTGGGGAGAGGGGGAAATGGGGACATGGGGAACTGATAACTGATCACTGATAACTGATCACTGATTTGAAGATTTGTCTATCCCTGACCGAGAAACTGGTTATGCTAGTAAATAAAGGGTTGCTTCGGTGTTCTTATGATTGACAAAATTTTAACTAAAGTTCGATCGCTTGCCAAGCCGCTATTAGTTCTAGGATTAGTGACAACGCTGATTTTAGGTTCTATTCCCAGTGCTTTAGCGGCATCGGGGGGTAGAATGGGTGGCGGTAGTTTTCGCGCCCCTAGTCGCAGTATTAGCCCTTCTAGGGGTGGTGGTTACAGTTCCCCCGGTTACGGTGGAGGTATTGGTTTTCCCTTCCTCTTACCCTTCTTTTGGGGTGGTGGTGGCGGTGGCTTAATTTCTCTGTTAATCTTTTTTGCTATCGCCAATTTCCTCGTTAATGCTTTCCGTAGTCGTGGAGGCAGTGATGAAAACGGTATGGCTGTTGAACCGGGATATGAAACCGTCTCCGTGGCGAAAGTACAGGTGGGTTTGTTGGCTAATGCCCGTTATCTGCAACAAGAATTAAATCAAATCGCCCTAACAGTCGATACTAGCACCTCCGAGGGACGCGTCGAAGTCTTACAAGAATCGGCCCTCGCCCTGTTACGTCATCCGGAATACTGGGTTTATGGTAACGTCGATTCTCAACAAACCAGCCTCAGCAGTGCAGAAGCGAAGTTTAATCAGTGGTCCCTCAACGAACGCGGTAAACTAACGGCGGAAACCTTAACTAATTACAATAATCAACTGCGTCAAGGTCCTAGAGACAATATTTTACCCGAATCGGCTGGGGAATTAGCTAAGACCGCACCGGAAGGCTATATTTTGGTGACTATCTTAGCCGGCATTGTTGGTAAATTTTCTCTGCCCAAAATTAATGATTCCCAAGACTTGAAACAGGCCCTGCAACAAATTGGTAGTATGGGAGGCGATCGACTTTTAGCGGTAGAAGTGATTTGGACTCCCCAAAGCGAGGGTGATATTCTCAGTCAAGACGACATTCTCGCCAATTATCCCGATCTGAAATTAGTGTAGTTTGTCGGGGGATAACCCTAGATATTGCCCAAAATCTCCCTGTAAAAGGGAGATTTTTTGATTATTAAGGATATTGCCCTGGTTAACAATATAATTCCTGAATCCACTGCCATTCTTGGGCTAATCCTTCGGCTAAAGATACTTGGGGATTATAACCTAGAATAGTACGGGCTTTGGTGACATCGGCGGCGGTGTGACGGGCATCTCCTCGGGCCAAGCCTTGATGCGATCGCTTGATCGGTTTACCGATGACTTTTTCCATAGTATCTAAGACATCCAGCAAAACCACGCGACTACCACCACCAATATTAAACACCTCCCCCACCGCTTCCGGCACGACGGCAGCGGCTAAATTTGCCGCTACAGCATCGCTAATAAAGGTAAAATCGCGGGTTTGTTTGCCATCCCCGTAGATGCCGATGGCTTTGCCTGCGATCGCTGCTTGAAAAAACTTATGGAAAGCCATATCGGGACGTTGCCGCGGTCCATAAACGGTGAAATAACGCAAGGCAGTGACGGGAACGTTAAAATTCTGGTGATATAGCCAACAGAGTCTTTCTGCCGCTAATTTGGTGATACCATAGGGTGAAACCGGTTGGGGACAAAGGGTTTCGGGAGTCGGCATCGTTTCCGCATTGCCATACACCGAGGAAGTGGAAGCAAAAACCATCCGTTGTAAAGACGGGGTTTCTTTAGCGGCCTCAAGAATAATTTGAGTAGCATTTATATTCCTTTCGGTATATTGACGAAATCCATCACCCCAGCTTGCTCTGACTCCCGCTTGGGCTGCCTGATGGAATAATACTTCTACTCCTTGCAACAGTTGTCGCCAGTCGAGGGCTTGTATATCCGCTTCGATTAACTTAAATTCGGGATATTTGGCTAGAATATGGGCATTTTTGCGCTTTAAACTGGGGTCGTAATAATCGTTAAATTGATCGATACCGATCACCTGATCTCCTTGTTCTAAAAGCTTTTGGGCCAAGTTAGAACCGATAAAACCCGCGACACCAGTAACAATATGAGTAGCCATTTAATCCTAGTCGTTGATATTTTGGATCGATTGTAATCATTTTTGCGCTTTTTGCCGCAATCAATCTCCGCCGTCCGCCGTCAGCTTTTAGGGGTCAAAATCAAGATATTTATTGAAAATAGGCGAATTTTACCAGTTTTATCCCGATCATGGCTCTCGATCGATTCCCTTTTCCCCTCCACCATCAGCCCCCTATTTCCCATCTGATACTAAATCCGTTGACTATAGGCTACTGATTTATTCAGCCAGATCTAAATAATCAGTTTTTAATAACCGGATTTAGGATCAGGGGTTAGTGTCAGGTGATTGTCAACTCACCTTTTTTTGTCATTAAAAATCTCTAAGATTGTCCCTGTCTGCTAGCTGCAATCGCTCTTTTTCTAGGTACAATTCCGTTTCCAATTCTTTACTGAGGAAATAGTTGAGGAAAGTTCGGATAATAGCGATGAGGGCGAGTTTTGCCAAGGCTTCTATGGTAGGTGTGACGGTGGTAGCCACGATGTCTCCACCTAACTGAAACTCTAGGGCTAAAGATAGCCAAGTACCGAAACGAATGCGAATTTGATTGAAGGAAAAAGAAGGATGACTGCGACGGTGACGATGAGACTGCCAAGCTAATTGTAGGGTTTTAATTAATCCGATCACCACACAAGCGATTGAAAGACTTTCCAGGCAAAACTTGATGATTGCCACGGCGGAGATCAAGCCTGTTTCTAAAGTTGCTAAAAATTCCATTTCTTCCCTGATTGTCCAAGCACCGAAACTCGCCAGAGAATCCCCAGAAAAGCCACTAACCCAATCTTACCGTCCACGGCAACAGTTGACAACGATTTTGATTGCTTTGATTAAGTAGGTTGGTCTCTTGCCACGAATCCTATAAACCAACCTACCCTCTAAAGATTACATTCTTTTTCTGAAACCAACACCCGCTAAACCAAAGGCTAACAGAGCAAGCAAGGAAGAAGGTTCAGGGACGGGAATGGGAGTTCCATTAAATTGAACCTCAGAGAAGCCTGTATTAGTAGGAGTACCCGTCTGCCAGTTACTAGCAACAACAAACCGGACAAAAGACGCTGTAACCGGAGAAGAAAAGCTGAACGTCTGTGGATTTATAGCGGCGTTAGCTGCGATAGCAAACTGAGTAGGAGCCACCGCTATAGTAGTCCAAGTCGTACCATTGGTGGAGGATTGAACAGTCACGTCTTTAATTCCTCGATTGAAATTTATCCGGTTATAGTTCCAGAAGCTAAAACCAGCGAGGCTATAGCTGCCCTTGAGATCAAAAGTGATATTACCAGTGGCCGTACTTCCCAGCCAAGCATTAGTACCATCCGCCACAGCATGAAGTCCCGTCAGACTTGGTATATTACTGGGCAACCCTGCGCCATTGACGGTATTGGTGACAGAAGAACTAACATTACCCATATCCGTTGAAGCAGTAACTCCAGTAATCAGAGCGGCTTGGGCTTTTTGTGCCACACCTAACATTAAGCCTAAACTGGCAGTGGATAAAACAATCGGTGCGATGGGGACTCTCATTGGCAGGCTTCCTTTTGTAAAGTTAAGTTAAGTAAAGTTAAATAGATTTAATACATCTTTACGTATCTTATTTTTTTTTTGCCAATTTCTGCTATTTTTGATACAGTGTTTTGGTCGTTTTTATGGTATAGAAGTCAGGTTTATTCCCTCAATATCAGAAAAAAAAGAGCCTCTCTTGGCTCTTGGCTGAAAAATGTTCACAATGTCACATTATGGGCGCAAGCAGTTCGATAAACTCACTGACCACGTTGCGCCCCTACATTGCAGCTGCTTTGATTGGTAGGGAACCATAGCGTCAGCCCTTGATTTGGCAGTTAGAACAGGTTTCTCGCCTGTTCTAACCTAGGGCTGACTCAAGCCGGTTTTCCCTCGACCACTTTATCAATTAAACCGTAGGCGACAGCTTCCTCGGCGGAGAGGAAATAATCGCGGTCCGTGTCTTTTTCGATGCGTTCGATGGTTTGTCCGGTGCGATTAGCCATAATTTCGTTTAATTGCTGGCGAATACGCAGGATTTCCTTAGCTTCAATGTCGATATCCGTCGCTTGCCGGCGCCCGGTTCCGCCCATGGGTTGGTGAATCATAATCCGCGCGTGGGGAAGAGCGAGACGCTTACCCGGACTACCAGAAGCAAGTAAAAATGCCCCCATAGAGGCCGCTAATCCCACACAGATAGTCACCACCTCCGCTTTGATGTACTGCATGGTGTCGTAGATGGCCATACCGGCGGTAACGGAACCCCCCGGCGAGTTGATATAGAGATAGATGGGTTTACTGGGGTCTTCCGAGTCGAGATAAAGCATTTGGGCCACAAGGGCATTGGCTAAACCGTCGGTGACTTCCTGCCCCAAAAAAAGAATGCGTTCCACCGAAAGACGGCTGTAAATGCTAATCCACTGTTCGTATTGACTACCCGGCAGACGGTAGGGAACTTTTGGCACACCGATAGGCATAATTGGTAACAACTCCTGCTAATTTGTAATAAATCTTAACTAACTTGGGCGAGGGGTTTCGGTAGTTCCTTGCGACTTTCCAGAACGCGATCGATTAATCCGTAGTCTTTCGCCTGTTGTGGGGTGAGATAGAAGGTGCGATCCATATCTTTCGCCAGTTTTTCGGTGGTTTGACCCGTATTTTTCGAGAAAATCTCTAACATCGTCTGTTTGTTGGCGATTACCTCTTTGGCGCGAATCTGGATATCGGTGGCTTGTCCTTGGGCCCCGGTGCGATTTTGGTTGAGAACAATGGTAGCGTGGGGTAAGGAGGCGCGAAAACCCTTGGTTCCTGCCGAAAGAATCATCGCTGCCGTTCCCATGGCCTGCCCGATACAGATAGTATGAACGGGAGGTTTAATGTAGTTGAGGGTGTCACAGATAGCGAAAGCTTCGGTTTCGTAGCCGATCGCGTCGCCGGTGTACCAGGATGTGCCGGTAGAGTTGATATAGAAGAAAATCGGTTTTTCGGGATCGTCAAATTGCAGGTAAAGCAGTTGAGCGATAATTAATTCCGTCACGTCCACCCCGACATTGCGCTTGACATCATCGGAGGAAAATAAGGGCAACCCCAGATAGACAATTCTCTCTTTGAGCAGGAGAGATTCTAAGTCCGGTGGTGGTGTCCGATAGGCTGCGTCCCCATAATAGGCAGTTTGTACCGCTTTAATCACTGAGTTCATCGAGTTTTTCCGTCATACACTGTATCCTGCTTTTGATTTTAACGTAATCAGGTTGACCGATTGCGTGGGGGTATTTTTAGCTAGGTTCGTCTCCAGGAATCCCTCATCGGCTGCCCGCGCATCTCATACCATTTTTAAAAAGTGGTGGCAGAAAAAATGGTATAATAATACTAAGCTTTTGACTAAAATTGATAACTATCGGTGGCAAAATCAATAAACCAGATCTAACCGATAGTATCGACCGATTAACTATGGCAGAATGGATTATTTACAAAGAATTTCGCTTTGAAGCGGCCCATCGTTTACCCCACTACGAAGGTAAATGTCGTCGTCTTCATGGTCATAGTTGGTTAGGACGGGTCTATGTGAAAGGTAATCATTTACAGTCCCAAGGCTCACAAGAGGGAATGGTGATGGATTTTGGCGAAATTAAACAATATTTACAGCCGCTACTCGATAATTTTCTCGATCATCATTATCTCAATGAGACCACTGGTTTAGAAAATCCCACCAGTGAAGAATTATCGCGCTGGATCTATGAAAAATTGGCCAAAGCTGGTTTACCCAACCTTTATGCCGTCGAAATCCGCGAAACCTGTACCTCTGGATGTACCTATTATCCCTAATCGGCAAGCTATCCTTAGCTAGGATGGATTGCAAACCTATCCCACGAAAATTATAAGATTCCCAGTCACAATACCCTAAAATGAAGGAGTTAGGAGACACCTGATATGCTATCTACGGTTAAGAAACTTTACGAAACAGACTTTAATCTTTGGGTAGAAGAAACTGCTAACCTACTTAAAGAAGGTAAGTGGGAGTACCTCGATTTAGAAAATCTGATCGAGGAAATTGAGGCAATGGGTAGGAGTGATAAAAAGGCTTTGAAAAGTAATTTAGAAAAGCTATTGCTTCACCTCCTTAAGTGGAAGTATCAACCCTCTAAACGTTCTCATAGTTGGCAGTATTCTATCACCGAACAATGTTTGAGATTGTTAGAAGTTTTTGAAGATAGCCCCAGTCTCAAGGTATATTTTGAGGAAGTTTTTGATCAGTGTTATCAAAATGCTTGCCTACTTGCCGCTAGAGAAACAGGGTTAGATAAGAAAACTTTTCCTGAGATCTGTCCCTTTGCCAAAACCGATATCCTCAATCCTGAATATCTACCGGATTAATAATAAATAATATTGAAGGCTCTCTTGGATATTGGCTGAAAAATATTCACAATGTTACATTGTGGGCGCAAGCAGTTCGATAAACTCACTTCACTGCGCCCTTTCCTTAATAAGATTTGCTTATTACCATAACCTCAAGAGAGCCAAAATGCCTACCTTTGACAATTAGAAAATAGCAGGTTGGGCCTTGCTATTGTTCGACCAAAACCATATTTTTCCTACATCAAAAAATTGTTGAAATAAATCCCAAAGTTATTAACTCAATCGTCCTGTTTTGACTTCTTCCCTTGAGATAGTTGGCGATTGATGGCTGAGGCAGTACCGAGGGAGCCGAAGCCGAGCAAAGCGAATAGACTGGAGGACTCAGGTACTTGTACGCCAGAGGAAAAACTGACGTTATCGATTACGTCAAAGCTATTT
The DNA here is from genome assembly GCA_007096525.1 of Microcystis wesenbergii Mw_QC_B_20070930_S4. Classification (GTDB taxonomy): domain Bacteria; phylum Cyanobacteriota; class Cyanobacteriia; order Cyanobacteriales; family Microcystaceae; genus Microcystis; species Microcystis wesenbergii_B. The sequence goes on along the minus strand of SFAQ01000082.1, from coordinate 19,967 downwards.
GGGTTATTCACGACGGCACGTTTGATCAGCACATCCGAGAATACGCCAAAGAATCCTAAACCGCCGCTCGGGATGGCTACATCGAATGAATCGATAAGGGCATTGCCTACTCCATAGAGGTCTACTGTCGCCAAAATGGTACTCCCGGACTGGCTTCCACCCCCAAAGTTCTGGAACACATCGAACGCAAGGGCATTGGTACCGACATCGAAGATCATGTTCCAGCCAGCGGATGTGGGCGTATTCACGCCGATGGCGTTAGTAGGATTTGCCGATTGACCTGGCGCGGCGAAATAGGCATCCGTGCCGCTGGTCAGGGCAAAAGTAATGCCAGCTGCCACCTGACCGGGAGAAACCACGCCTAGTATGTTGGACGAGCTATCAATGGGGGCAGGAAATAGCGTGCTGTTTCCTGCAGCATCGAAGTCCTCGAAATCTTCTAACGTCAATCCAGGATTGGCGGCATTGAAACTTGCCCGATCGCCATAATAAGTAGGTAGGGCAGTAGCTGCACTTCCTACCGCCAGACTGATAAGTATTACCCCCCCCCGATGGAGTTTTTGATAATTTTTGCTAATGTCATAACTAAATGCCTCCTAAAAAATGTGGCTCTGCCTAGACCCTAATATATATTCCCCTAGATGTATATATATTAACCATTGATTTTAATGCATCTTATCATTGACTTTAATGAATCTTTAAAATCCTGCCAGATTCTATCTGTTTCAATCCCCCTTCACAGCGTCAGCTTGGCAGCAGGAATTCTTGATTCACAGAAACTTCACTTGATACAATAAAGTTAGGCCAAAATGCGATCGCAAGAGATAAAGCATGGTTCAAGCACCCATCGAACCCCAACTTTTCTATCCTGACTCCGACGGTAAACCTATGGCCGACAACACAGTTCAATATCGCTGGATTGTTCGCTTGGTTGCCAATCTCAAGTATTTATTTAAGGGGCAAACCGTCTTTGTCGCTGGAGATTTGCTCTGGTATCCCCAGCAGGTAACTGTACCCCCCGCTCCCCGTCAAGCTCCCGATGCCATGGTAGTTTTCGGCCGTCCACCTGGTGAGCGCGGCAGCTATAAACAATGGGAAGAAGACAATATTGCCCCCCAAGTAGTGTTTGAAATCCTCTCTCCGAGCAATAGTGCCAGGGAAATGCTCAAAAAGCAGTCTTTCTATCGGGAGCATGGGGTATTAGAAATGTTTTTCTATGACCCAGACTCCCATGATTTCTGGGGATTGGTGCGGGCCAATCAGCAAGAGGATTTTTTCCCAGTAACGGCCTTGAATTTTCCCTGGACTTCCCCAATCCTAGGGATTCGCTTTGAGATGTTTGAAGAGGGTTTAGAGGTCTTTTATCCCAATGGGGAACGATTTAAAGACCCTGAAACCCTCTTTGAGGAACGCAACCAAGCACAACAAGAACGCAACCAAGCACAACAAGAACGCGACCAAGCGCAACAAGAACGCAACCAAGCACAACAGGAACGTGATCGCGCTTTTGCCCGATTACGGGAATTGGGCATTGATCCGACACAGTTGTGACTATAGTCATTTCAATTAAGATTGAGAATATCAATGCTAGAGTTAATAAGGGTTTAACTGGTCTAGAGTGTATCAGACTTATCTGAAATGACTATATAATTAATCTTCAGCGGAGATACCGTCAACTTCCACCTATTTATTCTTTGATCGAGCTAACTTCCGCTTCGAGAAAGCCCCAAATCCGACTGCCGTTCCTGCAACGAGAATAGCCAGAGAGCTTGAGGGTTCGGGGACGGAAATAGGTTGTTTGACGGTGGCTGTTAGGGTACTTTGTGCTGTCAAGATAATAGAACTAGAAATCGTGCTGGGATTGCCTACAGCTTGCGCATTACTGCCCGATGTGAAGGAAACCGAGGGACCAGATGTTCCCCACAATTGACCTGTAGTAGAACCGGCTAATCCACCAACTAAAAATTGTCCTGTCGTGGTATTGAAGTTAAAGTTGAATGTTCCTCCTTGGCTGGGCTGCCAAGTCCCCAGAGAAGTTGTATTTTGGAAGACTTCCATCATGAAAAAGTCAAGTTGACCGCCCGTGATCGGCCCTGTTCCAATCAAGGAGTCATTGTAACCAAACATCCCTGTCAAGTTATAGCCATTAGCTCCCGTCCAAGAAATGTTAAAAGAAATGGCTTGAGCAGCTTCAACAGAGAGGGCGAGACTGATAAGTGCTACCCCCCCCCAATGGAACTTTTGATAAGTTTGGCTAATGTCATGAGCAAACGCCTCTTAAAAAATGTGGTTCTGCCTGATTTATAATGTTTAATTCTGTAGATGTCAAGCTCTTGCCGTTAACTTTAACTTTATCAAATCTTAACAATCCTCTAATAAATTTATCAAATCTTAACAATACTCTAAGTTACTTATAAAAATAAAGGTATGTTAGCGACAGCGTAACACGCCCTACTTAGACAACTTTGGCAGGAGGTCTAAGGCAAAGCCGTCTTAAAAGGACGGGGTTTCAAACCCAAAATTTTCGATGATACAATAAAGTTAGGCAAAAATGCGATCGCAAGAGATAAAGCATGGTTCAAGCACCCATCGAACCCCAACTTTTCTATCCTGACTCCGACGGTAAACCCATGGCCGACAACACAGTTCAATATCGCTGGATTGTTCGCTTGGTTGCCAATCTCAAGTATTTATTTAAGGAGCAAACCGTCTTTGTCGCCGGGGATTTGCTCTGGTATCCGCAGCAAGTAACTGTACCCCCCGCTCCCTGTCAAGCTCCTGATGCCATGGTGGTTTTCGGTCGTCCACCGGGTGAGCGGGGCAGCTATAAACAATGGCAAGAAGACAATATTGCCCCCCAGGTAGTGTTTGAAATCCTCTCTCCGAGCAATAGTGCCAGGGAAATGCTCAAAAAGCAGTCTTTCTATCGGGAGCATGGGGTATTAGAGATGTTTTTCTATGACCCAGACTCCCATGATTTCTGGGGATTGGTGCGGGCCAATCAGCAAGAGGATTTTTTCCCGGTAACGGCCTTGAATTTTCCCTGGACTTCCCCAATCCTAGGGATTCGGTTTGAGATGTTTGAAGAGGGTTTAGAGGTCTTTTATCCCAATGGGGAACGATTTAAAGACCCTGAAACCCTCTTTGAGGAACGCGACCAAGCACAACAAGAACGCGATCGCGCTTTTGCCCGATTACGGGAATTGGGCATTGATCCGACCGAGTTGTGACTATAATTAATCTTCAGCGGAGATACCGTCATCTTCCACCACCGCTTCGGTGATAGGAGAGGGCGGAATTTCCGTTAAGGGAGATAAATCGGCAGGGGGGGCCACCACGCGATCGAGTTTTAGGGTTAAATAACGAATAACCTCATCACTTAAACGCATGGTGCGTTCCATGGGGGCGACTTGCTTGCCGGTTGCCTGATAATTCATCTGCACATAGACACCATCATTGAGTTTTTTGATGGGATAGGCCAGACGTTTTTTACCCCACACCTTAACTTCAATGTCTGTAGCGCTGTGTTCGCTAATCAGAGTCCGATAACGTTCCACTTGTTGCTGAACGACTTCTTCCCCTAAATCGGGACGGAGAATGTAAAGAGTTTCGTAGTTATTGCTCATGTCAGAATCCTTATGGACTAGAAGGCTTCTTTGTCAAGGCCAGAGGTTAATTGATTTTAATAACTCTCTAGCCTTTAATAAAGAAGCAAGGATATATGATCATACTACTATCCGAGAGTCGATCGCTAGTCATTCCCAGAAAAATATGGCGCAACGCTATGTACGAGTGAAACATCGTCAAGGACAAATCTTCTACGGACTGTTACAGCTAAACCGTAGCGTTGCTGTCTTTGATGCCCCTCCCTGGCAAGGAGGGCAACTAACCAAGCTAGAATTAGAACCTGATAGCTACCAACTATTAGCCCCCTGTTTCCCGTCGAAAATTATTGCTGTAGGCAAAAATTACCCGGCCCACGCCGCCGAGATGGGAACACCTGTACCAGAAGAACCGCTTTTATTTCTCAAGCCACCGACGACAATTATCGCCGATGGTGAAACGATTTTCTATCCGCCCCAATCGGAAAGAGTAGATTATGAGGGAGAATTAGCATTAATTATCGGAGAAACCGCCAAAAACTGCACCACAGCCCAAGCCAGAAGCAAAATCTGGGGTTATACCATTGCTAACGATGTCACCGCTAGGGATTTACAGAAAAAAGATAGCCAATGGACGCGGGCGAAAGGATTTGACAGTTTTTGTCCCCTCGGCCCCTGGATTGTCCGGGAACTGAGTATCGGGGCGCAATTAACCACTTTTCTCAATGATGGCAGCGACCCCAAACAAAGCAGTTATCTCAGCGATATGGTCTTTCCCCCCGATGTCTTGGTGGCTTATATCTCCCAAGTGATGACCCTGCTGCCGGGGGATGTGATTTTAACGGGAACTCCCGAAGGAATCGGACCGCTGCAGGTGGGGGATAAGGTTCGGGTGGAAATAGAAGGCATCGGGGTTTTGGAAAATCGCGTCATGGCAGCAGCATCAATTAACGATAATTAACAATCCGGGCGAATACGGCGGGGTCTAGACTTGCCCCACCGACTAAAGCCCCGTTTATCTGCGATTGAGCCATAATTTCATCGATATTATCGGGTTTTACCGAACCACCGTACTGAATGGTTACTTCGGGATTGTCTAATTGTTGCCGAATCAAACCGATAACGCGGTTAGCTTCCTCGCTTTCGCAGGTTTCCCCGGTGCCAATCGCCCAGATGGGTTCATAGGCGATAACGAGGTTTTTTTGGTCAACATTGACTAAACCTGCTTGAATTTGCTTGATAATTACCTTTTCCGTTTCTCCGGCATCTCTTTGGGCTTTACTTTCTCCCACACAGAGAATTGGGGTTAAACCTTGTTTTTGGGCAGATATAACCCTTAAATTGACGGTTTCATCGGTTTCGCCAAAATATTGCCGGCGTTCACTGTGACCGATAACCACATAGTGAACCCCGATTTCGGTTAACATATCCGACGAGATTTCGCCCGTATAAGCCCCCGATTTTTCCCAGTGGACATTTTGCGCCCCTAAGCGAATACGACCGCCGTGGAGGGTTTTAGAGAGGACAGCTAAAGCTGTGAAAGGCGCACAAAGAACTACTTCTCGGTCGTCGGGGGTTTCCTCTAGATGGGATTTAAAATCTTGCACAAACTCCAAAGCTTCTCTTTGGGTTTTGTGCATTTTCCAGTTACCTGCAATAACAACTTTCGGCACAGCTTAATTAATTTAGTAGATTTGATAATTTATGGCACATTTTACTGTAAGCCTTTTTGTTACCCTAAGCAAGATCACCGATAATCGCTGTTTGTCTTGAACAGATTTCTTTAATACTTTTACCTCTAAGGACCTATGCCCTAGACCCCTACCAACCACACTAGGCGTAATGTGGGGATGCAAGGGCTTAGTTCCAAAATCTAAGGTGTATTAGGCTACGTTAACACACCCCAAATTTATCTATATTTAACCGATGACATCTTCCGATTTAATCAGATGCGCTTCTAGGAACCAGAGACGTTTATCGATGTCCCGGGAGATTTCCGTATAGAGATCTGCTGTGTCGGCATCCCCTTGATTGCCAGTGGTATCAATAGCAGAACGAAGATGGGAAGCGTATAAGGCATAACGTTCGGCTAAAGCAAGGATATGTTCACTACCATCGACGATATCAGCCGGATATTCTGGCAGAATCGAGTTAGCGGCAGCGATGCGCGCTGTTCCCAAAGCGGTTCCACCTAAAGCGGTAATCCGTTCTGCTACCATGTCCCCATATTCTTCTAATTCCGTGGCCATTTCGTCGAATAGGCTGTGCAATTGGTAGAAATTTAAACCTTTGACGTTCCAGTGGGCTTGTTTAACCTGAGTTTTTAGGTCTAAACTAGCGGCAAGGGTTTGGCTTAAGATTTCTACAATAGCTTTGCGGATATCTAATGCTAAATCGATGCGGGTGGCGTAGTATTGTCCCGTGGTTTTGGTTTTGACTGGAGTGGCTACCATAATCTTTCTCCTTGATCAGTTAACAGAATAACTAGAAAAATGGCTCTCTTCGGTTTGGTGGGTAAAATGTATTCTAAGATACAGTCCTGCGGGCGGTCGCAACGCGCTCGCTACGCGAGACCGAGTGGAACAAACCACAAAGACACAAAGAACACAAAGATTGATCGCTCCTATATAAGTTAAACTTATCACACAAAGAATAAGAGAGCCGAAAAATGCCTAATTGATTGAAAAATCAGAAGCTGATAACTGATTAATTATGCTCCTAAATAAGCCGCTAATTCTTCCGAACCGCCAATTAATTGCCCGTTAATGAAGACTTGCGGGGTGGTGGTATTGCCACTCATGGCCCGCAGAGAGCGACTGGTGGCATCGCGTCCGAGGATAATTTCTTCGTATTGTAGGCCTTTTTCTTCTAACATTTTCTTGGCCCGGAGGCAGTAGGGACAGCCCACTTTCGAGAAAAGAGAGACTAAAGGCGGTTTTTTGGCCTCTGGGTTGATGTAGTGTAACATCGTTTCCGCATCGGAGACTTGGAAAGGATCTCCCGGTTCTTCCGGTTCGATGAACATTTTCTCGATAACACCATCTTTGACTAGCATCGAATAGCGCCAAGAACGTTTACCGAAACCTAAGTCAGCTTTATCGACTAACATCCCCATTCCTGCGCTAAATTCGCCGTTACCGTCGGGAATCAAGAGGACATTATCACATTCTTGGTCTTTTGCCCACTCGTTCATGACAAAGGTATCGTTCACCGACAAGCAAACAATAGTATCTACGCCATTTTCCCGAAAAACTGGGGCTAATTCGTTATATCCGGGTAAATGGGAGGTGGAACAGGTGGGAGTGAATGCCCCGGGTAAGGCAAAAAGAACAACGGTTTTTCCTTTGAATAATTCCTCGCTGGTGATGTTCACCCATTGATTATTTTGACGCACGGGAAAGGTGACATCGGGAACTCTCTGCCCTTCTCGGTTTGGTAGCATAATCTTCAACTCCTAATTACTAAGTCGTACTCATTTCGAGTTTGTCTAAATTAAGTGTACTCATAACGACTATGAGTTGTCAACAAGTATTTATACTTAAATTAGGAGACAGGAGATAGGAGACAGGAGATAGGAGACAGGAGACAGGAGATAGGAGACAGGAGACAGGAGATAGGAGATAGGAGACAGGAGAATGGGAAATAGACAAAAGGCAGTAATATTGATCAGTTAATTTCCCCATCTCCCCACACCCCACACCCAACCCCTTTTTTACTGAAAAATGATGTTTTCCTTACTGAAAAAAAGCTATAAATGGCTAAGAATAGCGATAATAACGGTGATTTTGGCGATTACACCCGCCGTCATTGCCCAATCAACCACTAGCGCCATACCTCTGGCAAAAATTAACTGGTTACAGGCGATTTTTTTGGGATTTGTGCAGGGAGTGACGGAATTTTTGCCGATTAGTAGTACCGCTCATTTAAAAGCGATTCCCGTCTTTTTGGGTTGGGGAGATCCCGGTGTCACCTATACAGCAGTGATTCAATTGGGCAGTATTGCGGCGGTATTGTCCTATTTTTGGCAGGATTTAAGGCAAATATCCACAGGAATGGTGAAAGCGGTGGCTAGTTCCGATTATCGTTCCCAGGATTTTCGTTTAGCCGTGGGGATTATCCTAGGCACAATTCCGATCGTTTTCTTCGGTTTGTTAATGAAACTTTTCATTCCCGATTTAGATAACTCCCCCCTGAGAAGCATGACAGCGATCGCCTGTGCCTCCATAGTCATGTCTTTACTCTTAGGTACGGCCGAAAAAATCGGGAAACATAAACGCAGTTTCGAGACTTTGCGACAAAAAGACGGGGTTTTAATGGGATTAGCCCAAGCTTTAGCCCTAATACCGGGGGTATCTCGTTCTGGGTCCACCTTAACTGCCGGGTTATTCATGGGTTTAGAAAGGGCCGTAGCGGCGCGATTTTCCTTTCTGTTGGGGATTCCGGCGATAACTTTAGCCGGTTTAGTGGAATTTAAAGGAGTTCTCGACCAGATTAACACCAGTGAATTAATTCCCCTGGGTATTGGGGTAATTTCCTCGGCGATATTTTCCTATCTTTCGATCGCTTGGTTATTAGATTATCTCAAAAAACAGAGTACCTGGGTTTTTGTCTGGTATCGTCTCTTTTTCGGGGTTACTATCCTGATTGGTGTGGCCTTGGGGCGTTTTTCCTGATCTTTTGGCATTCTAATTAATTTCTAAAAAATCTTGCAATTTTCTTAGATAAGTAGGGGCATCTTCTAACATGGGAAAGTGAGCAGTATTAGCCATCTCCACATACTGGATATTATTATTCAAATCTGCCGCCATTTTGCCCATTTTGGCGGGGATAATAATGTCTTTTTCCCCAGACACTAAAAGAGTTGGTATCTTAATCTCGGCAAATTTACCCGGCATAATTTCCACTGCTTTTTCACTCACAGATGTATAAATTGTGCCTAGGGCGGCCTCGTAATCCGCCGCTAAAAAATCTTCTAAAAAAGCAATTCTTTCTGATTTTGGGATCGATCGATGCAAAAATCTCGCCATAAATAATCGATCGGCAAAAGGTACTTTTAAAAACCAATCATAACGAAACTGTACCACATACTTACCGAATTTATGGAAGGCAGCAAAAGCCGCTTTATTATACTCAAAAATGCCATTACAGGTTAAAATTGCTTTGACCACTCTTTCGGGGTACATAGTAATAAAAAAAGTCGCCACCGATGCCCCCATAGAGTGACTATTGAGATAGATTTTTTCAATTTCCAAACTATCTAAAAACAAGGCCAAATCAAGGGCATATTCTTCTAAATCGTAGGAAAGATCAAGAGATTTTTCTGGCAATTTAGACCGACCAAAACCGCGCATATCGTACAACAAACAATCAAAGCGATCGCAAATTGCCGCAGCCGTTGATCGCCAATAGCGTCCCGATCCTCCCCAACCATGAATAAACACCATCACCGGCTTTTTCTGAACAGATTCCGACCCCCGAATCCACTCGTAATAGTGGGGAACACCGCGGACAGTGACTTTTTTATCGATTATTTCGGTTTTCATGATAGTTAAGTAGGGAGGTACAATTATTTGTAGGATGGGTTAGCGGTAGCGTAACCCATGCAGGCGTTGGGTTTCATGCTTCAACCGTTCGGCTGAGCTCACGGCCGAAGCCCAACCTACGTTCATCTTATATTTAATTCCACCCACCTACTTAGATACCTAGCCATCCTCGTCAAGAGTTTTGCCAACGTCGCGCATCTGTGTCCGATAGTCGTCCGATTCTCTTAAGGATAACGAACGAGAACGATTTCAAGCTTCGAGTAATCGTTCATAGATGTCGTCTTCCAGATTATCCCAAATCTTAGCGAGAGCAGTTTCGCTGACTTTTTGCCAGAAATCCGAGTTTGTCTCCTCCGGGATGAGGGTGACTAGAACCCTAGTACCCTCTGGAATCGGCACGGATTCGAGGAGTTCGATCCGGCCTTCTTTGACAATCGCGGGAACGGTATTGAGCATGGTTAACCTCGATTTTTCCCTTTAAGCGGATTCTTGACTGGGTAGAGAGGAAGGATGAACCAATAGATCTGCCGTGGAACGTTTTTCCACCATTTCGCGGGTGATTAAACAGCGTTTCACGTCCTTGCGCGAGGGCAATTCGTACATGACATCGAGCATTAATTCTTCCACAATACCCCGCAGGGCCCGGGCCCCGGTTTTACGACGATAGGCCTCTTGGGCGATCGCTAGGACGGCATCAGATTTAAACTCTAACTGTACATTGTCCATCTTCAACAGTTTTTGATACTGTTTCACCAAAGCGTTGCGGGGTTGCGTCAGGATAGCGATTAAAGCTTCCTCATCCAGGGGTGACAGGGCCGCTAGGATGGGAATCCGACCGACAAACTCTGGAATCATGCCAAATTTGACTAAATCATCGGGAGTCATTTGTTTTAATAACCCTGCTGCTACCTTATCCTTACTAGCTTGGCCATCTCCGGGTTGAATAAAGCCCATGGATTTTTTACCGAGACGCTGATCGATCACCTTATCTAAACCGACAAACGCCCCACCGCAGATAAACAGGATATTGCTGGTGTCAATCTGAATACAATCCTGATAGGGGTGTTTGCGGCCGCCTTGGGGGGGAACATTGGCGATCGTTCCCTCTAACATTTTCAGTAAAGCTTGCTGAACCCCTTCTCCCGACACATCCCGGGTAATCGAGGTATTTTCGCTCTTACGGGCAATTTTATCGATTTCATCGATGTAGATAATGCCCCGCTGCGCCTCTTCCACGTCTAAATCTGCCACTTGTAACAGACGCAAGAGAATATTTTCCACATCTTCCCCCACATAACCAGCCTCGGTTAAAGTGGTGGCATCGGCGACAGCAAAAGGTACATCGAGGATTTTAGCCAGAGTTTGAGCTAGAAGGGTTTTTCCCGATCCTGTCGGACCAATTAACAGAATATTGGATTTTTGCAGTTCGATGCTATCTTCCGGATTGCCGCCACCGGCTTTTTGGGTTTGGATATCTTTGAGGCGTTTGTAATGGTTATAAACGGCCACAGACAGCACTTTTTTCGCCTCATTTTGACCAATAACGTAGTCATCGAGGTGTTTTTTAATCTCTCTTGGTTTGGGAATTTGTTCCCAAGTGGTTTTGTTTTGGCCCGATCGCCGTTTGTTGGGACGTTCCTCCACTGGGGCGACCGGACTGGGCGGTTCCATCAATTCCTCATCGAGAATTTCGTTACAGAGTTCCACACACTCGTCACAAATATAGACCCCCGGCCCGGCGATTAATTTTCGCACTTGTTCCTGGGATTTGCCGCAAAATGAACACTTGAGGTGGGAGTCGTATTTAGACATAGTTTATTTACAGGGAAGTAACGGGAACGGTAGGATCGGGAAGTTCGGGACGGGAAATCACCAGATCGATTAACCCATATTCTTTGGCTTCGACGGCGGACATAAAAAAGTCCCGTTCGGTGTCGTTGGCGATGCGATCATAGGGTTGACCGGTGTGGTGAGCCAGCATGGTGTTGAGTCTCTGTTTAATATAGAGGATCTCTTTGGCTTGGATGGCGATATCACTAGCTTGACCTTGGGCGCCGCCGAGGGGTTGGTGAATCATGATCCGGCTACTGGGTAGGGACATCCGTTTACCTGCCGCGCCGCCACAAAGCAGGAATGCTCCCATACTAGCGGCTAAACCGAAACAAATTGTCGCCACGTCGGGGCGAATTTGTTGCATGGTGTCGTAGATAGCTAGTCCGGCATAAACGGAACCGCCGGGGGAGTTGATATAGAGTTGGATATCTTTTTCGGGATCTTCTGCCTCCAAGTAGAGGAGTTGGGCGACGATCGAATCAGCGACCTGATCATCGACGGGAGTTCCCAAAAAGACAATTCTCTCGCGCAAGAGTCGAGAATAGATATCAAAAGCCCGTTCACCCATGCCAGACTGTTCGATTACCACGGGTAAAACGTTAGTTAGGGAATTTCTCCCCGTGTTGGCGTAGATAGCAGGGCGACAATTACTGGTAATTGGGTAGTCAGGTGATCTCGATTCGAGCATAATTTTTTCGGTTCCGCTATCACAATCTTAGGGGTTTTGCTTGGCTGTGGAGCTTTTACTGGCAAATGTTAAGCATCTTTAGCACTTCTGTCCATCTATTATGCCCTAAGTTTTCCTTTGTTGGCAGCAATCAGGGGATGGGGGTTGGGGGATGGGGGAATTCAACCAATACCCTAAAACCCCAACACCCCAACACGACTGCTAACTCCTTACGGTTATTCTTCCTCTGCTGCCAACACTTCCACGTCGGCGGCTGCCAAGGCTTCTTCTGTTTCCTCCTCCTCGCTTGTTTCTTCCTCTAGGGAACCTTTGGGGACAAGGGTGATAGTAGCTTTTTCTTTCAGCCATGCCAGGGTGTTTTCCGCCAGCATTTCTTCGGTAATTACCGCCTCTAGACGCTCCCTATCTATGTCGCGATCGGACAATTCCGCCATGATTTTAGCGATTTTTTCCGCTACCGCTTCGGGACTAACTTCAATACCTGCGACTTTAGCCAATTCCTGCACCACGAGAGTCTGTTTTAGACTTTCGATCGCATCGGGACGGGCGTTTTCCCGCAGTTTGGGAATATTATCTTTTGTAAACAACTGGTTGACATCTAGCCCCATTTGTTGGAACTGCATGAAGCTTTGGGTCAAAATTTGCGTCACTTCCTTTTCGATCAGCGTCTCCGGTAAGTCTAAAGTCGCACCCTTGACTAATTCCTTGGTTAAAGCCTCATAAATGCTGTCTTTGGTTTCCTTCTCCGCTTGTTCTTGGAAACGCTTCTCTAAACTTGCTCTTAATTCGGCGATTGTCTCCTGATCGCTGACTTCTTGGGCAAAATCGTCGTCAAGCTCTGGTAATTCCTTGGCTTTTAACTCTTTCATCGTAATGGTAAAAATTACCGCTTTTCCTGCCACATCTTCTTTGGGATAATCTTCCTGGAAAGTTAAAGTCATCTCTTTGACTTCTTCCGGTTTCATGCCGACAATTCCTTCCACCATCCCCTCGATAAAGCGTCCTGCTTCCATATCCACCCGCAGCTCTTCACCGTCAATGTCCGGGATATCTTCGCCAGTTTCGGCGGATTTTCCCCGATAATCAACGATCGCCACATCTCCCAGCTGCGCTCCGCGATCTTCCACGGGAACCAATGTCGCTAACTGTTCTTGACGCTCTTTAAACCAATTTTCCACGGATTCGGGATCATAAACGGTTTCTTCGGCAGTAACGCTCAGATTTTCGTAATCTCCGAGAATAATTGTCGGGGCCACATCCACGGAAGCTGAAAAAGTCAAAACTTTACCCGGTTCATAGGCAGCGATCAAATCCTCAAACTGAGACAATAGCTGGGGAGTACCCAGGAACTCGATTCCCTCCTGTTTTAGGGCAGATTCGAGACAATTCTCGATTAATTCCTCAATTACCGCCGCTTTTACTGCCTTAGTTCCCAATCTTTGTAGAAGAATCTGACGGGGAACCTTACCGGGGCGAAAACCGGGTATATTGGCCGACTTCGCTAAATTATTTACCACTTTCTCGTGGGTGTTTTTCGTGGTTTCGGCGGGAATTTCAATTTCTAAACCTATCTGACTGGCAGGAAGCTTTTCCTGAATAACTTTCATTGATTTTTCTAGCTCTTACGACAAGGAACGTTTATAATAGAGTGAGCGGTGTTTACGCCTGCGGTGGATCCGTCCCGCTCATGATATTCTAGGGGAATAGCTGCAGTTGCTCCCCAAGCTCTCACAATCTTTTTATTTTAGCGGTCAATGGGGTATATTTAATTTATTCCGTCCTTGGGGCAGTTAAGCCCAATCAGAAAATTTTGCTGATCAAAAGCCGATGAGTCCAAGCTTGAGAATAACTCGGTGGGCAGAAAAAGATTTTTACTTTAACGATTTCTTCGGATCATTATCATCACCCAACTCGTCAGGAGGTAACACAATTTGAGTCAAAAAGTACGGGTCGCTATTTTAGGGGCCACCGGGGCCGTGGGAACGGAATTACTAGAGTTATTAGCTAGTCGTCAATTTCCTCTCGCTAGTCTAAAATTACTGGCTTCCGAGCGTTCTGCTGGAAAAACCCTCAATTTTCAGGGCGAAAGTCTCCTCATCGAAGCGGTAAACGAGCGCTCTTTTCAGGACGTGGATATCGTTCTCGCTTCTGCGGGGGGGTCCACCTCAAAAGCTTGGGCGAAAACTATTGTCGAGTCCGGTGCGACAATTATCGATAACTCCAGTGCTTTTCGCATGAATCCCGATGTGCCTCTGGTTGTCCCGGAAATCAATCCCGACAGTGTGGACAATCACCGGGGCATTATCGCTAATCCCAACTGTACGACAATTCTTTTAGGAGTGGCGATCTGGCCTCTTCACCAAGTACAGGCGATCGAGCGAGTAGTAGTTTCTACTTATCAGTCCGCTAGTGGTGCTGGGGCCCGAGCCATGGAGGAAGTGAAAGAGCAAGCACGAGCAATTCTTGACAATCGGCAACCTCCGACCAATTCTTTCCCCTATCCCCTCGCTTTTAATCTTTTTCCCCACAATACCCCCATTAATGGTCAAGGGTACTGCGAGGAAGAAATGAAAATGGTCAACGAAACCCGCAAGATTTTTAGTTGTCCGGGGTTGCGGGTTAGCGCCACCTGTGTGAGGGTTCCCGTCCTGCGGGCCCATTCGGAATCGGTTAACCTAGAATTTAGTCGGCCTTTTTCTGTGCTGAAGGCCAGGGAAATTCTTCAGTCCGCTCCAGGGGTAAAATTAGTGGAAGATTGGGACGCTAATTATTTTCCCATGCCAATGGATGCTACTGGTCGCGATGATGTATTAGTGGGCCGTATCCGTCAAGATATTTCCCATCCTAACGGTCTAGAATTGTGGCTATGCGGCGATCAAATTCGCAAGGGTGCGGCTTTAAATGCTGTACAAATTGCCGAACTTTTAGTCAAGAAAAATCTCGTCGGTTCAAGATTAGCAACAGTTTGATAATTAAGCTATCAGCCATCAGCTAGAGCAAGGCGATGATAATTAGAAAAATAGCTAATTAATCGAATAAGTAAAGTCTGGTTGTTGATGGCTCAAAAACTGATAAATCGATTTGTTAGGCTAAAAGCTTCGATGTACTTAATTAAATATAAGATGAACGTAGGTTGGGCTTCGGCCGTGAGCTCAGCCGAACGGTTGAAGCATGAAACCCAACGCCTGCATGGGTTACGAAGTGCGCTAACCCATCCTACAAATAATTAATTGTGCCTCCCTACTTAGGAGGATTGCCAGATTCTTTCTTTTGCCTCTTGCAAGAGTGCCTCTTGCCTTCAGAAGCTGATAACTGATAACTGATAACTGATAACTGATCAATGAGTGAAACAACATATTTTGGACGAGTAATTACGGCGATGGTGACACCCTTCACCGTCGAGGGTCAAGTTAATTATGGGATGGTGGAAAAATTGGCCGATTATCTAGTTACTCACGGTAGCGATGGTATAGTGGTCTGTGGGACGACGGGAGAATCACCCACCCTAAGTTGGCAGGAAGAATACGAACTATTTAGTATTGTCAAAAAAGCGGTTAATGGTCGGGGAAAAGTGATCGCGGGGACGGGTTCTAATTCCACTTCCGAAGCGATCGAAGCTACCCAACAGGCTGCTAAACTGGGTTTAGATGGTTCTTTGCAAGTGGTTCCCTACTACAATAAACCTCCCCAAGAGGGTTTATACGAGCATTTTCTGACCATTGCCAAAGCTTGTCCCGATCTGCCAGTAATGCTTTATAATATCCCCGGTCGTACGGGTCAAAATATGACCCCGGAAACGATTATTAAACTGGCAGCAGTTGATAATATTGTGGCGGTAAAAGAAGCTAGTGGTAATTTAGAACAAACCTGTAAGATTTACTGTCATACTCCTGAAAATTTCGCTATTTATTCTGGCGATGATTTTCTCACCTTACCCCTGATGACCTGTGGTGCGGTGGGAGTGGTCAGTGTTGCTAGTCATCTAGTGGGAGAAGAAATTCAAGGAATGATTCAAGCTTTATTAACTGGAGATGCGGCCAAAGCGATCGAGATTAACTTGAAATTATTTCCCCTGTTTAAAGGTTTATTCTGTGCCACTAATCCAATTCCAATTAAAGCGGCCTTAAATCTAGTCGGTTGGGAAGTGGGGGGTCTAAGACTTCCTTTATGTTCCTTAAGTCCAGAGTTAGAAGAAGGATTAGCAAAAATTATGCAAGAATTGGCTTTAATCTAGAAAAATACTAGAAAATTTGGCTAACTAAACTAGGATTTTTTCGAGAAATAGGTTATAATGTTAATAGCTTCACTAGAAGAAAAGAAATATAGTTTAGAACTGCTAGAAAGTATTGATACTAAGTGACTTTAACTAGGTGTTATTTCCCTAGTTAGACTTATTCTAACTATTCATTTTTTGAGATTTCCCGTCCACAAAACCCACCTGAAAAATCATCATAACTTACCATCAAAGGATACCTAATGAATCAAGATAAAACCCAAGCAAAACTAAAAATCATTCCCCTAGGAGGATTACACGAAATCGGCAAAAACACCTGTGTTTTTGAATACGATGATGAGATTATTCTACTGGATGCTGGTTTAGCTTTTCCTTCCGATGATATGCACGGGGTCAATGTAGTGCTTCCCGATATGACTTATCTAAGAGAAAATCGCCATAAAATTAAGGGTATGATCGTCACCCACGGTCACGAAGATCATATCGGTGGCATTCCCTACCATCTCAAACAATTTGATGTACCAATTATCTACGGTCCGCGTCTAGCGATGGCTTTACTGCGGGATAAATTGGAAGAAGCAGGATTAGTAAATCGTACCAAATTAGAAACCGTTGTTCCTCGGCAAATGGTGCGTTTAGGTAAATCTTTCATGGTGGAATATATCCGTAATACCCACTCGATCGCCGATAGTTTTTGTGTAGCAATTCACACTCCTTTGGGGGTAGTTATTCACACGGGAGATTTTAAAATTGACCATACTCCTGTGGATGGCGAATTTTTTGATCTGCAAAAAATTGCCGAACATGGCGAGAAAGGGGTGCTATGTTTATTGAGTGATTCCACTAACGCAGAAGTACCCGGTTATACTCCCTCGGAAGCTTCCGTTTATCCCGGTTTAGAGCGGGTTTTTAACCAAGCAACGGGACGGATTATGATCACTACCTTTGCTTCCTCGGTGCATCGGATTAATCTGGTGTTGAAATTGGCCCAGAAATTTAACCGGAAAGTGGTGGTAGTGGGTCGATCGATGTTAAATGTCATCGCTCATGCGCGCAATTTGGGGTATATAAAATGTCCCGATGATCTATTTGAACCCTTGAAAGCGACCCGCAATTTAGCCGATGAGAAAATCGTCATTTTAACCACAGGCTCCCAGGGGGAACCTTTAGCGGCCATGACGCGGATTTCTAAGGGTGAACATCCTCATATTCGTGCGCGTCAGGGGGATACGATTGTCTTTTCCGCTAATCCGATTCCGGGTAATACGATCGCTGTGGTTAATACAATTGATCGTCTGATGATGCAGGGTGCTAACGTGGTTTACGGACGCGATAAGGGAATTCACGTTTCCGGCCATGGTTCCCAAGAAGACCATAAATTGATGTTATCTTTGACGCGGCCGAAGTTTTTTGTGCCAGTGCATGGAGAACACCGAATGCTGGTCAAACACGCTCAGATGGCCCAAAGTATGGGTATTGCTGCCGAAAATATGGTGATTGTCAAAAATGGTGACACGATCGAGTTAACTGGCGATCGCATTGCCCTTGGCGCGCCAGTGCCTTCGGGAATCGAGTTAGTTGATCAAGCGGGTGTGGTCCACGAACACATTATGCAGGAAAGACAACAGTTAGCCGAAGATGGTGTGATTACGATCGCATCCTTCGTTAACGCTGAGGGACAATTAAGCGCACCCCCAGAGATTAATTTGCGCGGTGTGGTGACAAAAGTGGAAATCTCGCTGCTGAATCAGTTAATTATTCGGGCGATCAAACGCTGTTTAAGCGATCGCATCGGGGAATTTAAAACCGCCACGGGGGCCACGGATTGGGCCGGTTTGCGGGCCGAAATCGAGACGACTTTGCAACGTTTAATCAAACGGGAGTTACAGAGTCAACCTCTAGTGATTTTCCTCCTGCAAGCGGCGGCAACGGAACCAGCGAACAATCGTACTTATCGCCGCCGCCGTCCGGCAGCTACCATGGCCTCCTAATAGCAGTGAGCAGTAATCAGTAATCAGTGATCAGTAATCAGTGAAAAGATGGCAAGAAACTGCTATTTAATACTGGTCACTTAACACATACTGCTCACTTAAAACTCAAATCTGATAACTGTTAACTTACCCACTGATAACTGATAACTGATAACTGATAACTGACCATGTTCCATGCTGCCGATTTGCGATCGCTGCTGACCGCCGTTGCCAGGGGAGAAATTAACCCGGAGACAGCCTTAGATAAACTTAAACATCTCCCCTTTGAACCGGTGGAAGACTTCGCTAAAATTGACCATCATCGTCAATTAAGAACGGGATTTCCGGAGGTTATCTGGGGGCCGGGTAAAACCACCGCTCAAATCGCCCAAATTATCGGTGTATTGCGTCAAAATAGTACCGTGGTTATGGCCACCCGCATTGAAGCAGAGATAGCGGCCCAGCTACAGGAACAGGTAACAGACTTGGTTTATTATCCCTTAGCCCGCATCTGTGCCATTGCCGCAGCTGCCCCAGAAAATCCCCCAAAAGGGATAATTTCCATCCTAACGGCGGGAACTGCCGATATTCCCGTAGCGGAGGAAGCGGCGGTTACTGCTCAATTATGCGGTTTTTCCGTGCAGCGTCTCTGGGATGTGGGAGTAGCGGGAATTCATCGCCTCTTGAATCATCGCCATCTACTGGATGCTGCTGATGTGTTAATTGTTGTTGCGGGAATGGACGGAGCCTTACCAAGTGTGGTAGCGGGATTAGTCGATCGCCCGGTGATCGCCGTTCCCACCAGTATCGGTTACGGAACCAGTTTCGGTGGTATTGCTCCTTTGTTAACTATGCTCAATTCCTGTGCGGTCGGTATCGGTGTGGTTAATATCGATAATGGTTTTGGGGCCGCCATGTTAGCCGGCCAAATTTTACGCACGGCGGCCAGATTAGCCTAGATTTTCCTTCATCGAAAATTTGGGTCTGAAACCCCGTCGTTCTACGACGGCTTTACTGTTAAATGTTAACACATTTACGAAATATATGCTAAAATGTGAGACATGGAAAAAGCCTATTTGTTTCGATTTTACCCCACACCCGAACAAGAGTCGCTATTGCGGCGCACTTTGGGCTGTGTAAGATTGGTTTACAATAAAGCTCTCCATCTCAGAACACAAGGTTGGTACGAAAGACAAGAAAGAGTAGGATATACTGAAACGTCTTCAATGCTAACTGATTGGAAAAAGCAAGAAGAATTAGACTTTTTAAACGAAGTTAGCTGTGTACCTTTACAACAAGGGTTAAGACACCTACAAACAGCTTTCACTAACTTCTTTGCTGGTCGTACTAAGTATCCTAACTTTAAGAAAAAACATCAAGGAGGAAGTGCCGAATTTACTAAATCTGCTTTTAAATTTAAAGACAAACAAATTTATTTAGCTAAATGCACAGAACCTTTACCTATTCGATGGTCAAGACAAATCCCAGAAAGCTGTGAACCAAGCACAGTAACAGTCAGATTACATCCTTCTGGACGTTGGCATATCTCAATTAGATTTGATGACCCAACAATTAAACCATTACCCCCAACCGATAAAGCCATCGGAATTGACTTAGGAATTAGTAGCCTCGTGATTACCAGCGATGGTGACAAAGTATCTAATCCCAAGCATTTTAAAAAGCATTATCGGAGACTGCGAAGGGCATCGGAAAAATCTTTCTAGAAAACAGAAAGGGTCAAAAAATCGAGAAAAAGCCAGAATCAAAGTAGCCAAGATTCACGCTCAAATCACCGATAGCAGAAAAGACCATTTACATAAGCTAACCACTCAATTAGTTCGTGAAAACCAAACGATTGTGGTTGAGAACTTAGCCGTCAAGAATATGGTCAAAAACCCGAAATTATCTCAGGCAATATCTGACGTTAGTTGGGGAGAAATAACTCGACAATTAGCCTATAAATGCCATTGGTATGGGAGAAATTACATCGAAATAGATAGATGGTTTCCTAGTTCTAAGCGGTGTAGTAATTGTGGGTATATTGCCCTTGAAAATGCCGTTAAATATTCGAGAATGGGATTGTCCAGACTGTGGGAC